>JANQKV010000020.1 GCA_028280945.1 Opitutaceae bacterium
CTGTCTGTGGTCGACAACGTGCCCACTGTCGCGTTGGTGCCCGTGGCCGACTGGTTGATCGACGTTGGACTTAATCCGATGTCCGTCGGGGTGGAGTTGGTGACCGCCAATTGAAGAAAACCGTAGAGAAAGTTATCCACAGCGATATAGTTTTGTGAGCCCGTGAGCTCGAACTCCACTGTATCGATATCGTTGGTAGCGAAATCCGTTCCTGAAAGATCGATACGTTGCCAAGCTCCTCCGGTGGCGATCGGACTCTGGCCAAAATCAATCGAATTGACAGTAGCTACGGCAACCTGAGTTCCAGAAAACTTGCCGATCACTTTGATACTTTGTGGAGCGGCACTGACATTGCCACCCGTATCGATGGATGGCCAAACATCGAAAGCCAGGGCCCGGAAGCTGTAACCCGATGGTGCCGTGATGCCACCAACATTGCCGGATTTTGCTCCCGGCAAGGTGTCCATGTATCCATTAGAGTTTCCAATTTGGCTTCCCTCTGAGGAACCATAGTCGGCAATGACTTGGCCATTCATGTCGCCACTCAATCCGAAGGTCTGGGAAGAGCTGGAGAACGACTTACCGTCGTTGCCGATATCCTCGAAACGATAGGTGGCATAGGTATTGTAATCGCTAACGGTCCCGGTGGCGAATTGCAGTTGGCGGGGGTTATTGGGCGGGCCGTAATTGGGACTGCCGGTGCCGGTGGTGTGACCCGTGAAATGATCAAACAGGATCATCACTTGATCGGAATCGGTGTAGAGAGCGGAAATAAATCCTCCGGTGTTAGTGCTCGGGTCGCCATTTTCGTCGGTGCCATCAAATACGTCACCCGTTTGCCAAGTAGATTCACCATCGAACAAGATTGCGTAATCCACATTTCCGTTGCTCGGAGATGATGGTCTGTTTCGGAAAGCGAGGAGCAGGTCATCGGTTGAGTTGAAGGTCAGACCTTCGTCATCAATTTCTCCTGTGATGGATCCATTGATTTGGGATGTAACCCAACTTCCCGACTCATTGGTATGATAATTCAGGTTATAATTCCGATCACGGCTCACAATGTGAACGTTATCGTTTGAATCCACTTCCAGCGCTACATCCAGCGCAACCGCTCCTGATGTGGCTCCTGCCTGCACAACCGTTGTAGTCCAAGAGCCGCTCGCGTTTGTTAGATACCACACGCTACCGTCCGTGCCACTGCCGTTGGACTCCACTTCCATCGTAACGTGGGCCTTGTCAGTGGAGTCCAAGTCGAACCCGAGCCCCGAGTTGATCGCATTAGAGGTTCCAATACGTTCCAAAGCGAGTTCACCCGACCAAGTGGATGTGGTCGAATTGAAGGTGTAGTAACGAATACGCGTGGGACGGGAAGCGGCCGCCTGACTGGCGTCTGACTCGCGATAGAGAATCACCGGATTCTCATTCGAATCCAATTCCATGTGGACATCGCTGAAACTGAAGTTCGTGACCCCGTTGTCCGCCACCACCGGCGTGATGGTCCAGCTCGAACCATTGTCGGTGCTTTTGAAATGATGAATGGTAGATCCCGTTGTTGTTAGCTCGACGAACAACATCAGGTGAATCGCTCCCGTCGAATCGACCTCGATGTCAATGTCACTGTAGGTCATGGTCCTCGCGGTGGATGCGGGATTGACATACATGTTGGGGATCGTCGCCGCATCGGCGATGATGGTGGACAGGCGTGTCCAAGTTGAAGTCGTCGGCTCCCATCGTTCGACGTGGAAGCGTGGGACGGTCAATGAAACGCTGTTGACGAAATTGCCATCCGTCCAAAGTGCATAAATTTTTCCATCCGGAGCGATGGTGGTATCGTTGCGCACAGTGGCTGAGCCGTCTCCCTGTCCGATTTCACCGTTGGTGAAAACCTGGGCAACGACGGATAGAGTGCTGAATACAAAGGCTGCCAGAAGAATAAGAACACGAAGCAACGAGTGATTTTGCATAGCTGATTAGGAGAGCTCGAAAACTGGAGTGGTGATCAGTTTTTGCTGAGGACCTGATAGGGTCCATTAGCAGCCTGGAGACTGCTTGCTCGCCGGCCAGGGGCAATCTTCAACTGTAGAATACGTGTTAATCGACATGCGTTGTCCGTAATTCTGTCCCATCTAAAAACGGTTGCCCCTGTCCTCCATGCGAGTGCGCAACTCCGCTGGGTAACCTATATCGGCAACTTCAGAGTTGGCGGACAGGCTGACAGCGGTCGACAGGATCTGCCGCTTGCCGATCTCAATTGAAGGAAAAGCTGCCGGGAGAAAACGACTAAAACGGACGATTCACCCGGCTTGAGTGATGGCCCGATCAGATCGAATGCCAGCTCTCAGCCGGTCAGCCCTACCACCGGGCAACGGAATATCAGTGATCGCGATTAAACCGCGTTTCTGCGGCTACAGTCCTTTGTCCGTTACGGCGCCTTCGGAGGCGCTGGCTACCAGTTTGGCGTATTTGCCAAGCACGCCACGGGTTTCGCCCGGGCCGGTGGGCTTAAAGGCACGCATGCGGGCTTCATATTCTTCATCGGAAATCAACACGTTCATGGTGTTGTTGACGGCGTCGATTTCGATGCTGTCACCACTTCTTACAATGCCGATCGGACCACCACAGGCTGCTTCGGGGGTGATATGGCCCACGTCGAATCCGTGGCTGCCGCCGGAAAAACGGCCATCGGTAATGAGGGCGACATCCTTGATCAGGCCACGACCCGCCACGGCGCTGGTGGGTGAGAGCATTTCACGCATGCCGGGGCCGCCCACCGGGCCTTCGTTGCGGATGACCACAACGTCACCTTTAACGACATCACCCTGTAAAATTCCCTCCAAGGCATCTTCCTCGCCTTCGTAGACTTTGGCGGTGCCTTTGAAGTAAACGCCTTCCTTGCCGGTAATTTTGCCGATGGCTCCCCCGGGGGCCAAATTACCCTTCAGTACACGAAGATGGGTCTCGGGTTTAATTGGATTATCCCATGGGCGAATGATGTCCTGCTCGGTCGGATATGCCCCGTAGGGCTCCACGTCAGCCAGGGTTTCGGCCAGGGTTTGGCCGGAGACCGTCAGGCAGTCGCCATGCAGCATGCCGCGGTCGAGCAGCATCTTCATCAACGGCCGGATGCCACCGATCCGAATCAGGTGGCTCATGTTGTATTTGCCAAACGGTTTGAGGTCTCCGAGGAGTGGCACGCGCTCGCCGATTTCGGCGAAGTCTTCCAGGGTCAACTTCACGTCGGCGGAGTGGGCGATGGCGAGAAGGTGGAGCACGAGGTTGGTCGAGCCGCCCAGCGCCATGCAGGTGATGATGGCATTTTCGAATGCCTGTCGTGTCATGATATCGTGCGGTCGGATGCCTTTTTCGAGCATGGTCATCACGGCGGCTCCGGCACGTTCACAGTCGCGACGCTTGTCTTCGCCCACCGCCAGCTGAGCGCTGCTGTTGGGCAGGCTCATGCCCAGGGCTTCAATCGCGCTGGCCATGGTGTTGGCCGTATACATGCCGCCACAGGACCCGGGCCCGGGAATCGCACATTCTTCCACCTCCTTGAGGCCGGCAGCATCAAGTTCGCCTTTGGCGTGTTTGCCCACGGCCTCGAAGACCGACACGATGTCCAAAGGTTTTTCCTGGTTGGTATCCGAGTGAGCAAAACCCGGCAGAATCGTGCCTCCATAGATGAAAACCGCGGGTCGATTCAGGCGTGCGATGGCAATCATCGCCCCGGGCATGTTTTTGTCACAGCCGCCGATGCAGATGAGGCCGTCAAACCCTTCGGCCGCCGTCGCGGTTTCGATCGAGTCAGCGATGACATCGCGCGATACCAGGCTGTAGCGCATGCCCTTGGTGCCCATGGAAATCCCATCGGTTACCGTTATGGTGTTGAAATACACTGATTTGCCCCCGGCGTCGTCGACACCCTTGCGAGCATGATCGCTGAGGTCACCCAGATGCACATTGCATGGGGTCATGTCGCTGGCGGATGATGTGACGGCAATCTGAGGTTTTTTAAAATCCTCGTCGGTAAAACCTACCGCTCGAAGCATGGAGCGGGCGGGGGCTCGATCGTTGCCGTCGACGACGACAGAGGAGTGAGGACGGTTGGGCGAAGCGCTCATGACAGGGGTAACGACCTGAGCAAACCGGAGGTCCACGGGCAAGCGGTGTTTTCGGGTTTGCTTCTGGGATGGCGGCGCATGGAAATCTCGTTTCGTTCGCATGGCCTTCCACCTTCCATCAGTTCTCAAAGCCTTGCTGTTCTCTTCGGGGCAGCCCCTGTCCATCAAAGACATCCAAGCGGTGTTCGCTCGTTATCATGAGCAGCACGAATCCCCCAAGGAACCGGAGGAAAAAGAAGCTCCGGCCGACTCTGCTGAAAACCAACCGGAGGCCGGCGAACCCTATCAGGAAATCCCCCGGTTGGTGACCGCAGCCCAGATCCGCGAGGCGATGGATGAACTGTCGCGCAATCTGGAAACCGCCGGGGATGTTTATTTGATCGATGAAGGGGCCAAAGGTTATCGCATTGTGACGAACCCGATGTATGCGCCCTGGGTGCGGGCATTGCGCGACGAGCCCCCACCAGCCCGGCTCTCGACAGCGGCGTTGGAGACCCTCGCGGTGATTGCTTACCGCCAACCGGTGACCCGCAGCGAAATCGAGACAGTGCGTGGTGTCTCGGCGGATGCCGGACTCAATAAACTGCTGGAGCGGGAACTCATTTACATCACGGGCCGCGCCGAACTGCCGGGCCGTCCCCTGCAATACAGCACGACGGACAGATTCCTGGAATTTGTCGGCGTGAAATCCCTGGTGGAACTGCCCGCCTCCGACGTGCTTTCTCCCCGGCAGATCGATGAGTGGCTCAACAATGCCATGAATCCCACGACCCCGGGAGATGCCGAAATGGGGTTGCCGCTTGAGGCGGGTGAGGGTGAAACGCCCTTGCAAGACGAGGCTCATCTGCAGATTGGCCCGCCGGCGCAAGAACCCGCGGTGGCCGGGAGTGCGCCCGGATCCGACCCGTCCGTCAAAGAGGAGGAGACCGCCCCATGAGTGACGAACTGGAACCCATTCGCCAAGAGATCGACAAACATGACCGGGAGCTCGTGCGACTCCTGAACGCCCGCCTGACCCTGGCGGGTGAGATTGGCAAACTGAAGCGAAGCAGCGGAGGCTCGATCTATGCCTCGGAGCGGGAAGACAAGGTGCTCCGCAAAGTCTGCGGATTAAACGATGGCCCCATCAAGGACGAGGCGCTGATGGCCATTTATCGTGAGATCATGTCGGCGGCAATCGCACTCGAGAAGCCCACCGCCATCGCCTACCTCGGCCCGGAGGCGACGAATACACACGCCGCTGCGATCAAGAAATTTGGAGCCAGTGTGTCCTACGAACCGCTGCCCACCATTGCGGATTTGTTCACGGCGGTCGAAAAAGACGAAGCCGACTATGCGGTGATCCCGATTGAGAACTCAACGGAGGGAAGCGTGCGTGAAGCGCTGGATAATTTTGTGGAGAGCGACCTCAAAATCGTCGCTCAAATCTACCTGGAGATCACTCATTGCCTGATCTCGAACTCCGCACCGGAGAAGATAACCAAGGTCTATTCGAAAGACCAGGCCCTGGCCCAGTGCCGCAATTGGCTGCACCGGCACCTGCCTCACGCCCAACTTCTCGATGCTTCCAGCACCTCGCGGGCCGTTGAGATCGCTCGCGACGAAGAAGGTGCCGGGGCCGTGGCCGGGGAACTCGCGGCGCATCACTACGGCGTGCCCATCGTCGATCACAACATTCAGGACAAGTCGGACAATACGACTCGCTTTTTTGTGCTGGGCAAGAAGCCGGCCGGCTCCGTCGGCAACGAGCGGGACATGTCGAGTTTCATTATCTCCTTGGGTGACCAGGCGGCATCGCGATCGGGGGCGCTGCTCAAGATGCTCATGCCGTTGGGCGAACGCGGCATCAATCTCTCCAAGATCGAGTCCCGCCCCAGCAAAAAACGGCCGTGGGATTACTACTTTTTTGTTGATGTTTCAGGCCACTACAATGACGCGAACATGCAGGAGGCCCTGGCCGAGCTGACAAAGTTCTGTCCCATGGTGAAGTGGCTGGGCAGTTATCCGGTGGTGAATTGAGTTCGCCATGAGTCGACCAGCCAAACTTCGGGTCGGCTTCATTGGTGCCGGGGCCAACACGCGCCTGCGCCATCTTCCGGGATTTGCATCGATCGAAGGCGTGGAGCTGGCGGCGGTGGCCAACCGCACCATGGCGACGGCCGGGCGGGTGGCCGTGGAATTCGGCATAGGCAATGTGCGGTCAGATTGGCGGCAAATCATCGCGGACGATTCCATCGACGCCGTTTGCATCGGCACCTGGCCGAATACCCATGCGGAGATGACGTGTGCGGCGTTGGCGGCTGGAAAACACGTGTTGGTGGAAGCACGCATGGCCAGCACCCTGGCGGAGGCTGAGAAGATGCAAGAGGCGACCCTCGCCCGTCCCGACTTGGTTGCTCAAATCGTGCCTTCGCCCATCACCCTGGAGGCAGATGAAATCATTCACGGCCTGGTCGCCGCGGGGGAGTTGGGTGAGGTTGTCGCGATCGAATCCGAGCACCTTACGAAGGCTACGTTGGATTCGGCGGCCCCGTTGCATTGGCGGATGGATGAGCGTATCAGTGGAATCAATACGATGGCACTGGGCATTTGCTACGAACCGTTGCAGCGGTGGTTCGGCCTGGAAGCCGAGGTCGACCAAGCGGAGGCCGCGGTGGTTACCCCGGTGAGAAACACCCGGACCGGAGAGGAACATGACATCGTGATCCCGGAAAGACTGGAGGTTCACGGGCGCATTGGTGGTGCACGATTGATCATGCGGCAATCAAGTGTTGAACCCGGAGAACCAGTTTGCCGCTACCGAATTTCAGGAACAAACGCAGCCTTGGACTACGACGTGAACGGGCGGCGGCTTTTGCTCAAACGGCCTGGATCAACGCCAAAGAACCTTGAGCTGCCAACACGTTTGAACGGCGGCTGGGAGGTTGAACCAGACTTTGTGAGTTCCATTCGTGCCGGAGATCCCGTGAAGCTCACCGATTTCGCATCCGGTGTGCGCTACATGCGTTTTACCGATGCCGTTTGGCAGGCGTGGCATGGGGATCAATAGAACAGAAGAACAATCGCAATCACGCCGCCGATACCAAGCAAACTCACGGCGGCAAAGGTGAGCCAACAGCCGCTCTTGGAGAGGGGTTGGTCACTTGAGCCCGCTCGTTCGGTCCACTCCTCCAGCACGGCACCCGGATCAGCAGTGAGGGCCGGGGAAGGGTTGTTCGCCTCAAGCCGGGCAGATGCCGGTGGCGGAGAATTCGGCGGGGGGCCGGAAGGTGGCTTGAACTTGGGGGCGGAGGGAAGGTTCGGTGCGGTGGAAGGGGCTTGCGGTGGAAGGGGCACCTCATCGCCTTCCATGGGCTGGGGCAGTTTGGCTTCCCGTCGAATCTCGCGGTCCAACCATGCCAAATGCTCGGCGATGGTGGCCCGTTGTTGGCGAAGAATCTTGAGACGATCGGGGTCGGCCACAACTGCGACTAAACCCAAGTCTCCCAACGGGTCGCAAAACAAAAAACGCCGCCCCGGTCGGGACGGCGGGAGAAAGACTCAGACTGTTACGGGATTATTCGGCGGCGACGACACTGACGCGTCGGTGGACCTTGTCGAATTCGACCGTGCCGGGGCGGAGCGCGAAGAGCGTCCAATCGCGGCCGAGGCCGACGTTTTTGCCGGGACGGAAGCGGGTGCCGCGTTGGCGGACGATGATGTTGCCGGCAACGACGGATTGGCCGCCAAATTTCTTCACGCCGAGGCGCTTGGAATGGCTGTCGCGGCCGTTGCTTGTGGAACCTGCACCTTTTTTATGTGCCATGACTTTTTATCTCCTGGGTTTGGCTTGGCGGGGTCAGGCGTTGATGGTTTCGATCTTGATGACCGAAAGTTCCTGACGGTGGCCGCGTTGCTTGTGGTAGCCTTTGCGCTTCTTCTTCTTGAATACGATGACCTTGGTGCCGCGCTTGTTTTCAAGCACTTTGGCAGTGACCTTGGCCCCCTCGAGGGTGGGCGTGCCGAACTTGAAATCAGCGCCTTCACCGGCAGACAGAACCTCCGTAATCTCAACGGTAGCACCGGCTTCCGTATTTGGATACCGATCTACGGTCAGGATGTCGCCCTCGCTCACGGCGAACTGCTGGCCTTGGGTTTTGATGGTCGCTTTCATGTGTAAAAGATCGAACTAAGATGTTTTGGCCATAGGCAGGCAAGTCCGATTTTTTAACATTTGCGCCGGTCAAGTAAACCAACCGGGATGCGAGCGCATGATGAGCAAATTGGAGGATACTGAGATCAAATCTTGGTTCGGCCGGGAATCGGTGGTGGAGCATTACGCTGAGGCGGCGGTCGATATCGGCCTGTGGGCATCCGAAGAACTGGTGCTGCAGCGCGTCTTCGCGCCGACGGACACCCTGCTTGAAGTGGGTTGTGGAGCAGGCCGTATTTGCCTTGGATTATGGGAATTGGGATATCGGGGAATCATCGGAACCGATTTCTCTCGGGCGATGATCCAACAAGCGCGACGGATTGCAGCCAAGTTGGACTACAGCGTGCCTCTCCGAGTGGCTGATGCGCGAAAGCTGGCGTTCGAGGAGGAGATCTTTGACGGAGTAATTTTTGGATTTAACGGCCTGATGCAGATCCCCGGGCGCGCTGACCGCCGAGGGGCTCTGGTGGAGCTCAGGCGCGTCGTGCGACGGGGGGGGCGATTGGTCTTTACGACCCATGATCGAGCTGCCGGGTCGCCGGCGGGGTTTTGGGCGGAGGAAACACAACGTTGGGAAACCGGCGAACAGGACCCGCGCTTGCACGAATTCGGCGACCGGATCGTGACGTCCGACCACGGGCCGATCTATATCCACATTCCCGATCGGGACGAGGTTGTCGACGATTTGAGGGCTACCGGTTGGACACTGCGTGAAGATGCGATGCGCAGTGAGATCTGCCGGGAATCGGAAGCGGTGGAAGCATTCTCAGTGGATTGCCGGTTTTGGGTGGCGGAGAAGACCGATTGATCAGGGGGTGGGGGCCGGTTCTCCTTCGTTCGGCTCCACAATCACGCCACCGGCGGCGTTGATGTTTTCGATGCGTCGGAGCTCATGCATGCGGCGTTTGTGATCCGGCGAACGGACCATGTGCTCCAGCATCCGGCGCAGCACGATTTCTTCCTCCACTTCCTTTTCCTGCAGGGCTCGGAGTTCGGCCAACCGGGTTGCTTCGCGTTCGGCAGCTTCACGTTTGGTCTGCTCTGCTTCGGCAAGTTTTTGGGCGGCCTCGCGGCGGGCAATTTCAGCCTCAAGGGCGGCCCGTTCAGCTTCTTCGGCGCGGAGGCGGGCTTCACCTTGGGCGCGTTCCTTCTCGGCCCGTAATTCAGCCAGACGCGCCGTTGCGGCCGCGGCTTCACGTTCGGCGACGAGGCGAGCTGCCTCGGCTTCCGCTTGTTCCGACCGCAACTTTGCCAGGGCGGCGGCGGCGGCATCGGCCTCCTTCTGGGCTTGGAGGGCAGCAAGGCGATGGGCTTCGGCCTGCGCTTCGACTCGCCGTCGTTGTTCTTCCGCCCGGTCTTCGGCCAGCGCTCTTTCAGCGGCGAGGCGTTCCGCTTCCTGGGCCCGCTGCATCTCGGCTCGATAACTTCGGAACCCCAGCGCCCCTCCCAGCAGAGCCAAAATGATAAGAACGATAATGATGATGTTTTTATTCATGGTTCGAACTGGTGGCTTGGGCGATGTGCTCCGCGAGGGGAGGAATTGCGGGGACATGTTCAGTCAGAACAGCCATGGCGGTGCCGACCGGAACTTTGACTTCAAACCGCAGTGGAATGCGCAGATCGTCGTCGGAAACCCATACCCGGATTTCACCGCCGTCTTCGAACATGCCCCGCGGTTCAACGGGCATGCGGGGGACGAGCAGCAGCGCTTCGCGTTTGCCCGCCGGGGTATTGATGCGGGTGCGTTTTTCAATGCTGATGACCAGCTCATAGAGCTCGTCATCGAAGTAAACCGGAACCTCGCGTTCATCGCCCAGGCCGATGTCCCAATTGCGCGATTGGATCAGCGAGGTCAGAAAATCGAATGCCTGGGCTTCGGGGATTTCGATGTCGAGGGACCGCTGGGGACGCAAATGGTCCACGTAACTCGCCACCTTGCTGTCATAGTCGAGGGTGATCGTGGCATTGGTCTTTTTCTTCGAAGTTTCGGTCCACGCCGTGGCCCGCAGCAGCTTTCCCTCGCTGGGCTCGTAGAAAAACTGCCCCCAACCATCAAATTGATAGAGTGCTCGAATCAGACCACGTGTCGCGGTGTGGGTGGTGATGCGGGTGATGTTGTCCCGGGCCTCGGGGTCGCGATCGGCGACAATTTCCAACGAAGCCGCCTTCCGGAAGGGGCCCCAGGCCAATCGGTAGACAAACTTCTCCCCGGGAGTAATCGCCAATGGCTCGGTTGTGGTTGCACCGGCAGTCACAACAAGGAGCAGTGAGACAACGATAATACGCGTGGTCACGGAGGGAAGCATGGCGAGACAACGATTTGAGTCAAAGGAGGATAGAAGTAGGAAACGCGGCGCGGCGGCCGGTTCCGTCCGACGGCAAGGAATCAGCCACTAAAATCCCAGTTCAAGCTGGTTGGTCCTGCCCAAGGCCCAGGCGTCCCAGCCCCGGGATCGCAGATCCGCGGCAAACTCGGTGGCGAAGCCATGCACGGTGAATATACGCTGCGGTTGAACGGCCTCCACAAATGCCAGCAGTTCCGGGTAATCCGCATGGTCGGAAAGAGGGAAGGCCGCGTCGGTTCGCGAACGGTAGTGCGTTTGCTCATCCAGGGCCCATCCCGTAAGTACCGCGGTCCGGATGGGGGAGATGGCCTCGAACAGCTCACTTTTGAGCGCCTGCTGGGGGGCAATGATGACGTGGCCGGATGCCATCAGGGGGGCCAGCGAAGTGTAGGACGGGAAAGAGTATCCGATTTCTTCATACACACGGGTTACCGCTTCCACCCGCGGGTGAAGCATGATGTCCAGTCCGGCGCCGGCGAGATGGCTGAGAATTTCCTGGCTCCGGCCGAGGCTGTAGCCGAGCAATACCGGGATTTCCCCTGCCGCCAGCGTGTCCCGGCAAAAGGCGATCGCCCGCTGCATGGTCTTTTCCGCGGGCGGAAAGACGTAATGGGGCCGGGCGAAGGTGGTCTCCATGATGAGTACATCGGCGGCGGGTCGGGCGCAGTTTTCAACCGTGCGCGAGGGGCGGGTTTTGAAATCCCCGGTATAGAGAAGGCGGCCAAAATCCGAATGCTCAATCAGGACCTGGGCCGATCCCAAAACATGGCCGGCGGGAACCAGCTTGGCGGTGGCCATCGGGGTGATGGCAACGGATTCGTTGAAATCGAGATTCCGCACTTTTTGACCCGGTGAAGCGCCCCGCGCCGCAATCAGCCGAGCGGTTCGGCTGGTGCAGATCGCTTCGCCGTGCCGCGCGACGTGATCGGAATGAGCGTGGGTAATGATGGCGCGCCGGGCCGGACGGTGGGCATCAAGGTGCCATTCGATTTGCGGCAACCAAATGCCGTTCCGACTGCGGACTTCCCACGCCATGAGCTCAACGGAGGCCGAGCACAAAGAGGAGAAATGCGATCAACGCAGCAACCCCCGCCGCCCACCAATACCAAGGAAGTTCACGGGCCAGCGGGCGATCGTCCGGCGAGTCTCCCCACGCCTCGTCCGGCAAATCGATGCCGTCATAGATGTCGGTCTCGCGCCAGCCCGTGCGTTCGTCGGCCCCACATTCCGGGCACGATTTGGCGCCGCGCGGAATATCCGTGCCGCAGTTGGCACACTCTGAGGGGGCTGGGTTCATTTAAACCGTGTGAAAGTATTTTTGCCGGGCCAGCCGCCAGGCGGTGACGAAGAAAGCGGTCAACGGGATGGCGAGAATCATGCCGAGAATACCATCAAAGGCGGTGCCCCAGAAAAACACTGCGAAGATAATCGTAACGGGATGAAGCCCGGTGCGATCGCCCATGATCTTGGGGGTGAGAAACCAGCCCTCGATGTTTTGCACGATGATGAAGACCACCAGCGTAAGCGCGAGCAGCACCCAGCCGCCATCGGGTTGAAAAAATGCGAGCGGAAGCGTAAGGCTCAGTCCCACGATGGTTCCAAGGTAGGGGATGATGTTCAGAATTCCCAGGGTGAGCCCCAAAACCAATGCGAACTTCAGGCCGACCAGCCAGAATCCCAGGGTAAGCAGGAGCCCCATGATCAGTCCGATCAGCAATTGGCCACGGAAAAACGAAACCACGATGTCGATGAAGTTGCGCACCAGAAACACGACGTCATCCCGAATGCCTTTTTCCAGAAAAGTGAGTTGCTTGTCCAAACTCCCGGTCGGGTCGCGGCGAGACAGCAGGAAGAAGAACAGGTAGATCGGCACGATCGCCAGGGAGGCGGCAAAGCCAAAAACCCCCAGAGCGCCGGCGCCGGCGGCCCGAATCGAGGGAATTGCAGTTGAAAGCAGATTGTTGGCCTCGGCGGTGATGCCGGAAAGCAGCGACTTGACGGTGGGATTCTCGGCGTGCCGTTGGGCAATTTCGACCCAAGCGGGGTAGTTGGCTTCGACGAATTCCCGGGCGCTGGCCCAAGCGACGGGCACGAAGGCGATGAAATCCAGCAACTGTTCGATAATAGCGGGGATGATCAGCACGAGAAATCCGCCGCCGGCCAATGCGACCAATGCATAAAGAATGGTCACCGAAGCAACCCGGGTAAGTTTCATCCGCTCCTCGAGCAACGTCACGGCCGGACGCAAGACCAAGGCCGCCACGCCGGCGGCGGTAATGGGCCAGAGCACGTCGGCAAAAAAACCCACCAAGCGGGCGAAAACGATGAAGGAAACCGCGGAAAGCCACGCAATCGTAGCCAATGCGACGAATCCCAAAGCGAAGCCCACCAACCGACGCTGCCGGTCCGTGAGCAAACTTGGACGGGTCTCGCTGGATTCAGACATGGGTGTGTTTCAAGCAGGCCCCGCCCGGAAAGAGAATGATAAAGCGTTGTGAAATGGGCGATTCCACCTTCACACGAAGTCACCGAGAGCGACTGGAGCCCCATAGGAAATGGCGCGATGCTTGGATACGAAAAACCCGCGACCGATATGATCGCGGGTTTTGAAAGTGGCACACCCGTAGGGAGTCGAACCCCAAACCTTCTGATCCGTAGTCAGACGCTCTATCCAATTGAGCTACGGGTGCGTGGGAGGGCCAAAAAGCGAAGTTTGGTCAGCCAGTGCAAGCGCATATTTTCGGTTTCGCGCCACCTGTGACCCGCCAGAGGTTCTTTCTTGAGCGTTAATCGACGAAGTAGATTTCGACGAGGACCTCGCCCCCCACACTGTCGGAGTCGTTGCGAACCACGATATTGTAGATTCCCGGATTCAGGGTCGTCAGAATAGCGGCATCCTGCGAACTTCCGAGCAGAGCAAACGCACCCACGGCAACAAAAGCTGAGGTGTCGACGTCCTCCCAGTCGTCATTTTCGGCGATTACCTCTCCATCCTGAAGGATCTGCAGCTCGGGGTCGACCAACGGGGTCGTTACGTCAAACGCTGAAAGCGTGGGGCCGATCGCGCGCACGAGCACGCGCCGAGGGTTTTCACCGCCTACCACAAAACCGGGTTGGACGACTTCTCCCGGGGCAAGAGTCGTTCGCATCGAAACGTTGGTCAGGGGGGCCAGTGATCGAGTATCAGAGTCAGTGGGCAGAGGAGGAGAGTCGTTCAAAGTCTCGAAACTCACATTTGCCGGAAGGGTGCCGGAGAAATCGACCGAACCCGACGGAGTGTAGGTTCGGATAATGACTGTGCCAGTAGTTGGCCCCGTTATGGTCGACTCAAAATCGATGTCCCCACCGGAGCTGGCGGTGCTAAGGGTTATCGTCCCGGGCTGAGCGAATACAACAGGGCCAGCGAAGTCCCAGGAAGAGGCCGTGCCGGAGAATTCGGTGGTGTCAAAAACAGTGGTGCCTTCCACATCGACATCTCCCGTGGCGCGTAGCAAAGGGGCCGTGATAGTGAAGTCCTCGGCTGCATCAATTGCGGCCACGGGACGGTTGCGGCCGATGTCGCTGTTGGCCGTAAATGACTCGGCGACTTCGATATTAAAGTTGCCATCAACTCGGCCGTTGGTGGTGAGCGAACCCTCCGCGTCGAGGTCCTCCGTGAGAACGAGATCCTCCGCTACCGTGGTATCTTCGGTGAAGGTGATGGCCAGACTGGAAAGGGGAAGGAGCAGTGCAACAAAAGCAAAACGCATGGGAACCTGAGTTGAGAGTAGACAATGAATTAAAGCATGCGAACAGACCCCGAGTCGCTGATGCCCCCGGGCCCGCTCGAACAACCGGCTTGGCGTGGGAAACGGATGGAGATGATGTCCGGCTTCAAGTTTCCGAAACCGATTTTTGGCAACATTCGCTCAAAAAAACCCGCCCTTCGGAAAGAAGGGCGGGTCAAATGGTGGAACGAGGTTGCCTGGGTCAGGCGATGAACGCACGCATCCCGGCAAGGTCCGGGGTTATTCCGGTGCGGTGTCGCTTCACCTTAAAGAAGCGAGAACGACGGCGGAGCATGCGGTCCAATTTGTCGACGAGAAGGGAGACGGATTTGTGACAGTCTTCGCTGGACACGGAGGCGTTCATGTCGGGGCCATTTATCGACAGGTGGCCTTTGGCCGTGAAGCGATGTTCTGGGTTTTGTTCGGCGTCGAATTCGAGATCGATGCGAAGCCGTTTGATGCGCTCTTCATGACGAAACAATCGATCCGACTTTTCCTGCACGAAGATCTTGAGCGACGGCGTGAGGTCCAGGTGGATTCCAGATACGATCAGTTCGTTTGCGCGGTTTTCATTCATGTTATTTTGTTTCCTTTCGGGTTGGTTGGCCGATGAAAGTGGCAGCCGCTTCCGCCGAGAAAAACACCTCATGTCCCAGCTTAATAAACTCCATTTTCCTTATGCCGCGGTCGTGGTAACCGGGGGATCTTCCGGGATTGGAAAATCGTTCATCAAGCACATCAAAAACGTGAATTCTGATGTGCCCCTATGCAATCTTTCTCGACGTGTTCCGGAGGGCTTTTCAGATGAGCTTAAGCGACGTGGAGTCACGGTTGACCTCAGTGATGTTGCTTCTCGAGCGAAGGCGATAGAGGCGGTATTAGCGTTTCTTGATGAAGTCGACTGCAACGGTCCGATTTTGCTCATTAACAACGCTGGGTTCGGAAGTTACGGAGAGTTTCATCGAGGTGAGGCGGCTCTGCAGCGAGAGATCATTGAAGTAAATCTTAACGCGATCATCGATCTCACCGCCGGGCTCATGCCCATCCTCCTGAAACGGGGAGGGATGGTGATGAATGTCGCCTCGATTACGGCGTTTCAGCCCACCCCTTACATTGCGACCTATGGTGCGACCAAGGCGTTTCTTTTGCACTGGGGATATTCCTTGAGACACGAGCTGCGAGACACCTCAGTTTCCGTGATGACCGTGTGTCCGGGATCAACCGAAACGCCGTTCCATGATCGCGCGGGCATGAATGTGAAAGGGCCAACGTCAAAGTTTGCCCAAACTCCGGATCAGGTGGCCCACGAGGCGCTGATTGCCCTGGCCAAGGGCAAGGCCCATGTCGTCACCGGCTGGAGCAACAAGGTGATGACCAAACTGGCAACGATTTTGCCATGGGGTCTTGTCACACGCATGAGCGGAGCGGTGCTCGCGCATTTACGGCGATGAGTGATGAACGGCCCTACGGCCCGTGGCCGCCCCGGCCGTTTCGGGCGGAGCGGGTTACGCTCATTCCGCCCGAGGAACTGGAGTCGTGGATCATTCACGAGGACGAGGATTTGTTGGTGGTCAACAAATCCGGGGAAGCCGTATGCCATCCATCGAAATTTGGACCGACTTCAAGTTTGGTTGGGGCGGCCCGGGTTTACACCGGGTTGGATTTGGTGCATCTGGTCTTTCGTCTCGATCGGGAGACCAGTGGGGTTGTGGTCATGGCGAAGCATCCGGCGATGGCGAGTCGACTGCAGAAAGCCATGCAAACACGAAAAGTCGGTAAACGATATCTGGCGATTCTGACGGGAGACTTGAATGAAACCACCCTCGTCGATCAACCCCTGGGGCCCGACCATAACAGCCCGGTGCACGTGAAGGACAAAGTGCGGGACGATGGGAAACCAGCAAGCACCGTGTTCACTCCGTTGGTGACCCGAAATGGATTTACGTTCTGTGAAGTCCATCCCCGGACGGGGCGCAAACACCAGATTCGGGCCCATGCCGCCTGGCTGGGTCATGCAGTGGTGGGGGACAAGATCTATGGTCCTGATGCCCGGTATTTTTTGACCTTCATTGAGGAGGGTTTCACCGCCGAATTGCAGTCTGCCTTGCTCCTGCGGCGACAGGCTCTGCACTGTGCGGAAATCGATCTGCGGGCAGCCGGCGTGGATCACGTGTTTTGCGCTCCGCTTTTGCCCGATGTCGCAGACTTTGCCCGGGGCCGGTTAAAGATGACGACGGAAGAACTGAATCCGTGGATTTAAGCAACTTATTGCGGCGGAATGAGTCCGGAGCTTGCGCAGTTCTTGTCCGGGCTTCTGTTTCTCCGCATGTCTTTTTCCTACCGGCTTCGCGCCCGTGCCTCGGTGCTCGCGGCGACGTTGAGCAGTCTGCTCGCGGCGCCCCTCATGTTCGCTCAAGATTCGTCCATCGATTTGGAGCAGATGCGCAGCGCGCTCATTCCCAAGCGGGAAGTCGGGGCGGATGCCTTTCTGGCGGAAAACCCGAACTATGACGGGCGCGGGGTCATTATCGCCATTTTTGACACCGGAGTCGACCCGTCGGCCCAGGATCTCCAAATAACGACCACGGGCGAGCGGAAGATTGTCGACATCATCGACGGGTCGGGAGCCGGCGACGTGAAGATGTCTGATCCGATTTCGCCAAACGATGAAGATTTTTTGGAGGGACTTTCCGGTGTGGAGTTAAAGCTGCCGGCAGAGGTCACCAACCCCAGCGGGGAGTTTCGCGTGGGGGTCAAGTTGGCGCGCGAGATGTTTGATCGTTCGGTTTTGGCGCGGTTGGAGGAGAACATCCAGTCTGCTTGGTCGGCGGAGCTAAGCGTCAAACGACAGGCTGAAGAATCAGAAGTCGATGAAGCTCTCGAGTCTGCTCTCGAGAAAGCAGCTGCAGATCGCAGCCGGGAGGAGCTTAATCTCATCGCCCTGCATGAGGCGAAAAAAGCATTGGACGATAATTATGCGACCTCAGGCCCCGGCGTGGTTTACGACTGCGTGCTTTGGCACGATGGCGAGCACTGGCGGGTTGTGGTTGATACCAACCGCAATGGAGACCTGGGCGATGACGAGCAACTGCGCCCTTTTGGCGTGGCGGGCGAGTATGATCGATTCGACGAGTTCACCAATGCGACCTTCGGCGTGCAGGTCTACGAACAGGGGCGACTGTTATCCATCGTCACGACCGGGGATCCTCACGGCACCCATGTTGCCAGCATCGCGGCCGGGCATGATCCCGAAATGCCATCGCGCAACGGCATCGCGCCTGGTGCCAGGATTGTTTCCGTTCAGATCGGCGACGTGCGCACGTGGGGAAGTTCCTATGGCATCGGCGAGCGGCGTGCTTTGGCCGCAGTTGCCCGCCTTGGCGTGGATATGACCAACATCAGTTTCGGCGGTTCGAGCACCTACCAAGACGGCAGCGACCTGTTTTCCGAGGTGATGAACCGCATGGTGTACAGCTACGACATCCTGACGGTCATGTCGGCGGGCAATGAAGGTCCGGCGCTCAGCACCGCCGGAAGTGCGGGGGCGGAGGCTGATTTCGTGTTGGGCGTGGGAGCCTACGCCAGCGAAGAGATGGGCAAGGCCCTCTACACCACGATCAAAGACAGTCCTGATGCCGCGTTTCAGTTTACCAGCCGAGGTCCGACCAAGGATGGTGACATCGGGGTCGACATCATGGCTCCGGGCGCGGCTTGGGCTTCGATGTCTTCAGAAACCGTGCGGTCGGCTGCCATGTATTCCGGAACCTCCATGGCGGCGCCTTCCGCCACGGGCGTGGCCGCACTGGTGCTGAGCGCAGCCAGACAAAACGATCTTTCGCCGCGGCCGGCACTGTTGCGCAACGCCCTCATGCGCGGCTCTTCCCCGATTCCCGGGGAAGGCGTGTTCACGACGGGGGCGGGATTGGTGAATGCCAACGGCGCATGGGCAAAACTGCAGGAGCTGGCCGCGTATCCGGAGTTTGATATGTTTTACAAGGCCGAAGTCACCGGCGGCACGTTCGTCGACGAGGGACGCGGAGTCTACCTGCGACAGTCGATCGATGAGCTGCAGCGCAAGGCTCGAGCCGATATTGGTCCCCTGTGGGCCGAATCGACGTCTTTGCCGGAGCGCTCTGAGTTTGAGGCGGACTACGTGCTGAAGGCGGCCGACGACTGGATTGAGGTCGCGGATTTTGTGCACTTGGCGAACGATTCTGAACGGGTTCGTTTCATCATGAACCTGCCCGAGCAAACCGAACTCGAGCAGGCAAACGGCGGGCTTTTGACCAGTCGCATTGATGGATTGGTGGCGGGCGCCGAGGAGCTGGGCCCCGTGTTTTCTGTTCCCATCACCGTGGTGCGTCCGGCCGCGGACGAGGTGTTTTCGGATAACAAGCTTGAGACCTCGATCAACCTGAGTCCTGCCGTCACGGCCCGCCGTTTCTTCCGGGTGCCGGAAGGGATGCACAAGCTTCACGTCACTGCCCGGCACCGTGCCGACGACACGATCATGCGGGGCTTCATGATGCAGGCGGTGAGCGTCGGTGCGGAGACGCCCTACAGCGCTTACCAAGAGGAGGAGTGGGCGTGGCTGGATGAAGGCGAAGAGTTTTCGATGACGGCGGATGTCTTGCCGGGGGCCGTGGTGGAGTTGGCCATCAACCAATTCTTTACGTCCGTGGGTTCTGCCGAGATCGAGCTGGAACTTGAATGGTTGGGCGTGGGCATGTCATCCAATGCGATCGCGATTGATCCCAATCAGGACTATCACGGGATCGAATTTGTGTCGCCGCGGGATTTGGACGTCTCCGTGGAGGCTGAGCTGACTGACGCCGTATTGGTCACGCTGCCGCGCGCGACCGAGGTGTTTTTCTCCGATGAACGCGGCAAACGCCCCCCCACACCGATGGTCCCACACCCCGAATTGGATGAAGATATTCGTCTGACCTATGAGGTGGAGTTCGAAGAAGAAACGTCGGCGCGGTTGCTGCCGCCGCTCGATTATGATGCGTTTGAAGCATTCTCCGGTTGGCGCTACCGGGTGTTGCATGAATCGGGGAAGTTGTTGCATCAGAATTTTGGCGGCCGTCGAGGCGAGCTCACGTTCCCTGCCGGCAAATCAACCGTCGTAACCGAAATCTCCACGCTGTTTTCGCTGGATCTGGAGCGGTTCAAGGCCCTGCCTTTGCGCATTGCCGTGCCGCTTGATCCGGCGATTTCGTTGCCTGTTTTCGAGAATGAAAAGTCCGTTTTGCACGGCGGCCCAACCACGAACGTTGAGCTGGAACGAGGCCGGCAGGAAATCTTGTTTCTGAAAAACACGGCGGTGGAGGCGACAAAAGACCTCTCACCGAGCCCGGCCTACTTGCGAGGCGAGGTGACGTTTTCCACTCAAGATGACGACGAGATTGTCGCCGTTCCGCTCCATGCTTTTGCCGGTGAGTTTCCGAGTGAGGTCACGGACCAAGAACCGGAAGCAAAACCCAAAGACGAGCTCCAGACTCCTGTTGAAACCCTGAACGAAGAGGTCCACGAGCTGCACATGGCCTTCGTGCGCGAGCATCGGCTTTCGACCGACTTCGAGATTGGCAGTCGTCGAGCAGCCTTGCTCGATTCCATGCAGGCTGAGCGGCCAGAGGATCCGGCACCCTTGATTGAACGGTCGATCGAAGGTGCAATCCTGGCCGGTTTGGCGAGCGATGGGTGGGGGAAGTTGCCGGAAGAGGAGGAGGCGGGCGACGACCCGGACTCCGATGCTGAAGATGGGAAGGAAGAGCCTTTCGTGAAAACGGTCCCCTCAGAGCAGCAGGTTCTGGCATGGCTTGCTCAGGCCGAAGCGTTGTCCGACGCTGACGGCATCAGTCGATTTTTCGGTGCCAAGCCCGTGGCTTTGCCCGGCGATTTGGCCACCCGCGATGAAATTGCGGCTGAGGAAAAGATTTGGAAGGAGAAGCGAGAGGCTCTCGCGACGGTAGTCCGACTGCGCACGGATATTCATCGAGCGGCTGGCCGCATGGAGGAAGCTTGGTTGAGCTGGGCGGAGCTTCACCGTTGGGAACCTGAGCAACACGATGATTCCGAAGCGCTGTTATCCGTGCTTTACGCGGATGCTGGTCTGATGGGACTTGCCCTCGAAGCTTTGAACAAACGGATCTCAGATGACCCCCTGAATGCCAAACTGCTCGAAGAACGGATCGAGTTATATCGGGAACTCGGCTGGGATCGACATGCCGAAGCGGAGGAGCGGGCCCTCGCCGTGCGGAAAGCCAACCTTGATCGGATCGAGGTGCTCTAGTCCGTTACAGGAAAGCGGTTTCGGCTGGGGCCGGAGGTCCCGGTCCGTCATGGCCCCTCCCGGGCGATGAGGGGGGGCGGATGCCGGGGGGCAGGACAGCGGGACCGACCGGAACTAAGATGTCGTTTGAGCGATCGCGAGTTCGACGGTCGCCCTGAGCACACTGATGCGATCCTCCAAGGAAAGAGGAGTGGGTGACTCAAAGGTATAACAGAGGTCGGTGTGATGCGCGAAAAGGTAGATGGCCTCAGGCCACTGATCCCGCAGTTGTGGGTCGCCTTCAGGCCGAATGATTCCCGGCTCGTCGATGGGCCGGCCATCGATTTCCTCTCCCGGTTGAATGGACATGATTTTCGCGGCGGCGGCGCGAAGGCCCTGTGCCGGGGCGGGCTGCGGTTCTCCGGTTCTCAATTCGTAGAGGTAGAACCCCTCGGCCTCGAAATCCTCATGTAGGCAAAGCGCGAGATCGAAGCGCGGTTGCCGTCTTAGCCAGCGGACGTGGGCCCGCACTTCCGGGGTGGCCAGCGACAGGTAATCGCGATTTAGGTCGACCCCGCTGGCATTCTCGCGTTGGTCCGCTGCGAAGCCCGCAGGATTGAGCATGGGCACGAGGAACCAGGTCGCCCGATCATCAAATACGCCTGCCTGCAACATGTTGAGAAGAGCCTGCGGTGGGGCGGGCTCGTCGCCATGCACACCGGTGGAAACATAAATGCGAGGCCGAACCCCCGGCGTGCGCTTCGTAAACGCCAGCAACGGCACTCCATGCTGCTCGCTCAAGACTTCCTCACGGAATCCGCTTTTGGCCGCCGTATCACGGAAGCGCTGCACGAGGTCAGCGGGATCGAGCGGGCAGGTTTTGACAGTCGGCATGCGGCTGTTCTTGCTGACCGGTCCGGTCGCACACAAGACCGCGTTGCACTTTTCCACTATGTCCGACGTCCGCGTTCGTTTCGCCCCCAGTCCCACCGGTTTCTTCCATATCGGCAGTGCCCGCACCGCGCTATTCAACTGGCTCTACGCCCGGCACACCGGCGGCACGTTTGTGCTGCGCATCGAAGACACTGACAAGCAGCGCAACAGTGATGAGTTCCTGGAGGTGATCTATTCCAGCCTTCGCTGGCTGGGACTGGACTGGGATGAGGGCCCGCAGGCAGGGGGGGATCAAGGTCCCTATCGGCAAAGCGAACGCCATGATATCTACCAGGAATACATCAACCGGCTGCAAGACGCGGATAGGCTCTACGAAAAGGACGGCGCGCAGTGGTTTCGGATTTCAGGCGAACCACAGGTCATCGAAGATGCCATTCGCGGCCGGGTGGAACGCACCGAGGAGAAGGACTTTGTGGTCGTGCGGTCGGACGGCAGCCCCGTGTTCCACCTGGTCAACGTGGTGGACGACATCACCATGGGCATCACGCACGTGATCCGGGGGGAAGATCATCTTTCCAACACCAGCAAGCATACCGAGCTCTTCAAAGCCCTGGGTGCGCCCCTGCCGACCTTCGCCCACATCCCGCTGATTCTCAGCCAGCAGGGGTCGGGCAAGATGTCCAAACGGGACCAGGGCGCCCTGGTGGGAGAGTATCAAGAGCGCGGATACCTACCCGAAGCGGTGGTGAACTTCCTTTGCCTGCTCGGATGGAATCCCAAGGACGATCGTGAAAAAATGCCCCTGGGCGATGTCATCGCGTTGTTCGATTTTTCCGGCATCAACCAAAGCAACGCCCGTTTTGATGAGCGCAAGATGGCGCACATGAACATGTCCTATCTGTTGGAAATGCCGCCGGCGGATTACCTGGCCAAGGCGCGTGATTTCTTCGCTCGCAATGAGGATCTTAAGGCCCGGATGGCGCGGGCGGGGGACAACTATTTTGCCGATGTCATCGCGATCAGCCAGCCGAAGGTCAAAGCGATCGACGAGCTGCCCGACTACACCATCTACTTCTTCGCCGATGAGTTCCCTTGGAACCCGAAGGCCGTGAAGAAGACCTTCAAGAAAGGTGAACCCCTGGCCCGGCTGGCGGAACTCAAGGACCGGTTGTCAGCCATGGTCGATCTGCAGGACGAAACCGCGGTGGAGGAAGCGATCAAATCCATGGCCGAGCAAAACGGCAACGGCTTTGGTGATTATCAGGCGGTGGCGCGCCTGGCCGTATCAGGCACCAATGCCGGGCCCGGGCTTACCCAGATTTTCCGAGTGCTCGGAAAAGACAGGGTTATTGCTCGTTTCGAACAATTCCTGGCCCACCCACCGGCCGTTGACGCATAAACTGAAATCGGGCCCGGCAGACTAAAGTAACTCCACCAGCTGAAGATAGCCGGTATTGCGGGCAGCCAGGATCCCGGTCGTATCGCCAATGCGAATCAGCTGAGCATCCTTGACGTCACCCGGCAGGTAGAGGCCGCTGGCGTCGGCGTCCATGATTTGCCAACCGCTTTCGGGCCGGCCGCGAACCAGGAGCCCGACGCTGGCGTCGTTGCGAGGAGTCTCAACTTCGGAACCGTAGAGATTTCCGGCGAGGACGAGATCGAGTCGTCCGTCGGTATCAAAGTCTTCGATCAGGATGCGATTGGTGGAGGACACCTGGGCCAGCTCACCAAGGGGCTCGGCGACGAATGTGCCGTTACCTTGATTGCGGAACACCGTGGTGCTGAAGGTGTGGGCCTCACGCTGGAGCGAATTTTCGATTCCCATGCCACCGTAGACATCAAACAACGTCGCTTGGGCGAAGGTATCGTAGTTCGGAAACATCTTTTTGATGTCAGGAATCTGTTGCGACGAACACTGGCGGCCGCGGAGCGGATAGGTGATGCCACCTTGTTCGTAACCCAGCACGATGTCCCAAGTGCCCGAACCGTCCAGATCCTCGGAGTAGAGCACAAACGGCGCGTCAGCCGTGGCTCGATATTTGTAGTTGTTGCCCAGATTTCCGGCGACAAAATCAAGGTCACCGTCGGCGTCGAGATCGGCGGCCTCGATCGAGAACCACCAGCCGGATGCCGAACTCAAACCCGCTTCATCGGTGAACTCGGCAAAGCTGCCGCCGGACGAACCAAGAAACAGGCGGGGAGCCATCCATTCTCCCACGGCCACAAAATCGTAATTCCCGTCGCCGTTGAAATCGCCCCAACGCACGTCGGTCGCCATGCCCAGTTCTTTCAACTCCGGCGCCAGTTCCGCGGACACGTCGACCAACTTGATTTCGCCCCCCGCGGAATCGTTGCGCAGGAGGATCGAAGAGGCGTGGACACCATATCGACCCGGAACCTGTCGGCCGGTGACAAGAAGGTCGGAGTCTCCGTCTTGATCGTAGTCGGCGACGGCAACACGCCCACCCGAGGTGGCCGTGCCGGGAACGGCGATCCCGTCGGCGAAGCTGGCATTGCCGTTGTTGAGATAAAGACGGTCCAGAAGTTCGTCGCTGCCCAATTCGAATTCATTGCTGCCGTTGACCACGTAGAGGTCCTGATCGCCATCGTTGTCGATATCGACGAAGACTGCTCCCATGGCCTCCTGATCGACATCAGCGAGAAAGGCGCCGGTTTCACCGGGGTAGAATCGTCCATCGATCTGCAGGTAAATCGCTCCGGCCTGGCCGTGGCCTCCGCCGATGAAGAAGTCCTGTGTGCCATCACCGTTGATGTCACCCACGGCCAGCCCGGGGCCGAGGTTGGACATCTGGTGCGGCAGCAAGACCTCCCTGACGTAGTCGTCGAACGGCACCTCGTCGTGCAAGTGGTCAATTCCCCGAGGGGCACTGGTATCCACGAACAGGCGGGAATTGGGGGCAGGGCGCGGTGGCAGTGGGCGCGGGGAAACCGGGTTATAGGCGATCTCCAGGCGCTGGTTGACGCCGACGTTCGGGATTTCCTGACCCGTACCGTCGGCCCAGCGCACACTGACGGACTGGATCACGTCGACCTCTCCCAGACCAAAATGCAGCACGGGAGACACGGCAGACTGGAATCCACGATTTGGATACATCTCACGGGTCAGCATGCCGTCGGCCGTTTTCACCACGACCCGCGCACCGGTACCGAGGGAATTGGCGGCAGGTCCCTTCAGTTCCACCGCCAGGAAGTTTTGGCTGGCATCCAGTTGCCGGCTGTCGTTGCGGAATACGTAGGCCGGGGCGTCGATGTTGTTCACGACCAGATCAAGATCACCGTCGTTGTCCAGGTCGGCGTAGGCCGCCCCGGTCGAATAGGACGGTTCGCCCATGCCCCAGTCGTCGGCCCGATCCGCAAAGGTGAGATTCCGCTGATTTTGAAAGAGGCTGTTGGGCACATGGATGGAAGGCATCGCCGAGCCAAGCTCGTGCATGACATCCATGACGTTTACGCCGGGCATTTTGGCTGCTTGATCCAACCGCTTTTCCATCATGATGCGGTAGTCGTTGTTCCGCAGACTGCGCTTGATGCCGTTCGTCACGTAGAGGTCGCTCCAGCCATCGTTGTCGAAATCGGCGAGGAGCGGGGCCCAGCTCCAGTAGGTGCTGTCGACCCGGCCGAGGTGCGCAATTTCGGAAAAGTAGGGAACATGTTTCCCGTCGGGGACCCCGCGGTTCAACTGCAGGGTGTTATACATGTATTGGTAGTGCAGGCCTTCCTCGACGTGGAAAAAGAACCGTTCGGGATTCATGCCACTCATCTCGGTTTTGATCCCGTAATTGTCGGGGGCCACCATGTCCAAGACCATGAGGTCCATCAGGCCATCGTTGTTGATGTCGCCAACATCGGTGCCCATGGAGAAATTTGACGTATGAAACAGGGCGATGCGACCGGCATCGAGGAACTTGCCGCCGCGGTTGTTGATGTAGAGGTATTCGCGTTCGGAAAAATCGTTGGCGATATGGATGTCGGGCCAGCCGTCGTCGTTGAAGTCGCTGACGGCGATGGCGAGGCCCATGCCCATCACGTGGGAAAACACTCCGGCTTCCTCCGTGATGTCGACAAACCTGCCGTTGTCGTTGCGGTAAAACTTATCGCCGTAGCGCGGATGGGACTTGGCCTTGACCTCCTCGGTTCCGACTTCGCGATCCAGCTCGTAGGTGGTGATGGCATGATTCACCATGAAGAAGTCGAGGTCACCATCGCGGTCATAGTCCAAAAAGGCGCCATGGGTGGTGCAGGTGGGGTCATCCAATCCGAACTCGGCCGCAGCCTCGCGAAATCGCGGGACACCCGCTTCGTTGCCAGTGTTGATCCAGAGCTCGTTGCGCAGCGGCTCATCGTGCTCGAACGTGCCTGAGTAACACACGTAGAGGTCGAGCCGGCCGTCGGTGTTGACGTCTTCCATGACGACGCCGGTAGTCCAGGAATTCGGTTTCCCGGCCACTCCGGCCAAATCGGTGACATCACGGAACCTGAAATCCCCTTCGTTGAGGTAAAGTCGGTTGCGCTGCTGGTTCGATGTGAAGAACAGATCGATCAGGCCGTCGCCGTTGAAATCGCCGGTGGCGACACCTCCGCCCTGGAAATAGTTCTGATACATGAAGCCATTCCACACGGGAATGTTCACATCAGGATTGCGGAAGTTTTCTTCGAGATCGTTGCGGAATGACACACCGGTTTCGTCCGACGGCAGGGAAACAAATCTGGGGTCGGCGATGAGCAGCGAGCAGGGCAGCAAAAGTGCAATCCAGGCAATGCGTTGCAAACTCAGACCACGGGGACGGGGCAAAGGGGGCATATCAAATCTCCGGTTGGGATGGGGCTAGGGGAATTCAAATCGAAATTCGCAAAATTTCCCCGGGCAAGTGCGATTGATCGTCACTGTTAAGTCCCGCCTCGTTCGAAAGCCGGATTCGGTGGAACCAAAACCGCGAAATCAGGCTCCCGATTTGCCCTCGAGCAGCCACTCCGCCTCGGCGAGGAGAGCGGCGGGTTGCACCGGCTTACTCAGCGTGGCGTCGGCTCCCATGCTTTTGGCCATCGAGAGATAATCGGTCGCGCCCACCCGTCCGCCTCCGGATACGACAATGATGGGTAGCTTGGGGAAGCGCTTGCGCACTTCCATCACCGTCTCAAATCCCTCCATTTCAGGCATGATCACGTCGGTTATGAGGATATCGACGTTCTCCTCCTCCAGGATGCGCAGAGCCTGCCGACCATTCGTGGCGGTGTGCACCTCTTGATCGTGTGCGATGAGGTAGGCTGCTTGGACGTTGAGCAGCTCAACATTATCGTCGACAAGTAGAATCTTGGCCATGCGACTGCGGGGAGATTTCGCAAGTATCCAGAAGATCAACAGGTTTGGCGAACCCGGAATTTACTTACTTTGCCCAGGTGTCCCGAAGAGTAATCGTGCGGTTGAACACGAGTCCGTCCGCCTTGTTGTCCTGGCTGTCAGGTGTGAAGTAGCCCAGGCGTTCAAACTGGAAAACTGCTTCTGCCGGAGCGTTTCGCAAACTCGGCTCGAGCTTGGCGGACACGGTCTTGAGGGAGCCGGGGTTGAGCACAGACATGAAGTCTTCCGTCGCGCCAGGTTCGGCCACGGTGAAGAGTCGATCGTAGAGCCGCACCTCGGCGTCCACGGCATCCACGGCGCTGACCCAATGAATCGTGCCTTTGACTTTTTGGTCGGCGTTGGGCTGTCCGCGGCGAGTGGTGAGGTCAGCCGTGGCGTGCACTTCGACCAAGTTTCCGTCGGCGTCCTTTACCACGTCCTCATAGGTGATGATGCATCCGTATTTCAGCCGCACGCTGCCCCCTGGTTTGAGACGGCGGAATTTGGGCGGAGGGACCTCGGCAAAGTCGTCCTGTTCGATGTAGACCTCGCGCGTGAGCCGCACGGGACGGGTACCCTGGCTTTCGTCCTTGGGGTGATTCGGGGCTTCGCTTTCGTAGACCTCGTCCTCGGCAAGGTTGGTCAGCACGAGCTTCAGGGGATGCAGCACTCCAAGTCGTCGCTGGGCGGTGGCATTGAGTTCATCCCGAACCGTGCCTTCAAACACTGCCGCTTCGATGAGGCTCTCGAACTTGGTGATACCAATGTGGTAGGCGAACTTCCTGATCGCGGCGGCGGGGATGCCGCGGCGGCGGAGTCCGGCCAATGTGGGCAGCCGCGGATCGTCCCATCCCGAGACAGCTTTTTCGGCCACGAGTTTTAGCACGCGGCGTTTGCTGAAGAGGGTGTAGGCCAGATTCAGCGGAGCGAATTCAAACTGGCGCGGGAGGGTGCGGGGTAAATCGAGCGATTGCAGGATCCAATCGTAGAGCGGGCGATGGACCTCGAACTCTATCGTGCAGAGTGAATGGGTGATGCCTTCGAGGTAGTCGCCCAAACAATGGGCGAAGTCATAGAGAGGATAGATGCACCAGTCATTGCCGGTCTGGTGGTGCGCCACATGCCGAATTCGGTAGAGCAGGGGATCGCGCAGCCAGATGTTCGGCGAAGCCATGTCTATCTTGGCCCGCAGGGTGCGGGCACCATCGGGAAACTCGCCGGCGCGCATGCGTCGGAAGAGATCAAGATTCTCTTCCACGGAGCGATCGCGGAAGGGGCTGTTGCGGCCGGGTTCAGTCGGAGTGCCCCGGTAGGCCTCGGCCTCTTCCGCCGAAAGGTCGCATACAAAAGCCAGGCCTTTCACAATCAGTCGCTCCGCGAAAAAGTAATACTGATCGAAGTAATTGGAGGCGAAAAACGGTGCCCGCGGTTCGGCTGATGCAGGGGCGGCGAAAAAATCCTCCCGACCCTCGGCGTTTTGCGGGACCGGCTTCGCCCCGGGAGTCTGCAGGCTGAGACGATCATCAGCCCAGCCACCAATCAGCCAGCGAATGTCCTCCGTGATGGAATCGACGAAGTGCGTGTCCTCCTTGGTGGGGTTGGTATCGTCAAAGCGAAGGTTGCAGCGCCCCTGATTCTCCAGGGCGATACCAAAGTTGAGGCAGATTGATTTGGCGTGGCCAAGGTGGAGATAGCCGTTGGGTTCCGGAGGAAAACGGGTGACGATCTGGGGGGTATGGCCGGAGGCGATATCCGCGGCCACGATGTCGCGGATAAAATCAGAGGGAGGTTCGGGGACAGCACCGGTGTCACTCATGACAAATTCAGGATTACTCGAGTCAGGCCGAGGCAGGGGAGAAGGGAGCCGGAGTTTCGCCTCCAGCCCTCGGCACCGAGCCCTCGGCGTGCATTTCTTTGAGCACACCGCCGAGGAAGGGGATCAACTGTTTCTTGCGGCTCACGATCCCGGGCATGTCGAAGATTTCATCATTTTCGAGGTTGGGATACGAAATGCGACTCATGATCTCTTCGTCGCCCTTGGCCACGAGCAATGAGTTTTGTTTGTTGATGTCGGTCACCAACAAGCAGGAAAAGACCAGTCTCTCCTCTCGCCGTTTCGCGTTGAGAGCGGCGGTGAGCTCCTCGGCGTGGGGCCAGAAATTGCCGAAGCCCAGCTCTTCGACCTGGGAAACGGAAAACCGGACACCTTCCTCCTCGTAAATCTTGCAATCGGAGTTGATGACTTCCTCCGGCGAGCTGCTGAGGATGATCGAACCGGAAGCAAAGATCTCGTTGGCCAATTCCTTGGAGTCCACGCCGGCGATCTGGCTGAGCCATTGTAGAATCTCGCCGTCGCGCTCGGTTGTTGTCGGACTGTTGAGATGCAGCGTGTCGGTAATGATGCCGCTCATCATGATCCCGGCGATGCGGGGAGAGGGGGTCAGGCCAAAGCGGCGAAACTGGTCGGCCACGATGGTGCACGTGGAGCCGACTGGTTCGTTGAGGAACAGGATCGGCTGCGAGGTGTTTACCGGCCCCAGCCGGTGATGGTCGATGATCTCGGTGATTTCAACTTGGTCGGCTCCCACGACAGCTTGGCTGATTTCGTTGTGATCGACGAGAATCAGGCGCCGTCTGATCGGTCGCAGCACATCGGTCTTGGTCAGGATGCCACAGAGCCGCCCGTCGTCGGTGAGGACGAGAAATGCTGGAGCGGAAGAGACAGCGACTTTGCGACGAAGGTCAGAAAGTCGGGTTTCCGGGCTCAACGAAGAGAACTTGGGTTGAATCAGCTTTGAGATGCTGGAGGCAGAGCGAATTGCCCAAGCCGTGGTGGCGGTGTCGTAGGGGCTGCTCAATACGGTGACACCGGCACCTTTGGCCTGCGCCACGACGTCATCGTCGACCGGCAGATTTCCGGTGATGATCAGGATCCGCACCTTGTTTTGGATGGAGCGCTGTTGGATGTCCCAACGGTCTCCGACGACAACAATGGAGCGGTCGGCGGGAATGTTTTCGTGGTGCGAAACATTCCAGAAAGACCGCACATCCATGGCGCCGATCCGCACAAAAAGACCCTCGATCTCATCCTCCCGCTCGCAGGTAAGGACCTTCGCCTTCAGCGCGCGGGCGATATTGGAAATACTGGTCGTGACACGACGCATTTCGCGAGGCTGGCTGATGCGGGGCACAAAAGATCCGCCGAGGTCAAAAATGGAAACCTGGCCTTTCACATGGCGCTCGGGCGTGACCACCGGAAGAATCCGAACATCGTGTTGGTCGATCAGCTCCAGCGCTTCTGCGCACGTGGCATCCTCTTGAATGGTCACGACGTCCTCGATCATGACGTCCCGCACTCTCGGCGTGACATCGCTGATGTAGATGGGCGCGGGGGTGTCGAATTTGGCAAGAATCGTGTCGATCCGGGCGTTGGTATTGCCGCAGCGGGCGGGAACAAAACCCTTGAGTCCCTGGGCCTCCTTTAGCGCGGCATAAGCAATGGCCGAGCACACCGAATCGGCGTCGGGATTGCGATGCCCAATGATGTAAGTCTGGTTGGCAGAGGCGGCAGAAGTCATGTCTCGAAACGCGTAACAGACCCAAAAATGCGGGACGGCGCCAGTAAAACCTGCGTAAGTTCCGACGATTGGCGCCGGGCACCCATCGGGCCAAACCGACCAACGCTGGTCCGGCTTGGGTGACTACGGTCCGGCCTGGGCGCTGACGCCGTTCGGGCTGGCCACTCCGTTGGCGGAGTCCTGCCCCAGAATTTGGATGGCGGCGGTGCCGTTGGTGCGGTTGGGGACGGCTTGCCGAAGGTTGGAGGTCGGCCGGCCGTTGTTGCCGACGAGCTGGTTTTCAATCGCGGAGAAAAACTCCACGTTGCCACCGAGGAAAACGATGTGACCACCGGTCTCGCCGTAAACCCCTCGATTGGGGTCATCGTCAGAGGAACCCAGTTCGGACCAGGTGCCGGCGGTGGTGAGCCCCCGGGTGAAGGCAATGGGAGTGGTGGGCCTGTCGTTGACGCGGATACCCGCCACGACGTTAAACGAAGTGGTGCCCAGCGCCGTCAGCTGGGCATCAAGCGTTGGAGGAGAGCTGACGGTGGGATCCAAGACCAAGAGCGGGACGGCAGTTTGATCTATGGCGGAATCGAGATCGGAGATAAGAAGAGCTGGATCGTTGAATCCCCCGTAACGGGCGAGTTGACCAAACCACTGCCAATAACGCTCATTGGAACCCGCCACGGGACGGCTGGCTTGTTGGGGATTGGGCAGGGCATCGCGGTTGTCGGCGGCGTAGATCAGGGCCGCCTTCCCCAGCTCGCGGAGATTGCTGGCATCCACGGCCCTTTGGGCGGACTCGCGCGCGCCTCCCACCGTGGGAATGATGATGGCCAGCAGGATGCCTAAAATTGCCAGAACGGTAAGGAGTTCTATAAGGGTCAGCCCGGCGTCGGAGCGGCGCTTGGAGTTCTTCATTGCAGCGGAAAAACAGTGCCTTTTTCGGGCAGTATCGGACAAGCAGAAAGTCCGGCGGCGAGCTGGACATCGTTAGGCGTGACTCCATATAGCTTCGTCGCTCATGAAAGTTTACCTCGATGGCCAACTCGTAGAACAAGAAGACGCCAAGGTTTCCGTTTTTGACCACGGATTGCTTTACGGTGATGGCATTTTTGAAGGGCTCCGTCTTTATGGCGGAAATATCTTTCGATTCGAAGAACACCTCGAGCGTTTCGAATTTTCCGCAAAAGCCCTGATGTTGAACCTGCCGTGGACACGGCAGGAGATCAGCGATGCCGTTTGCGAAACGTGCCGGGCCAACGGCCTGGTCGATGGTTACATTCGCCTGGTTGCCACGCGCGGAGTCGGGGATCTGGGACTCTCACCGTGGAACTGCCCCAAACCGTCCTTGATCGTTATCGCCGACAAAATTGCGCTCTATCCGGAGGAATACTACGAAAAGGGTCTCAAGATTGTCACCGTGCCTACCCGGCGGATGAACCCGGCCGCCCTCAATCCGGCGATCAAGTCGCTGAATTATCTGAACAACGTCATGGGAAAGATAGAAGCACAGCAATTTGGGGCGTTGGAAGCGATCATGCTGAACGACCAGGGGCTGGTGGCCGAATGCACCGGGGACAACGTCTTTGTCCTTCAGAAAGGCCAACTCTACACTCCCTCCGCCCAGCAAGGTGCGCTGAAAGGGATCACCCGGGATTCCATCTTTGACATTGCAGAGGAACTCGGCGTGCCGATCTCGGAGCATGAACTGACCCGTTACGACATCTGGAATGCTGAAGAGTGCTTTCTCACCGGCACGGGAGCCGAGGTCATTCCGGTGGTGGCACTCGATGGACGCGAAATCGGGTCGGGCCGTCCCGGGACGCTGTTCAAAAGAGTTCGTGAGTCATTCCAGCGGCGGGTGAGAACTGAAGGGACGCGGATTTAACACCGACCCCTGGCCTTGGAAAACTGGGTCAAGCTGTCGCAGTCACGTGGCACACGTCTGATCCATATGTCGCACACGCGGCCACGCTGAAATATCCCGCTTCGTGGTCTTGCCACGTAAACGTGACGTGGCATGATGCCTGCATTGGCTGAGGCGGACCCCCGGCGGGTCTAGACATCTCGCCACATAGTCCGTAAATTTAACCAACATGGCCAGCCCACTCAAATGCGACATCTGCGACAAGCCGGCGACAGTGCACCTGACTCAAATCGTCAACCACAAGGTGCACAAAGTCGACCTGTGTGAGGCCTGCGCGCAAGCCAAGGGAGTTACCGATCCAAGTGGGTTTTCGTTGGCGGATTTGCTTTTGAAAGCGTCCCTCAACCCAGAGCCTGCTTCCCCCACGGGGCTGCGTTGTGAGCAGTGTGGTTTTGTCCCCGAGGATTACAAGAAGACGGGACGCCTGGGCTGCCCACATTGTTATGAAGCCTTATCGGGGTTGGTGGGGCCTATGCTTGAGAATCTCCACAAAGGGACCGCCCACACTGGAAAAGTCCCGGAACGGGCGCTGGCGCGCAAAGAGCTGGAGGAACGCCTGCAGACGCTGGAGTCGAATTTGAAAACCGCCATTGATGCGGAGCGTTACGAAGACGCGGCCAAGTTTCGCGACGAAATCATGCAGGTCCGGGAGCAAGCCGGCCTGCCTTCTGCCTGATGCAGCCCCCAGTCGCCAAACTCCTTGCCGCCCCGGCCGAACTCACCGACAATTGCGATTCCAAGTGTCCGGTCGTGCTGATGACCCGGATCCGCCTGGCGAGAAATCTCGCCGGACATCGTTTCCCGGGTCGGGCCGATGAATCCGAACGCAACGAGATTTTCGACCGGTGTCGTGAATCGCTCACCCAGACGCCGGGGCTGAAGCGTAGCGTCAGCGTTCGGATCGAGGATCTCGACGAGCAACAGCAGCAGCTATTGGTGGAACGGCACCTCATCAGCCGTGAGCTCATGGGAGGCTCCGCCGGTGCGGGGGCAGTCATAAACCGCGACCAAAGTGTTTCCGTCATGGTCAACGAAGAGGACCATCTGCGGATCCAAGTCCTTCGAACCGGCTTCAATCTCAAAAAGGCATGGACCGTCATCGATTCGTTGGACTCCGCCTTGGAACAATCGCTCGACTACGCCTTTTCCACCAAGCTCGGATATCTGACGGCATGCCCCACCAACCTTGGCACGGGAATGCGTGCTTCAGCCATGATGCATCTTCCGGCCCTGGTCATTGCGGGGCAGATGGAAAAGGTCGTGCGCGCGGTGAACCAACTGGGGATGGTTGTGCGGGGCCTTTTTGGTGAAGGGTCCGACGCCAGTGGCAGCATTTTCCAGATCTCCAATCAAACCACCTTGGGAGAAACCGAGGCCGTGATCGTCAAGCGGCTCCAGAACGTGCTGAAGTCCATTGTAGAACACGAACTCAATGCCCGGGATCGCCTTTTGGAAAACGAGCCGACCAAACTTCCGGATAAGATCGGACGCGCCTTTGGAGTGTTGCAGAATGCACACATGATCAGTTCTTCCGAAGCCATGAACCTCCTTTCGCTCGTGCGGCTGGGAGTGGATTTGGGGTATTTCGATGAAACGCACCGGGTCGCGGTCGACCGGTTGTTCATCGATGCCCAGCCCGGCCATATTCAACATCTCGCTGGAAAGACCGATATAGAGTCGGATGAGAGAGATCGTTTGCGCGCCACCCAGCTCCGTTCCGAATTTGCCAAATTTCAATCACCGCAGTATACCGTGCCAGGGAACAACTGACACCGTCCGCAACTCTTTACCAAGTAAACTCGATGAACAACTTCACACCACGCGCCCAACAGGTTCTAGCCTTGGCCCGCAAAGAGGCGGACCGATTTAATCACAATTATGTGGGCACCGAGCACATCCTGCTCGGCTTGATCAAGCTTGGCCAGGGTGTGGCGGTCAGCGTGCTCCAAAAAATGGGTCTCGATTTGGAGACGGTGCGCGGAGCGGTGGAGAAGCAGGTCGGGACGGGGGCGGAATCCAAAACCCAAGGCAGTATTCCATACACTCCGCGAGTAAAGAAGGTCCTGGCCCTGGCGGGCAAGGAGGCCAAGGCGCTCAACCATTCTTACGTCGGCACCGAACACATCCTGCTCGGCTTGCTCCGGGAAGGAGAGGGCGTGGCCGCCCGGGTTCTGAAGTCCCTCGACATTGATATTGAGCGCACCCGCAATGAAATCCTGCGCGAGCTGGACCCGCAGTTTTCCGGCGGCGAAGAAGAGCCTGGGGCCGAGGAGGCGGGCACACCTTCCGGACGAGGTGGCAGCGACGGCGACAAAAAGGAGGTCAAGACTCCGGCGCTGAAGGCCTTTGGCCGCGACCTGACCGACTTGGCCCGCAAGGGAGAGCTCGACCCGGTAGTGGGGCGGAAGAACGAAATCCGCCGCGTCATTCAGATCTTGTGCCGGCGCACCAAGAACAACCCCGTGCTGATTGGCGAGGCCGGGGTGGGCAAAACCGCCATCGTCGAGGGACTCGCCCAGGAAGTGGTCACCGGTGTCGTCCCGGAAATCCTGATCGACAAAAAGGTCATCACCCTGGATCTCGCCCTGATGGTGGCCGGCACCAAGTATCGGGGACAGTTTGAAGAGCGCATCAAGGCCGTCATGGACGAGATCAAGCGCGCCAGGAACATCATCCTCTTCATCGACGAGCTGCACACGATTGTCGGAGCAGGTGCCGCGGAAGGTGCCATGGATGCCTCCAACATCTTTAAACCTGCGCTCTCGCGCGGTGAATTGCAGTGCATTGGTGCCACGACGCTGACGGAGTATCGCAAGTATATCGAAAAGGACAGCGCACTCGATCGGCGTTTCCAATCCGTGAAGGTCGAGCCACCCTCCGTTGAAGACACCATCACGATTCTGAAGGGAATTCGCGGGAAGTATGAGGACCACCACAAGGCTGTGTTCTCGGATGCCTCCATTGAATCCGCGGCCAAACTCTCGGATCGCTACATCACCGGTCGTTTCCTGCCGGACAAGGCGATCGATGTGATGGATGAAGCCGGTGCCCGGGCCCGCATCTCATCGCTCAACCGCCCGCCGGAAATTGAAGAACTGGCGAAAAAGATCGAGGAGGTCTGCAAGCAGAAGGAAGAGGCCATCGCCGAGCAGCATTTTGAAGAGGCGGCCCAATTCCGTGATTCGGAAAAGCAACTGCGCGCCCAACAGGACGAGATCACCGCAAAGTGGAAAAAGGAACGTGAGGAGACGCGCATCCAAATCGACGATGAGTTGATGATGAAAGTGGTCTCCGACTGGACCGGCATTCCGCTCAACCGGATGGAAAAAAAGGAAACCGAGCGCCTCCTGAATCTCGAAAACGAAATCCAAAAGGTAGTGGTGGGTCAGAAGCTCGCGGCCGTCGCCATTGCGCGCGCCTTGCGCCGTTCGCGCGCCGATCTCAAGGACCCTCGCCGCCCGATCGGTTCGTTCATGTTCGTAGGTCCCACCGGGGTGGGTAAAACCGAGACCGCCAAACAGTTGGCCGCGCAAATGTTCGGCAACCAGGACGCCTTGGTGCAGATCGACATGAGCGAATACATGGAGAAGTTCGCAGTCTCCCGTTTGGTCGGCTCACCTCCGGGCTATGTCGGCTACGAGGAAGGGGGTCAACTCACCGAGGCGGTTCGACGCACGCCTTACTCCGTGATCCTTTTCGACGAGGTGGAAAAAGCCCACCCGGATGTGCTGCAGCTGCTTCTGCAGATTTTGGAAGATGGCCGCCTCACGGATTCCCTCGGTCGGCAGGTGGACTTCCGCAATACGATCATCATCATGACTTCGAACGTGGGGGCAGCGCTCCTGCAGCGCCAAACTTCGATGGGCTTCACCGCAGCGTCGGGCAGTTTCAGCGACCTGGAAATGATGCGTGAGAAGGTGTTGGAAGAATCCAAGCGAGTCTTCAAACCCGAGTTCCTTAATCGGATTTCTGACATCATTTTCTTCCGCCCCCTCGAAAAGGACGATCTTGTGCAAATCGTTGATATCGAGATCAAGAAATTCACTGAACGACTCAAGGAACGAGAAATCACCCTGGAGTTCACCGAAGAGGCCAAGGCCCTGCTCATCGACAAAGGTTATGATGAGAAATACGGCGCCAGACCGCTGCGCCGGGCTGTTGAGCACTATCTCGAGGATCCGCTCGCCGAAGCCATCATCCGTGGAACGGTTAAAGATGGAAATCCTGTCCGCGTGATCCGTAAAGAGGACGCCCTGGAGTTCGAGCAAATCGAGCCCAGCGAGCCCGCGTCTCCTGCACCGGACACCGAGGTGAATTCCTAAACCTTCTTCTGGGTTCCGATCTTAAGCCGAACGCCCCGCGACAGGCGGGGCGTTTTTGTTGTGGGGAAAGCGCGGAATCAACGGGGTTATCCCCAGCCCTGGTGGCGTGGTTTTTCTCCCGCGAGAGTGCGCTTGCGAGCTTGATACTCCGGGCTTTTCCGGAGTGCGTCGCGGACTCTCTCCTCGGTCCAGCCATGCGAAATCATGCGACTCGAGTAGAAGCGGAAACCGGCAGGATCGGGATCGCGTCCCAACACATCCTTGTAGGCAGCCTTGACCAACCGGGGAACCACCACGTTGCGATACTCCGGACTCCGACGCAGCTCGCGACGAAGTTGAGATTCATTCCAACCGCGGCGCTCGAGCACCCTGACGTAGTTGGCAAGTCCGCCGGGATCCGGCGCCCGGTGCAATGTGCTGTGGTAAGCGCGCTGCACGATCCCGACCAAGCGAGGGTCCAGATACTGCTTCGTGATCCGATTGTCGTTGGCCAAGGAGCGGTGGTCATTCGGGTCGAATGGTGAGTGGTGCTTGTGCCCCGAGAAAACGAAGGGTGAGTCGTGACCTCCCGAATCATCATGAGCTGGCCCGGGATGGTTTCGGCATGGGCAAGGACGCACTAGAATACTCGATACGGCGTTATCCCAGTCGCCGAAATGCTCCATCCGGATTTCGTCGAGATCATATGTGGTGTGGTGAAGCACAATGGATTCGCCTCGGAAATTGCGTTGTTCAAACAGCACAACTTCCACCGGACCGTTGATTTCGATGGACGAAATCCGGTTGTTGGAGTGGTAGCCGGAAGGAAAGCTCAGCCGGTAAAGATTTTCGAAGCGATCACCGGATGAGAGCGGGATGCGTTCTCCGCGAAAGCCTTCTTTGGCGTAAACGACTACCTCAGCTTGAAGTGAGCAAGACGAAGTCTGCGCGGAAAGAGGCTCCACCAAAATCGCAGCAGCTGCGACGGCGACAAGCGGGAGCGAAAAGAGTGGATTCGGCTTCATGGGCGTTGTGACGAAACGCCCGCACTGATTATTCAAAAAAGCCGCTAAGGAGTGCCTCCACCGATTGTCGCAGGTGCCCGTGTCGCGTTTTGCAAATCATTGAGTTGCTGAGCGGAAATGGAACTCACCGGTGCGGTTGAGCCGCTGTTTTCTTCACCCAAATACACCTTTTTGCGGACTCGGCTTCCGGGCACCTCAACCCAGCGATAAGGCCGTTCATACTCCGGCTCTTTCGCCTTCTCTTTGGTGGCACACCCGCTCGTGGCAGGAACAAGCAAGATTAGGAGGACGAGGGGAAGTATGAGTGCTTTTTTCATCGGTGATTTGGTCGGTGGGTGCAGAAAACAGGACCCGCAGGCGGGGAGCTACGCCCACTCTGGGGGGTTTTGCAAATCGGGTTTCAAGACTCCGATGCAAGGCAGGTTTCGGTAGCGCTCGGCAAAATCCAATCCGTAACCAACCACAAACTTATCGGGGATCTCGAATCCGACGAATTCTGCGCTGAAAGGCACTTCACGACGGCCTTTTTTGTCCAACAGCACGCAGGTCTTGAGGCTGGCGGGCTTCAGTTTGGCGATGGTTTTGGTCACCATGGCCAGCGTCTTGCCTGTATCGAGAATATCGTCGATGAGCAGCACGTGCCGGTTGGTCACGTCCAGAGTGAGGCTGTGAACCAGCTGAGGTTTGCCGATCGACTTGGTTTCGTTGCGGTAACTGGAGATCCGGATGCAATCCAGCCGCACGGGGTTGGGGATGAAGCGCAGGAGATCGGCGGTGAACAGAATCGCTCCATTGATGATTGAGACCACGGTGATTTCCTCCTCTCCGTAGGTGGTCCCAATCTCCTGGCCCAGGCGTTTCACCCGACGCCTGATGGCGGTCTCGGATACAAGGATGGTTTCAAGGTCGGTGTGGGAGGGATGCAACTGCAACGTGGACGGCATTGCTTCCCATGCAGCAGGATTGGTGCTCGCGGGGCAAGAATGGAGGAGGGTTTGTTGCGAGGATGTTGACTTGAACTCCGTGCGGTGGCGAGTTGATGGGAAGACCACTCCAGCCCTGCGCGCATGATCTCCATCCAAGTTGACCAACTGACCAAGCGGTTTGGCGCCACGGTAGCGCTGCATCAGCTCGACCTGCAGATAAATCCGGGAGAACTGTTTTTCCTGTTGGGGCCCAGTGGCTGTGGAAAGACCACCCTGCTGCGGAGCCTGGCGGGCTTCTACATCCCCGAGGAGGGCAGGATTCGGTTTGGCGACGAGGACGTCACCCGGCTTGAACCCCATAAGCGGAACACGGGCATGATGTTTCAGAGTTATGCGCTTTGGCCCCACATGACCGTTGCGCAGAACGTGGCATTCGGCTTGGAGGAACGAAAGGTTTCCAAAGATGAAATCAAGCGGCGCGTCGCCGAAGCCCTGGATTCCGTGCGAATGGGGGCTTATGCCGAGCGCTCACCCAACCAGCTCTCCGGCGGGCAGCAACAACGCGTGGCTCTGGCCCGGGCTCTGGTGATTCGTCCTCGGTGCCTGTTGCTGGATGAGCCCCTCTCAAATTTGGACGCAAAACTTCGTTTGGAGATGCGCACGGAGATTCGTCGGGTCTGCAAAGATTTCCAACTGACCACCGTATACGTTACCCACGACCAAAAGGAGGCGCTCTCCATTGCCGACCGCATGGCAATCCTGGAAGACGGCCATATCCTGCAAGTCGGGACTCCGGCTGAGGTCTATCGGCGACCGCACCGGCGCACGGTGGCACACTTCATTGGTGAAACTGATTTTATCCCGGGCAAAATCCGCTCTCAATCGGGCGAGATGGCGGAGATTGATACTGCGCTGGGCCGATTCCACGGCCGTCTCGGCGATCCGAGTGAAAAACCTGCGACGGGCAGCGAAGTCACCTTGTCGATACGGCCGGAGTGCTGGGTGTTGCAGGAAAACTCCGCCGACACCAACGCGGTGTCCGGAAGAATCGGTGATTCCGTCTATTTGGGTGAGTTTGCCCAGTATGCGTTTCGGGTGGGAGAGGGGGACCAGAACCTCAAGGTCTATGAGCTGAATCCCCGCCATCTTTCCTCGAGCTCCGAGGAAACGTTGTATGCGGTGGTGGATCCTCAGGACGTGGTGGTCCTCACCGCCTGAAGCCGACAAACGACAATGGTAAAACGGTGGGTCATTCTCGGGTCGTTGGCGCTGGTGATCGCCTTGCCGTTCATGCTGCGTCCGTCCGCGGAGTCGGTTGGCTCGGCGGATGATGTTCTGATCATCATTACCCCCCACAACGAAGCGATTCGCCACGAGTTTGGGTTGGCGTTCGCGGCGTGGTATGAGGAGCAGACGGGGCGAAGCATGGCCATCGATTGGCGAGTGATTGGGGGAACCAGCGAGATCGCCCGATTTTTGGCCGGCGAATACACGGCGTCTTTTCGATACCACTGGCAGCGCGAGTTGAACAGGCCGTGGGATTTTCAGGTGCAAAGTGCCTTTTTGGACGGGCGTCTTCCCGATGATGCGGCCGAAACCGAACGGCAGGCCCGGGCGGCCTTTTTAGCTTCAAACGTAAGCTCTGGCATTGATCTGTTTTTTGGAGGCGGCCCCTACGATTTCATTCGCCAAGCTCGAATGGGAACGCTGGTTCCGATGCGGGTCTTCACCGAGCATCCGCAGTGGTTCACCAAAGAAGTCATCCCCGACGGATACGCCGGCGAGACCTACTGGGATGCGGAGCATCGCTGGGTGGGCACTGTGCTCAGTAGCTACGGAATGATTTTTAATCGCGATGTTTTGGCTTTGAGAGGAATCGACACCCCGCCTCGGCGCTGGGATGACCTTAAGAATCCCAAGCTCAAGGGATCCGTGGCCCTGACCGATCCGACCAAGAGTGGGTCGATCGCCAAGGCTTTTGAGAATGTGATCCAACAGCAGATGCAGGAGGAACTGGAGAAGGATCCTGCAGACGAAGCCCGGGCGATTCGCCAAGGGTGGGCCGAAGGGTTGAGACTCCTGCAACTTGCCGCAGCCAATGCACGTTATTTCACGGACTCGTCCCAAAAACCGCCGATCGATGTCGCGGCTGGAAACTGTGCAGTGGGAATGTGTATCGATTTCTACGGTCGGCAACAGGTCGAGGCGGTGCGCCGGCGTGGCGTGAGCGAGCGCGTGAACTATGTTTCTCCACCGGGAGGCAGTGTGAGTTCGGTCGATCCCATCGGGATTTTACGTGGTGCACCAAATCACGAAGCCGCTGAACGGTTCGTGGAATTTGTCATGTCATTGGACGGACAAAAGATCTGGAACTTCGAACCCGGAACTCCCGGAGGTCCCCGGCATTTTGCCCTGCGGCGTCTGCCCGTGAGACGCGATTTTTATACCCGTGAGTGGGCCGACTTTCGTTCTGATCCCGACGAGGAACCCTACGCTGCGGGGGAACAACTGATCTACCGACCGGAGTGGACCAGCTACTTGTTTCGGGAAATGTCGTTCGTGGTCCGGGTCATGGGTTTTGATGTCCACGCCGAACTGACCGCAGCGTGGAAAACGATCATCGATGCAGGCATGCCGCCCGAAGCCATGGCGGTCCTACAGGACATGAGTGCGATCGATTACGATACCGTCCGAGGCACGGTCAAACAGGTCATCGGCTCCCGGGACAAAGCCCGCGAACTTCAATTGGCCAAAGAGTTGGGCAATCACTTCCGTCGGCAGTATGCGGAAGCAGCTCGGATCGCTCGCGAATCGTCGCTCAACTGAGTGAGCGTATCGACTCCGCCACCTCATCCAAAGCTGCCTCGAACCAGCGACGTCCTTTTTCGACCGTTGCGCGAGTGGCGTCTCCCATTACCCCGTCAGGCGCGATATCGCGTGTTTTCCACGAGTAGACGGCCGGCGCGTTTTCCGGTCGCAGTTCACCAGGGTCACCGATCGATGCGGGGTAGTGGCAAATGGCCCGGTCCATCAGGACTGTATCGGCGGCAATGGCCAGCATGACCGAAGTCTCCCACTCTCCCGCATGGAACCCCCAGGTGCGTTCCTGTTCAGAGAGTTCATCGCATCCGGGAAGCCGAAGCATACCAATCCGCACCCCGAGCTCGATTTGGAGCTGTCGTGACGTGTAAACCAAGACACTGCTGTTTCCTCCATGCGTATTGAGGATCGCGAATTGGCGAAAGCCCAGTTTGTGCATCTGCCGTACCGATGTGATGATCGAACGCTGCAGCAAATCAGCCCCGAGGTCGATGGTGCCGGGAAAATCGTGATGTTCATTGCTTTTGCCGTAGTTCAGCGTGGGGGCAAAACATACCGCATCGCCCAGGCGCCGGGCCAGGCCCTCGGCCGCGCTCTCCGCGATGATGGAGTCCACTCCCACCGGAAGGTGCGGGCCGTGTTGCTCGATGGCTCCCACCGGGATGATCACAAGGGGATTCTGGCGAGCCAGGAGTTCGGTTTGACTCATGGTCAAAGCGGGCAGGTAGGTAGAGCGCCGGCCGATCGGATAGAGGACCGGATGCACCCGGGAGAGGGGGGGGCGCGTGGTCGCTGGCGCCGGGGCCGCGATTGACTCGTTCTCCAGCGGCGCTCGGTCTGCGATCTCACTCCAAAGACCAGCCAACCTCTTTCCAGCTTGTTCAATCAGCACCTCCGCGTCGAATGGCTCGACGGGGGCCAACGGCGGATACTCCATCCAGTTGCCGGGACGAAACCCGATATCTCGTGGTGCTCCACCAGACGGGGTATTTTCAGGTTTCTGGCCGAGAATGTGTGAGGCGAGCGCCTGGACCCGACCGCGGTCAGCCGACCGGGGATGAAGGGACAGGCCCAGTCCACCCAGCTCGACCACAAAGGTCTGCAAATTCAGTTCGATCCGGATGTCCCGTGAGGCCACGTCAACGATTTCGGAGTTCCACGGGTTGGTGGACAGAAAGGCCAGTTTGCGGGCCCCGGTCTGCTTGATTCCCCGGGCGATCTGCAACAGGGTGGCCCGAAGGTCCTCGGGTTCCGGGGAAAACAGCGCGGGCCGGTAGGGGGAATGAGCGGAGCGCAGCGGAGGAAGCACCCGGAGTTTTACCTCTTGAGGCAGGTGTCCGGTGCTCTCGTTGAGCAGCACCGACGCGACAACCTCCTCGACATCCCAGCACAGGCCAACCTGATGATCGACCAGCCCGTGAACAGGTTGCACCACCAGGTCTCCGGCGACGTCAGCAAACGCGGTGGTGGAGTGGTGGGCCCAGCTGGCAGATGCTGGAAGACAGGCCAGGGAGATGGTCGGGCGGGAGGTCATCTCAGGAGTCGACCGGGTCCTTGCCCATGTATTCGTAGTTCGAATACGTTACCGTCATGTCGGAATCAAGCGACTTGATGAAAAATGCCCGCCCCCGAATGGTGACGGCAATGTTTTGCAGCAGGGAAGGGCGGTCGTCGGTCGGGAGCGAGTATTCGATGATGGTGCGGGCGGTTTCCACTTTGACGCCAAAGACCGGGGAGAAGGGCTCGAAGTTGGCCAATTCGACACGTTCAATCGTGCCGGTCGGCACGTGCAGGGTGATGACCGTATCCATGTGCTCAGCGGATCGATCGTCACTGCCGCCGGGTTTGAGCTGAAAATGCCAAAGCTCCCGGTCGTCCTCGCTCGCCCGGAGTGTGGCGGTGTCCATGATCAATTGCTCCTTCACGTTGGGTGCGGTGTTTCCGCCCGTTCGCCGGGTCTGTTGCTCACGATAGCTTTCCAGGGTGCCGGCACTGGGAGGACGATCGTTTTCCATCAGCAGGCTCCACTGCAGGTGAGCCGGACGCAACGGATCGAAGGTCTCGACACGGGAAAACTCGGTTGAACGGGAGGTTTGCGTAAACGCCCAGCCCTTGGGGCCTTCCGTCCGAAATCCCTGCAAGGCTTCCAACAGTGCTTCGGAGGGTTGCGCAACCACGCCGGGGAGCGCGACAACGCACCATAAAAGACAGGTGAAAAAACGGAGGGAGCGAACCATGAACCTGCAAGGCAACGCGGGGGAGAGCCCGGTTTCAAGCGCGGCGTCAGTCGAGCACATAGATTTCAACCAGCGCGATGCCAGTGGACTGCTCGATCCCTTCAATGACCGCCGTATAGCCTCCCGGTTCGAGCGTAAGGAGCAGGGCGGAGTCCTTGGAACCGGCGGTAAAGGGAAACGCTCCCGACTCGGTAAACGCTTCTCGGATGGCATTGGCCGACGGGGACATCTGCCAATCATCGTTTTGCGCGATCGGGTTCGTTTCTCCCGATCGGAATACTTCCAGCACAGGGTCGCTTAAGTTGCCCTCCACGCCAAAATCCACCAGAGCCTCACCGGCAGCCCGGATCAGGCAACGGCGGGGTTCTGAACCGGTTAAGACAAAGCCCCCGATGAGCACATCGGAGTCGGTGCCCACTTCTGCTCGCGTCGATAGATTGATCAGTTGCCCCGATGCCTCGCTGCCGTCCAAGTAAAGCTCCGCCAGCACGACGCGGGCGGTGGGTTCACTTGAACCAATGGGTGCAGTGATCGGGCTGTTCACCGTGGCTTTCAGGGCCGCGTCGCTGCTGCCATCGGGCAAAGGGAAGGCTCCAACCCGAGCCAGGTCCTCCACCGTGACGCCGTCGGCATCCTGCCAGTCATCATTGGCGCTGTTCCCGGCGACTGGATCCGGGGTGAGGCTGAGGGAAGGGTCGGTCATGGGGTTGACCACTCCGAAGTCGGCCAGGGTGGGACCCACTGCGCGAATCAACACCGGAAGCTCTCCGTCGCGTACGACAAACCCGGGAATCATGCTGCCGGCTCCACTGCCGCTCAAACCACGCGCCGAGAGGTTGCTCAACCGGGTGGCGCCGCCCACCGCGATCGGATTGCCGGAAGCGATGGTTTGACCGGCGTGCACAAAGACCGGGCGATACCATGCGGCTTGGGTCGAACTGTCCGCGATCGAGATTCCCGTTTGGGAGAATGGTAGTGCCGGAGTGAATACAACCTGCCCGGCGGCGGTCCACGTCGTGCCGTCGACCGACACTTCCCAATTGCGCGAGGTGAAGTCGCTCCGATCAGATGTTAAGGGTTCATCAAAGATTCGCGCCGTGGGATGGTCCAACATCCCGATCGCCAGGCCGCTGTCCGCCGATAACGGATCCATGGCGTAGAGGTATTCGAGAAAGTTGGGATAGTTGTCGCCATCCGGATCTGCGTTGGGCTCGGAGGTGAAGGAGGCGCCGTTCGCATGAGCGATGGTCCATGCCTGGTAGGTGGTTGAGGGGATCGGAGCAAAGCGAGTGCCAACTGGATCAGCTTCGCCAACTCGAGTATCGACCCAGACAGCGAAGGTGGACTGATCCGGGGACGGGGCCGCAGCCAGGCCGTAGTAGTCTCCGAGCATGAACCCCCGGGAGGTGTTTTGGGCCAACCGCACATCCGTGGTTCGATCAGACAGGCGGAAGGATTCCGACCACGTCTGGCCACCGTCGACACTGGTGGCGGCATACATGTCGACGTGGCTGCCCTCAGGCGGCGTATTCCGGGTATCCATCCACGAAACGGTCACCACCGAACCGTCACTGGACGAGGAGACCGTGGAATTGAAAACGGAGCTGCCGTCGGTGGGCGAGAAGACGATGGCCGGGGGAGACCAGGTGGAGCCGCTGTCGGTTGATCGTGCCATTTGCAACGCAGGCACGCCGCTTATGCTTGTGGTCCAAGTCACAAACAATGCCCCCGTTTCCCGGGCGACGGCTGCGGAAATCAGAAATGATCCGTCGCGGGTGTCAGGATCGTCGTAGCGCTGGGTCACTTCCCCAATCACGAGGGGATCGGTCGGCCAGGTGATCCCTCCGTCTGCCGACCGCTTAAACTCCACGCGAAAGGCCAGTGCTTGGTTGGTGAAGGTGACATAGGCGACCCCGAGGGAGCCATCAGGAAGAAAGAGGGGCTGGGTGCCTTGGTTGCTGCTGCCGGTCGGCGTGATGAAACTGGCTTCACTCCAAGTCTCGCCTTGGTCATCGCTGATGGCAGCGCGGAGATTGTTGCCCGTTTGGTTTCCGCCGGCATCGCTGGTGAAGGTCGTGAAGGTGACGGCGATACGGCCGGTCGTGGGCGTAAGATCAATGTCGTTGACCGTCATCCAGTTCTTGTCGGGGAAAACCTGGGCACTGGGAGCTGCGAAAACCAGCAGCGGGTCGGTCCAAGTCGAGCCTCCGTCGTCGGATCGGGAAACCGTGATGTCAGCCAGTCCGAAATCCTCGGTGCGGGCATTCAGGGTGTTCAGATACATGCGACCGGGCAGATCGATCGCCGCGACGGGATCGGTCGCCCGAAAATAAGCCCCGCCATTCACCTGGGTGAGGTTTGGAATCAGCGCCCGGCGCCAGGTGTATCCATTGTCTTGGGACAAAGCATATCCGCAGGAGGCCGCCCCGCCGTCGGAGCGCCGTCCCTCCTGGAAGGTGGCGAGAATGATCTCCGGATTGGTGAAGCTGCGGAAGACATGCGGTTCGGCCTGTTGTCGGCTTGCAGCCGGGAGCTCGGCGGGGTCATCACCCAGGCGGGTGTTGGCGGCGACCCAAGGATCAAGCCGGTCCGGAGGAGTGCCTTTGTCGGGGGACCCCGCGGGCAGGGCTTCGCGGGCTCGATCGGACTCGAAGTCTCCCCAAACGCCTTGGGCGGAGAAGTAAGCGAAGGCAGCGCTGGAGAGCATGTCCGGGTTGGCGGAGCGGAGAGCCAAGGGCAGCGAAGCCGGATCGGTCGCGGTGCCAGTGGCAGCCTGAACTTGGGCTGAAGCGACGAGGCCGAGGCAAACAATCGAACGTAGGAAGGTCATGAACGAAACAAGAACAATCAGCGAGGACCCGGTCGCTGGCGATGAGTTTCCAAATTATTCCCGCTGCACGGCATGATTCACCACCCTATGGACGGGTCGGCCGATCAGTGAATTGCGTTGATGCGGTGGGGAACGGGTTTGCGGCGCACCATCAGGTCAACGGAGTCCCCGATTTGTTTGCCCATTACCGTCCGGCCCAGCGGCGATGCCGGGGTAACCGTGATGTAGGTTTTGCCGTCAAACTCGAATTCGGTTCCGCCCGCGCCGGGCCCCACAAACCCTCTCAAGACACCTTGGGCTTGGTCGATTTCGAAAACACTTCCGAGATCGACGCGTTGGGTTGGCGTGGTTGACACGGTCTGCCACATCGCCATGGCCTCCCGGAGCTCATTAGCTTGGCGGGCCTGGCCTTCCGCCAGATAGGCAGCCTCCTGGCCGCGGGTATCCCATTTGCTTTCCGCCCGGCTCTCCTCGCTGATCGCCTCGTCCCGGGCCAAATGAGCGGCCCGGGTGAGAAGATCCAACTCTTCCGCCAGCTTGGCCAGCAGCGCCTCAAGGAGTTTGGCTTTGTCCGTCACGCGTGCGCTTATGCACGCAGAAGAGGCTCTCATTCAAGCCGGCGAGGCCGTTTCAAGAAACGAACTGCGGTGGCAACAAACCCTTCACGCGTGTGGCCAGCTCCTTGGGGCTGAAAGGTTTTTTCACAAAATCGATGGCCCCGAGCTCCAGACCAAGGTGTTGCGAATCAGGTTCGCTCCAGGCCGAAATGATCACAATGGGAAGGGCGGCCGTCTCGGCGCGGCGCCGAAGTATCTCACAGATGGCGAATCCATCGATATCAGGCAGCATGAGGTCCAGCAACAGCAGGTCGGGGCGCCGTTGTTCGATCATTTCCAGCGCAGTGTGCCCATCGCTGGCGGTAGCGACTTCGTAGCTTTCCCGCCGCAAGACAAAGGCGATCAGTTCCGTTACATCTATCTCGTCGTCAACACTGAGGATGTAGGGGGCGGGGTTCACAGTTCCATCAACATTCGCCGATCGGATGTCGATGTCGTGCCGGGGAAGTGACCTTTTGGTGCCAAATCCCCCAATTTCATGTGGTTGCAAATATTTGGTTAAACCGATCGTACCTGCTTTTTAACTGGCGAACCCTGGGGGGCTTTCTATGGTGAGCCGATTATTCACCACTAGGAGATTTCCCCTAGCTCGGGGGTTACATGCCATGGCCCGCAAGATAGCTTTCATCAATTACAAGGGTGGCGTTGGAAAGACGTCCTTGCTCGTAAATATCGCCTCCAGTTTGGCCCAGATGGGACATAGGGTGCTCATCTGCGATTTCGACACCCAATCGAATGCCTCGATCTGGCTGCTCAAGCTCGACCGGTGGAACAAAATCAACTCCGCGGGCGATGGCATGATCTACTCGATCTTCAACCCGGGCGACGTGACGGTGAAGGACATCCTGCTCAAGGATGTGGTGCTGAGCAAGGCGGGCGAAGCTCTGCTGCCGGGGTTGGACCTGGTGCCCACCACGTTTAATCTCGTCGATTTGGAAAACGAATACACGGGGGATCCGGCCCGCCCGCATTACGTGATTTTCCGGGACCAGTTGGCGGAGGTGGAGGACAACTACGACTACATCCTCTTCGATTGCCCGCCAAATATCCTGCGGGCTTCGCAATGTGGCATTTTCAGTGCCAACGAGATTTACGTTCCCGCCAACCCGGACGCCCTGAGCTTGATTGGATTCACCTTGTTGGTCGAAAAGCTCGGCAAATTCCACCAGCTCAGCGCCAGCTTCCGCAACGCCGCACAAGGCGTGGCGGCGCGCGTGCAGGGCATCATTTTCAACTCCATCAAGAGCGGCGTGGATATCGATGTGCCGCGAATGCGGATGCAGCTTCGGTTGAATCAATTCCGGAGCGCCAAACGCGCTGCGCCGGCGGCGAAGCTTTTCCAGCAGATCGTCCGCGACGCCATGGTGGTCCGTCGTGCCGTCACATTGGGACTGCCCGTCAACCTGGTCAAAGCCTCCACCGCGGGCACGGAAGAGGAAACGGTGGTGGACGACTACCGCAAGGTTGCCATGGAGCTGGTCCGTCACGGTGATCGCGTGAACGATTAACCCCTCCCTCCCATCATGTCCGATACCGAACTTGCCAATCAGTGGGACTCCGTCAGGACGTCCTTTTCGACTTCCATCATGGTCGATACCGCGCTCTCGAGTCTGGCCGAAAACCTGGATGGACCGGAATGGCCGGGAGCTGGGAAAAAAGACACCCCGGCTGACTACATCGATCTGCCGTTCGCCGATGCGGTGGAATTGCTCAAGGGCCGGGGTTATCCTGACACCGCGATGGAGCAGTTGATTGAGATTTTGCGCGAAACGTCAGCTTTCGATGATCCGTTTGGTGACATGGTCGAACACAGCGCGGCGGCAGCGGAGGCGGAGAATCCCGTTCTCGATAATCTCAGGAAACTTGGGATTCCCGCGGACTTCCCGATCGCCCTCAGCAATCTCTCGAAAGATGCCAAGGAGTTCTGCGAGTTGGAAAAACTGTCCACCCTGGCCGAATTCGCTGTCTTCGCCCAAGGCATGTCGCAGAACGTGATTGTTGGCGGAGATTTCAAGACGCTCCTGAACGCACTTTCCCACATCGACGAGCAAGCCATTGCCCAATTCCTGCCTTTTCGCCCGGGGATGAAGGGACTGCACCTGGTCGAGGGCATCGGTGGCATTGCCCGCAGTTTGCGCTCAATTGAGCAAGACAAGCTGAAGTCGGGTGGGGAGCCGAGCATCGAAACCGCCGCCGCCGTGGGTAAGTTGGCCAAGCACTTTTCGGACGATCTGGAGGCAATCAAGTCGCGGGTCGCAGCCGGAGGCGAACCCTCTCGTGAAGTGATGGTCCTGCAGAATCCGACCATCGAACCGATCGTCGAGCGCCTTTTGGCAGAGCACCTGCCCCAGCGCCCCCCAGCTAAGAAAACCGGTTGGCTCGGGCGCCTGTTTGGGCGATAATACTCCGTTATGGGTGAACCTTTGCCGCCGCCGCCCGGATATTCGGGCAAAATGAAATTTCCCGGTCGACCGACGGGAAAGACGCTGAGTCTGCGCCGGCGCACCCGATCGCCCCTGCAACAGTCGACCGAGGTGGCGGAAACGCGGGAAAAGATCAAATCGATCGTCGCCGCCACCCGAGCTCCCTGGGGTGAGTCGGAAACGACCATTACCTCGGACAAAGCGGTGGAGCTGGAGAAATCCCTGCGGGAGCTGGAAGCTCGGTTGGAGGAAAGGGAACGCGCCTGCGAGGACTTGGAAGTCAGATTTGCCGATAAAGAACGGGAACTGGCCGAGGCCGAGGCACTGCTCGCGGCCCGCGAGCGGGTTTTGGAAGCGACCCGGAACGCCACTCCGTCACGCGAAACCTTCTCCACGGAGGAGAAAGAGGCTTTGGAGAAGCTCAAAGAGGAGCTCGAGCGTCAGGAGGAATCCATCAAGGAGCAACGAGCGGGTATCAAAGAGCGCGAGGTCTTCCTGGAGGAGAGTGAAATGAAACTTTTCGAAAAGGTGCAGGAACAGCAGGAAAAGGAAACAGAACTGGAGCAAAAGGCGGAGGACCTGGGGCTGAGGGAAAAACGATTGAGGGAAAAAGAGGCGCAGTTCGATCCGGCCCTTGCGGCTGAAATTGAGGAAGAAAAGTCGAAGGAATACGACGAATTCACCCAATGATCCCATGTTCCCAGGGGATCGCAGCCCGCACCTTGGCAAAGAAAGGGCTGGCCTTGTGGAAATTCACGGCAACTTTAGCCCCGATCCGTGTCTCTTAAGAACGTGTCCATGACCGCAATTCGTTTTCCCCGTCTTTTCTCAATTCTCGCCACCACCTTTTTGGTGACCCCGGTTTGGGCTCAGGAGGCACCTGAAGAACCTGATGCGGCGGCCAAAGCAGCCGTTGAGGCCCAGGGATTTCGTTTGCCGCCTCAGCTTCGGCAAATCGCCTACCGCGATGCCAATCCGTGGGTTCTGCACACCAACGTCCGGGTGGGGGAAGGTGATTCCAATGTGACCTTTGGTGGTTTGGGGGCGATTCCTTTCCGCAACGACGTTCCGGGGGCGGATCAGGTGGATGCGCCGTTGCGCGTCTATGATGATGGCGCGGTGGGGCTTGATGAGCCCCGCGCTGATGAACTCGACGCGGATGGCAACCAAACTTCGACTCCGGGCGGGACCTACGATGTGTTCGATGACGACGGCAATCTGCTGGGAACATTCGTGTCCTACACCCCGGGCCTGACCCGAAACTGGGCCTACCAAAACGAAGAGCAGGCGGGCGACGGCACGATCTCCCTCAACCAGTTTTCGACGCAGTCGACCGGTGCCGCATTTCAACGTGAAGCCGAAAGCAGCGGCATAGGATTTGAAATGGCCGTATCCCGGCGGATCATGAAGCTCGGTCGCAAGGCGGAGTTGAACTTCTCGGCTGCAGTCGGGCTTTCGGATTTCAGTGCTTCCACCAGCTCGACCATCACAGCCGACCTGGTGCAACTGACGGATGTGTACCAGATTTCTGGTGACATTCCGGACGCCCCGTTCCAGGGGCCCTCGATTGTCGACCTGACGATCAATGGCCCGGATGGCAACCCCGTGGCCATCGGTGATCTCGAAACCACCGTGCCGCTGCAACAGATTACCCCGGACCGGCGCTTCACGACCGTACCGGACGGAGCCACGGTGCTGGGGTCGTGGGCCATAGACGGTGCTTACTACTCTTTCCGGCTGGGCCCCGAAGTTCGAGGACATGTGACGGAACGCATTGCTTTTTCCGCCGGCGCGGGACTGCTCGGTGCGGTGATCGGCAGCGACTTCTCGGTTAGCGAGGCACTGGTCTTGGAGGACTATCTCACATCCGGCACGGTGGGGATCCAGGCCACGGATTCCATGACGGAGCTGGTGCTCGGCTATTACGCCGAAGCTTCCATTGAGTATTGGCTTACCCAGCGCACCGGTCTGTTCCTCGGTGCGGTGCTCGAGTCGATCGATGATTTCAACCAACAGTTTGGCGGGCGGACCGCCTCCGTCATGTTGGGTGAGGCACTGGTCGTGCGATTTGGCATCGTGCACCGGTTCTGATCCTGCCACTCACGGAATCAGGCGGTCTCAGTCGGAGTTGGTCAAATCGGCCAACACATTTTCGACACTGCGAAGTTGCGCGAGCGGCCAGAGGCGGTTCAAACGGGTGATCACCTGCTGAATCAACCCGTCAGGACAACTCGCTCCACCGGTGAGCAGGATGCGTTTGGGCGAAACATCGTTGGGCCACAAGCGTCTTACCTCGGTAGTGCCACCTCGCTTGGGGTCGTGGGCCGGGAATACAAAATGCTGGCTTTCGTCCCGCGAGAGAATGTCTCGTTCGCTCTGAATAAAGAAGGCCTGCTCCGCCAGTTTCTCGGCGCATAGACGATAGAGCTGGTAGGTGTTGGAAGAGTTTTTTCCGCCGATGACAAACGCGGCGTCCAGCGGACTGGCGAGGGCGCGGCCCAAGGCATCCTGGTTGACCTGGGTGGCATAACAAAGGGTGTCGCGGCGGCCGCCACCCCCCACTCGTTCGGCGCCGGATTCCCCGTACTTTTCCACAAACGCGTTTCGCAACCGATCGGTAATCGCGAGAGTTTCGTTCATCAGCAGGGTCGTTTGGTTGACCACGGCGACCCTTTGCAGATCGCGTTCCACATCAAAGTCCGGGGTGTGCTTGCCTTCGAAATCAGAAAAGAACCGCCGCCGTTCAATCGAGTTGCTGCTGGTGATGACTCGGGCCAGTTTTTCGCCTTCGGCCAGATTACGGACAATGACCGCAGGGGCATAACGGCGGGTGTTTGAGTAGGTCGCCTTGGTCTCTTCATGCTCGGCTTTGCCGTGGATGATAACGGTGTAGCCCTCGCGGCCATAACTCCGCGCCGCCTTCCAGACCTTTTCCACCAGCATGCAGGTGGCATCATGAGCGAACACCTCAATGCCCTTTCGAACGAGGCGGGCCTTGTCCTCATTGGTCGCGCCGAACGCGGGGATGATCACAATGTCATCCGAGGTAAGCGTGTCCCAAATGAGCACCTCATGGGTCGCGCCGGTCGCCGGTCGACCCTCAATCGTAAAGGGCACGCCTTTGTCCGATTGCAGATAACGCAGTCCGCGTCGCCACAGGTCTTCGTTCACGAAGGGGTTGTGGATCAATTCGGAGAGCATAAACACCCGGCGGCCAGGATTGGCCGCGAGCGTCTCATACGCGCGTTCGATCGCATTCTTCACCCCCAGGCAAAACCCGAAGTGACTGGGAATGATGTATTCTACTGAACCAAAATCCAAGGTGACGGGATCGGTGGCACTTCGTTCGTTGCGCCGAGCCAGGGCTTTGATTGCGGCGCAAAGCTTCGACTGGTAGAGACCGCTTGAGACCTGATCGTTTGCGTAGATGGCTGGGTTTCGTTCCTTCTCCGGCCGAAACTTGTAGATGAAATCGTTTTCGCCCAGATGCAGGTAAGGGATCTGGACAATCTCGCTTCCGATGGCCTCAAGCACTGCTGACAACCAGGGTGAAACCCGGCGTTCGCCTGACTCGAGTTGTTCCATGGCGTAGAACCGAATCTCCCGGTCGGATGTCGCAGGGTGCACTTGAACGGCCGAAATCCGGAGCACTCCGTCGTGAGCGGGGTGGGGAGTTTCCTTCAGTGCTCGCAAAGCGGAATGCTCGGGAAACGCCGAAGTCAGGCGCTCTTGCACCATGGCCTCATCGGCACCCACAAAAGCCAAACCCACCTGGTTGCCCAGCTGACGAACGGCCAATCGATTGTGTTGATCAAAGGCCAGGATAACCGGTGTAACTGAGGTTGTCACGATCATGGCGGATTGGGCGGTCAACCGCGACCGCCGAAGGACACGAAGTCGTCGAGTTCAAGCCGATCGAAGGTTGTCACAATATCCATGCGGTCCGGCGCCAACTGCGTAATTTGCTCGGAGAAATTGGCGTGTCGACCCGCGTCGCCGGGCGCGACTCCTTGCAGCCACTCCGACCAGGCCTGGATCTCATGGGGTGAGCGCGATGGACTCATCGACTCGTGTATCCACGCGAGCATTTCAGAATCCGATTTGCCGGTCTTCACGGCCTCGAGCAGATCGTCGGAAGAAATGCCCACAAATCCCAACAAACGAAGATCCAGCGGGCAGGGGTAGATGTAATCCCCCTGCTTGCCCGCGGCAAACGCCCGGGCTTTATCCAGCAGTCTCGGCAGGTGTACAAACCCGCCCAGCCGCGTTCTCGGACTGCGGGGAGGATGAGCGGTCAGGTCGGGTTCACGGTAGCTGATCATGAGTGACTAGCGTCTTCCGAGGCATGTTGCCTCGTCAACTCCGTCATCCGTCGCGCCGGCACTTCACGGGAACGCATAATCCCCCCGGTGGTGGCTGCCGGTTTAGTTTGACAGGTCGAAACCTGCCTCGGCGACCCGCTGGCCGTTGACCTGTATTTCCACCTTGTGATGCCCCGCGTAGTGCTTGCGCGTGCTGAAGTCTTTGATCGTTTGCCGTTTGGCGAGCGACAAGCTCTCGCGGCCGGCGAGAGACACGCGTTTCCATTTAAAGACTTTGGGCTGCGTGCGTCCCGAGGCTTTCACGTAGTGAACGATGTAGTCGATCATGAGATCCTGAGTGGCCTTAGAGGATGACTTCAACTGAAGCTCAAGCTGGATGGTGTCACCGAATAGGATGTGAGCCGGTGAGACCGAGAAGCTGATCTCAGCAAGTTCGGCGGGTTTGCCCACTCCCATCAGGTCCAAAGCCCGTGGGTTGCCTTGTTTGATCAGGGTGCGCAGGCCTTGTTTCACGATCCAGGAGGTGCGGGGAGAGCTGCGATCCCACCCGGTCACTAAATCCAATACATACTCGGAGTGATCCTTGGTGATGTCGTTGAGGTGATTGGCGACCGACTTGCGCACATAGATGGCAGGATCGTCGCGCAAGTTGGAGAGGATTTGCCGCGTGGGGGATGGATCCTTGATCAAAAGATCCAAACGTTTTCCCCATGGGAGCCGAGGCCGCGCCCCTTCACTCGCCAATCGCCGCACGTGCTCGTTATCGTGTTGTGTCCATTCCTCCATGGCCGAGAGGGTTTGCTCCGGGTAGCGGAGGATGAACTCACGAATCGCGAACTCAGCCGAACCGAACTGAGTGAGGTGGGCCAAGGCGGGCAGGGAGATTTCAGGGTGGGCCGTGCCAAACTGCCCAACAAAATCCGAATACCAACAACCAATAAGCCCGTTCTCCAGAGGCTCCGCCATCTCACACAATACCTCCAGTTGGGCGGGGTAGTCGCCTGGCAGGGATGCCTGGGCCGCGCGGGAAGTCTGGCGCAGGCGGTCCATCAATTCCCTACCTTCAATTCCTTCGATGGTAAGAGCGAGGAACTGTTTCCGGTCAAATTCCGAGACGTGCTCTTCGAACGAGTCCGCGATGGAATGATACAGGTCGGCATTAAACCACTCCTTGAAGGTTCCGCCGGTGGATTCCGTGTTGTTGGGCATGGGTTGAATTCAGAGTGACTTGAGCATGCTGGCCAACCGCAACTCGCGGGAAACGTCCTTGGCCGCACGGGCGTGAGTGAGCGCCAATTGCAAAATCGTTTTTTGGAGTCCCTTGGCGCCAATTTCCTGGGCAAGAACCAGCGCTTCATCCTCGGCATCCTGATAAGTTTCGTTGAGGTCCTGCTCAGGTCTAGCGTGCAGCAGTTTTGCGCGCAGTAGAGTGAGGACCGCTTCAACGCGTCGATCGCCGACGTCTCTGGCCACGCTCGTTCCCGTGCGAATGGACTCGGCAGTGTCCGCCCAGAATCGCAGCGCCATTTGCGCCCGGCCCATGTTCACGAGGACATTGGGCACCTCACTTTGATCCCCCAGCTGCCGGCAAACTTTCAATGCGCTCTGGGCGTGGTTTAAAGCTTCATTGGCGAAACCGAGTTCAAGCAGGCATTCGGAGAGATTGTTTTCGGTCCGGGCGACGATTCGTCGATCGCCTGCGTGGTGGGCCAAGCTGAGCACACGCTCGTAATGGTCACGGGCCTTGTCGAATTTTCCCTGTTCGCTCAGGATGTTGGCAATGCTGGCCAGGGCCCCCGCGGTGGCAGCTGGATCGTCGAGCCGGGATCTGATCTGATAGGCGGCCTGGTATTCCTTCAGTGCCTCCTCCAGGTTCCCCTCACTCCAATGGATGTTTCCCAAGCTGACACAGGCTCGACTGATGGCGGCATCGTCGTTCGCCCGCCGACCACATGCCGCGGCTGCCTGAGCGAGTTCCTTGGCCAAGGCGAAGTTGCCTTGAATGCGCTCAACAATCGAGAGCCGCTCGTTCACCACGCCATGCTCAGCGGATTGCGCGATGGTCAGTTTTTCCCTTAGCGCAAGCAGTCTGACTCTCGCCTCAGCCGGATCTTGATAGACGAAGCGGTTGGCCTCGTCGAGTCCGGCATGGAAGTCTGAATCGGATCCCGCCATTGCGATCTTTGGTTAAAGCAAAAGGGATCAACCGTCGAAATCCATTTTCAGCACCTCGGCCAGGCGAGTGCTGTCCTTGCCTCCACCCATGGCAAAGTCGGGTTTTCCTCCACCCTTGCCCCCGAGGGCCTGCGCCCGTGCCGCCACCAAGGGGCCGGCCTTGAGACCAGCCGAAATGGCCGCCGGCGAACAAAACGCCACGATCGAGGCTTTGTCGCCGAAAGCTGCTCCGAGGATAACCACGCCGTCGTCCATTTGGGCAATGATCTGTGATCCCAGAGCCCGCAAGGCATTGGGGTTCTCGGCTTTGATTACCGCTGACACCCATCGCAAACCTTCGCGACGTTCGGCATTGGCAATAAGGTCATGCGCCTGACCGGCGGATTCCTTTTGCGCCATGACCTTGAGCTTTTTATCGGCCTCGGCCTTTTGGTGGAGTAACGAGTCCAGCTTCGCCACCACATCAACCGGTCCGGCATGGAGTCGACTGCCCACCTCGCGCAACGCCGCTTCGTGTTCCTGCCAAAGGGCAAAAGCCGCACCGCCGGCCACCGCTTCTATCCGGCGCGTGCCCGCTGCGATGGCGCCCTCCGAGACGATCTTGATCAAACCAATCTCGCCGGCGGTCTCAACGTGGGTGCCGCCGCAAAGTTCAATGCTGTATCCGCCGATGTCCACCACCCGCACAATCTTGCCGTATTTCTCACCGAAGAAGGCGAGGGTGCCTTCCGGTTTTTGGTCAAAATCTGTCTCGAAGGAGGAGACGACGGCATTATCGATCACCTTTTCATTCACGAGGCGCTCCACCTCGGTGATCTGTTCAAGGGTCATCGCCTCGAAATGAGCGAAATCAAAACGCAGGCGGTCGGGTGTCTTGTGGGTGCCGGCTTGATGGACGTGGGTGCCCAGCACCTTGCGCAAGGCCCAATGAATCAGATGGGTGGCACTGTGGTGGCGCGAAATGGCCCGCCGCCGTTCCAAATCGACCGACAGCGTGGCGGCCGCGCCCTTGGCCGGAGGTGAGTTCCTGGCCACCCGATGAAGAAAGCGTCCGGCCTTGTCCTTGATGGTATCGGTTACCCGGATACGTTGATCGGCAACCGCCACCACGCCGGTGTCTCCCGCCTGGCCACCCATTTCGGCGTAAAAGGGCGACGAGTCAAAAACCAGGAATGTCTCTGAGTCCGTCTGCACGACGTCTGCAATCTGCGTCGGGTAATCACTGAGATTGGCCCGGTCGTAGCCCACGAAATCGGTTGGAGTCTGGCTGCTGGGCGAATCGTCGGTGGTCGCCGCCACCACAACTTCCTTCTTCTGCGCGGAACGGGCACGTTCTCGTTGCTCTTCCATGAGAGTTTCGAATCGGGTGGTATCGACGGTGAGACCGCGTTCCGTGGCCAGCAGTTGCGTCATGTCCAGCGGGAAGCCGAACGTATCGTAGAGCTGAAAGGCGATTTCTCCGCTGATGTTGTCCCCGGCGTGAGTCGCTTCGTTGAAGATGCCCAGACCACGGTCCAGGGTGCGGCCAAAGCTCTCTTCCTCGCTGCGAACCACCCGGCGGATGATTGCTTGCTTCTCGCCCAGCTCGGGAAAGGTGTCGCCCAGAGACGAAACAACCGGATCGACCAGTTGCTCGAAAAAGCCGGTATCGAGCCCAAGTTTCTTACCGTAGAGAATACCGCGCCGCAGGATCCTGCGAATGACGTAGTTTCGTCCTTCGCTGCCGGGCAGGATATTGTCCGCGATGGCACAACTCACGCAGCGGGCGTGGTCGGCCAGCACCCGAAAGGCGATGTCGGTGTTTTCCTGTTCGGTGAGTCCCTCTCGTTTCGTGGGAACCGTGCCGGTATAGGATCGACCGGAAAGTTCAGCAATTTTAGCGAACAGCGGAGCGAAGACATCGGCGTGGTAGTTCGAAGGTTCGGCCGAGAAGTCGGTGAAACCGTGCGTGCCCGCCATGATGCCGGCCACGCGCTCGAATCCCATGCCCGTGTCGACATGCTTGGCCGCAAGCGGGGAGTAAGTGCCGTCTGCATTGGCGTTGAATTGGATGAAGACGTGATTCCAGATTTCGATGCAGCGCGGGTTGTCCCGGTTAACCAGTTCACGGCCCGCCGCCTCATCCTCATCGGGCATGAGATTGAAGTGGATCTCCGAACATGGTCCGCACGGGCCGGTGTCGCCCATCATCCAGAAGTTGTCCTTTTTGTTGCCGTTCACGATGTGGACGGCGGGATCGAGTCCTTCGGCGGTGAAGATGTCGTGCCAAATGTCGAATGCCTCCTGGTCAAATTCAGCCGGGTCGCCGGCAACCTCATCGGGCGCATAAACCGTCGCAAACAGCCGCTTCGGCGGGATACCCCATACTTTTGTCAACAGCTCCCATCCCCAGCTGATGGACTCCTCTTTAAAGTAATCCCCAAACGACCAATTCCCCAACATTTCGAAGAGGGTCTGGTGGTAAGTGTCATACCCGACGTCCTCCAGGTCGTTGTGTTTTCCTCCCGCCCGAATGCACTTCTGGGTGTCGGTTGCCCGCTGATCAGAACCGGCCCGGGCTCCCGCCCAGCTGCTGACATCGGCCGTGCGATCGCCGAGGAAAAATGGGACGAATTGATTCATCCCGGCGTTGGTGAAAAGCAGTCCCGGAGAGTCGGGCATCAAGGAAGCCGATGGAACGACCGTATGCTGCCGCGCAGCAAAAAAATTGAGGAAGGATTGGCGGATCTCAGCTGAGGTCATGTTTAACACTAAGCGGCCATCTCAGAAACGGTGGCAAGGTAACGCAAGCGGGGAGTCGTGACTCTTCAGACAGAACAACCGTGGATGGATAAATAAACCTAATATGGGTAGAACACCTCATTTGAAAATGGTGTAAATCATTCATCAAAAATAAATTGAGAAAATCATTACATACATTAAGTTAGCGTTGATGTCGGTTCGAACGCTTTCTTCTCGTTCAGAATCACTGCGTTTTCCGATCGGACTGGGGACGCGGATGACACTGCTCATGGGGGTATGTGCCATGTTGCTGGGTTTCTTCGTTTTCTATGGATGGCTTCAAGGAGGAAACTGGCTCACTTCATTTACGACGAGCAGTGCATCCACGACACCCAGCACGGCATTAGGATTTGTCATAACCGGCTTGGCGATGGTTGGTCTGGTGCGTGAATCAACGCGGAGCGCGTGGCGGGTGTTGGTGGGGGTTTTGGCCAGCGCATTGCTGATTTTTGGGACATCTTTTCTCGGATTAAAAAACTTCGTTGAGACTTCCGACCTCACGCGCTGGTGGTTCGCCATCGATGCCAGCCAGCCTCTCGCTGTCGCGCCGGCCACTGCCACTGCCTTCCTTTGTGCAGGACTTGCGCTGCTTGTGCACATTGCGTTGGACGCTTCCTTGCGTTGGCTGGCTGGAGCCTTTGGAGGACTCGTGCTGTTGGCGGGCTTGGTGGGATTGGGCAACCACCTTACTGTCGCAACGGGATTGGGTGGTCTCGCCAGCTTTGCCAGTATGGCTCTGCCCACCGCGATCGGATTTATTTTGGTCGGGTTGGGCTTGGTTGCGGCCCGGGGGATCGAGCATCTCGGTAATGTTTTAAGCCGTGAGCACAGTGCGAGAAGCCGGGACCGTTGGTGGTTGCCGCTTTGCCTGTTGGTGCCGCTCTTGCTCAGTGCCTTGGTGCTGGAATTGGCCCTCCTGACGACCCTTCCGGTGGAGCTTCTGTTTGTCGTCGCGACCTTGGGTTACTCGCTCGTGTTTGGTGCCGTGCTCTGGTCCACCCAACGTGGTCTGGTCGTGGCGGAAACCGAGAAGACGCAAACCCAGTCCCAATTGAGGGATCACGAAATGTGGTCACAGGGAATGGTGGAATCCCTGCCGTATCCGGTTTGGACAAGTGATGCGGACGGACGCTGTGACTATCTGAGTCCGCAATGGAGTGAATATACGGGCGAATCGACCGTGGAGAATCAGAGCGAGACTTGGTTCTCACTTGCCCACGAGGACGATCAACCCGTGCTCCGCCGCAAGTGGCGGGAGTCGGTGGAAACGGGAAAACGTTTCACCAGTGATTTTCGCCTGCGCTATCACGATGGTTCGTTCCGGTGGTTTCAGGCCTCGGCCAGACCGAAGCGCAATGATCAGGCCAGAATCCTGAAGTGGTTCGGGTCATTGTCCGATATCCATGACTTGAAGATCACCCAGGGGTTGATCGCGGACAGTCGGGCTGCTTTGGAGGAACTGGTTGCCCGACGGACGGACGAGGTGGAGCGCAGTCAAGCCGACCTTGCCAATGCCCAGGCCGTGGCCCGCATGGGAAGTTGGTCCTTGGATACCGTCGAAGGCACGGTGCGGTGGAGTGACGAACTCTACCGGATTTTCCGCGTGCCACCCGAATCGACGGTCCCGCCGTTCACCGAGCACCGCGCGTTTTTCACCGAGGAATCCTGGCACCGGTTTCATCGGGCCGTGCAGGAATCCCTGCGCACCGGCGAGGGTTTTGAGTTGGAGCTGGCGATATCTCAATCCGACTCCGAGTTATCGTGGGTCGAGGCTCGTGCTCGTGCCGTCAGCGACGCGCAGGGCCGGGTTGAAAGACTGACCGGGACGCTGCAGGACATCACTTTACAGAAAAACCTGGCCCGGGAGCTGAAGGGTAAATCCTTGCGACTGAAATTGGCCGTTTCAGCGGGCAGCATCGGTGTATGGGACTGGGATATCTCGGCCAACACCATCGATTGGGACCAAAACATGCGGACTCTCCACGGTTACCCCCGCGGTCCGGTCACTTACGAAACATGGCGTGGACGGGTGCATTCTGATGATTTGGCGGAAGTCGAAGCCGCGATCCAGGCAGCGGTGGAGGAGGACAAGAGTTTCGACCATGAATATACCGTCGTGCATCCCGACGGCCGCCTGGTCCGGGTTAAATCGAGAGCACTGGTGATTCGGGATGATGATGGCAAAGCTCTGCACATGATAGGGGTCAACATCGATGATACCCAGGCGTGGCAAGCGAGGCGGCAGTTGGAGCGACAGCAAATTGAGCTTTCGGCCAGCAATCAGGATTTGCAGCAGTTTGCCTACGTTGCCTCCCATGATCTACAGGAACCGCTGCGCGCAGTAGCCGGATGTGCTCAGATCCTTCAAAAACGTTATCAATCCCAACTCGACGCGGAGGGTGATGAGCTCATTCGCCATGTGGTCGAAGGTGCCCAGAGGATGCAGCAGCTTATTCAAGACCTCTTGGCGTATTCCAAAGTCGGGGCGAAGAATTTGGCCCTTCAACCCACCGCTTTGCGCGACACGATCAACCGGGCCTTGGCCAACCTGACGGATTCCATTCGGGAGACGGGCGCCGAATTTGATATTGCCCCGGATCTGCCGGTGGTGGCGATCGATCCGGCCCAAGGCTTGCATTTGTTTCAAAACCTCTTCTCCAACGCCTTAAAATACCGGCATCCTGAACGCCTTCCACGGGTAAGCATAGCTGCCAGTGCGGTGGACGGCTTTTGGCACGTCAGCGTGGCCGACAACGGCATCGGAATACCCGAAAAGTATGCATCCCGGGTCTTCGAATTGTTTCAACGTCTCCACACTCGAGATGAAGTTGCGGGGACCGGGATCGGACTTGCGATCTGCACCCGCATCGTTGAGCGCCACGGTGGAACGATTTGGATTGAAACGGCTCAACCGCATGGAACGACGTTCAAATTCTCTCTCCCGCAACACACCCCAAGTTCCCATTCTTCATGAACACCCAACCGGAACCGCGAAAGGCTCAAATTCTTTTGGTGGAAGATAGTGCGACGGATCGTATGCTCGCCATGGAGGCCCTGCGCGATTCGAGAATATCCAACACGGTGCATTGCGTCACCGACGGCGAAGAAGCGATGCAGTTCCTGCGCAACGAAGGTAGATTCGCCAAGGCTCCCACTCCGGACCTTATTCTGTTGGACCTCGATCTCCCCAAGAAAAATGGCCGTGAGGTGTTGGTCGAAATCAAGGCAGATGAGATCCTGCGTTACATACCGGTGGTGGTTTTAAGCACATCCAAAGCCGAAGAGGATATTGCTGGTGCCTATGGCGTTCATGCCAATTGCTACATCACCAAGCCCCTTGATTTTGATCAGTTCAGCCGGGTGGTCACGTCGCTGGAGGACTTCTGGTTCGAAATCGTGACGCTGCCCTCCTCGCTTAGACCGGAGCCAACTTTCGTTTCCCAGGTTGAGGAGACAGTGGAAGACGTGATTCCGAAAAGGCAGCAGACCAATGAATCGGTGACCATGTATCGGACCCTGTTGCTGGAAAACAGCGCTTCGGATCGGCTGCTGATAAAGAGTGCGCTTTCGGAGTCGCGAATGAGTGCATTTGAGATCACTGAGATTGATCGTGTGGAGACGGCCGAGCAGGAGTTGGAGCGCACCCGGTTTGACGTGATTATTTCCGATTTGGGCCTGCCGGACTCCGAAGGGTTGGAGACTGTTCGACGCCTTATGAAGTCCGCCGCAGGCACGCCCATTGTGGTTTTGACCATGATGGACAATGAAGAAAACGGCACCCGGGCGGTGCAGGAAGGCGCCGCTGATTATGTGGTCAAGGGCCGCATGGACGGGAGGCTGCTGGCGCGCACCATCAGGTTCGCCGTCGAACGGAGCCGCATCGAGGAACAGATGCGCCATGCGCAACGCATGGAGAGCCTGGGGGTCCTGGCAGGGGGAATCGCCCACGATTTTAACAACCTGCTGATGGTCGTCCGCGGCAACGCGGAGTTGCAGCGACGTCTCGAACTCGACAATCCCCAGATTGACTGGACATCGAGCCAAATCCTGGCGGCGGCGGACCGGGCCTCAACCCTCACTCGTCAGCTGTTGGCCTTTGGGCGCCGGGAACGGATTCACCTCTCCACGATTGATTTAAACGAAACGGTTTCCGAGTTCATCAAAATGATCGAACGCCTGCTCGGCCCCACGATTAAACTGCAGATGGACCTGACCGATGAGGAGCTTTCGATCTCCGCCGATGCCAGTCTTCTGGAGCAGGTGATCATGAACCTTTCGGTGAATGCGCGGGATGCCATGCCCGATGGTGGGGTGCTCAGAATTGAAACCCTAGTGGTCGATATCAAGGCTGACCGCGCCCGAGGCGTTCCTCCCGGCGGGGCGGGAGCCTATGCCCAACTCAAGGTTTCCGACCAAGGCTCAGGCATGTCTCCCGATTTGCTGGGAAGGATCTTTGAGCCATTCTTCACGACCAAGACCATGGAGAAAGGAACGGGTTTGGGACTTTCGACCTCGTTTGGCATTGCCCGCCAGCATCGTGGCACCATCGAAGTCGACAGCGAACTCGGCAAAGGCTCTGAGTTCACCGTTTTAATCCCGCTCAGCAGCGAATCGACGCAGGAAGCTGACTTCACCGACACCAGCATGCCCACGGGCAACGGGGAAACCATTCTGGTGGTGGATGACGAGCACATGGTGCGGGAGCTCACCGTTTCGTTCCTCGAGATGCATGGTTACAGGGTGCAGCAGGCTGACTCTGGAGCCGACGTCATCCGTCGTTGGGAAGAGCTCGAACCTCAAGTGGACCTGGTGCTCACCGACTTGATCATGCCGGAAGGTGTCTCGGGCCGGGACTTGGGGACGTGGCTTTACGAGCACAAACCCGAGCTCAAGGTGATTTACTGCAGCGGGTTCAGCCGTCCCCACCTGAACCGGAAATTCCGGCTGCGTGAAGGCGTGAATTTTCTCTCCAAACCGTATTCGGTCGGACAGCTGCTGACACTTGTTTACAACGTTCTGAATTCCCGGCTCTAAATCGAACGTCTCAGGCCGGTCACGATTCTAGCCGGGTGATGATCGCGTTGGCCATCTGGGTGGTGCCGACCGGTTCCCGGCCAAACGCGATATCCCCCGTGCGCATGCCGTCGCCCGTCACGGTTTCGCGCACCGCAACTTCGATCTTTTCGGCGAGGGCGAGTTGACCGAAACTATAACGGAGCATCATGGCCCCGGACAGGATTTGGGCGCACGGATTGGCCAGGCCCTTTCCGGCGATGTCGGGGGCGGTGCCTCCAGCAGGTTCGAACAGACCAAATGGTTGTCCGTGGCGGTTGTTTTCGGTGCCCAGGGATGCGCTGCTCATCATGCCAAGCGATCCACAGATGACGGCCATCTCGTCCGAGAGGATGTCGCCGAACATGTTTTCGGTGAAGAGCACATCAAATTGATTGGGATCACGGGCGAGCTGCATCGCGGCGTTGTCGACATACATGTGCGAAACCTCCAGCTCAGGGTGGTGATTCTTAAAGTAGGCGCTCACGGTGCGGCGCCACAGGACGGATGTCTCCAGCACGTTGGCTTTATCGACTGAGCAGACGCGCCCTCCGCGGGCCTTTGCCGTAACCGCCGCCACCTCGGCGATGCGTTCGATTTCGCTGGTTTTGTAAACCATGGTGTCGATCGCCTGTTCCTCGCCATTTTCCAAAGTGCTGGTGGCCTTGGGTTGGCCGAAATAGATGCCGCCGGTTAACTCCCGGATGCACACGATGTCGATTCCCTCGGGAATGCGTTCGGACTTGAGCGGTGAAGCGTCGGTGAGTTCCGGGTAAAGCAGGCCGGGGCGGATGTTGGCGAAAAGCCCAAAGGCCTTGCGCAGGGGGAGGAGGGCGGCGCGTTCCGGTTGCTCTTTGGGTGGTAACGACTCCCACTTCGGTCCTCCCACCGAACCGAACAAAATGGCATCCGCGGCGCGACAGATCTCAAGGGTGCTGTCCGGCAGGGCCTTGCCGTGGTTGTCGATGCCCGCGCCACCTACGTCGGCCACGGTGTAGTCCAGCTCCAGGCCAAAGCCCTTGGCGGCGGTTTCGAGCACCCGGAGTGCTTCGATCATGACTTCGGGGCCGATGTAGTCGCCCGGGAGAACAGCAAAGGTGAGTTTTGACATGGCAAAAAACCGACGATGGTTCGATGAACCCGAGCGAGGCAAGTCACCATTGTTTTGCTATAATTCGGCGTTGCCGCTGCGTGCCATTTGAGGCTTCGGTGGTCGCTTCATGAAGCTGCATGTTCTCCCGTCGGGAATGATTCAAACGAATGCCTACCTCTTGGTTGAGCCCAATCGCAAAGAGGCGGTGCTGATTGATGCCCCGGGCGAAGTGTGGCCGAAGGTTGCGCCCATTCTTGCCGCGGACGATATCAAGCTCACTGAGCTCTGGATAACCCATGGCCACTGGGATCATACGCAAGGCGGCGCGGAAATCGTGCGCGAGACTCAAGCAAGGGTGGTCGCGCATCGGGATGATCAGGATCTCATTGAAACCCCGGAAATCATGGAGGGAATCATGGGCGAAAAGCTCGGTTTGGAGGGCATCAAAGTGGATCAATGGGTGAGCCAGGGAGACTCACTTGCGGCGTTGGGACAGCGGGCGGACGTGCGACACGTGCCCGGGCACTGTCCCGGCAACGTGCTGTTCTACTTTGCCGACATGGCGGTCGCATTCGTGGGTGATGCGATTTTTGCAGGTAGCATTGGCCGCACTGACTTACCCGGTGGTTCGTTCGATCAACTGGCCCGATCCATTCGGTCTCAAATCTACACCATGCCGGACAACGTCCAGCTCCTGCCAGGACATGGTCCTGCGACCAACGTGATGCGCGAAAAGGAAACCAATCCTCATGTCCCAGCCTGACGACGAGAAATTCATGCAGCGGGCGCTCGACTTGGCCCGGCAAGCTTGGGGGCGGACCGCCCCCAATCCCATGGTGGGATGCGTCATCGTCGAACGAGGAAGGATTGTATCCGAAGGCTGGCATGCACGTGACGGCGAAGCCCACGCCGAGCGGGTGGCGCTTTCTCGCCTGGGAAAAAAAACTGCCCGGACGGCCACACTCTACGTTACCCTCGAACCGTGTTCGACGCCGGGCCGGACCGGGGCATGTTGTGATGCCATCATTGCCGCCAAAATCAAACGGGTTGTGATCAGCGCCATGGATCCCAATCCGGCGCATGCCGGAGGGGCGGTGGAGATTCTGGAACAAGCCGGGGTAGCCGTGACGGTGGGCGTCCTGGAAGACAGGTGCCGGGATCTCAACCTCGTGTTCAATCATTGGATATCCACCGGCTTGCCTTTGGTAGCGGCAAAAACCGCGGTCACCCTGGACGGCCACATTGCGACGCGCACGGGTGAGTCCCAGTGGATTACCAACGAGTTCTCCCGCGCTGATGTGCATCGGTGGCGGCGGCTTTTCCCCGCGATCGCAGTCGGCGCCATGACGGTGAAGGAGGATGATCCCAAGCTGACGGCCCGGATGGAGGGGTCGGAACAGTGGTGCCCGATTCGTTTTGTATTCGATGGGCTGCTGCGAACGGTGGTGGATCGTCATCCGCCGAAGGTATATGCGGACGAGTTTCGCGATCGCACGATTGTGGTCACCACCCCCCACGGGGGACTCGGTTACGTCAGAAAACTCGAGGCCGCTGGAATCAAGGTATGGATCATCGAGTCGGATACCCAGCGCGTGCCCTTTCGATCCTTCAAACAACGGTGTGCCGAGGAGGGAATCAGCGGGGTGTATGTCGAGGGTGGTGCCAGCCTGATCGGGAATCTCCTGCGTGAACGCGAGCTGGATTATCTCTTCAATTATCGGGCGCCAATTCTGTTTGCTGATCAAAGGGCCCGGCAGGGGTTTGTGGGGCTGCGAACCGAGCGGCTCGCCGGTGCCGTGAGGCTCGCCGACGTGAGGCATGCCAGTTTTGGGGACGATCAACTCATGCGGGGAAAAGTGGTCTACCCGGAACGCGTGCAAATGGATGAGACGATTTTCACGAAATGAAAGACGAAGCCATCGAGATTTATTTGGCTTCGGCGAATCCCCACAAAATCAAAGAACTGCAGCAGCTCGCCGATGATGCGGGGGTTTGGGTCAATTTGCGACCTGCCAGCGACCTCGGTGGCATGCCTGAGGTGGTGGAGGATGCCGGGACGTTCCACGGCAATGCCCGCAAGAAGGCACGCGTGCTGCGCGGTCTCGCCCCACCCGACGCGTGGGTGATGGCGGACGACAGCGGAATTTGCGTCGACGCGTTGTCGGGAGCACCCGGCGTTGAGTCGGCTTACTTCGCTGGGCCGGAAGGCGATGACAAAGCCAATCTGCAAAAACTTGTGCAGGCCATGTCAGCAGTGCCCACGGGCGAACGGGGAGCCCATTACCTGTGCCTCTTGCTGATCATCGATGGCGAGGACCGGGAACATGCCTTTGAGGGTAAATGCGAAGGACAATTGGCCTTCGAACCGGTTGGGCAGGGAGGTTTCGGCTACGACCCGCTTTTCATTCCCACTGGTTACTCCGAGACCTTTGGGGTGCTGTCCGCGCAGATCAAGCAGGTGCACAGCCATCGAGCGAATGCCTGGACGCAGGTGTGCAACTGGATCAGACAGCGGTAATCACATCCGCACTTCGACACCGTCAGGGAACTCAAAAGCGATCACGAGATTCTCGAAATCCGGTCCAATCTCCGGCAGGACAAAGCTGTCACACTCGAGGGTAAAAATGATGATGGGACCCGTGCCGAGGTCTGAAAAAACCTGCAGCACGCTGCGGACGGGATCGTTCTCTGCCTCGCCGTCAAATCGATACTCCAGCACACGCGTTCGTCCCCCCAGGACACGAATCATCTGGGTGTTGGCAGCTGAATCGTCATTGGTGATCAACCGCGGATTAGGGAGGTCACCCAGTGAACCCAGATACGCATTCCAGGAGGCGGTGTCCAGGTCGCGCAGAAAACTGGTGCGTCGAACCGCGGTCAGTCCAAATCGGGCACGATCGTCGAACTTGTGGGTCAGCTCATAGGTGAATCTGCCGGAGGGATCCTCTGACGGGATCCAGGATTCCATCGCATCAAAAGGAACCTGGATGGGATAAGCCGCCCCGGAAAATTCGATGTAGCGGATCGGCAATTCATCCCAGACGGCCATTCGGTCCGCTTGGCGAAAGGTGACCTGGCGGCCCAACACGGGCCAGTCGATCGCGGAGTTTGTTTTGATCAGGCGCAAGGGGTTTTCCAATACACGGGCATGCAACGGCGCCCAGGCGGTGGTCCCGAAAGGTTGCGCCCAGGCCGCGACCGTGGCGATCAGCAACAAGGGGAAGGTAACAGCAGAATGTCTCACGGAGCTGGGCGGAATTACATCTTGGTGAAGGAAAGATTGGCGTCGCCCTTCAACGTGGTCCACTCGGATTCCGTGATGTCGCGATAGTCGAGCCGCCGAAAGGTGCGGATAATTGGCGTTCCCGGAGGATAACGGCGTTGGGAGCCAAACAGGGAATTAAATCCCCACTCGCGTCGAGGGGCGCCATACTTGGACTGATTCCAGGTTCCGGTTGCCACCTCGCTCTCAAACAACGCCACGATGGAGCCACGGTAACGCAGGCTCTTGCCACTCCATCTCTCGTGGAACCGGGGATAGTTTTCCACCCCCCCGGAATATTGGCTGTTGCTGGTCCCCGTGGTGGAGACGATGCCGGTCAGGAAAGCGGCGGAGACTTCGGTATGATTTGCGTTGGGTCGTGAACTGTTACTGCTGGTCAGGTCCCCGGACGGCACAACCTGGCCGGTAACGAAGTCGGTCGTATCCCAGGCGGATGAAAGAATACTGACGGCGTCCGCAATGATTGCCGCCGGAACTTCGTTGGACTCGGGCGTGGTCATATCGGAGAGATCAGACTGCAACGTGCCGTCGGCGTTGAAGTGACCCACGGTGTAGATGGCCGCATTGGTCGCGACGGAGATTCCTTCGGGCAGGAATGAATTGGAGGGATCGGAATCGCGGCGGTTGGGTAGATCGGAGGCGTTGAGCAACCGCACCGCCGTGCGGGCGCCTGAACCCGTTCCCTGGCTCACGGTTGTCGTCGCACTCGACTTGTAGGTCAATCCGCTCGAGGAGTATCCCGTAAGGGGTGATTCCACGTCGACATAAACGACACCGTTCCAGCTCCCTTGCACCGCGGGATCGTCCAAATCCCAATCGGCGCCATTGACCGAGAAGTTCTCCGGGGCTCCGGCCGTTGCCGCCAGGACGGCTTCGCGCATGACCCCCATGTCGAAATCAATCGTGTTCACCCACTGGCGTTCCCGCCAATCATACATCCGGCGTTGGCTTTCGATCAGGCCGGCGGGCGGGGTGACGATCTTGTCGGGATTTGCAGAAACCCAGGTGGACCGGTTGGAGGCCGCCTTGAAATTGGTCGCCTCGGCCGGATCCCAGAACCCGAAGACATCGCCGTCGTTTTCCACCACCCAATAGAGGCCGGCTTTGTTGGAGAATTTTTGAGCCTCGACCGACGCATCTCCGGATGCATCAGGCGCCTCGATGAGATCGTGCGCCAGGGGGCCCGTGATCACGCCGGGAGGGGTTTGGCGCGAGATGCCGTGGGAGGAGTCCTGAACATAACCGTTCCAGGCCTGGGAGGCGATGTCGCGGAAGGTCTTGGTGGAAACACGGTCCTCGAGATTGGAATCGATGTAGCTGCCCACGGCACTTCCATTCACCGTCGGATTGTTTACCGTCAGCAGGTCATTTGAACCATCGCCGTTATCATCGACTCCGGTGGTAAACTTGATGTCTTTGCCGCTCGGTCGGGAAGAGGGACTGTTCTTGGTTCCGATGATGAAATCGGAAGCAGTTGTCATCGTATCGGTGAACGTGAGGCCTCCGCCTTCGGTGAGGTAGGACGATTCGTTGGAGTGCACGGGGCCGACAACCGTCATGTTCGGCCCGGGATGGAACTCCATGTCGAGGTTGTAGAAAATCGCATAATTAAACAGAGCGGCGTCCCGCACCTCGATGGACTGGGTCGCATAGGAGACGACCGTATCGATGTTGTCCTGGGCGGTGGACTTGGCGATGAAACGAACCGACTGGGAGCCGACCGTCTGGCCGCGCAGGGGGTCGAAGTCATTGCCGGCATTGTTGGGATCAATGAAGCGTCGAACCGGCTCGGAGACTTGGCTCACCCAGAGTTCCACCCCGCTTGAGCCCACGTTGTTATACTCGCCACTGCCGGTTTTTAGGAGAACCGGAAGACGGCTGGTGTGGGTCGTGATGGGCGAAGTTGAAAACTCGTTGGTCGAGAAATTCAGATTCTGGGTCAGTCTCGCCCGCGTCTCGGCGGCGGCATACTCCAACGCCGCCTCGGCGGCATTCTTGGCCTCGAATCGAAGTCTGTTGCTGTGATTGAGACGGCGCTCCGTGAGCGTGTAGGACAACAGGCTGGCGGCGATCGTGCCGAGGACCGTGGTAAAAATGAGCACGATCAGGATGACGGAGCCTCGTTCGAGCTGACGAAATGGGCGGCGGAATGCGAAGGTCATGACGGCAAGGGGTTACCCGCGGGGGGTGATGGTGAAATTGTAGGTATTGGTGACGCGTTTTGCCTGGTAGCCGTGCAAAATCTTGGCCCGAACCAACACGCTGCGGTTTTGGAAATTCTCGAAGTAGAGTTTGTTGGTGGTGAGGCCCTCGAGGTCGTTCACGATGATCGGGAACTTCGCGTTCTTCGCCCAACTCCCGGAGGCAGCCGGCAGGATTGATTCGACGGTTGTTGCACCACTGAGCACCACTGGAAACGTCTGCCCCCATGGGGCCTGCCAGGTGGTGGCGCTGCCGGAACGATAATCGTTGGTGTCGAACGTGTAGATGGCGGTCTCGCCAGAATAGATGCGGTTGGGGGCGATCCAATATCCCACGATCCGCTCGACCGTAACCGTCATCAGGGAAGGATTGTTGGTAGGGTCGGAGTCGTATAATCGGGAATCGTAATAGGGGTCGTTGTAGTAAACAAAAACGACAAAGGAACCCTGTTGGCCGGCCTGCAATCGGTCGGCCAGATTGACGGTGCCGTTGCCATTCAGATCGCGCCGCACAGTCGAGCCACCGAGACTTTGACTGTAAAAGCTCTCGTAGAGCACAAAGTAGTTCGAGGCCCGGGCGGTCTCGACCATCTCGTTGGTGAGATCGCGAATGTCACTGTTGATCAAAAGCTTTTGTTCACCGGAGTAGAGGTATTGGAAGTTGGAGACAAAGAAAGGCACGACGCCCATCAATAGCAGGCCCATGATGGTCAACGTGACCAACAGCTCTGCCAGGGTGAACCCCCGTCGGCGGCGCGAAGCGGGGGCGGAGGCTGCGGGGTCAGAATGTGGCGACATTGGAGCGAACGGTTCGGAGGCTGCCGTTTTGCGTGCGCACGGAGCCAAAGTTGTAGGTGGATTGGTAAAAGAGCACGATCTCGACCCCGTCGGCGGTGCCGCTGGTGTTGGAGCTCAGGTCGGTGAGCATTGGTCGAAAACGAAAGGTCAACGGCTGCCGGGGATTTCCCGATTCGTCCTCGTCCAACATGATTGTTTCCGAGGCCCAGTCTCCATTGGCCAGCACGCCTCCTCCAGTGTCGGTGATGATCGTTCCGTCGCTGGCAGTGAGTTGCAGTCCGACTGTCCCGGTCGTATCCAGCGCCGCCGCTTGCAGCGTGGCGAAGTCGCTGCTGCGCATCTGCTCCAGATAGGCTTGGGCCAGGGTGAGCGCGGTATTGTTATAAACGGCTTCCTCCGAAGAAGCGCGCACCTGAAAGGTAAGGCTCAGCACGCCGAGCACCATCAGGCTGAAAATTGCCATGCCGACAACAACCTCCACCAGGTTGTAAGCCGCCTGCCGGGTGGGGGATCGGGTGGGGGAGGAAACCGGATCTTTGCGAGAGCTTTGACCGTTCGGATGCATCTGGCGTCCAACCTAACCCAAAAATCGCGAATCGGGCAGTGTCCTATGGGCCTGAAATGGACCCTACCGGTATAGGGCCTATAGGCCCTATCAAGAACGTCGCTCGGGTTTCGATTGCGCGTAGAGCGCGGCGGCTTGAGCCCGGCGAGAGACATGGAGTTTCTCGAAAACCGTGCTCAGGTAGTTCTTCACGGTTTTCTCTGCCAGTCCCATTTCCGCCGCCACTTCCTTGTTGGTTTTACCTTCCGCAATGAGGGCCAGGATCCGGCTTTCCTGACGAGAAAGGCTGTCAATCAAGTCCCGGGTCGAAGGGACGTTTGAGCGGACCAGGGAAAGCACTCGGGCCGTAATCGCGGGATCGAGAATCGATTTGCCGGCATGCACATCAAGAATCGCCTGAATCAACGCGGTGCCATTCACCTCTTTGAGCAGATAACCGTGGGCTCCGGCACGGATCGCATTGTCGACCATCTCTTCGTCTTCCACCGACGTCAGGATCAGCACGCGGGTATTTGTGTGTGAGCGGCAGATCTGCCGGCAGGCGTCAAAGCCGGTGCCGTCCGGAAGACGGATGTCCAGCAGCACAACGTCCGGTTCATGTTCGGCAACGGTGGCCAACCCGCTCGCGACATCGTGGCCTTCGCCCCTCAACTCGAGTTGATCGGAGCTGCCGAGCAGCGCCGACAATCCTGCCCGGACGACTTCGCTGTCATCCACGATCACAATCGAGACAGGCCGGAGGGCACTCATGGCCGTGATGCAGTCCGCCAAAGCACCTGAACGCAAGTGCCGTTGCCGGATGTGCTTTCCATGGAAAACACCCCCAGCGCATCCTCGGCGCGTCCCTGCATGTTGGCCAATCCGTAACCCTGACCTGATGCTTGGCTCGTTTCGAATCCTGTCCCGTTGTCGCGAATGCTGAGTTCGGCCCCTTGTTCGGTGTAGACCAAGTGAATCGAAATCCGGTTGGCGCCGCCGTGCCGCAATGCATTGCTGACCGCCTCGCGGGTAATTTGCAGCGACTCCGTCGTCTGCGCGTCGGACAGCTCCGCCACGGCTTTGTCCTCGATTCGCCAGTCCACGTCGAGTGGTCGTCCCGCCCGAAGACTTTCAACTTCATCCGCCAGCGAGGCAGCCAGCGAATCACCGCGCACTGCCGTGGTCGAGAGCCCCTCGATGTAGGAACGAATCTCCGTGATGGTCTTGTTGATGAGCTCAACGCCTTTTTCGACCATTTGCCGGGACTTCCCCGGGTCCTTCTCCGCCAAGCGCTGGGCGGACTCCAAATTCAAGCCCACCGCGTAAAGCGACTGGATCACTCCGTCGTGCAGATCCCTGCCAATGCGGATTTTCTCCTCCAACGCTTGATTGAGCATGCGCAAACGTTGGCGCGAATCCTCCTCCGCCTTTTCGCGTTCGCCGCGTTCCAGGCTGATCTCCTCCTGCGCGCGGGCCGACGTGGCTGCGATCAGGGAGATGCTGCGCATTTCGCGTTCCCGCGCGGTGAACGGGGCCCGGGTTTCATTGGTCCGGTTGGGCCGCATGCCGAGGCTGAACACCAGCAGCACCAGCACGACCAGGGCCGAGGCACTCAAGGCGACCGTTCCCCGATCCAGCAGCCGAATCGCTGAAACAGTTTCCCCCGTTCGTTCGGCTTCCGCAACGGGCACCTCGATCCCGGTGAATGGCGCCACTTGCTCGTGCATCGACCAGCGCATGGCCGACGCGGCAACGATCAATACCAGAAGGATGATCAGGGTGAACGCGAGAAGCCGGGACAGCGGGGTCATGCGGAACGCCATCGGTGGCAGGTTGCAGCCCATGCGTCAAAACCTTCGACAAGGTGGCTGCGGTCACTTTCGCTCATCGGCTCCCATGAAGAAAACCTTCTACATCACCACCGCGATCGACTACGTGAACGGTTCTCCGCACCTGGGCCACGCCTACGAAAAGGTGCTGACGGACGTCATTGCCCGATTCCGGCGCATGATGGGGGACAATGTCTATTTCCTGACTGGCACCGATGAGCACGGTCAGAAAATCCAGCAAAGCGCGCGGGCGCGGGACGTTGATCCCAAGACGTTCGTGGACTCCGTCGCCCCGGAATTCGAGGAGATGTGCGCGCGGCTGGAGATTTCCCACGACGACTTTATCCGCACCACCGAGTCCCGTCACAAGGACGTGGTGTGTCGCCTGCTGCAGCAGCTTTTCGACAAGGGAGAAATCTACAAAGCCGAATACCAGGGTTACTACTCCACCCGGCAGGAACAGTTTTTGCAGGAGAAGGACCGCAACGAGGACGGCACCTGGCCGGAAATTTTCGGCGAGGTCTCCGAAATCACGGAGTCGAATTACTTTTTTAAACTGGGGGCTTACCAGCAGTGGTTGATTGATCACATCAAGGCCAACGCCGACTTCATCTTCCCGCGCTACCGCGCCAAGCAGGTCCTCGAGTTCCTGTCCGAACCACTCAACGACCTCTGCATTTCCCGGCCGAGGGAGCGGTTGGAGTGGGGCATCCCGCTGCCGTTCGATCCTGACTTTGTGACCTACGTCTGGTTCGACGCGTTGACGAACTACTACTCCGCAGTGGCGGACAAAGACGGCCTCTGGCCCGCGACGTTTCACGTGATTGGCAAAGACATTCTGGTGCCACCCCACGCCGTTTACTGGCCGATCATGTTGAAGGCGCTCGAACTGCCGATTCCGCAATCAATCCTTGCTCACGGTTGGTGGTCGATCAACGGCGCGAAGATGTCCAAAAGCACGGGCAACTTCGTCGAGCCCATCGAGTTTGTTGATCAGTTTGGCGTCGATGCCCTGCGCTATTTCCTGATGCGCGAAATGAGCGTGGGGCAGGACAGTGATTTTTCAATGGAGCAGTTTTTGGTGCGCTACAACAGCGAGCTCGCCAACAACCTTGGCAATCTCGTCAACCGCACCCTCAACATGACCAATCGCTTCGCCGACGCGAAGATTCCCGCGGTCGACGAGGTTGGTGAACCCGAGACTGCCCTGCAGGCCACCTGGGAAAAGACCCGCGACGAAGTGATTCCGCTCTTCGAGCAATTTCAGTTCAACGTAGGCCTCGAGCGCGCGCTGCAATTCATCACGGCAACCAATGCTTACATCGAACAGCGGGCGCCGTGGAAATTGGGCAAATCGGATGATCCGGCTGACCAGGCGCTACTGCGGACCTCGCTGGCCACCATGGCCGAAGCCTTGCGTCTGGGTTCGTCGCTGTTGTTGGCCGTGACTCCCGGCAGTGTCGGCAAGATCCAGGGGGTGTTGGGCCATCGGATGGGCGAGGTCTGGCGCGACGAGTTGCAGTGGGACCACCGTTTGACCGGCAACACCGTGGAGAAAACCTGCATCCTGTTTCCTCGACCGGAGAAAAAGTCCTGACCGGTTCGCCATCGAGAGCGACCTTTGCAGCCATATAGGTCACCATGAAAGTGTTGCCTATCGACCCCACTGAAAACGCCTCGCCCGAGGCGCTCCTGGGGTTTCTGGCGCAATGCCAGGCGGCGGCACAGTCGGATGGACGCTCCCGCCTGGTCAGCATCAGCATCACCGTTGGGGGGCTGGATCCTCTGGCGGTGCTGGAGGCGATTTACGAACCCGGGCATCCGCACTTTTATGCGGAGCACCCTTCCGATGCGACCGCCATCGCGGGGGCGGAAACCGCCGAATCATTCACGGCGGAGGGTCCCCAAAGATTCAGCGAACTGCAGGGGTTTGTTGATGATGTGCTGGAGCGGGCGATAGCGGTGGGGGCGGTGGATGCTCCCTTTGGAGGTCCCCATTTTTTTGTGGGGGCGTCCTTCGCATCGCGATCCGAGCCCGGCGATGCGTTTCCCGCTTTGACGGCATTTGTGCCACAATGGCAAGTGGCGCGCGCCGGCGATCGGACCACGGCCGTCGCCAATCTTCTGGTTGCCGCCGACAGCGAATTGCCGGAATTGGCGGAACGGGTTCTGCGCGCCCATGGACGGTTCCATCGCATCAGTTACGGGAACGAATCCACCACCAGCCCGGTCGGCGAAACTCCGGCGATCAACCATCACGAAACCGGTGACTATGAGGCCAAGGTGGCGACCGCGTTGCAGCGAATCGAGGCCGGTGAGTTCACCAAAATCGTGTTGGCCCGGGCCGTTGATTTGAAGGCCAGCACGCCGCTTCACCCCCTGCTGGCTCTGGATGGGTTGAGACAACGATTCCCCGAGTGCTTTTCCTTCTCCATCGCCAACGGCCGCGGGGACAGTTTCATTGGCGCCAGTCCGGAGCGCTTGGTTCGTGTAAGCCAGGGAGTGTTGGAGGCCGATGTCCTTGCCGGGAGCATTCGGCGGGGCAGGGGCGCCGCGGAAGATGCCGCTTTGGGCCAGGCTTTGCTCAACAGCGCCAAGGACCTGCACGAACACGCCGTTGTCCTGCGCATGGTGCAGGACCGTCTGGCTGAACTCGGGCTCGATCTGGAACATGGCGAGATTCCCGGCTTGAGGAAGCTCGCCAACGTCCAGCACCTCTACACTCCGGTGCGCGGTCAAATGCGCGAAGGCGTCAAACTTCTCGATGTCGTTGATCGACTGCACCCGACGCCCGCAGTGGGCGGGGAACCGCGCGAAGCGACGGGGGACGCCATTCGTGAGATCGAGGGTTTTTCCCGCGGCCTTTATGCCGGGGCGCTGGGCTGGATCAACTCCCGCGGAGGCGGGGAGTTCATGGTGGGCATTCGCTCCGCCTTGGTCAGGGGGGCGGATGCGCGGGTTTTTGCCGGAGCGGGGATCGTCGCCGGTTCCACTCCTACGAAGGAATTGGCCGAAACCGATTTGAAGTTTAAGGCGTTGCTCGAAGGTTTGATTCCCCCGGCATGAAGTCCCTCGATTCACGTAATCTCAACAGCCTGTGGTGCTCTGTCTGGGTGGAAACCTGGGTGCAAGAGGGTTTACGTCACGCGGTGATTTGTCCGGGGTCGCGATCGACGCCACTGGCCATGGCGTTGGCGCGCCACCCCGAGGTGCGGGCAACCCCGGTATTGGATGAACGGTCGGCCGCCTTTTTTGCGCTGGGCCTTGCCCGGGCCGCGCATCAACCCGCGGTGGTGGTGTGCACAAGCGGCAGTGCCGGGGCTCATTTTTTGCCGGCGATGATCGAGGCAAAGGAAACCGCCACACCGTTGATCGTAGTCACGGCGGATCGTCCCCCGGAACTGCGTGAATGTGCCTCGGGGCAGACAATCGATCAAACCAAGTTGTTTGGCGATTACGCCCGGTGGTATCACGAATTGGCTCTCCCGGAGCTTACGGAAGGCTTGTTCGCCTACTTGCGGCAGACCGTGCGGCAGGCGTGGAATCGGGCGATCGCAGCCGGCCCCGTGCACTTGAACGCGCCTTTCCGGGACCCCTTGCCGCCGCTTCCCGATGACGGCGCGGCGTCGGATTTTGCGGACCAGTTGGATGCGTCCTTCTTTGCGCACCCTGATTTGCCCCGTTCAACCGGACTCACCCTTGCGCATCAGGTTACGACGCAGCGGGGGGTGATCGTTGCCGGCCAATCCATGCCTCGTGATGTCACCGCCTATGCCGCGAAGTTGTGTGAGTATGCCCGGGCGACGGGGTGGCCCATCCTGGCCGATGGCTTGTCGCCTGCCCGTTTTCACGCGGCGGATGATATAACCGTGGTTTCAACTTACGATACCATCCTCCGCAATGAACGAGTGGCGCGGGAGCTCACCCCTCGCTACGTGCTGGGACTCGAAGGCTGGCCCACCAGCAAGGTGCTCCGGGCCTGGATCGAGCAAAGCCAAGCCGAAGTCCTGATGGTGTCTCCGTTGGCCGGCAACCGGGATGGTGTTCATGGCCGAACCCGAGAAATCAGTGCCCCCGCCACCAGTTTGCGCTTTGATACCGGAGCGCGAATCGATCCCGTCTATGCCAATGCCTGGCAGCAGGCGGAAGATGTCGTGCGCGAAAAGATTGATTCCTGGATGGGGTTCGCGGAGGTGGAGGGGTTTGAGGGCAAGGTGGCATGGCGTTTGAGCAAAGAACTCTCGGCGGGGCACAATATTGTGCTGGCCAGCAGTATGCCGGTGCGGGATTGGGAGTATTTTTCCCGAACCCGTCACCAAGGACCAACCGTTTTCAGCAGCCGTGGGGCCAACGGAATCGATGGCACGTTGTCGACCGCCGCTGGAGTGGCCGCCGGATCCGGCCGGCCGACTGTTTTGCTCTGCGGAGACCTGGCGTTCTTACACGACGCCAATGGCCTGGCCTTGCACCACGAAATCACCGGGGATCTCACGGTTGTTGTGATCAACAATCAGGGGGGCGGAGTTTTCGAACACCTGCCGGTTGCGGAATTTGATCCTGAGTTTGAGCGGTTTTTTGCCACTCCGCAGCAGACCGACCTGGCGTCGCTTTGCGCGGCTCATAGTGTACCGCATCGCCTGGTCACCACGGAAGAGGTGTTACTCGGTTCCGCCGTGCAGCCGGGATTTAATGTGGTTGAGATCCGAACCGATCGAAAACGGGATGCAGCCACCCGAAAAAAACTGTTTCGCGAATGCTCGAGGGCTATTCCGGCAGGGTAGGGCGCCAGTAATAGGCCTCCACTTTGTCCTCCAACATGGAGGGGATAAACAGCATGCCGGACTCGATCAAATACTCGTGGTCGGCGGTGCCGCGCACCAAAGTCATGATCGGAGAGGTTTCTCCCGCCGCCGACACGTGCTTCACGTCGCCCGTCAACCAGTCGGTGACCGTATAGCCACCCAAGCCATCAGGTTCGATGCCATCGCAGTGGGCGACCGGCTCGCTCCCAATTCGTCCCTGCGCATGATCCCGAAACCTAAGGGTGTTGAGGTGCCCCGGCCGCTTGTCGCCGTTGGCATCCGTCAAACTCCATCCGCCCAGAACCAGCCGGTCTGCCTCGGCCCGCAGACCGTTGATTCCTCCCGTTTGGGAGGTGTCGATTTTTACCCACGGTTCAAATCGACCGGCATGCAGCCGGTGGACCGTGCCCAGGCGTGAGCTGTAGACATACACGTTTCCGTGTGGGTCCGCCGTGCAGTCATTAAAGCCACCCGACTTGCCATCCTCGGGACGGTAACGGTTCAACACCTTGCCAGTATCGAGATGGACTTCAATGAGCTCGGCAGTATCCGCCACGTAGAGCCGATTGTTCGCCACGGCCAGTCCCTTGGGATCGTCCATTCCGGTGGCCCAGGTGAGCTCCAACATGTCGCCTTGCCGACTCACCATGCTGATGAATCCATCACCGGGCGTGCGACCTTCCCCGCGGGTGGCGAGATTCGAAACATACAAGCGGTCGCGTTGCGCATCGTAGACAACGGACTCGGGTGAGCTCAGACCACCAAGGCTCCAGGCCAGTTTGGGCTGGGGATGTGTCACCGCCGGGGCGGACAGAGCGATGAGGAGAAAAAGGGGCAGAATGCGCATGAAGTATCGTTTGGAGACAACGGCTGCGCGCGTCAGGGGTTTTTATGCTGCCGGTTGACGACGGCCTGCCAAGGCCCACGCTGCGGGCATGAGTCAGCCCGAATGGCAGGTCGTCAAACCCTACGAAGACATCATTTACGAGAAGACGGATGGCATCGCGAAGATCACCATCAATCGACCTCACAAACGAAACGCGTTTCGACCCGAAACGGTTTTCGAGATGCACGAAGCATTGTTGGACGCCCGGGACGATACCTCCATCGGGGTGGTGTTGCTGACCGGGGCCGGGCCGCATACCGACGGCAAGCATGCGTTCTGTGCCGGTGGCGACCAGAGCGTGCGGGGGCATGCCGGTTATGTCGGCGCGGATGGGGTGCCGAGGCTCAACATTCTTGATGTGCAGAAACTGATCCGATCGATGCCCAAGGTGGTGATCGCGCTTGTTGCCGGCTACGCCATCGGAGGTGGTCATGTTCTGCACGTCGTCTGCGATCTTAGCATCGCCGCGGACAACGCCATTTGCGGACAGGTCGGTCCCGCCATGGGCAGCTTCGACGGAGGTTTCGGCGCCAGTTACCTGGCGCGCATCGTGGGACAGAAAAAAGCGCGGGAGATCTGGTATCTGTGCCGCCAATACAACGCCGAACAGGCCTTGGAGATGGGGTTGGTGAACGCGGTGGTGCCCGTGGATGAGCTGGAGTCCGAGGGGATCAAGTGGGCGCGGGAGATTCTGGGACACAGCCCGCTGGCCATCCGCTGCCTCAAGGCCGCCTTTAATGCCGATGTGGACGGGCAATCGGGCCTGCAGGAACTGTCAGGCAATGCGACGCTGCTTTACTACATGTCGGAGGAAGCCAAGGAATTTCATTCGGCCCAGCGCGAAAAACGTGCTCCGGATGCCCGCAAGTTTCCCTGGCTTCCCTGATTCCAGTCGGGAATGTCCCCTCACTCCAGTCCTCCCAATTACGACGCATGCCCGCTCTCTACGAAAAACTCCGCTCCGACATCATCACCGCGATGAAAGCTCGCGATTCCGAAAAAGCCACTGGACTGCGAACGGCTGACGCAGCCATCCAGCGGGCTTCCATGGATACCAATACCGATATCGATGATGCACTGGTCGTCTCGACCTTGCGCAAAGCGGTGAAAAATCTCAGCGATGCCAATGAGGATTTCCGCAAGGCTGGCCGGGATGATTTGGTTGCCGCCAACGAAAAAGAGATCGGTTGGCTCGAAGCCTATCTTCCCGCGCAGATCACGGGAGAGAAACTGGAGGCCATTGTGGCCGAGGCGTTGGCCGCCACGGGGGCAACCACCAAACGCGAGATGGGCAAGGTCATGGGCCAGCTTAAACAACATCCGGACGCCGGCCTGATCGATTTTGGGGCCGCGAGTAAACTCATCCAATCCAAACTCAACTGATGCCTGTTTCATTTTGGCGCCATGTCGCCGCAGCGGGAGTGTTGCTTTTGTCTTCCGCCTTCGCCCAGGAAATGGGTTTCGAGGAATACGAACCGACGTCCACGCTGGTGGTGCCGGAGAACATCGTGACCCGGGCGAAGTTCCCGTTTGTCGATGCCCATAACCACCAATGGCGCCAACGCATGACCCCGGAGGTGGTCGATCAAGTCGTCCGCGACATGGACGCCCTTAACATGACAACAATGGTGAACCTGTCGGGTGGCAGTGGCAATGAACTCAAGGAAGTGATTGCCCGTTCGAAGGCCCGTTACCCCGACCGCTTTGCCATATTTGCCAACCCTTCCTATGACGGGATTGACGACCCGGATTACCCGGAGCGCACGGCGGCCCAGTTTGAGGCCGACGTGAAGGCCGGCGCACAGGGGCTGAAGATCTTCAAAAACCTTGGCATGTATGTATTCGATCCGCTTGGTCGCGTGAGGGTGGATGATCCCCGTTTGGACCCACTTTGGGCCAAGGCTGGAGAATTGGGCGTGCCGGTCCTGATCCACGTCGGAGACCCCGCTCAGTTTTGGCTCCCGCACGACCGCTTCAACGAACGGTGGCTCGAGCTCAAGCAGCGGCCGAACCGCAAACGGGAAGGAGAACCCAGCTTCGAACAGCTCATCAAAGAGCAGCTCAATGTCTATCGCAGGCACCCGAACACCACCTTCATCGTGGCTCATTTCATGTGGCTGGCGAACGACCTCGATCGCCTGGGGCAGTATCTCGATGAACTGCCCAACATCGTCACGGAAATGGGGGCCGTCATCTATGACCCGGGTCGCCAGCCACGCCACGCCCGGGCGTTTTTCGAAAAGTATCAGGACCGCATCCTGATGGGAAAAGACATGTGGGCGCCGGAGGAGTATTACACGTATTTCCGGGTGCTGGAGACAGCCGACGAATACTTCCCGTATTACCGCAAGCGGCACGCCTTTTGGCGACTGTATGGTCTCGATTTGTCCGATGATATTCTGCGGAAGATCTACTACAAAAACGCCCTGCGGGTTATCCCGGGTTTGAATGCTTCCCTTTTTCCCGCCGGCGAGTAGCACTAGGTGGAAGTGATTCGCCCGCGCCTCATTATTGCTTTTGTCTTCGCCCTTGCCGGAGTTGCCGGCTTCTCGATGGCAACGGTGGATGCACCGACCCCTTCGATTCAGTCGGTCATTGATCTGCTACTCGCCCAATCAGCCACGGGTCTGCGGACGGAGACCGTCGATACGGCGAAGAGCGGGGATCCCAGCCAACCCGTTACGGGCGTCTTGACCTGCTTCATGGCCAGCACGGCCACCATCGGACAAGCCATCGAACAAGGCGTGAACCTGATCATCACGCACGAACCCACGTTTTATAACCACTTCGACGATCCGACCGACGTGGTGGAGGACCCCGTCTATCTGCACAAGCGGGAGTTGTTGGATGCTCACGACATCGTGGTGTTCCGGTTTCACGACCATCTGCACGAGATGAATCCGGATCCCATTTTGCAGGCCAATGTGGATGCCCTGGGCTGGGGGAAATACCAGGACAAGACCAATCCCCACCTTTGTGTTTTACCTGCCAAGCCCCTGGCTGAGGTGGTGACGACTGTGAAGTCGGCCTGGCAAATCGAAGACCCCGTAAAAGTTGTGGGAAATCCCGATATGATGGTAAGCCGAGTGGGCATCGTCCCGGGCGCCTACGGCGGGCAGGCCCAGATTCGATTTACCCAGGAGGGGGGGTATGATCTTCTGATCGTGGGAGAGGTTCACGAATGGGAGACGCCCGAATACTTCCGGGACTCATCGCTGGCGGGAAAACCACGTGCGCTGATTGTCACCGGGCACGCGGTCTCCGAATCACTGGGCATGGCGTGGCTGGCCCAATGGTTGGCCAACCAACTTGAAGGTGTGCCGGTCAGTTTTGTCGCTACCCCTGATCCTTTTTCCTTCCAGTGAGCGCGGGCAAATGGCTGCTGCGGTTTGTGAGAATGTCGTTTGTCGGGGTGGGAATCGTTGTAGCAGTTCTGGCCGGAGTGGGGCTATGGGCGATCCACGCCCTGTTTGACGCTTCGGTTGAGCACCAACTGGGCATAACCGCTGCCGAGGCCCGTCGACTGATGTATGGATTTATGACCGTCGGGAGTATCATTGCAGTTGTCGCAATCTTCGTGCGAATACCGCGCAAACTTCTTTACGGGGGTTTGCCCGCCAAACCGAAGAAAAAGTAGCAAACGGTCCGGGCTTACTCGTTGTTCGAATCGGTAGTTGTACTGGTTCGATTCGACTTGTTCGCAAACAAATAAGCGATGCTGCCGGCGGCAATGATGCCGATCGCGATGAACGCTTCGGTGGGCTGCGATTTCACGATGAAAATCAGAGTCCAAAGCATCAGGGCAAGGTAGATGATTGGGGGCAGGGGGTAGAGCCACGTGCGATAAGGACGCTCCAGTTCAGGCTGTCGTTTGCGCAGCACAAAGATGCCTGCCACGGCAAAAACGGTATTTAAACTGAGGATAAAACCGGAAAACAGCAGGATGCTCTGAAACGAAGATGTGAGGACAAAAACCAACGCGATCGCCGATTGCACCAGGATCGCCAAAGAGGGGATGCCGTCGTCGTTTTTCCGGGAGAGCCGGGCAAACATCCTGTAGTCCTCGCCGATCACCTGCAGCACCCGGGGGCCCGCAATGGTCATTGCGCTGACCGTGGAAATCAGCAGCAGGGAAAGGACAAAACTGATGGCCGAAGCCCCGCCATCGCCAAACACGTGCTGGGCGGCAATGTAACCCACTTCCACTTCGCCCTTCAACGCCTCGATGGGGGCGACCAGGAGGAAAGTGAAGTTCAGCGCGACATACAGCACCATGACCGTAACCGTGCTGGTGATCAGGATTTTGGGCAGGTTCCGTTGGGCGTCGGTCACCTCGTTGATGAGATAGGTGACGGAATTCCACCCCGTGTAGGCGTAATTGACGTAGATCAGGGAGACCGCAAACGCCCCGCTCAGCATGAGTGCTCCGTCGCCGGCAGTGGGGAAAAACGAAACCGGCTGGGGTTCGTCGACTAGGAAGCCACACAACAGGCAGAAGCCAACGATCAACGAAATCTTAGCCGCGGTGAAAATGCTTTGGAAGTTGCTGCTGCGCCTGCGACGACCGATGTGAGCCGCCGTGACAATGGCGATGATACCAACTGCCAACCATCGCTCGGAGAGTCCGGGAAAGGCTGCGGAAAGGTAACTGCCAAACGTGATTGCCGCCAACGCCACCGGCGCTGCGAACCCAATGGTCGCCGAGATCCATCCGGAAATGAAACCCACGACGGGATGATAAATGCGGGACAGGAAATTGTATTCACCGCCCGAACGGGGCAGGGCGGCTCCAAGTTCGGCATACGTCAGCGCGCCGCACAAGGCGCTCACTCCACCTACCACCCAGAGCATGATCAGGACAAAACCGGACTCGATATCGAGCAGTTGATACCCAAGCGAGGTGAACACGCCGGTCCCAATCATATTGGCGATGATCACCGCCGAGGCGATGGAAGGCTTGTAAGTCGAACGGGCCATGGGGGAGGTGCAGCGAGACGGGCAGCAACCCTTGAGCCAAGTCACAAATTGAATTCAGCCGGAAACGATCATCCGGAAGCCGTGGTCTGCGGGATTGCGATACCAATGGGGAGCGCGCTGAATTCCGGGCCATGGAATCCGGGTTTGTTTGGGGCGATCTCTCGACACTCGATGTGGCGAAAGCATCGGCTTTTTCTCAGCGCGTGCCGAGCTAACGGTTTCACAATGGAACTGAGAGGCAGGGCTGTTTCTCACAGGAGAGAGCAGAGAGAAGCAGAACTTGGCAGGCGGATCATGAGTTGACCCCTCCGCCGCATGGATTTGCCCACGAAA
>JANQKV010000045.1 GCA_028280945.1 Opitutaceae bacterium
AGCAGTAGTTTCGCGGGATCGTAGAGCATCCTTCAGCTCAGGCCTTCTTTGCGGCGGTTTTCTTTTTCGCCGGAGTCTTTTTCTTGGCGACCTTTTTGGGTGTGGTCCCGTTCTTGCGCTTGAGCGTGGCCTTGATGAAGGAAGCGAAGAGCGGGTGCGCCTCGTTGGGTTTCGACTGAAACTCCGGATGGAACTGCACGGCCAGGAACCAAGGATGGTTTTTGACCTCCACGATTTCGACCAGATTGCGACGCGGGTTGATGCCGCTGATCTGGAGACCGGCCTTTTGCATGTCGGCAACGTAAGCGTTGTTGACCTCAAAACGGTGGCGGTGGCGCTCGCGAACATTTTCGGTGCCGTAAGCGCGGCGGGCAATCGTGCCCGGTTGCAACGCACACTCGTAGCTGCCGAGTCGCATCGTGGCCCCCTTGTCGATGATCTTCTTTTGCTCTTCCATCATTGTGATGACGGGTTCGGCCGCCTCGGGATCGAACTCAAGGGAGTTCGCACCTTTGAGCTTCAGCACGTTGCGGCAAAACTCGATCACCGCGATCTGCAACCCAAGGCAGAGTCCGTAATACGGCACGCCGTTTTCGCGAGCGTAGCGGGCGGCGGCGATTTTGCCTTCGGTGCCCCGGTCGCCAAATCCACCCGGCACCAGAATGCCATCAAGATCCTTGAGCAGGTTGAGACCATTACGGGCCTCAAGTTCCTCGGCATCGATCCGGCGCACATTGACCCGGCAGTGATTGGCGATGCCAGCGTGGGTCACCGATTCGTAGACCGATTTGTAGGCGTCCTGAAGCTCGATGTATTTGCCGACCACGCCGATCGTGACCTCGTGACGCGGATTCTCGATCCGGTGCACGATGTTGTTCCACATGTTCTTCTCCGGCATCGGGCGTTTCAGGCCAAACAAGTCCACCACGAGTTCGTCCATGCCCTCCTTTTGCAGGGCGATCGGCAGTTTGTAGATCGAGCTGACATCACGGCATTCCACGACCGCCTTCACCGGCACATTGCAGAACATCGAAATCTTGTCGCGCATGCCGTGATCCATCGGGTGCTCGCAACGGCAGACCACGATGTGCGGTTGGATACCGATCTCACGCAGCTTGGCCACCGACTGCTGGGTGGGCTTGGTCTTCAGCTCTCCGGCCGCGCCCAAATAAGGCACGAGCGTCACGTGGATGAACAGGCAATCACGTGGCCCGACTTCGAGCGCAAACTGACGCATGGCCTCAAGAAACGGCAATCCCTCGATGTCCCCGGTGGTGCCACCGATTTCGGTGATCAGCACGTCGACATCCTTTGCGCCTTGGTAGATGCGCTCCTTGATCTCGTTGGTCACGTGCGGGATCACCTGCACCGTCTTGCCGAGGTAAACTCCCCGGCGCTCGTTTTGAATGACGCTTTCGTAGATCTGTCCGGAGGAAAGGCTGTTCAGTCGTGAGAGCTTTCCGCTGGTGAAACGCTCGTAGTGACCGAGGTCCAAATCGGTTTCTGCACCATCCTCGAGCACATACACCTCCCCGTGCTGGAAAGGACTCATCGTGCCGGGATCGACATTGAGATAGGGGTCAAACTTTTGGATCCGCACCCGCAGCCCGCGGACTTCCAACAATGCTCCCAGCGCCGCCGCTGTAAGCCCCTTGCCCAAGGAAGAAACCACCCCACCGGTCACGAAGATATATTTCATCGACACCGGTTATTGAGGGCATGCGAACCGATACAAGAAAAAGCTCGGTCCCGCCCGAATCGCCGCCGCTAAATATACCCCAATGTCCACCAGACCGCTCCCGCGATCACGGCGATTCCCGCCAAGACGATAATCACTTGCACCGTCAGCTTGAGCAGCTTGCTCAACACCCACAGGGCGGCCAGCGCCACAATCACACCGCACGATGCCACCAACCACCGCGGATAAGCGGAAAGTTGGATCATCACGTCCTGGATCAAGATGCGGAGTTCCTCCATCACCTCCCAACAAACCGGCTTTCCTCGCGCCGCCAAGCCATTCCGCTTGCCACTCCGGGCGCCACGACCCCCAGTGGAGCTCTCGTGAATTCCAAACCACAAGTTCTTGTCTGGCTCACCTGCGACGGGGTGCACATCGATCCCGCCACTGGCAAACACACCATCCTCGGGGTGTTTTCCAATATCCGCGGGCGCCAATTTCCACTCACCCATCCGTTCATGGTCTGGTTTCTCACCCTGACCGACGTGCCGGAAGGTGAACATGTGATCCGCCTGTCCATGGGCGCAGATCCGACCGAGATGAAGCAATTGATCGAACGACCGTTCAAGTCCAGCGGTCCCATCCAGCGCATCAATCTCATCAACGAAGTCCGCAACCTGTCGTTCCAGAAGCCCGGCGACTACGGCATCATCATCGAGGTGGACGACGAACCGCTGCTCGCCACCAACCTCCAGGTTTCCAACTGATCCATGAGCATCTCTCCGGACCCCTCCTCCTCCCAATTTGATCTGATCGGTGTCGGATCGCCCATCATGGACCTGCTGGCCGAGGTCCCGTTTGAATTTCTGCAGAACCACGTCGACGGCGACCAAGGTGGCATGGTTCTGGTCAACGACACCGAGATGTCGGCCATCCTCGCCAATCTGGCCGATGCGCCCGCCACCTCCACCGGTGGTTCCGCGGCCAACGCCACGCTCAATGCCACCCGCCTCGGCCTGCGCACGACCTACCTCGGCAAGCTTGGCAACTGCGACGTCGCCGCCGCCTATCGCCAGCGTTTCACCGACCTGGGGATCGACACCTCGCGTTTCAAAATCGGCAGCGTGCCCAACGCTCGCTCCCTCATCCTCACCACTCCCGATGCCGACCGCACCATGCGGACGGACCTCGGTGCGGCCATGACCCTCTCGCCCGACGAGATCGCACCCACGGATTTTGCCCAATGTCGCCATACCCACATGGAGGGTTATCTGGTCTTCAACGAAGCCCTTGCCGATGCCGTGCTCGCCTCCGCCCGTGAGGCGGACTGCACCGTAAGCGTGGACCTGGCTTCGTTTGAGGTTATCAACGCCACCCGGCCGTGGATCTTCAAGCAACTCGCTTCCGGCATCGACATTGTCTTTGCCAACGAGGACGAGATCCGCGCCTTGTTTGAAGATGAGTCGACCTCCTACGGTGACCTCGCCCGCCGCCTCGCTTCGCACGGCGTGACCGCCTGCGTAAAGGTCGGCAAGGACGGTGCCTGGATCGCCCGCGGCGATGAGCTCCACCGCATCGAACCTGTCGTGGTTGACCGTGTCGTGGATACCAATGGGGCGGGCGATTCCTGGGCGGCTGGTTTTCTCTCGTCCCATCTGCGCGGCAAGTCCTTGGTCGAGAGCGGCACCATCGCGTCCCACGTGGGCGCGGCCACGGTGCAACACCTCGGCCCCATTCTCCCCGACGACCAGTTTGCCCTACTCCAGGAACGGTTGGCGGCCCTCCGCTAAGCAGCCGACCATGACCACCGACTATGCCCGCATGGGCCAATGGTCATGGTTTGCACGATTCGTTTCGCCGCGAGCCTGCCGGCCGGCCCACGGTGGGCGGCATGCTTTCCATCCGCTCGGTCTCCAAATCCTATGGCTCGCTGACCGCCCTCGACGACGTATCACTCGACATTGCGGCAGGTGAGTTTCTCGGTCTGCTCGGTCCCAATGGCGCCGGCAAGTCCACCCTCATGTCGATCATCGCCGGGCTGAAGCAACCCGATGCCGGCACCGTCGATCTCAACGGAACGCCGGCCACACGCGAAGGCGATGCCGCCCGCCACCATCTGGGATTGGTGCCTCAAAACATTGCCCTCTACGACGAGCTCTCGGCCGAGGAAAACCTGCAGGTCTTCGGCGAGTTGTTCGACCTCGACCACGCCACCCTGCGCAGCCGCATCGCTGAGAGTCTGGACGCCGTCGGATTGAGCGACCGGCGTCGCGATCGCGTGAAAGGCTTTTCCGGCGGCATGAAGCGTCGGCTCAACATCGTCGCCGCCCTGTTGCATCGACCCAAGCTGCTGCTTTGTGACGAACCCACTGTCGGCGTCGACCCGCAGTCGCGAAACGCCATCTTCGAATTTCTAGAGCAGCTCAACCGCGAAGGTCTCACCGTGGTCTACTCCACCCACTATATGGAGGAGGCGACCCGCCTCTGTTCGCGCATCGCCATCATCGATCACGGCAAGATCCTGGCCGAGGGCAGCCTTGCGCAGCTACTCGCCCAACTTCCTACCGCCGAACAACTCTCCCTCCCGGACAATCCATCGGTTGCCGCCGCACTCACTTCCCTGCGTGATCTTGGATCCGTTACGTCGACTGAACTCGGTCACACGCTGGCCATCGCCCCCAACACCACCCTGTCGTCGGTATTCCGCACTTTGGAGAAACACGGCGTGCCTTCGACCGACTGCACCCTGACCCGGCCCGGCCTCGAAGACGTGTTTCTCCACCTCACCGGCAAGGCCTTCCGCGAATAACCGCCTCCCCAAGCTCAACTCCTCTCCTCAAGTGTCACTTATTAAGTGACAAAGTTCTCTCTCAACCACCACGCCTACCCCCGACAAGCAGCCCCCCCAAGTGTCACTTAATACGTGACACTTTTGAGGGGAGAATCGCTCCGAAGGAAATCACAACCTCTTTGTTTTGAACCATGCATCAAGTCCTCTCGCTTCTCCGCAAAGACATCCGCCTGTTCCTGCGCAACAAGGTCGCGTTCGGCCTCACCTTCATCGTGCCCCTGGTGTTGGTCTATATCTTTGGCCAGGTGTTCGGCGTGAACCGCTCCTCCTCCGGCCCGACCGGCGTGCCCATCGCCGTGGTGAGCAACACCGATGCAGCCGTGGCCGACGCCATCATCGATGCGATGGAGGACGAAACCGCCTTCCGCGTAATCCGAAGCTGGAAAGATCCCGACGGCCGTGAAGCCATGTTGACCGTGGACCGCACCCGCGAACTCATCCGCGACAACAAGCTGCGCTTCGGATTGGTGTTTCCCGCCGACACGGTGAGTGAGGAGCGCTTCGGCCTGCGATTGATCTTCCTTAATAATCCACGCAACGAGATCGAGACGCAGACCGTCACGGGACTCCTGCAGAAAGTCATCTTCACCTCCGCGCCGCAGGCGCTCATGCAAAACCTGCACGACCAGGCCACCGCCTACATCGGGGAGGAGAAAACCAGCAGCTTCTACGATGGCATGGCCCGCACAATGGCTGATTCATTTGACCTCGAATACGAAGTGGTGCGTGCCAACATGGAGGCTGGGGTAATGAATTTCGGCAGCGAATCCGCCGACGGCCCCCAATCGGACGAGAATGATGCCGACGACGACGCCAACTTCATCGATCAAATCGTGCAGATCGAAAACGAACAACTGGCCGGAGCCGATGTGAAGTCGCCAGGAGCCACCCGGGTCGTGGGAGGCTGGGCCATCATGTTTTTGCTTTTCTCGGTGAGTGGTGCCGCCACCTCCCTTTTCGAGGAAAAACAAGCCGGGATTTTTCACCGCCTGCTCGCCTCACCGGTGAGCCGTTCGCACATCCTGTGGAGCAAATATCTCTTCAATATGCTCATGGGTCTGGTGCAGCTCACGGTGCTGTTCCTGGCCGGTCAACTCATGTTCGGGATCGAGGTGCTGCCTCACCTGCCCAGTCTTTTGGTTGTCGCCCTCACCGCTTCGATCGCCTGCACGGCATTCGGTATGTTGCTGTCGGCGATTTCGTCCACCCCCGCCGCGGCGAACGGCTTGGCGACCTTTGTGATCCTGACCATGAGTGCAATCGGCGGAGCTTGGTTTCCCACCAGTTTTATGCCGGAATTCATCCAATTGATCAGCAAACTCACCATCGTGTATTGGTCGATGGAGGGCTTCCTCGCGGTGCTCTGGGCCCAGAAATCGCTCTTTGAAATTCTGCCCATCATCGGAGTTCTGCTGGGCATCGCAGCCCTCGTGAACATCTTCAGCATCTGGCGCTTCAATCGCGGCAACCTCTTCGAGTAGGCGAGTTGAACGTCTAGTCCTACAGCCGTTGGACCGGGCATTGACCGAGCCTACGGTGAGCCTGCCTCACCATGAACCTGCCCCCTGCCTTTCGTCACGTCTGTGGCGGACTATTCGTCGTCCTCGGCGTCGCCGCTGCTTCTGCCCAAGAAATGCGTCCGTTCACCCTGCCCTGGGATGATGCTTCCGCCACCATCACCGACCTCTCCGGACTCAACACGCCCCTCACCCTTGACTCCACCTGGGTGAAACCAAACGACGATGGCCACCTGATGCGCGACGGCGAACGCCTGCGTTTTCTCGGTGTCAACGTCGGTGCCCAATCCGCATTTCCCTTCCTCGCCGACGCCGACAAAGTCGCCGCCCGTATGGCCAAGTTTGGGCTTAACAGCGTGCGTTTTCACCACCTCGAAGCGCCCTGGGCTCCCGGCCAAATCCTGATCGACTACTCGACCGGGCGCAGTCGCGACTTCAGCACGGAGCACCTGGATCGGTTGCATCACTTTGTCGCCCGTCTCGCCGACCACGGGATTCACACCAACATGAACCTGCTGGTCTCCCGCCACCTGCAACCGGGTGATGGTTTCCCCGCCGCAATCGCTGAACTCGAATGGAAGGAGCAGCAGTGCCTTGGTTTTTTCGATGATCACGCGCTCATGCTCCAAAAGGAATACGCCACCCAACTCCTGGGCGCGCCCAATCCCTGGCGGGAAAACACTCCCATGTCGCAGGATCCCGCGGTCACGTTTGTCGAAATCCTCAATGAATACGGTTATGTGCAAGCTTGGCACGATGGCACGCTGGACCAACTGCCCACGGAGTTCGCGACGACGCACCGCACGCATTGGAACAACTGGTTGGCGACGCAATACGCTGACACCGCCGCGGTGTTGGCGGCTTGGGATACCATCGATGAACCTATCGGGCCTGAGCTCCTCTCCAATGCCAATTTTGGCGGCGGCCTGACCGGTTGGAATCTTGAGCAGCACAACGGGGCAGCGGCCACCGGATCCGCCTCGAGCGAATTCACCGACGGCGGTCCCGCCCTGCAAATCAGCATCACCACGGCGGGGTCGGCCTCTTGGCATGTGCAGCTCAATCAATCCGGGCTGAATGTGACGGCGGGCCAGATCTACACCGTGTCGTTCTGGGCCAAAGCCGACACCAACCTGCCACTGAGCGCCGGGCTCACCCGCGCGGGTCCCAGCGATTACGGCACCGTCGTGGACGTCACCAACACCACCCTCGATTCCACCTGGCGACAGTTCAGCACCACGTTCATCGCCACGACTGATGAACCCAGTCTGCGACTCAACTTCAGCGGCTTCGGTGCCCGCACCGGCACCTTGTGGTTGGCCGCTGCCACCTTCACCACCGGAGGCCAGGCCGGTGTGCCCCCCGCCGGTTCTTCGCTTGAGCAACGCAACCTGCCCACCGTACTCAAATCCGGCAGCTCTTCCGCGCCGACACCGGCCAAATTGACCGACTGGATTCGATACCTGCTCGCGGCGGAGAACGAATACTGGGACACCATGTATTCACATATTCGTGACGATATTGGTTACCCCGGAATCATCTTCGGCACCATTGTCGCCAACAGTCCGGCAGCCAATCAAGCCCGCCTCGATGCCGTCGATTCCCATGCCTATTGGCAGCACCCGGTCTTCCCGCGCAATCCCTGGGATCCCGTTGATTGGACGATTGCCAATGAGTCACTTGTATCTGACCTCGGCGCCACCATCGGCAACATTGCGCGCCAGCGGGTGAAGGGAAAACCATTCTTCTGCACGGAGTATCAACACCCGTCACCCAACACCTACTCCGCCGAAGCCCCGATCCTGCTGAGCGCCTATGCCGCCTTTCAGGATTGGGATGGACTGTGGTTCTTCTCCTACGGAGCGAATCCGGATGAGTGGGATCGAGGATTCATCTCCGATTTCTTTGCCCAGGACACCCATCCCACCAAGATGGCCAACACTCTGCTGGCGGCCATGATGTTCCGCCGCGGCGACGTTTCCCCCGCCCGCACCGATGTCGAGGCCGGCTTCGATGACGCCACCCAACTCGCCGTGGTGCGCGACCATGGAGGCGCCTGGCAAGTCGGCGACGGCCGCCACGTCGGCGTTTCCGACCGACAAGCCTTGCAAACGGGAATCGCGCTCGACACCACCCAACCTGCCAACGGTTCCTTCACCAGCGCGGGCGGACCTTTCTACCGCTCGGACACGTTGGAACTCACTTGGTCTGATTCCGGACAATCCAATCAAAACTGGGTGGCAATCAGCACGGCCAAAACCAAGGGAGGCGTCGGTTTTCTTGCGGGGAGCAGTATCCAGGATCTCGGCTGGAATTTTGAGTTCGGCGCCAATTCCCAAAACTGGCTCACCGCTGCCGTAACCGCGGTGGAAGGCGAATCGCTCACCAGTGAGAATGGGTTCCGGGCTTTGGTGGTCGCCACGGGAAATGTCGAAAACACCAACCAGCAATGGACGGATGAAACGCGGCAAAGCGTGGGCAACCAATGGGGACAATCACCGGTCCTCGTCGAAATTGTTCCTCTGACGTTGGAAGTGCCGTTTCCCGCAGAAAGGGTGAGCGCGTGGGCCCTCAATGAGCGGGGCGAACGCACGCATATGATCACCACCGAAGCGACGGGGAACTCCACCAAACTCACCCTGGGCGGATCCAATGACACCATTTGGTATGAAATCATGGTCGCGGCCGATCCCAACGTTCGCCTTCCCGAAATTGACCTTCATCCGACCGATCGCCTGTTGGCCCCGGGAGGCTCGACGAGCCTGCAGGTGCAAGCCACCGGATCCGCGCCGCTGGCCTATGAATGGCGGCGCAATGGTGAGGTCATGCCCGGATCCGCTTATTCCACGGACACCATAAACGTCATGAACGCGCAGGAGTCTGCGACCTATACCGTAACCGTCAGCAACAGTGCGGGCATGGTGACGAGCCGAAGCGCCCAAGTGGTGGTGGAGGCCAATCCTCCGCCTTCCACCGGACTCGCCAATCTCTCCACCCGCGCCAACTCCGGCACCGGCGACGACGCTGTGATTCCAGGGTTTGTGCTCACCGGCACGGGGCAAAAGGAAGTGCTCGTGCGCGCGGTTGGACCCGGTTTGGTGCCCTTCGGCATCACATCTCCCATGGAGGATCCGTTTTTCTCGCTCCTCGAACGCCAACCCGATGGTTCCCAACACGACATGGCGAACAACGACAACTGGGATACCGCCGCCATCGGCGATGCTTTCACCGCCGCGGGAGCATTCGACTTGGAACCCGGCAGCGCCGACGCCGCCCTGCGCACCACCGTCACAGCCGGCATCTACACCGCGCCCATTCAGGATCACGCCGCGGCTGGAGGCCTGTCATTGGTTGAGCTTTACGACCTTGCCAACGGCCAGGGAGATTTGCGGATCCGCAATCTCGCCAGCCGCGGCCCCGCAGGAGATGGGGCCGACCAGCTGATCGCCGGATTTGCGATTCCCGGCGACGTGCCGCGGCGGGTGCTGATCCGCGCAATCGGGCCGACCCTGGCCGATTTCGGCGTCACTGGCGCCGCGGCCGATCCCCGACTTGAAGTCATGGCTCCGAATCCAGACGGCACCAACTACCGCGTGGCTCAGAACGACAATTGGTTTCAGTCCGCAAACTGGACCGATATCCGGGACACCGCCGAAGCTGTGGGAGCCTTCGCTCTACCTCCCTCTTCTCTTGATGCGGCCGTGATTGTCGAACTACGCCCCGGTGCCTACACCGCTCTTGTCAACAGCGACCCGGCAGGCGTCGCCCTCGTTGAAATCTACGAAATCAACTGACCACCCGGACCAACCCTCCTCAGAAGTGTCACTTAATAAGTGACACTCCCAGAGGTCCCATAACGCGGAGCGGATTGACGGCGATACGGGAGGTGTGCGGGATAAGAGGTTCGTGGCGAGCCGACTACCCAATCCAGTTTCCGTTGGTCGTGCCGTTGCCCTCACCGCGATTTTCATCGGCATTCAAGTTGGGATCACCGTCTTGGCGATTGGTTCAATCGCCATTGCGCGAACAATCGGCGACTTCCCCGATCTCTTTGCGGTCAATCCTCCGCTGTTCATCGCCGTGGTGAATTCAATCGCGCTGGTGAGCGTGGTGACCATCGAACGCAATTGGCGTGGCTCGGTGTGGTCGGGCGCAATCGCAAGTGTCAGGTTCGATCCTGCAATGATTGTCCCGGCAGCCGTGGCCGCTGTTGGACTGGCACTGCTGGTTCTCGCGGGGTTCCAGTGGCTCTACGAGGCGGATTGGGCGGAATTTCTCCGACCTCTGCTCGAAGATGACAGTTGGGCAGCCATGCAGGACCATTCTTGGTCGCTGCTGTTTTTGGCTGTGATAATCGCTCCGCTCACGGAGGAGTTTTTGTGTCGAAGGATAATCCTCGGTGGCCTGCTGCAACAGGGGCGACCCGGAGTGGCGATTTTGACCAGTGCCGCATTGTTCAGCGCCCTCCACCTCAATCTCGCCCAGATACCCGCGACGTTTCTGGTCGGGCTCCTGATAGGTTGGATCTATTACCGCACCCGTTCGCTCGGCTTGTGCATTGGCATGCACGCCTCGCACAACCTGATTGTCATCCTGCTGGGATGGATGCTGGAACCGGAAATTGCCCCCACCTGGCTTCGCCAAACCGAGCTGGCGGAACGCTTGATTTCCTTCCCAGCCACGTTTGGCGCAGCAGGATTGTTGGCCCTGGGCGTGTTTTTAACACGGCGCCTCACCCCCAAACCGGCCCCCTTCTCACCGCCCGTCGTGCCACCGCCTTTGCCTCCCGCTGCGCTCAGCCCTTGCACCGTCCTGCCGCTCGCGATTGATTCCGCGTCCCTCGCAGCCGTTTCTCCCTCAAACATGTCCGCCGAACTCGCCTCCCTTGTCACCTCCATCGCGGAACGCGCGCGCGCCGCTTCACATGTGCTGGCCACGGTGCCGACCGCGCAGAAAAACGCGGCCCTGCTCAAATTGGCCGAGCTCATTCCAGTGGCTGCAGACAAACTCACCGAGGCCAACGCCAAGGATCTCGCTGCCGCCGAAGAAAACGGCCTGACCCAAGCGCAGATTGACCGACTCACTCTCACGCCTGCCCGGCTCGAGCAACTGGCTGAATCGGTCCGCCAAGTGGCCGGCCTGCCCGATCCGGTCGGCGAGGCACTGGAAACCACCACCCGGCCCAACGGGCTCGTCATCGAGAAACGCCGTGTGCCGATCGGCGTAATTGGCATCATCTACGAAGCCCGTCCAAACGTCACCATCGATTGTGCAATCCTGTGCCTGAAATCCGGCAATGCCGCCATCCTGCGCGGGGGCAAGGAAATCTTCCATACCAACACCGCTCTTGCCGCTTTGATTGCCGAGGCCTTGGCCGCGACCGAATTGCCCGCCGATGCCGTGCAACTCATCCCCACCACCGACCGGGCCGCCCTCAATACTTTGCTGAAGCTCGATGAGTTGATCCACTGTATCATCCCGCGCGGGGGCGAAGGCCTCATCCGCTTTGTGGCCCAAAACAGCACCATCCCGGTCATCAAGCACTATACCGGCGTTTGTTTTGTTTATCTTGACCGCGCTGCTGATCCCGAGCTGGCCACCGCGATCACCGTCAATGCCAAGGTGCAGCGCCCCGGCGTCTGCAATGCCGCCGAGCAACTCCTCGTCGACGCGGAAGCGGCCGCAACTCTGTTGCCCGGTGTGAGCCGCGCCCTGCGCCAAGCCGGCGTTGAGCTGCGTGTCGATTCCCGGGCCGCCGAAATCCTCGCAGCGGATGGCGTGCCCCATGTCGCGGCTACCACCGAGGACAACACGGCCGAATATCTTGGTCTGATCATGTCAATTCGGGTGGTCGATGATCTCGAGGCCGCCATCACCATCATCAACCGTGACAGCAGCGGCCACAGCGACACCATCGTGACCACCGACGCCGAGGCCGCCGCCCGATTTCAAGCCGCCGTCGACAGTTCGGCAGTGTTTTGGAACGCCAGCACGCGGTTCAACGACGGGTTTGAGTTCGGCTTTGGTGCGGAGATCGGCATCAGCACGGACCGCCTGCACGCCCGTGGCCCCATGGGTCTGCCCGAGCTGTGCTCCTACAAGTATGTTGTCACGGGCACCGGCCAAATTCGCGAGTGATTTGCTTTGGGCGAAATTGAACTCTTTTTGGGATTATAAGTCTCACCTCCCAATGACCCGAATCCGACTCCTCATTTCCTCGTCGCTGGCCCTCGCGCTGGCGGGTCCGGCTATGGCGCAGGACGATCACTCGGACCGCACTCGAGTGGTTTCGGACAACCTTGCCGCGGCCTTGGCTGACACGATGCCAAAATACAACCCGCCGCCGCCCGAGCCCGAAAAACCGGAGAAGACGCCGGAAGAGCAAGCAGCAGAAGACCGAAAAAACGGCATCATCCGGCTGCCGGAAGTTGTGGTGCACGGCGAGCGTCCTCCGATCTTCACCGAGCGGGAAGTCAACACGGACAAGGGTTTGGAGCAAATTGCGGTAAATCGCTACTTCGGCGGAGCCGCCCAGGCCATGAACCAGGTCGCCATCCCCATCATCGGGAAATCGAACGAAGCCCTGGCCATGGAAATGTGGCAGGAAGATGAACGCCTCCGCCAGATGGCTGACTTCAACGACCGGGCCAATATGGAATCCGCGCTGGGCGAAGAGGAAGATGCCAAGGAGACCCGTGAGTTGATCCGCGATGCTTCGGCCCGCGAAGAAGGTCCCCCGGACACCGTGCTGCATCGTGACAACACCCGGGATTGATCCCCGAACCAGACCATGACGCCGACCCGCCAATTGCTGATCGCGATGGCGGGTATTTTTTGCGGCGCCGGCCTGGCCGGCCAGGAACCGGAGTCCAAACGCCTGCTGTCCGCCGAGATTTCGGCCGCCCTGACCGAAACCTTCGCTTACCAGCCGCCCAAGCCCACTCAGCCGGCAGACGAAACCGAACAAGCGGTGCTGGCCCAGCCCGAGCGAAAAAATCAAATCATCCGCCTGCCCCGGGTCGTCGTGGAGGGGAAACGTCCGCCGGTGTTTCGCGAACAGGACATCCACACGGCCAAGGGACTGACGGAGATCGCGATGAAACGCTATGTGGGTGATGCCGCCCTGGCGCTCAACACTTGGCGCCTACCGCTCATCGGCAGAGCACTAGAAGCGCGGGCCCTTTTGGAATGGCGGGAGGATGAACGTCTTCGCGCCATGAGTGAGATCCAAGACGAAATCCGCTGGGACATGATGGTCGGTGAGACCGACCGATCCAAAGAGCTGCAGGAAATCCTACGAGACACCTACTTCAGACCCATGCAGGTGCCCCACGCCGGCAAGAGAAACAACTAGTCCTTGCGGCCGAGCAGCTCGGTAGCGATCGAATCCCACTCCGACTCGAGAGATACGCCGGCCCCCACAACAGGACGATCCGCGCGCCGATACCAATAACCCGCATTGCCGATGTCACCTTCCTTGCGGTGCAGGTAGGCATGCACCCAATCCCCATCGGCATTGCCGGCCTGCTGGGCCAACGTGTGGGCGTGATCCCAATCGCCCCGTCGATCGGCGAGCAACGCCTGCAAGGCCAAACTCAAATCAGACACGCTTGTGGTGGTTTTTAGTTCTTCGAGAGTCACACCGGCAGGCTGGGGCAGCGCGGCCCGCAAATCAACCCGGCAGGCAACCCCGGCATTTTTCAGCTTCCAGCTTTCCAAAATTTCAGCGTTTCTGGCTCCAATGCCACCAAGCTTTTCCGAAGCCCTGCTCCACCGATTGACCTGGGACGAACTCGACCGGACCCACCTGCGACGGCTGGTGGAGATGGCGAAGGATGAAGACCTCGGCGGTTTGGGTTTGGTCAATCGCCCCACCCACCCCGGGGATCATTCGACCGGCAGTGTGCAGGCAGCACCCCGAATGGCCGAGGCGCACTTGGTTGTCCGCCAATCACTGACCCTTTGCGGATTGCCCCTGGTGTCGCTGATCCTCTCCGTCTACGGAGAAAACTGCCAGGTGCAGGCGCAGGCCCGGGACGGTGCCACGCTCTCCCGCGGCGATGTGATCGCCACCCTGTCAGGTGACCCACGCACCCTGTTGGCAGCCGAACGGGTGGTCCTGAATTTTCTGCAAAGGCTGTCCGGCATCGCGACCATCACCCGGCTCTACGCCGACGCGCTCGGCGAAGGTCGCACCCGACTGCTGGACACCCGCAAAACCACCCCGGGATATCGCATGCTCGAAAAATACGCGGTGGCCTGTGGCGGCGGCTGGAATCATCGGCTGGGTTTGTTCGACCGCGTGATGTTGAAAGACAATCACCTGGCTCTGCTCGGCTCGGATGCCGATCTGGCCGGTGCCATCAAGCAAGCACGCAACCATGCCCCCAACCTTCCCGTCGAAGTGGAGGTCGACCGTCTTGATCAAATCCATCCCGTGCTCAAAGCAGGGGCCGATGTGATTCTCTTGGACAATTTTTCGACCACCGATCTCACCCGGGCGATCGATCTCATCCAAGGCCGGGCCCTCACGGAAGCCAGCGGAGGGATAACGATTGAGAGCCTGCCAGCGCTCGCGACGCTCGGGTTGGATTTTGTTTCAACCGGCGCCCTGGTGCACCAAAGCACTTGGGTGGATATCGCGTTGGATTGGGGAGTATGAAAGCCGCCGACTCCGATCTCATCATCGTGCGGAAACTCCTCCAGGCCGGAGACAATTTCATTTCCGGCAATGCGCTGGCTGAAGCCCTCGGCGTGAGCCGCGTCGCGATCTGGCAACACATGGAAAAATTACGCGACCGCGGATTCGGTTTTGAAGCGGTGCGCTCCCGGGGCTATCGCCTGACAAGCCGACCGACCGAGCTGAACAGTCTGTTGATCCAAGCTCGTCTGCCCAAGGATCAAGCATGCTCGGTGGTCGTCCTCGACTCCGTCGACAGCACCAACGATGAAGCCATGCGACGCGCCAGCCAGGGCGCCACGATGCCGTTGGCGGTCATCTCCCGCGAACAAACCAAGGGCCGCGGCCGGCTCGGCCGCAGTTGGCTCAGTGAACCCAACGGCAACCTGTATCTTTCGTTCGCATCCTCACCCGAAGTGCCCCCCGACCGACTGCCCACCATCACGCCTTGGGTGGGCGTCAACCTGTGCTCGATGCTGGCGGACACCACCGGGGTGAGCCCGGCGGTCAAGTGGCCCAATGACCTGCTCTTGGCAGGGCGCAAAGTCGGCGGCATCCTCACCGAGGCGCGACTGGATGCCGACCGTATTCGCGACCTGGTGATCGGTTGCGGACTGAATCTCAAGCCCCCGGCCCAAGGCTGGATCGACGAACTCGCCGAACGGGCGGTCGCCCTGGAGGAAGTTGCCAAACACCCCATCGACATCAATACCTTCGCCGCCCAACTGATCACGCGATTGCTCAAAACCTGTGCCGATTTTCAGAGTGGCCAATTTGGTGACCGCCTGGCCGAACTGTGGCACCGTTACGATGCCTTGCGCGACCGGAAGATCACCCTCCTGCACGGCAACGAAGAAATCCAAGGCGTGGGCCACGGGATCGACCACAGCGGCTGCCTCCTGCTGCAAGTCGGCGGGGAAACGCGCTCTTTCCATGCCGGCGAAGTCACCATCGCCAAACGCTGAAATCCGCCATGCTTCTCTGTATCGACATAGGCAATACACACACACACCTCGGCTATGTGGCGCCGGGGGGACGGGAAGGGGCGAAAGCCACCTTGGATCTGCCCACCGAAGATCTGGGGGAGTTGCCCGCGGCCATCCGCAGCCTCGGGGAAATCGACTCCCGGCCCGTGGGCGTGGCGTTCTGCAGTGTGGTGCCCACCGCGATCAGTCGACTGCAGACCGCCCTGCAACCCCAGGGTGTGCCGCTTTGGCAGCTCACCCACGAAGCCGACCTGGGTCTGCCCATCACTTACCCCGTGCCGGCTGAAATCGGACAGGACCGGCTGGCCAATGCCGCCGGCGCCAAAGCCTTGGGCGATCCGCCCGCTGTGGTCATCGACTTGGGCACCGCCGTTACCTTTGACATCATCACCCGGTCCGGCGGTTATGAAGGCGGCATCATCACCGCCGGTCCGGCGCTCATGACCCGTTACCTGCATGAACGTACCGCCCAGTTGCCGTTGGTGGAGGATGTGGTCTCTCCCGTGCGCTCGCCCATCGGGAAATCGACCCGGGATGCCTTGCGCATCGGTGCAGTGCTCGGATTCACCGGAGCAATTCAAGCCTGCCTCGATGCGGTGGGCGAAGATCTGGCGAACCGGGGTGAACCCGAACCCAGGATCATCACCGCCGGTGGCGCCGCCCCGGTGGTCAGTGGCCGCCTGCGTCAAACTACAACCGATGTCCCCGATCTCGCCCTGCGCGGCCTCGCCGCTGCTTGGGCGTTGAATCGATAACCTGCAACAAGCAACCCTCGTTAAACTCTATCATTGGCAACAGTACCATGAAGCCGCGTTTCAAGTATTCCACCTTCAACAAGCTCTTCTTTGGCTTGTTCGCAGTTACCACGTTGGGGCTTTTTATCGCCTTTGGGGAGAAGACTTCGTTCGAGATTGGTCGAGTCATCGGCAAGCTCGTGGGAACCTTTTTGTTGCCGACGGTTGCCGCCTTGATCACCTGGTTAATGTCAGGCCGCAAGGAGGGTGCAGGCAATCTCGTCTTTAACGTGATCCTAGGACTGATGGTCTTGGGGCAGGTGGCCCAATTCGGAAACCGCATCCTCAATCAGCAGCAAATGGAAGAGATGCAGGTCCAACGGCAGGAGTTCAAAAGCAATGCCCTCAGCACCGACGACCCCGAGGAGTTTGCGGAAGTATACGAGGAGTTTTCGACCTCCATCCGGGACGGGCTTAAGGAACTATCCGAACGTAGCACCGGATCTGAAAAACTGGGCTACTCAATCATGAGTGAGTTCACGAGCTACTCGATGCAACGCGCTCAGGCATGGCAGTCCGCATTCGCCGCAATTCAATCACCCCGCATCCTCGACTTATCCCTGCTCAAAACCCCGGGAGAATATGAATTTCAACGAAAGGTGATCCAGGAATACCTCGAGAACACCGTCAACTATGAGGCATATTTCGACAATGCCCTCGCTGACCTCAAGGATCGCTTGAGTGTTATGGGCGACAACGATCCCTTTGCTGCCGGGGCGTTGCAAGAGACGCGCGAAAAATTCTCACTTCAACGCCCCATTGTGAAACCGCTCATGGCCGCCCACATTGAATATGGAAGTGCCATGATTGGACTCATTGACTTGTTGTGGGAGAATCCGGACGAATGGTCATTCGAAAACGGCGAAGTTTTCATAGAGAACGATGAAATGATCGCCCAGTTCAACCGCATCGTCGAAACGTTGGGTTCTCAAGAGGTCATCATCAACGAGTTGTCCACCAAACTGATCGAGGCCATGTAGCCTAGCCATCGTTCGGACACTGACTCAGTCCTCAGCCACCCGACCCTCAATTCCTTAATCTATGAAAAAAGCCTACTGGATCGTTCGCGGTGATGTCGTCGACGCCGAAGCATTCACTCAATACACCAGCCGCACCCCGGCGGCGCTCGCCAAGTTTGGCGGACAGTTCCTGGTCCGCGCGGGTCAATTCGAAGCGGTGGAAGGCCCCACCCGCTCCCGCCATACGTTGATCGAGTTTCCTTCCTACGAACAGGCCCTGGCGTGTTGGAACTCACCGGAATACCAGGAAGCCCGCTCCCATCGCCTGGACGCAGCCGAGGTCGACATCGTGATTGTCGAGGGCGTCGACCGCTGATACGAACGCCCTTTTGCCGCGAGCGCGGCATTGCACCGCAGTTTATTCATGTCCCTGTCGCTGGTTGATTGGTTTGTGATCGTTGCCTACTTGGCGGGGTGCTTGGTCGCGGGACTGGCGATGCGGCGCTACGTGCGGGGGGTGGAGGACTTCGCCGTCGCGGGGCGCGAGATGAATGTCAATCTCGGCATCGCCTCGCTGGCCGCGACCGAAATGGGATTGGTCACGATCATGTATACCGCCCAGCTCGGTTTCGAGAAGGGGCTGGCCGGGGCAATGATCGGCGTGCTGATGGCGTTGGCGTTTTGGATCACCGGCCGCACCGGTTTTGTGATCGAGCCCCTGCGCAGGGCCGGGGTGATGACGATTCCCGAGCTCTTCGAAAAACGCTTCAGCAAACGCGTGCGCTGGCTGGCCGGGCTCTTTGTGGTGCTCGGCGGGTTGTTGAACATGGGCATCTTTCTGCGGTTGGGCGGCGAGTTTCTGGTCTGGACCACGGGCATGCCGCCGGGTTGGCTGGAATGGGTCATGACCGGGCTGTTGGGCATCGTGCTGCTCTACACCGCTCTTGGCGGCATGTTATCGGTGCTGGTGACCGATTACCTGCAGTTTTTGGTGATGGGCGTGGGGCTGGTGATCACCTCGATGCTGGTGATTTTCAGCGTAGGTGGACTGGATCTGATCCGCGGCCTGCAACTCGCCTGGGAGGGCCAGGGAGCCATGCCGCTCGAGTCACACCCGTTCAACCCGTTCCACAGTTCAAGTCTCGGCTGGGGTTACATCCTGTGGATGCTGGTTTTCCAAATTGCGGCCGCGACGACGTGGCAGGTCGCGGTCAGCCGGGTGCTGGCGGCGAAGGACTCGAGGACAGCCAAGCGCATCTACCGTCGCACTTCGTTTTATTTTGTCGGGCGCTTCCTGCTGCCCGGCTTGTGGGGGGCCGCCGCGTTTGTGTATTTCTCCAACCTCGGTGGATTGCCCGACGGTGTCTCCAGCCTCACCGCCATGCCAAACTACCTCGGGATCATCCTGCCGGTGGGGCTCATCGGTTTGGTCATCGCGGCGATGCTGGCCGCGGAAATGTCCACCGACAGCAGCTACCTGCTGACGTGGGCAACCGTCATCTACAACGACCTGATCCTGCCCTGCCTGAAGCACCCCCTCGCTCCCCGTCGCCGACTCCTGCTCACGCGCTGCATTGTTTTGGGCATCGGAGTCTTCCTGCTCTTCTACGGCCTGTGGTATGAGATCCCCGGCAATGCCTGGGACTATCTCGCCGTCACCGGAAACATTTACCTGGCAAGCGTCTTCACGCTATTGGTCGCAGGACTTTACTGGCCCCGCGCGACCATCCGCGGGGCCTACGCAGCCCTTGTTCTCGGCGCAATCGGCCCGATCACGTTTTTGCTCCTCGGCAAGCAATACAACATCGCTCCGGAAGTGGCGGGGTTCGCCGCCTTCGCCCTGGCGGCGGTCGGCATGATCGCCGGATCCCTCACGACTCCCCCTGCAACCCGCACCCAACATGGATAACGTCTTCATCATTTTCTGGGTTGGTCTGATCCTCGGCTCCATCGCATGGTATGGCAGCCTGGTCTTTACCGTCGGCATCAAAGCCGGCCGCGATATCCGCGAAATGATCAAGTCGTTGTCCAAAACCAAGGATTAGCCCGGCCCGGAAATCGGTGGAGCGGAATCTTTCATTATCTTTCATGTCGCACGGTGGCGGGGAGGATTGGCTAGGCTTGCGGGTTCACATATGAGCTTAAACTCCCCTGCTCCCGCTGGGCTGTCCCTGCAGCCCATTTTCCATCCCACCAAGCCGATCCCGGCCGAGAAAACGGCGGCCGAGGAACTGGCCCGGCTGACCGACGGTACCGCTCGCGCCTCGGCCAAACCCCGCACCAAGGGATTCCTGATCGCACTCGCCTCGCGCAAATGGTCTCCCGCCGCCATCCGGGCGGCACGCTCCGCGGAAGCTGAGGATTGGATGTGGCTGCGCCTCGCCGACGATGGCTCGGGTGAGATCATCGCCAGCGACGGTTCGGGATTGTTCGCCGGAGCAAGACTGCTGGCCCACCGCCTTTCGACCACCGCCCGCGAAAAGCTCGAAGCCGGGCTGCTGATCCAGCGCAGCTTTACCATGAACCGCCCGATCTGGGACGGCTCCTTTGCCCAATACTGGCGCACCAACCGCAACTTCTCTCCCGAACACTACGCTGCCACGTTGGCCGAGTCGGGCTTCACCCACATCGAGGTCAACAGCCTGCAGGCCAGCTTCCCCTACGAGGACTCCGTGCCCGGCGAATACTACTCGCAGTTCTACAACTACTGCCCCGGCTTCAACCATTTCATCGATACGCCGCTGACCAGCGGGATCTGGCCGACCCATTATCTCGATGCCAACCTGGAACGGCTTAAAAATCTCGCCGCCCTCGGCCGCAAATACGGCCTGAAACCCAGCGTGTGCCTCTACGAACCCCGCAGCCTGCCGGAGCGGTTTTTCCAACGCTACCCCACTCTGCGAGGCGCCCGCATCGACCATCCGTTCCGCTCCCGGCTCCCGCGCTACACCATGGCGCAGGACCACCCGGTGACCAGGCACCACTATCGCCTCGCCATCCAGGCGCTCATGCGCGCCGTCCCCGATCTCGACGCCATGTCGATCTGGACCAACGACAGTGGCGGTGGTTTCGAGCATTCCGCTTCACTTTACATCGGCCGCAACGGTGGTCCCTACATGATCCGCGAGTGGCGCAGCCACGAAAAAATCGCCGAAGCCGCCGGCAAGAGCATGGGCGCGTTTCTGCGCAACCTGCGCGAGGCCGCCGCGGAAACGAACCCTGACTTCAAACTCAGCCTGCGTATCGAGCCGTTCAAGGTGGAGCACGACCACCTCAAGTCGGAGCTCGGCCGCGGCATCCATTGGGAGGGCCCGTCGCTGCTCGCCCGGGGCTATTCCCTGCCGTATTCACATCCCAAATACAAAGACCAGGCGGGGGTCGCGGGCGGCATGTTCCACTGCCAGATGGACGAGCGGGAAAAACCTGAACTCGCCCGGGAACGCGCCCAGGGCGTCGAACCCATCCTGACCTACGCCCCCGGACCCGTATGGAACCAGGAGCCGTTGATCGGCATTCCCTGGCCCCGCATGGTCCACGCCCGGCTCACCCAGCTCAAAGACATCGGCACCCGCATGATCAGCGCCATGGGCGGCCTGACCAATACCGCCGCCGCACCCTACTGGCCCAATCCCATTGCGATCCGCGCCGCCCAATTCACCCCGGAGGTTCCCATCGCCGACGTGCTCGCCACTGAAGCCAATCGACTGGCCGGCGCAAAACACGGCCCGGCGGTGGCCAAGGCATGGGAATTGTTCGAAGACGCCGTGACCCACCAGCCCATTGTTCCCCTGTTTTGTGGTTTCGGCTGGTGCTGGCAACGTACGTGGGACCGCCCCATCGTGCCCGATATCGAGGCGATTCCCGCTGCCGAACGGCACTACTACGAACGCCATGGCTGCTTCCAACACAACAACCCCGGCGTGAACGATCTGGGCAAGGATGTGCTCTTTGAACTCATCACCCGCGATGCGGCCGACAAGATGGTGCCACGCTTCGATCGCAAGCTGCTGCCACGCATCACCAAGGCCGAGAAGCACGTTGCCGCCGCGTTGAAGCGGGCAACCGGCGACGCCCGGGCCACGGCGGTTCTGGCCGACCTGCGCGACCGCCTCCGAGCCTACCGGCATTGGGCCACCACCCTGCGCACCGTCGTAGCCTGGTGTTCCGGTGTCTACGGCTATCTGGCCAGCCAATCCCCGGCGCAGAGGCAGAAACACGAGACCTTCCTGCAGACGGCCATCGATCTCGAGTTGGACAATGCCCGCGGGTTCCTCGAGCACTTCGAAAACTCCCCTACCGAGTTCATGGTCGTTTCCGCGACCGGTGAAAATACCTTCATCTACGGCAAAAACCTCGGCGATCATGTCCGCCGGAAAATCCGACTCATGGAAAAATACCGGCACCACAAACCTCGGATCGATCCACACATCCTCTGGCGTCCCGCCGACGGCCAACCATGGCCCGACGGCTTCCCAACTTCCTAGGGCCTGACCGAACCTAATCCTTTGCCTCGCCGCCAGGGTCGCGTTTTCAAAGGACCCATGCACACCGCTCCCGCCAGCGATCATGCCTCCGGGGCAGGGGTGGAAGGGGCCACCCTAGGCGGATTACTCGTCGCCTTGGCCGTGGCGGTTTGGACGATCATCGCGGGCATCCCCGATAAACCCGGGCAATGGCGGGAGGCAAGTGACACAATTTGTGCGGATCGGGGTCGGACAAATTTGACGGAAGAGCCCTTGTGATTGGGCTCCGTTTGTAACCATATCGGAAATAGCGCCCAGTATGTCAGAATCTTCGCCCGCCATCACCGTCTCCTCCTTGGTGAAAAACTATGCCGGCGTCACGGCGGTGAGTAATATCAGCTTTACGGTGGCCCAGGGTGAGATCCTTGGATTCCTGGGACCCAACGGGGCCGGAAAATCCACCACCATGCGCATCCTGACCGGCTTTCTGCCCGCAACGTCGGGCCAGGTTGAGATCTGCGGCAAGTCCGTTGCCACTCAGACCGCGGAGATCAAACGACTCATCGGTTACATGCCGGAGAACAACCCGCTGCCGGAAGACATGCGCGTTTCCGAATACCTCTACTACCGGGGGCGCCTCAAGGAGATGGGCCGCCGCCAGCTCGGCGTGCGCATCGACGAGCTGCTCGAGTTGTGCGATCTCAAACGCGTCCGCCACCGCATCATCGGCAAACTCTCCAAAGGCTTTCGACAGCGCATCGGGATCGCCGAGGCCATCCTGGCCGAGCCGCCGGTCATCATCATGGACGAACCCACTATCGGCCTCGACCCTCACCAGATTCTCATTGTGCGGGAGCTGATCGGACGGCTGCGCGGGCGCATGACGGTGATCATTTCGTCGCACATCCTTCCCGAGATCGAACAGACGTGTGACCGCGTCCTGATCATCAACCAGGGACGGGTGGTGGCCGCCGGTGAACCCGCTGCGCTCAAGCGCGAAATCCTCGGCCGGGCCCGCTACACCATTGATATGATCGCGGAAAGCGCGGACGTCGCCGCGGTATTGGTCGAAGTTGACCCTTCCCTGGAAATCACGAGCGAAAACACCCCGGACGAAACGGGTTTCCGAACCTTTGAGCTGAGCACCGACCACGAATCCGACTTCAGCGAACAACTGCTGCAGCGGTTCGCCGCCGATGAGCGTTTCCGCGTACGTGCCGTCGGACGGGCCCAGCCCACGCTTGAAGATGTGTTTCTCGCGGCCACCCGTCGCAGTTGGGACGTGGTGGATCGTCCCAAGCCCAAACCGGCAGCCACCGACGCGCCAAAAACCTGAGCCCAATGCGTCATTTTCTCACCATCCTTGGACACGAAGTGCGGATGCTCCTGGTCAGCCCGAGCACTTATATCGCTGCGGTCACCTTCCTTGCGTTCATGGGGTTCATCTTCGCCGGGATCCTGGCAGAGTATTCGAGCGTGCCGCAGGAGAGCTCACCGGCGGTGGCATTCTTCGAACTCTTCTGGGTGCCAGTCATCTTCATGGTGCCACTGCTCACCATGAAAAGCATCTCCGAGGAACGTCGGCTCGGCACCCTCGAAACCCTCCTGACCACGCCGATCTCCACCGGCGAGGTCATTCTGGGAAAATACGGTGCGGCCTATCTGCTTTACCTGAGCCTGTGGGCGGGCACCGGGGGATTGTTCTACATCCTGCACCGTTTCACCCAGGATGCGTTCCTGCTCGATCTGGGCCCCATGATTGGCGGCTACCTCTTCATCGCCGTATCCGGCCTCTTTTTCGTCGCGATCGGCATCTTCGCCAGCTCGCTGTCGCGCAACCAGGCCGTCGCAGGCATCCTCGGTGTGGTCATCCTGTTTGGCGTGATCATCGGCACTCAACTCGTGGCCGGCCTGGCCACCCTCAACCTGGAAGCGTTCGCGCCTCTCAAGGCCACGGTCGAATATGCCCGGGTGTTTCAACACCTTGATGACTTCAGCCGGGGAATTGTGGATACCCGCCAGCTGCTGTTTTACTTCAGTGGAGCATGCCTCACCTTGATTCTCAGCATCCTCGGCCTTGAGGCGAAGTTGCTGCACAGCTGACCATGGCGATTCGGCAAACATTTGCATTCGCACGCTGGACCCGGACGCTGAATCTCGTCCTGCAGGCGATCCTTCTGCTGACCCTGTTTGGCGGTCTGAACTACCTCGCCCGCCACCATGGCTGGCGCTGGGACCTGACGGAGCACCGGCGCCACACCCTTTCGGAAGAGACCCTTGGCTACCTGCGCTCACTCGATCAACCCGTGCGGTTGGTCATCACCTCCAACCTCAACACCCAGGACCCCGACGCGGCCCAGGCCTTTCGCGACATCCGCGGCCTGCTCCGGGAATATGCCAATGCCACGGCGGCAAAATCCGAGGGTCGCATCACGGTCGACGAGATCGACATTTACCGCGACCAACGCCGCGCGGAGGCTCTGGCGATCGAGGAGAACAATGTGGTGGTCGCGATCTGTGCGGACCGGCGCAACGTGATTCCATGGTCGGAGTTTTATGAAACCCGGGATCGGTTGGCGGTCGCTTTCCGCGGTGAGCAAGTCGTCACCTCGGCGGTCCTCAGCGTTTCCAACCCCAAGCGCCCCAAGGTCTATTTTCTCGCCGGGCACGGGGAGATGCGGCCCTCCGATGTCGATGCCGCGCGCGGCCTTTCGGTCTTCGCGGACGAGCTGCGGCTGCGAAACCTGCAAGTCGGTTCGATCGACCTGAGCCAGGAACGCGAGGTGCCCAGCGATGCGGACCTGGTGGTCATCGCGGCTCCCCAGGGCCCCTATAAACCGGCGGAAGTGGAGCATCTCCGGCGTTACCTGAGCGAACGAGCCGGACGGGTGCTGATCATGCTGCCTCCCGCCACCCGCCACGGCCTGGACAATCTGCTTTATGATTGGGGACTGGTGGCCGACGACGTGATTGTTTTGGAGCCGGACCCGCAGCATGTCACCGAAGCGAACGAGTTGCGCATCTCCGCCTTCGCCCCGCACCCCGTCACCCAGTCACTGATTGACAATCAGTTTGCCGTGTTTTTCGGACTGACTCGGGTTGTGCGGCCCGATCCGGGACGTCCTTTGGACAACGCGCTTCGCGTGGAGGTTCTGGCCGCCACCTCCGAAACGGCTTGGGGGGAACGTGACTATCGCGCCACCAGCGTGGCCTTCAATCCGGGGGTTGATCTACGCGGCCTCGCTGGATTCGAGCCCCGCAACCGGCTGGGTGTTGCCGTCGCCTCTGAACGCATAACGCCACCCAAGGACCTGCCTTTCAGTGTTCGCGGCGGACGGTTGGTCCTGTTCGGCAATGCCGATTTTGTGGCCAACGCCCGCGTCGTTTCGCCGGGCAACCTGGCCATCGCGCTCAATGCCGTCGAGTGGTGTGTCGATCGCGACGTCCAACTCAATACCCTGCCCCGCCCCATCGAACGTTATCAAATCAACCTCAGCAAAGCCGACCTCGCGAAGTTGCGAATCAGTCTGCTCGTCGTGCTGCCCGGTCTCGCCGCCCTGTTTGGCGTAATCGTCTATTGGACCCGTCGCTCCTGAACCGCGCCCGAATCTTCTCCCGCCATGCGCACAAAAATCACGCTGCTGCTCCTTTTTCTGAACGTCGCCTTGTTCTTCTTCATCTTTGCCTTCGACCAAAAGTGGCGCACTGAAGAACTTGCCGCCGAGGCCCGCACCCGTGTGCTGGGTCCCGAATCCGCCAACATCCAGATCCTGGAAATTTCCGGGCCCGGCCTGCCCGAGATTGTGCGCCTCGAACGGGAAGGCGATACCTGGACCCTCACCTCGCCTTACGAATGGCCGGCTAATCCGCACGCGGTTTCACGCATCGTCAATGAGCTGCAATTCCTGGAGCACGACACCAGTTTTTCGGTCGCCAACCTCGATGCGACCGGCCTCTCGCTTGAGGACTACGGCCTGGGCACCCCGAGCCTGACCGTCACGCTCACTTCCGGTCGCGATGCCGACGCGACAACCACCTCCCTCGCCATCGGCAACCGCACGGAAATCGGCCAGCGACTCTACGTGCTTTCTCCCGATGGCGAAAAAGTTCACGTCGTGCCGGACTCCCTTGCCCAAAGCCTTTCGCTCGACTTGGCCCAGCTCCGGGCAAATTCCTGTTTCACCATCCCGGTGTTTGAGGTGCGTTCGCTCAACCTGCAAAACGACGGTCCGGCCAATGTCCGCGTCCGTCTCCGGCGTGAGGAAAACCGCTGGCGATTCGAGTCTCCCGTCGTGGCGCGAGCCTCAAAAACCGACACCGAGGTTGTAATCAACAACATCACCACCCTGCGCACCGCCGAATTCCTCGGGGCGCCCTCGCGCCAACCAGAACTCAACACCACTGCCGGAATCGACAGTCCGTTTTTGCGCATCACCCTCGAGGGCAACAACCGCCGGGAAACCCTGTTGTTGGGCAATGAAATCTCGTCCGCGACCCAGCCCGACCCCACCCCTGTACCCACCCCAACACCGGATCTGGCCAACCGCGAGTTTTACGCGCAGATGGAAGGGCGGGACGCCGTCTTCACCGTCGTCATTCCCGAAGTCCTGGCGAACGAACTCCGCAACGCCCAAAGCGAACTGCGGGACCGATTGGTGCTCGATCTCGCCGGACGTTCAATCGACGCCGTGACCCTGACCGACGACGATGGCAATGAGGTCGTGCTCCAAAAGGTCGAAACCACCAACAGTGAAGCCGCCGAAGCCATCAGTGCCTGGCAGGTCGTGCAACGGGATCCGGACGGCACCCTGCGCACCCAACCCGCCGATGTTGACGTTGTGGAGGAGGAGCTCCTGGCCGCCTTGCGCGGACTGCGGGCCACCAATTTTGAACGTGATGTGCCCACCGATGCGGAACTCGAATCCTGGGGGCTGACTCGCTCCACTCGCGTCATCACTCTGTCGTTCGATACTCCCCTCGGAGCCACCACACCCCCGCTCGATCTCACTCTCAACCTCGGGACCGACCAAGCCGCCACCAGCGTCTTCGCCCAAGTGCCTCCCGAGACATTCGTCTACCGGGTGGACCCCATCATTCTCGACCAAACCAGAGTCGACCCGCTGCGCTACCGGGAGCGCCTGCTGCGCGAACTTCCGGTGGGAGCCCGCATTATCGGTATCAGCCTAACCGACCTTTCCAACGAATCGGTCATTCTGGACCGAACCGTGGCCGATGGCGAAACCTGGGAGGAAACGAGCGCCGATGATCCCGTCGCCCAACAGACGGCCCTCTCCCGCCTTCGCGATGAACTGCGCACGTTGCGCGCCCAACGGCTGGTCGCCGACGCGTTCACCCCCACCATCAGCGTTTCCGACGAGACTCAACCCTGGCGCTATCGCCTCGACGTCTCCCTTTCCGTCAGCGGAGACGAAGGCGAGCAATCCCAACAATTTAGCCTCTATCTGGCCGATCGCGATGGCGGCAACCGACAGCTTGTGGGCTCTCCCGACCTCAACCTGGTGTTTGCTGCCTCACCGGCCTTGATTCAGGCCGCCTGGACTTTGACCTATGCCGATCGGGATCCCGGACCAGCCGAGTTTACGACTCCGCCCGACGTAACCGAACCTGAACCCACGCCCTGATCGACCATCCCGCGGAACCGACCTGCCGTCCCCCCCTTTCGCCTCATGCCCGCTCCCCGCTGGTTAGACGTTTCCTGGAAAGGCTGCCGTGCGTGCGGCCGGGGTTGCTCACGGCTGCTGCGATGGACGCTGTGGCTGGTGCTGCTGATCACCGCGGGACTGCAAACCGTGGCCCTGGTGAAACGCGAGTTGCGTGTGCCCCAGTTCATCCTCCGCGAGATCGAAACCGAACTCGCCCAGGCCGGACTCAGGGCCGAGTTCGGCGGCGTCACCTTTGATCCCGAGGGTCGCCTGCTGATCCGCGACGTGAGCCTGACTCTCCAATCGATGGACACCAGGATCATGCGAGCCCGGGCCCTCTACCTGCAAATCAACCCCTGGGCGTTGGGGTGGCGCGAAGTCGATGTCCAATCGGTGGAGTTTGCGGGGGTCAACTTCTTCATGCCGGCCGCGCTGTCGCCGTCGGGCCAGGATGAAGCAATCATTCGTGAACTAAACGCTTTGGTGGAACTCGCCCCGAACGGGCGTAGTCTTGTCCTGCCCCAGGTCACAGCGGCAGTCGGGCCATTTACGGTCGCCGCCCGCGGCACCCTTCCTCTGCCGGACTCATCCGGCGAACCCTCTGCTTCGCAAGAGGATATGCTGAGCGAATTCAGCAAGTCCTATCTGGGGCTGTGCCGCCAGTTCAGCCGCATCCTGCCCCAACTCCCCGAGCTGGTAAACCCTCACCTGAAAATTGACCTGCGGCCCACCGCCGAGCGGGATACGGAAATCCGGATGACGTTGCGGGCAGATCGCACCACGATCTCTGAACCGATCAGCAAGGATCTCAGCATCTCGCTCCATCAAACCGAGGTTCGGACTTCGTTGACGATCGCATCGATGCCGCAATGGAGTGATCTGAAGGTCGCGGCCGCTCGCATCGAAGTCGGGCCCGATCTGCAGGCCGACCAAGTGCGCCTTGTCCTCAGCCGGCCGTTCGACGCCTATGCGTTCAACCTCCTGGGCGAACTGCAACTGCACGTCGGACGCCTCCAACTGCCGGTTCTCTCCGTCGAGTCGGTGAGCACCCAAACCAGCCTGGGCACGCTGCCGATGGCGCAGGCGGAAATCGCTGCCCGCATCGCGGGAGAACCGTGGCGGACCCGGGCCGATCTGGATCTCACCACCGGAGCCGGCGTGGTCGCCACGGATGGTTTCGCCGATCGGGCTTTGCTCGATGTCGTGGCCGCCGCAACCGGCATCGATATTCCCGCCGTGTTGTCGTGGGAAGAGTCACCGTGGTTGCAGACCAAGATCAATCTTGGGCCGGCCGCCAAAGTGCTCAACGTCGATGCGACTTTTGCCACGGGCCCCGTGGTCGCCCGCAAAGTGCCGCTCGATGCCACCTCCGCCCGGGTCACCTGGGACGGACGCCACATCCGGGCCGACAACGTCGTCCTGCGTCGCGGCGCCAGTTTGGCCCAGGGCAGTTATGAAATGGATACTTCAATCCGGGAGTTTCAATTCCTCCTGCACGGGCACCTGCAACCGCCCGACATTGCCGGTTGGTTCCGTGATTGGTGGCCCCGCTTTTGGGCTCAGTTCGAGTTTCGCGGCGCCCCCCCGAACGCTGACGTGGAAGTGAGCGGCCGGTGGGGCGACCCGTTGGCCACCCGCGTGTTTGTCGCCGCCGATGCGACCAACGCGGTCGTGCGCCAGATCGAAATGGAGCGGATGCGAACCCGCGTCTTCGTCCGCCCGGGCTGGGCGGATGTCCTGCGCTTCATCGCCGACCGCGACGTGGGCACGGTTCAAGGTCGCTTTGCCCGCCAATCGCGCCTGCCCGACGGCCGGCGCTGGACCCGCTTCGAAGTGGACGCCTCCGGGGTGACTGATCTGTCCCCCGTCCCCCACCTCTTGCCCGTCACAGGCGGGGAGTTGATCGCCCCGTTTGATTTCACCCAACCGCTCAAGCTTTCGTTGCAGGGCGGCATGCATCGCGAAGACCTCGGAGCTCCCGTCACCAAAGACTTCACCATTCACGCCACGGCCACGGGACCTTGGCGATTTTATGAGTTTCCCCTGGAGGACCTTGACGTGGTGGCCCACCGCGATGCGAACCGTTTGCGCGTGCCGGAGATGAGCACCCGGATGGCTGCTGGTGAGTTGTCGGGCCGTTTGGAACTGAGCGACCAAGGTGCATTCAACCAGTTGGCATTCGATCTGAACCTCGAAGAGGCTTCGCTTGGTCGCACAATTCGTGACGTCGCCACCTGGCTCGCCCAGCGGCGGGGGGAGGCTGCTCCCGACGAAACCGAGTTCCAAAAGCAAATGGCCGAGGGACTGCTCACGCTTTCGCTCACCGCCGAAGGCCCGTCAAACGACCCCTTCTCTCTCCAAGGAGCGGGGAGCGCGGCCGTCTCCGATGCCAACCTCGCCAACATCAACCTGCTGGGACTGCTTTCGGCGCTGCTGCAAAAAACGATTCTGAATTTCAGCACATTGCAGCTCAGCCACGCGCACGCGAATTTCGAACTGGAGGGTCCACGCATTGTTTTCCCCGAGGTCAAAGTGACAGGCCGTCGCGGGGCCATGAACGCGAGCGGGGAGTATTCCCTCACCAAACGACAACTTGATTTTAACACCAAGGTGCGACCCTTCGAAGGTGGTGAAGGTCTGTTGGATGCCGTGTTCAGCCCCTTGTCGTCGGTTTTGGAGGTAAAACTCACCGGCGAATTGGCAGATCCGGCATGGACGTTCGTCTACGGACCAACCAACCTGTTGAGGAATCTTACCGGGGAGAATGCCCGCAATCGATCGACTCCCGATTCCGTTGATGCGACCGCTCCCCCCGAACAACCCTACAACGAATCTACTGTCACACCCCCGCCTTCGACGAGCCCCAACTAGCCCGAAGCCCTCATGCATCACTTGAGGGAATGAGGATTGCGCCCGCTCGAAACCCTGTTTGCATGAGGGATTAACCCTATGAAACCGCGTCCCAATCACCTCGCGATCGATTGGCCCAAACGAGTGTGCCTCGTGTTGGCGACCATCATCGTGGTGGTGATGCTGATCCCGCTTTTCGGCTGGCTTTCGGGCAACCAACGACTGTTGGCGTGGGGCGAGGATTCGGAGATCATCAGGGCCAACTCGGTGGTCGCGTTGCTGCTCATCGGCATCGTGCTGCTGGGCGTTGAGCTGGGGTTCCGGCGCATGGCGTGGCTGGCTCTGGTGCCGGCGTTCATCGGGTCGCTCACGTTCCTGCAGGACATGTCGCAGCAGGATCTTGGGATCGACGAGCTGCTCTTTGCTTTCCCGGCTTCGTCGTCCGCCGCCGACATCGCCCGGATGTCGCCGGCGATCTCCATTCCGTTGCTCTTGTCGGGCTACGTGATGCTGATGCTTGTGCTCAATCGCCTGAGCCAACGGCAAACCCTTCTGCTCGCGCTGGTCGCATCGGCTGTCGTGTCGATTGGGGCCGCCACCCTGCTGGGCTACGTGCTCGATCTCCACCTTGCGTTCCGCTGGGGCTACAGCCACAACACCTCGCCCCTCGGCGCCGGCGTGATTTGCCTGGTGGGAGTCTCGCTGTTGGCCCGAGCTTGGCGGGAAAACACTTTGACTGATTCCGGCGCCCCCATGTGGCTGCCGCTTCCGGTGGTGGTGGGATCCGCCACCCTGACCGTGATCCTTTACCTCGGCCTGCAAGACCAGGAACTCGTGCGACTGCGTGAGGCCACCACCCGCAGCGCGGTTAACATCGCCCGGGAAATGGAGGACCAGATCGAAACCCAAGTGAACGAACTCGGATACCTGGCGCGCGATTGGGCGGAGACCGAGCGCACCGCAGTCATTCGGGGTATCGAGGCGGAGAACTTCCTGCGCAACAATATCGGAGGCCGTGGTGGGCAGTCGATCTCCCGGATCAGCGCCCTGCCCGAGTTGGTGGTCCAGGAGGTCTATCCCTCGGAAGGCAATGAGCACCTGGCCAACTTTTCCCATGCGAGTGATCCCGCCCGGGTTGCCGCCATCGAGCGGTCGCTGGCCTCGTCCAATGTGCCCGAAGTCTCGAGCACGCTGGATCTCGCCCCCTACGGTTCCGGCTACGCCATCTATGTGCCCATGCGGCGCAACGACGCCTCCTGGGGCTTCCTCGTCGGCGAATATTTGTATGAGCGCGTCATCGCCGGAATCGTGCAAGGCGATGAACGTCTCCGCGAGGACTACGAGACCCGCATTGAAATCGCGGACATGCCGATTTTCGACAACAGCTTCCGCGCGGAAGAAATCGACGCCGTGCTTAACGAACGCGGCGGGGTCTCCATAGTCATCCCGATTTTCGAAAGGAGGGTGCGCTTCACCGTGGTGCGCAAGGCCGAGGCGTTTAACCGCGACCGGCGCAACCTGCCCGAACTGATGGGTGCAGCGGGGCTGGGCATCACGATTCTGCTCGGCCTCAGTGTGCACTTGGCTCGAACCGCCTACACATCCCTGCGCTTGGCGGAACAATCGAATCAACGCCTGAAGGCCGAGAACGAGGAACGCCGACGAGTGGAGGCCATGCTGAAAGTCTCGGACGAACGCCTCCGTCTCGCCCTCGATTCGACCCAGATCGGCATCTTCGAATGGAATCTCGCCACCAACCAGATCTACTACAGCCCCGGACTGTGGAACATGCTGGACTACACGCAGGGCGACGTGGCCGACACTCCGGAAGCCTGGACCAGCCTGATTCACCAGGACGACCTGCCCGGCTATCGCACTGCGGTGGAATCCCAGCTCTCCGGCAACCAAACGTTTATCGCCCCGGAATACCGCCTGCGCACCGGCAAGGGCGAGTGGCGCTGGATCTACGCCCGCGCCAAGACGGTGGCAAGAGCTCCGAGCGGCGCGCCCCTCCGGATCATCGGCACCCTGCAGGACATCACCGAACGCAAGGACGCCGAAGCCGCCCTGCGCGAGTCTCAGGCGGAATCCCGCAAACTCTCCCTTGTCGCCTCCCGCACCGACAATCTGGTCATCATCTCCACCCCCGATGGCCAAATCGACTGGGTCAACGATTCGTTCACCCGCGTGATGGAGTATGAACTGGCTGAAATTCGCGGCCGCCGCCCGGACGCCTTCCTGCTCGGACCCGACTCCCGCAGACGGGATGTTGTTCGTATCCGTGCCGCCATGGCAAAAGGCGTTGGTCTCACCGGCGACATCGTCAACTACTCCAAGTCAGGCCGGAAGTATTACCTCCACCTGGAACTGCAGCCCGTGCGCAACGAACAGGGGGAAGTCGACACCTACATCGCCATTCTTGCCGATATTACCACCCGCGTGGACACGGAGAATGCCCTCCGCCGGGCCAAGCAGGAAGCCGATCATGCCTCGCGCGCAAAGTCCGACTTCCTCGCGTCCATGTCGCATGAGATTCGCACCCCGATGAACGGCGTGATCGGCATGACCAGCCTCCTGCTCGACACCTCGCTCGATCCCGAGCAGCGCGATTTCGTCAACACCATCCGCACTTCGGGTGAGGCGCTGCTCACGATCATCAACGACATCCTCGATTTCTCCAAGATCGAGTCGGGCAAGATGGAGTTGGAGCAACTGCCGTTCGAGGTGCCCACCTGCGTCGAGGAAGCGTTGGAGTTGTTCTCCATGCAGGCGGCGAAAAAGAACCTCGACCTTGCCTACCACGTCGAGAGCGACGTGCCGGCGTGGATCATGGGAGATATCACCCGCCTCCGCCAAATCCTCGTTAACCTGGTCAACAACGCGATCAAGTTCACTCCCAGTGGCAGTATCACCATAAGCGTGCGCAAGCTGTCCCGGAAAGACGCCGGACCAGGCGACGATCGCTACGACCTTGAGTTCAGTGTCGAAGACACCGGCATCGGCATTCCAGCCGATCGCATCCACCGACTTTTCCAACCCTTCTCCCAAGTCGATTCATCCACCACCCGAAAGTATGGCGGCACTGGCCTCGGTCTGGCCATCTGCCATCGCCTCAGCGAACTCATGGGCGGGGGGATCCGGATCGAAAGTGAAGTCGACCGCGGCACGAGGTTCATTTTCCACATCGAGACGACGGCCGCCCACTCCTTGAATGTCGATCCGCTGCCGCCGCTGCCCGCGGCGTTGCAATCGGACGCCGTGCTCATGGTCGAAGATCAACCCATCGGTCGGCGGCGCCTCGTGGGACTTGCGACCGACTGGGGAGCCAAAGCCCAGGAAGCCGCAAGTGTGAACGAGGCCGCTCAACTGCTCAAAGCCGGGCGCAAGCCGGGCCTGCTGATCCTCGACGACGACATGGTTAAACTGCCCGATGGCGGCTCGTTGCTCGAAATCGTGAAGCAGCGGAGCATCCCCACCATCGTTCTGATCTCACCCGGACCCGACACCATCGAGCTCCCCGGAGACACTCCCACCACCATCGCCATCAACAAGCCGGTGCGCACCGCCACGCTCATGCGGCGCATCCAGGATCTGTTTGGGGCGGCAGGCCAAAGCGAGGCCCGCACCAAGGCCAAGCATCGTCCGAAGCTGGCCGACGAGATCGACCTTTCCGTCCTCCTGGTTGAAGACAATTTGGTAAACCAAAAGGTCGCCCTGCGTTTTCTCGATCGTCTCGGCTACAATGCCGCGGTGGCCGCCAATGGCATCGAAGGTGTCGCGGCAGCCCGGGGTCACGACTTTGACCTCATTCTCATGGACGTGCAGATGCCGGAGATGGACGGCTTCACTGCATCTCGCGAAATCCGCCGCATCCTGCCCGATCATCAACAGCCCAAGATCATCGCCCTCACGGCCAACGCGCTCCAAGGCGACCGCGAACTCTGCCTCGAGGCGGGCATGGACGACTACATCACCAAACCGGTCAAACTGCACGAATTGGAGGAGACCATTCGTCGGCAGTTTCAAGAGGTACCCGGCGCCACGATTACCACAACGTAGCACGACCGTCCGGCGACGGCTGATTTCCACTCTGTCGCTGAATCAGACGCGAAGGCACGAAATCCTGCCGACGACCCCATCCGGTCATGGGATCATACCGCTGACAAGCTTTGCGAGGGCCGCTCAAACCGACGCAGTAAACCTGCTCCGGCCTGCCTCCTCGGCTGACCACAGCGTGTCGGGTTCGATCCCTGTTTCTTCCAGCGCTTATCCCGCCGGAACCGCGGTGAAGATGGATGATCCATTAAATCGATCAAAAAATCGACTGTTCAACGTAAAGTTGGGTTTGCTAGGCGTTAACTTTTTGTTCACATAGCTGGAACACCCAACCCCCTAACCCCCAATGCGACGTCACTCTAACACCCCATCCTTGGGGCGCATCGCAGAGCAGGCGGGCGTTTCACGCGCTGCCGTCTCAATGGCTTTGCGCAACCATCCCCGCATCCCCGTCTCCACTCGCGAACGCATCCAGACCATTGCCAAAGACATGGGCTGGCGCCCCAATCCTCTCCTCGCCGAGGCGATGAGTGCCATCCGCGCCGGCCAGCCGCCCGTCGACCGGGTTACCCTGGCCTGGATCACCACCGGTTCCCAGCGTGACCAATGGAAGTTGTCCCCCTTCGATGTCCGTTGTCATGCCGGCGCCGTCGAGCGGGCCGACAGCGCGGGTTATCGACTCGAGACCTTCTGGTTGGGAGACGCCAATAACAACGCCGAGCGCCTCGGCGACATCCTTTACAATCGCGGGATCAACGGCGTGCTCGTCGCACCCCTGCTCGACCCAGGCACCCTTTCGATCCAATGGGAACGATTCGCCTCCGCCACCGTAGCGCACACCCTGATCACCCCGCGACTGCACTCGGCCAACGACAACCACTTCGCGGGTGCCCGGGTCTGCGTTGCTCGCATGCATGCCACGGGCCGCCATCGCATCGGCCTGGCCCTCTCCGCCAAACTGGACCACCGGGTGGCCGACCTCTGGAGCGCCGGGTATCTGCTGGAGATCTTCGAGGAAGGTCTCGCCGACCCGAAACTGCTCCACCGTCCGGAGGGCGCCATCGATGAGGCTTCGTTCATCCGCTGGGTGAAGAAGGCCAAACCCGACGGCATCATCGGCACCCACCGCAAGATCCCCGAATGGTTGGAGACCGCCGGTTTCAAGGTGCCGCAGGACATCGCCTACACCGAACTCGATCTTGCCACCACTGACGGAGAACACGCCGGTATTTTCCAGGACGCCCGGGCAATCGGCGCGGGGGCCATCGACATGATCGCCGGCCAGCTCCTGCGCCACGAACGTGGCATTCCCGAAAAGCCCAAAACCAACATCATCGACGGACACTGGATCGACGGCAAAACCATGCCCAAGAAAGTTGTGCACAAGGACCTTTTGGAACAAGCCAAGCGCCTGCTCAACAACACCGGCGACCCTGAACCCGCCCGCCCGGTGGTATACGATTAAAGCGCCGGCACGGGGTCGATGTCACTCCCTGCCAAACCCATGTTTTTAACGTGGGTTTTTAGGTTTGATAAAACGAGTCCTAAAAACTCAGGGGTGAATATCTCGCGATTCTTGGTTCAACAAGGTCAGAGGGAATACTCGGCCAAATCAAGGCTTGCGGCAATTGCCTGCGAGAGTCTGGTCTTCGTTGTAGGCATTCCAATGTTCCTTGTCTGGAGCGCAGGGATCGGCAGTGACCGCTGGCGATTCACACTGGCATTCCCGCTTTTGGTGACTTGCCTCCTGCTCGCCGTTTTTGGCTTGTTGCTTGCCCTTTGGACCGTGTGGGTGCAGTTTCGCCACGCCCGCGGCACGCCGGTTCCGGCCATGGCCACCAAGAAATTGCTGACCGACAGACCATACTCTCTTTGCAGAAATCCGATGGCGCTGGGGACGCTAATGTACTATTCCGGAACTGTCCTCTACACCCGGTCCTTCATACCCATACTGGTAGTCATGGTTTTCGGGCTCTTCTTGGTTTCCTACATCAAGCTGGTCGAGGAAAAAGAGCTCTTTTTGAAATTCGGCAATGATTATTTGATGTATAAACGGCGCACCCCTCTCTTGATGCCGCGTCTTCGGTTTCATAGAAGGAAGTCGAAGCCATGAGTTGGTTGAACCAATCGCTTCAGGCAGCGGGCACAAGTGCCCCTCTCTGAGTTCACACGCTCTATAAAACTAATTAAAAAATGAAAATCACAGAGATCGCTTTTACGGTATATCCGGTGTCGGATATAAAACGTGCGAGGGAATTCTATGAAGAGAAACTTGGCTTGGAGGTCTACGAGGAAGTTGACTATGAAAAAGAGGGAGGCCCCGCAGGGAAGTATTGGATAGAATACGAGGTAAACGGTTCGATCTTTGCGATATCCAATAACCTGGAACTATCGGAGCAAAATGGCGTAGCTTTTGAAGTCGAAGACTACGAGGAAGCCGTAGCGACCTTAAAGCATGCAGGCGTCACTTTTGTTACGGATAGAATCGATTCTCCGGTATGTTGTCTGACGCTGATTGCCGACCCTGATGGAAATTTGATAACCATTCACAAAAGAAAGACCTAAGTAGAATAAATCGGTGGATTTAACTCCGTGACCGTCGGCCACTGCGGGTATCACGCATGATGCTACATGCAAAAGGTTGCGAACGAAAATGCTAATCAATCGCCTCAGAGAACGGCTAAAAGTAACTCTGTCTGACCTCTACCGTTAAACCAACTAATAATGAGCAATTCAAAAAGACCCGAGTTCATCGGCGGGCGAAATATCGCAATGAAGGTCCCGCCTCATCAATTTGATGCCACGGTCAGGTTTTATGGTGAAGTATTGGGATTAAAGCCCATCGAAAACCATCCTTCCGAGGTAGGTTTTGAGTTCGGCAGCAATCGACTCTGGATAGACCGTGTTCCCAGTGTCAGCCAGGCAGAGGTATGGCTGGAAATCGTTACCAACGATCCATCGGCCGCAGCGAAGATCCTCGAAAATGAAAACGTGGTTCGGTGCGATGAGATTGAGGCTCTACCTGATGGTTTTGAAGCATTCTGGATTTCCAACCCAGCTTCTATTATCCACCTCGTTTGCAACGATGAAGAGACTTCGTGATCAGCGAACCCAATGGCCCGACAAATAGTGGCAGGGAATGTCCGCTGACGCGCCTCCTCATTTCCTCCATTGTTCGACCGGGTAAAATGATCCAAAAAACAAAATCGTCAGGGCTATGGAACTTCTTCGGCTACCTGTTTGGCAAGGACCCACAGGACGAGTGGTGCTTTCAAGTAAACGGTGTTGCTTGCCGCGTCCTGAATGGCTGGCGCAGCGGCGCGTTTCTTTACGTCAATGGGCAGGAAAAAGATCGAAACAAACAACAGATAGCCTTGGGAGGGAACCAGCCGTTTTTGTCGGCAAAAATCAGAGATTCACAGGGAAACGAATCAACGGTCTCCATCCACGTTAAGGCCCTTACGAAGGTTGTCATACAGATCAGACTCAACGGCCAGCCCATCCACGATGGATTCATTTAGAAACGGGTCAAAAAGCCGCCCCAACCATTCCCGCGGCTGCAGGTTCTTTGAACTCCAACATAGCCCCCCGAAAGGTTGGACATGATGAAACTTAAGACGGTTGTACTGATCTCCGCCGCGCTGGGAATCGGCCTGGTTGGATTGGGATATCTCTTTTCCCCGACTTTCATGTATGGCCTCTACGGCAATCGGTTTGGAATCCGTGAACGAAGCCAACATGGTGCGATCTGCCTACGGGGGCCTGTTCCTTGGGTTCGCCGTCCTCTTTTTTCTGGGGGCTCGTCAGGATAGCCTGGCCAAACCGGCGCTCATCGCGCTGCTGACCTTCATGGCGAGTTTCGCCGTAGGACGGATCGTGAGCATCTTCGCCGATGGCACGCCTTCTCCCCTGATCCTCGGGCTGATTGCTTTCGAAATCATTTACGCTGCCGCAGCAGGCTGATTGCTTTCGAAAACAACCTGAAAAGCCCGCACCGTCATGTCGTTGATCTGTGCGATGTATCATCCGATGTGGGCCGAAGGAGCTCACTGATTACGACTTGAGCCCTGCATCGCCACGAATCTCCCGCGGAGATGCGGAGAGCAGCAAATCCAGTCTGTAATGGTTTCAAATTCGCCGGCTGCCCTGTCTCCGCTCTTTCGTTTGATCTCAACACTTGATGAAAACCGATCGTAATCTCTCCACTCGAAACTCCATCGTTTGCTGTCTGCTGCTTTTCAGTTGCAGCGTGCTCATCCCGACTTCGGCTTCGGCACAACCGGTCTCTGCCGAAGATCTGAACACCACCTGGAGTTTTTACGGGAAGGGCCTCAGCAAGGTTGAGCGTGGGATGCTGTATATGAGGGAGGATCCGGGCAGCCTGGGTGTAATGATGGTGAGTCCGCAGGCCTATCCTGCGAACGTCACGGTCAGGTATGAAATCATGCCGATGACTGCGGCCAGCGTGTGTGTATTTGTGCTTTCCGCTTCAGATAAGGGGGAAGGCGCGCAGGTGACGCTTCCGGTCGGCTATGATGGCTCAATGGGGCATTGGATCCAGAATACGGAGAACTATTTTTTCGCCTTCCATAACGCCTCCCACAATCGCCCCCCTTTCATTCGGCGTTTTCCGGAAAGAACAGCCATCGGCGAGTATTCCCAGAACATCATGTCGAGTGGCAAGTTTCACACGATCGAAGTGGGACGGAAAAACGATCGCGTATGGCTGGAAATCAACGGGCAGCGCATCATCGAAGGAACTGATGCCAATCCGTTGGGCCCCGGCCACCTTGCCTTTCGCATACGTGGACTCAGCGAAGAACCCGCTTCGTGTCTGATTAAGAACGTCGTCATTGACATCCAAGAGGAATGATCGAGCTCACCAAAGCTGCCCCTCCTATCGAAACAAAAATCTGCAGCGCTCGATTCAATCGACCGGCCAAATCTCTTCCGAGGGCAACGTGATCTCTTTCCGGTCGGCGCTTCTCCAACCACTCCAAATCCGGTCACATTGATCCGGCAGATCAACCACCGAAGGCATCGAAATCGGCGCACGGTCACGCGGACAATTCCACGGACTCTCTTCAGCCCACGCCTCCGTCATGGCAAACAAGTCGAGCAATGAAACCGGTTTGTCGCTGATGGTCCCGGCTTTTCCGTGCGGTGCACCCCGCACCACCAGCGGCACGCGGATGCTCTCTTCATGCGGCCATCCCTTGCGAAAAAGTCCGTGCGATCCATGCATGTCGCCGTGCACACTGGTTACCGCTATGGTAACACTATCCGGCAAGCGGGCGACGAGTTCACCGATGGCGCGGTCCGTGGCGGCAATGTGGGCGTAGTATCCGCCGAGTTCGCGCCGGGCGCGCTCCTCAGCCTCGAGTGGAACGTTGGCGGCAAGCTGCAACTCATCCGGGGGTAGTTTCGGCGTGCCCTCCGGCACGGGTGCATCATACGGCGGGTGGGGCGGCTCCACGCTCACCACCGCAAACCAAGGACCGGCTTGCTGCGTCAACCAGTCGCCCGCCCGCACCATCACGACGTCGCTTTGGTATCCATGAAATCGTGACGGCTCGGGCAGCCGGGTGCCGTGCAGCCACGGGTCGTTGAGTTGGAATCCACTTTCAAAGCCCTCCCAAAAGTCGAAACCACCACGGTGTCCGGGCGGCACCGTTTGCCGGGCATGTTCTTCCCCCACCAATGGGGCATTTCGTTCCCGGGGTGCCAGGTGCCACTTGCCAAAGAAAGCCGTACGGTAGCTTTGCTCCCGCATGGCGTGAGCAATGGTGCGGGCATGCGCCGGCAACGGATCGTAGTAATCGCGCACGCCATTGGCCGGGCATGGCACTCCGGTCAGCATCGCCGCCCGGGCAAAGGGACCAAAGGGATGCGGCGTGGTCGCCTGCCGGTAGTTGATCCCCTCCCGGGCCAACCCATCGAGCACCGGCGTGGAGGCATTGGGGTCGCCCGCTCCACCCCAGGCTTGGCCCCGCCATTGCGTGGTGACGATCCAGAGGATGGAACGCTTCACTGCCACGGTCTCAGCGACTGCCGCGCGGACGTTCCGAGGGCGGGGGTTGAAAACGCCGCCGCATTGACTCAAGCACTGCTGACTCGCGTTGGACCGAGGTATCACCGGTGAGGAACTCCGCCTGCGCCGAAAAATCATCCAGCAACGCACACAGCTCATCCGTCACCATGATGCCGAGGAGCCGTCCGGTTTTTGACAACACCAGGTCTCCGCGGCTCGGGGGAAAGTCCCCCATCAATCTACGCACCAGGCGATTGTCCATGCGCACGTAACCGGGCAGACCGGCCTCCAACTTGAACGGCACCTCGCCATAACCCTGTCCGCCGTTGTTGATCAAAACCGCTTCGGGAAAACGAAACGGGTCCGTTGCCAGCTCGTAAACCTCCACCCCCAGCGCAGAGACATCAGCGGGAGTCAGCGGCATGGCCACCACCCGGGGATCACGCGAGAGGAACCGCATCGCCAAAGGCGCGGCCCGGGCACCCTCCCGCTCCAACGTCACGTCAATGCGATCCCAATTCGAAGGGGGTTCCACAAAGTTGAAGGGAGTCGCCTCCAGATGCAGCACGGCAAACGTAAGCGTGCCATCGGTGACCAAAATCGTCCGGGTGCGATCTTCGCGATCGACCGTGCTGCCAAAGATGCCCGGACGCTCGACTCGGAAGGATGTCGGCACGCGATTGAGCAGAAATTCACTGAACAACGTGTTGGCATTGATCGGGCGGTTGTCGCGGATTTCAGCCGTGATCTCGGCGGACTTTTCGGCGAGTTCACCCACACCGGCTGCCAGCTGCACGGTGGTTTCCTGCACCCGCAGTCGTTCTTCCCGCTCAATCTCCGCCTGCTCCCGAAAGGTCTCGGCGGTCTCGCGCAGCAACACCTTTTCCTGTTCGGCGACCCGGACTGCGATGTTCAGGTCTTCGATCTGCGCCCGGGCCGCAGCTTGTTCCTCGGAGAGTTGCGCCAGCTCCTGTTCACGGCGAGCCGCCTCGGCTTCACGGGCTTCCAAATCGCGCTGAAGTTGGTCGAGACGTGCCCGCGACGCCACCGCTTCGGCCGTGGTGGTTTCCAGCCGTTGGGAAAGCTCGCTGGCCTCGGAGCGCACGCTGGCCAGGCTGCGGGCCAAAACACGGCGTTGCTCCTGCAGGGTGGTTCTTTCGTCATCCAAGGCCTCCAACCGCGCGTCGCGTTCCGCAAGTTCCCGGGCTGATGTTTCTTGAGCGGCCACCAACACCCGTTCGCGCTCCGCAATCTCCGCTTCGAGGGCCGCTCGGGCGTCGGCTTGGGCAGCCTGTTGCTCCTCAAAGGTCAGCCGCATCAACTCCACGACATCGTCCGCCACCGAAACGGCTTCGTCAGCACTCTCGGCGGCCGCAACCGAGGTTGCACTCGGACGCTCCGGCTCCGCGGTCTCCCACCGCGTGAGCGCCAGCAGGGTGAGCAGCAGGAAGTCGCAAAGGATCAGCAGCAACGTGCGGTTCATGACAACAGGGCGGGCGGGATCACATCGATTTGATGTCGGCGCGCGTGAGCTGCTTCTCGCTTTCGAGGATCAGCTGGCACTTGTAGGGCCGCACTTGGCGAATCTTTACCAAGGCGACGCAAGTTATGCCGAAGAGATTGGAGGAGTAGGCCGCGAGCAGATTCGGTTCGATCAAACCCAGTACCTGAAACACCAGGGCCAGGGCGGTGCCGCCGATCCCGATGTAGAGGCCGCCGTCAAACAGGTTCTCCTCATTTTCCATCAGCTTGAGTTTTACGAGCGGGGCGACTTCGCGTCGCCGGATCTCTCGAATTTTAAGCAGGCAGACGAGATACATGGCGACTTGGATCGCCAGGAAGAAACCAATGGTGAGGATCGTGGAGGAGTCCATGGAAGTGGTCGGGGAAGTGGGTTGCACTGAGGCGCCATCGGCTACGTTGGCCAGAACCGGCACGGCAAAGGAGATTTTGAATTCCGATACGGGGGCGGCCTGCAGCAGAAAAGGTTCGGTCGCGATGACAATAAGGGCGGCGCTGAGCGTCGCCAGCACGCCGCTGGAAAATCGAGGCAGCACCCCTTCCCGGATGGAGGCGGCAAAGAAGGCGTCGATCCCCCGATACGTCAGAAACGCCCCCAGGAGAATGCCCAGATACTTGAAGACCAGCAGCACCCCCGGATGCAGCAATGCGAGGGTGGCAACCGCCCGGATCGTGGGTCCTCCCTCGCGATTGATCGGCACCTGGCGAACCAACAGCAGTTGCACCGCATCCTGACCGGCCGCCAAAGCAAACTTGAGATCCGCCAAGCCGGACCGGCCGTAGCGTATCAGATAGCCGGCTACACTCTCCGCCGAATCCGCTACCAGGGCCGCCGCGTAGATCACTGCCAGGTCCTCCGCGGCCACCCGGCTGAGGTAGGCAAATTCAGCCACGGTCTCCACGCTCTCCGCCAATTGGGTGAACTCCGTCAACTGGATCCAATCGAGCCGCTTCCCAAGCGACAAAAGATCCAGCAAAAATGGTTCGATGGGGCCCAGGTCGTTGTTCGCCAACGCCTGACTGGTCCGCGCCCGAACTTCCTGGCTGAGGTCGAGCGAGAAGTGCTCCCCCTGATAAAGCAATGCAGCCAGCAGCAGCGTCGCGTCGGTGACCTGGCCACCCGGACGGCCGGCGGGAACGAGCTGCACGGAGCGATCGATTTCGCGCAATCGCAGGATGGAGCGCACGGCGCCCGAACGGGAGTTGTTCAAGAATCCCGCCAAAGCTTCCCGGGCACGGGTCGTGACAAAAAACTTCAGCACCGGCGTGGATTCGTCCGCCAGCTCTTCACCCGCCGTTGCGACCAATGGCTCGAGAAATGGATCCCAACCGCCCCACGGCACGAGCTCGGGTTGCGCCAAAGCCGCGCGTTCCAGCGCCGCCTTGAGGTCATCCGCCGCGTCCACCCCGACCACCTCGGCCGCCTGCACGACCAGTTGGGCGGGGCCCAGTTTTTCCCGCACCAACATTTCCTCCCCCACCGCGACCACTCCGTCCCCGTTCTCGCCGGCTTCCTGGACCAGCGCCGGGGGCAACGCCCCAAAATTGACCGGGAGCATCCACGCCGCCAGCGCCAATCCGACTCCGCCCGCCGTGAGCACCGCAGCGCGGAGCCAGGCAGATCGAAGCAGAGATGAGGAACTCATGACGGAGTGACTATCGAGTTGCGACGAAGGGGACGCAAACTCACCTTTCCCGTTCGACCCATGGTTCTTCCCATAGTTCACTACAACGACCCGGTCCTGCGTACCAAAGGCGCGCCGGTGACGGAATTTGGCCCGGAGTTGAGCCAATTGGCTCAAGACATGATCGAGACGATGCATGAGGCGGCCGGGATAGGATTGGCGGCGCAGCAGATCGGGCGGGCCCTGCAGTTTTGCGTGGTCGATGTGTCGCAGACCTCCCGGGAGTTTGACTGGAACCTCGACGGCGCACCGACGCCGCTGGACCTCATCATGCCCATGGTGCTTGCGAATCCGAAGATCGAGTTTCTGGCCAGCGAAGATACGGTTTACGAAGAAGGTTGCCTGTCGTTTCCGAGTATCACGGGCGACGTGGTGCGACCGGACCAAATCCGGGTGACTTACCAGGATCTCGAAGGAGCAACGCATATCCTGTTGTGCAACGGTTTGTTTGGCCGCTGCATTCAACACGAGGTCGACCACCTTAACGGCGTGTTGTTCATCGACCGCATGGCCAAGAAGATCCGCCAGGGCATCGACGCCGAGATCAAGGAGCTGGCTCGGCAAACTCGCGAAAGCGCGGAGTAACAACCGGGACGGGAACGCTCTCGCAAGGCGGTAAGTTTGCCCTCCCAAAAGTAACGTTCAGCGTCGGGATTCTCTTCCCCATCTTCGGCACCCATAGAGTGGCGGATGTCGCGCTTGTCGCGTGATCATCCCCATGAACCTGCCCCCTTCCCTGACCCGCTCAGCCCGTCAATGCCTGATCGTTGTTGGCATCGCCTGCCTGATCGGAACTTCGACCGCGGCCGCCAACTTGAATCCGATTCGCGTGGACCAATTTGGCTATGCGCCCGCAATGACCAAAATCGCCGTAATTGCTGATCCGCAAATCGGTTTCGATGCCGCGGAAAGCTATACCCCGGGCGGCACGCTCGAGGTCCGGCGAACCGAAAACAACGAGACCGTGTTTTCGGACGCGCCCAGTCTCTGGTCGAGCGGCGCGACACATGACGCCTCCGGCGATCGCGCGTGGTGGTTCGATTTTTCCGCCGTCCGCACTCCCGGTGAATACTACATTTATGACCCGACCACCGGCACCTCCAGCGATCGATTCCGCATCAACGACGATGTCTACGCGGAGGTCGCGGTGCAGGCGATGCGCACGTTTTTTTACCAGCGCAACGCCTTTGCCAAGGCTCCGCCTTATGTTCCTCCGCAATGGGCGGACGGACCGGCATTTGTCGGCGACAATCAAGATCCGAAAGCCCGGCTGGTCACGGCTCAGAACGACGCCTCCACCGAGCGCGACCTGCGCGGCGGATGGTTCGATGCGGGTGACTTCAATAAATACACCAACTTCACCCGCGGCACCTTGCAGGATCTGCTCCTCGCTTACGAAGACCATCCAACGGTCTGGGGTGACAACCATAACATTCCGGAATCCGGCAACGGCATCCCCGACATCCTCGACGAAATCAAATTCGAGATAGATTGGCTGCTACGCATGCAGGAGCCGGATGGATCGGTCCTGAGCAAGGTGGCGGTCACTCAATTCCAAGCCACGAGCCCGCCCAGCCAGGATACCAATGATCGCTTCTACGGCGCCGCCAGCGCCCGCAGCACGCTCACCGGAGCCGACATTTTCGCCCATGCTTCCATCGTGTTTGGTTCACTGGGTGACCCCGCCATGACCAACTACGCCAAAACACTGCACGATGCGGCAGTGGCAGCCTGGGACTGGACCGAAGCCAATCCCAACGTGGTCTTCGACAATACCGGCTTCGGCAGTGCCGCGCCCGATGGCAAACAGAATGGCGGCTACAGCGACGAAGACGATCTTGCCGTAAGTCGCGCGCGCGCCGCGGCCAAGTTGCTAGTTCTGACCGGCGAGGACACCTACCGCGACTACTTCGATGCGAACTATCGCAAAGCCCACCTCTTCGCCTGGAGTTTTGCCTACGTATTTGAGAACGGCGTCCAGGATGGGATCTTGTATTACCTGCGCGCCGACAACGGCACCGAGTCCGTCAAAGCCGACATCCGCGCCGGTTACCTTGGCCCAATGAGCAACGGCGCAGACAACCTGCCGGCCCATACCGGCGCCGCCGACCCTTATCGTGCGCATCTGAGCACCAACAACTACACCTGGGGCAGCAACTCGTCGAAGTCCAAACTCGGCAACATGTTCCAGACCGTCGTCGACTACAATCTCGACCCCGCCAATGCCGCCGCCTGGCGCTCCGCCGCCGCCGGTTACCTGCACTATCTCCATGGCAAAAACCCGATGGAATTGGTCTTCCTCAGCAACATGGGCGACTTCGGGGCAGAGCGATCGGTGACTTCGTTTTACCACAACTGGTTCACTGACGGCAGCGACTGGGACAGTGTGATCGACTCACCTCATGGACCACCGCCCGGCTACCTGACCGGCGGCCCCAATCCCACCTACTCGCCCGACGCCGCCTACACCGGCCCCGACATCACGCCGCCCATGGGCCAACCCGCCATGAAGTCCTACAAGGACTGGAACACCTCCTGGCCGCAGAATTCCTGGTCTGTCACCGAAAACGCGATCTATTACCAGGCCGCCTACGTGCGCCTCATCGCCGCGTTCATGGATGCCTCCCGCGAAGGGGCTCCCGCCATGATCAACCTCTCCGCCCGCACCGAGATCGGTGAAGGTTCCGCCGCGGTGTTTCCGGGGTTTGTGGTCACCGGCAACGAATCGGCCGAGATGCTCATCCGCGCCTCAGGTCCGACGCTGGCCGATTTTGGCGTGGTCGGCACGGCCGATGATCCGTCGCTCACCCTTTACAACAACGCCACCAATCCACCCACGCCGATTGCGACCAATGACAATTGGGGAGACTACCCGGACCAAGTCCAGCTGGCCGCGGCCGTTGGCCGGGTCGGCGCGTTCGCCCAAAAGGACGGCAGCACCGACGCCGCCCTGCTGGCGACACTCAGCCCCGGCCTCTATTCCGCTCAGACCAGCAACGTCAGCGGCAATCCCGGGGTTGCCCTGGTTGAAGTTTACGATGGAGGGGCCGGTGCAACCGGGGTGCGGCGCATGACCAATCTCTCGTGTCGCGCCCATGTCGGCGCCGGTGACCAGGCGCTGATTCCTGGCATTGTCGTTTCGGGTGACGAACCAGCCACGCTCTTGATTCGCGCCGTCGGACCCGGTTTGGAGCCATTCGGCGTCACCGGAGTTTTGGGAGACCCGGTGGCCACGCTTTTTGATGCCAACGGCCCAGTCGCTTCCAATAACAACTGGCAGGGTTACCCCGTCGAAGGACGACTGGTCAAGATCACCGCCGACCGGGTCGGCGCGTTTGCGTTGCCCGACGGCAGCGCCGATGCCGCCTTCATTGCGCGCGTGTCCCCCGGATCCTACACCGTGGTGGTCCGCGGGGCCGACGAAACCCAGACCGGCAACGCGCTCGTCGAGGTTTACCAAGTGAACTCTCCATCCAACTGACTGCATGCGTTTCCTCGCCTCTCTCATTCTGGCTGCATCCGCAGCCCTCCTGGCGGCCAACCCGCCCAACATCGTGCTGATCATTTCGGATGATCACGGCACGGATGACCTCGGAGCCTACGGCAACACCGCCATCCACACCCCCGCCCTCGACCGGCTGGCGACCGAGGGCGTGTTGTTCCACCAGGCCTACACCACGGCTGCATCGTGCACTCCCAGTCGATCGACTTTGCAGAGCGGCCTGCACAACCACGCCAACGGCCTGTTCGGACTCAGCCATCACTACCATCACTTCCGGGCCTTTGAGGGGGTCGAAACCCTGCCCGTGCTGTTGTCACAACTCGGCGAATACGCAACCGGCCGCGTGGGCAAATACCACGTCGCTCCGGAATCGGTGTATCACTACGAGACGGCCATTCCGTCCGACGTACTCAACCCCGTCGACATGGCCGAGCAGGCTCGCACGTTCATTGCCGAAAACCGCGACCAGCCGTCCTTCCTCTACTACGCAACCATCGCGCCGCATCGCAGCGGCACCTATCGCGAGGACCTGCCGCATCGCCCCAATGACTTTCACAACAAACGGGAGGGTTACCCCGGAGTCGAACCCATCACCATTGCCCCCGAGGATGTGATCGTGCCGCCTTACCTGCCGGACTCCCCCGCCTCGCGGCAGGAGCTTGCCCAATACTATCAAGCCGTCGCCCGCGTCGACCAGGGCGTCGCCCGCCTCCGCGAGATTCTGGAAGAGAACGATGCCTGGGACAATACGCTGGTGCTCTACCTCACCGACAACGGCATCGCCTTCCCGGGCGCGAAAACGAATCTTTACCAAGGCGCGTTGCGCCTGCCCCTCATCGTCAAGCTACCCGGCAGCGGACAGGCCGGGACGGAAACCGATGCCATGATCAGCTGGGTGGACATCACGCCCACCCTGTTGGACTACGCCGGTGTGCTCGATGAGGCGCGGGCCAGGATTGCCGAAGATTTTGAAGCGAACCGGCAAAAGTGGGACAACGTGGAAGCAGCGGATTTTCACGGCACGTCATTCCGCGCGGTCCTGGAAGACCCCACCGGCGATCACCAACGCGACGAAGTCTATGCCTCCCACACGTTCCACGAAGTCACGATGTATTACCCCATGCGCGCCGTGATCACGCGTGACCTGAAGCTGATTTGGAACATTGCCCACGAGCTGCCCTACCCGCACGCCCTGGACCTATGGCACGCCGCCACCTGGCAATATGCGCTCAACAACGACGGTGATATGGGCGTGCGCACGACCGAGGAGTTTATCCATCGACCGGAATTCGAGCTCTTCGATCTGAGCAAGGATCCGTGGGAGTCGACCAATCTGGCGGAGGATCCCGCCTACACTGAAGCCCTGGCCAAAATGAAGGCCAAGCTGCGCGACTTCCAGAAGCGCACCAACGACCCGTGGGAACTTAAGTGGGATCGGGAGTAAACCGGCAGATGCGCGCCACTCCACCGCATTTTGCCTCACAAAAGGAAACAGAGAGAACAAAACCAATCTGGAGCTTTTTCACCCAGATGTCACTGAGGTGGGAAAATGGGATAAAAACCAAAACAGAAATCTCTGCTTCCCTCTGCTCGCTCGTGTGAAACCCAACCTGATTCAAAGGCATCTTCGCTTGCTTCTGTAATCCACTTTCATCGCCGTGGAGCTTGCCCTTTCGCCACGGCAACTTCACCGCTTCCGCCGCATTCATATCCGCAGCCGAGCGCGGTCCGAATGGGTTCTCCCCTCCCGGTTGATCAGGGCGACTCCGCCGCGACCTTGGCTTGCTCAGCCTCGGCGATGGTTGCTTCCAGCTTGTCCCGTAGGACGGCTACGGTCTCGGCGTATTCCGGGTAAACGGCAAGGGAATGGTTTTCGTCCGGATCGACCCGGTGGTCGTAGAGCATGTGCCCCGCATCCTCGCCATTGCGGGTGCGGTAAAACGCGTAGCGGTGGGCATCGGTGCGAATTGTATCACCCAAACGCATACGACTGACGGCGTAGGGCTCACCCGGCGGGGCCTCACCATTTAGCACCGGCACCAGGCTGTCGCCCTGCAGATGATCCGGCAGCGGCAGACCCGCCAGTTCACTCAAAGTGGGATAGAGATCAATGGACTCCACCAACGCATCGGACCGACGTCCCGCCTCGTGCTCGGGACTGACGATTACGAGCGGAATCCGCATCGAGGTTTCGTAGCATGTGTGCTTCTGCCACAAGGTATGCTCGAGCAGATTCCAACCGTGGTCTCCCCAAAGAACAATGATGGTATTGCCGGCCTGGCCGGTCGATTCCAGCGCGTCAAGAACCTTGCCAATCTGGGCATCGATGAAGCTGACGCAGGCGTAGTAACCATGGATCAGATTGATGGCCGTCTCCTCGGAAACCGGTCCCTGCCGGGGGATTTCGCCGCCGTATTGCCGTAACTCGGCGTTGGTGTGAATCGAAGCTGCCGGCGCGTTTTTCGGCGCGAAGTTATTGTCGGGCAACCTGATCGATTCCCGGGGGTAGAGGTTCCAATACTTTTGCGGGCAGACAAAGGGAAGGTGGGGTTTGAAAAACCCCACGCCGAGAAACCAGGGTCGGTCCTGTTGGGCCAGTTCCCGCAAAGCGGTCACCGCCTTTGCGGCGACCTCGCCATCCGGATACTTTTCATCCGGCTGATCGGCGGCCTCGTAGGCCGGGCCATGCAGCTGTTTCGGCACGTCCTCCGCTTGGGCCATGATCTCCAGGCTCTCGGGTTGGTGGTAGGTCTTGGACGTGCTGAGCATCGGCCGCCACGGCTCTTCGCTCCAGCCGGCGGCGCTGTCCTCAGCATGATGAAAAATCTTACCCAGGGAGATCGTGCGGTAACCGTGAGCCTTGAAATGCGTGTTCAGCGTGGCGACACCCGGCACTTCCTTTTCCGCACTCGCCAAGAACGTCACAAATCGTGACGGCGAAGGCCGCACTCCCGACAGCATGCTCGCCCGCGATGCGCCACACGTCGCAACCATCGCATAGGCTCGTTCAAACAATGTGCCGGCGTTGGCCAGTCGGTCCATGTTGGGCGTATGCATGTGCGTGGCACCGTAGACGGCCAACTCCGGACGCAAATCGTCGACCGACAGGAAAAGCACGTTGGGCGGTTTCGCGGTGAGGCAACCGCAGACCACGACCGGCCACACGCACCCGAAGAGAAAGCGAAACGTTTTCATGGGGTGGACGGAGCAAAAAAATTGCCGACGGCAAACGCGAGTCGGCAATGGAAGCAAATCTAGTATGCGGCTACAGCAAATCTGCCGCGAGCTCGGCGAGTTTGGAACGCTCGCCCTTGCTCAACTTCACGTGGGCCGAGAGCGCGTGGCCTTTCATGCGGTTGTGGCAATAGACGAGGCCGTTGCTGCGGGAATCGACGTAGGGATTGTCGATCTGGGCCGGGTCGCCAATCAACACGATCTTGGAGCCTTCCGAGATCCGCGTGATCACCGTCTTCACTTCGTGCGGCGTCAACTGCTGCGCCTCATCCAAAATGAAAAAGCGCCGGGCGATGGAGCGACCACGAATAAAGCAAAGCGCCTCGATTTCCACAACCCCACTGGCGATGAGGCGCTCGTAAGGCTTGAGCGGGGCGGTCGGCGCCATGCCGTCGCCCAGCGGAGGTTCGTTGGATTTCCGCACCTTTTTCTTGGCCACCTTCTTGGCGGCAAACTGCGGGTCCTTCGGCGGCTTCGAGGGCATCAACACCTCCAGCGCATCGTAATACGGCTGCAACCAGGGCTTCATTTTCTCCTCGAGGGTGCCGGGCAGGAATCCGATGTCCTTGCCGAGCGCTATCACCGGGCGGGAAATGGATACGCCATCGTAGCGACCGTGCTCATCCAACGTCTGGGTGATGGCGCACACCGTGCTGATGAGGGTCTTGCCCGTGCCGGCTTTGCCGAAGCAGGTGATCAGGGAAATCGAGTCATCGAGCAACGCGTCCATGAAGAACTGCTGCTCCAGATTGCGGGCGCGAATGGGGATGCCGGCCGGAGCCTTGACGAACTCGGGAATCCGCAGGCGACGCACCTCCCCGTCCCCCATGTAGCGCGCCGGCATGGTCTTGTCCTCATCGGAACGCAGGAGCACGTATTCATTCAGCACCAGCTCGGGCTGCCCCTCCATGACTTCGCCAATCTCCAGACGCCCCTCCGAGCAAAAGCGCTGTAGTTCATAAATGGAGACCGGCACTTCGCGGTAGCCGTCCTCTTCGTCGGTCTGCTCCGGCACCTTGTCATTAAGGTAGTCCTCCGATTCGAGCCCCACGGCCCGGGCCTTGAGCTGCACGTTGACATCCTTGGTGACCAGAATGGTCGGCGGCTCGCTTTGCTCCTGCACAAACAAAGCGCACGCAATGATGCGATTGTCCTTTTTATGCGGATCGGCAAGCACCGCGTGAAAGCGCTTCATCGCGTCCGAGGACATGTCGTTTTCCTCAAAGTAGCGGTTGATGATGACTGACAGCGTCCCCCCCGTATTGAGGCGCACGCCTTCCAGCAGCGAATGCGAATCAGGCAACAGCTCCTGCAGAATGCGGTGCACCCGTCGGGCGTTGCGACCTCGCTCGGTCGACTGCTCGGACTTTATCGCATCGAGCTCCTCCAGCACCTCAACCGGGATAGCGAGATGGTGTTCCTGGAACTTGAAAATCGAGTGCGGATCGTGGAGGAGGACGTTGGTGTCCAAGACGAAGGTCTTGGTCACAGCCTTCGTTGATTCCTCGCGAGATTTTTGACGAGCTTTCGCTCCGCTAGGTTTTCCCATTGCTTGGGAATAACGTGTGAACAACTTGCGGGAGCTTGTAAACGGGCGATTCCGGATTTCTGGTCAAAAATCCGAGGGTGTCGCGCCTTCGTTACCCAAATGTCTCAGTTGTTTTCCGCTTCGGCGGCGGGGGCGCCCACAACCGCAACCAATACTCCGCCAAGTTGCGCATGCTGACCGCCGAACCCCTTTCGCCCAGGCGCAGGTCGGCAATCATGGGAACAACGTCGGCCCGTTCGGCCACGTAGGCGGACAATTGATCAGCCAATTCCGCCGCTGCACGGTGACGATCCCGCTCCTCACGGGCGATGGATTTGACCTTGTCCTGCCAAAAACGCAGCTCCTCGGGGTGAGTCTCCACGTAATCACAAATCTGTTGTTCGCCGCGATTTAGGCTCATGCGGCCGCATCTATCGGGGGTTCAACCCGTGAACTCAAACGCAAACCCCGCCCTCCGGGCAGAGATTGCATTGGCCGCTCAACCCCGCCACACTCGAACGCATGTGGGACAAACTGAAGGATCAACTCCCGGCCGTGGTCATCACCTTGGTCGTGATTGGTGGCCTTGCCTATTGGCTGCACACCAAAACCGTCGCGGACATGTCCGCGGCTCAATCCGCCGAGCTCGCCACCCTGCGGGAAGAAACCAACCAACAACTCCAAGCCGCCGCCGAAGCAACCCGGACGCAGATCAACGATCTCAACCGCATGCTGTCCTCGGCAATCGAGGAACGCCGTTCCGACTTGTTCTTCAACGAAGAAGAGCTGGCAGCCGCGAACGCCGAACGCATCGATACCATCGCCACCGCCTTGGCCGCCAAGATTCAGCCGTTCGACGACATCCCCCAGTCGCCCGAGGAAGCGGCTCGCCGCGAGACGGCTCAAATCGATCGGGTCTCGGATCAGTTGACCGCTCGCATCCAACCCCTGCTCGACGAGCTCGGCGCGGACACCACCGCCTCCCGCGAGACCCTGCAGCGCATCTCGGACGAAATCTCCGATCAGCTCTCCATCGTGCTCACCCGCGAATTGGCCCGTAATCAGACCCTCAATGACCAACTGCTCGAATCACAGTCCGTCGCCCGTGACACCATGCTGCTGGCTCAGGAGTTTGGTACGCTCTACGTCGCCTCGAAGGACACCGATGGCATCCTCACTCGACTGCTCACCCTGCCGGCCAACGTCGTGAAAGACGCCACCACCGGCAGCATCATCACCTCGACTGAACGCAAGCAGGTCGAAGCGGAACTCGCGGAGAAGATGACCGATCTGCAGAACCGCCTCGATACTCTCGATGCGCAGATCGAGCAGGCCGAATAACCAATTAATCAGGCGCAGCCGGGCGGGCCCACTGGTCCCGCCAATTCGACCGAAGGATTTGCACCGCCTTGGGCTTTCACTCTCAGTTTGCTCATGCGTATCCGCTCTTTGCTTCCTTTGCTGCTTACGATCCCCGGAATGGGCCTGCTGACGGGCTGCGGCCCCCGCGAGTCCAACGTCGAAAGCGGCAACCGCACCCAGACCCTTCATATCGGAAATCTCTCGGAGCCCTCCGACCTCGATCCCCATATCATCAACAGCCTACAGGACTTTAACATCGTGATGGCGTTGTTTGAGGGCCTCACGGCCTATGATCCCCGGGACGTGTCGCCGATGCCCGGGGTGGCCACGCATTGGGAGTCATCAGACGACGCGATGACCTGGACATTTTATCTCCGGCCCGAAGCCAAGTGGTCCAACGGCGACCCGCTCACCGCCCAAGACTTCGCCTATGCCTACCAGCGGATGCTGTCGCCCAACCTCGCCTCCGAATACGCCTACATGCTGTTCACTCTGGATGGCGCCGAGGAGTTCACCGCGGGCGAAACCGATGACTTCTCGACCGTGGGGGTGGAGGTTGTCGATGACCACACCCTGCGTCTTCGCCTCGCCTACCCCGTGCCATACTTCCCCGCCCTGCTGGCCCACAGCTCGTGGTTTCCCGTGCACCAGGCAACGATCGAAGCTCACGGCGAAATGGACCAACGCGGCACCCGCTGGACTCGACCGGGCAACCTTGTCGGCAATGGCGCATTCCAGCTGACCGAGTGGGTGCCCAATCAATACATCACCGTGGAAAAGTCACCCCACTACTGGGACGCCGACACGGTGCGTTTGAATGCCGTTCGCTTCTACCCCATCGAAAGCGTTTCCCGTGAGGAGGCCGCGTTCCGGTCCGGCCAACTGCACATCACCACCGGCCTGCCGATCGACAAGATTCCGGTCTATCAGGAAGACCCGGAGCTTTCGCAGTTTCTGAAGCAAAACACCCTGCTGGCGACTTACTTTTACCGATTTAATACCCGCAAACCGCCGCTCGACGACGTGCGGGTGCGCCGCGCCCTTTCGCTGGCCATCGATCGCGAACAGCTTGTCGCCAAAGTCACCCGGGGCGGCCAGCTGCCCGCCCGCAATCTCACCCCTCCCTGGATCCCGGGCTACGAACCCGGCGACATGCTGGAGGGCAATGCCGACGACGCCCGTCGCCTGCTGGCCGAAGCGGGATTCCCCGGCGGCGAGGGATTCCCGGAAATGGAAATTCTCTTCAACACCAGTGAAGGCCACCGTCGCATTGCGGAAGCGATTCAACAGATGTGGGCGCAGGAACTGGGTATCAACATCGGCCTCTACAACCAAGAGGCGCGCGTGCAGTCCGACTCGATGCGCGAGGGCAACTACACCATCGCGCGCATGGCGTGGATTGGCGACTACGTGGAGACCTCCTCATTCCTCAAGCTCATGATCACCGATGGCGGCAACAACCAGACCGGTTGGTCGAATCCGGAATACGATCGCCTGTTCGAAGCCGCCCGCTTCGCCGTCGACGAGGCCGAACGTTTTGAGCTCTACCGCCAGGCCGAACAAATCCTTATCGATGAGTCCCCCATCGCGCCGATCTACTTCTACGTGAACTCCGCGCTCGTGCGGCCCGAGGTGAAGGGCTGGTATGGCAACCTGATCGACATCCACCCCTATAAGGGCATCTACCTCGATCCGGCGGAGTAAAACGATTTTAGCGAAACACCACTTCCCGGTCCGGGGTGGGGGCATACTCCGCCGCATGGCCGGGGGAGCTGTCCTCGCCGCGAAAATAGGTGGACCGCACCACCAGGCGGTCAGGCTCGATGTGGAACTCGGCTTCAACGCGCGTGACACCATCGGCCTTCGTCGGATCCTCAACCACCTCGATGCTGGTGAAGGAGCCATCGGAATTCTGCCGGATCTCGCCCTTGGTCACGAAACCCTGGGTGGTGAAATAGTGAAACACGAGTTTGCCCGCCGCATCGTCCCAGCGGAACAATGTCTCCCCGCCATACATGCCGTTGTTGAGTGAATGCAATGAGCGCACGGCCATGCCGTTGAGGGCGCGTTCATAACGGACCACATCTTCGACGGGCGTGCCATCGGGCAGGTTGGGAAACTGGCCCACCCAGGTTTGCCCGAGCAACGGCCGGAACGCTTCCAGTTGGGGGTGCAGCGGTCCTTCCTCCGCCGCCGTCGCCGCCAACCCGCCTGCCAAAACGAAGAGAAACAGTCGGATGCGCCGCAGCTTTGTCATGAGCCCAAACCTGCACCTTTCCCACACATCGATCCAGTCTCATTTCCAGAGCGCGGCGCTTTAGCCGTGCGGAACCGCACCGAGCAGGTTTTATGGAGGCATGGAAAACCGCCCGCATCGCGACAAAGTGTATGCCGTCCTTGCCGGTCAAGGCCTGGAGATCGGGGCGTTTCATGAGCCCGCCGTGCTGCCACCCACCGCCACGGTCGAGTATTTTGACGCAATCGACGCCACGCGGGCGGCCGAACTGTTCCCCGAAATTCCGGCTGATGCCTTCGTCCAAGTCGATCACCTCGGCGACATTGACCATGACGGGCTGGCTCAGTTTGGCGACGGCGCGTTCGCCTTCGTGATCTGCAATCACGTGATCGAACACGTCGCCAATCCCATCAAACTGCTGGGGGAAATCTTCCGGATCGCTGCTCCGGGCGGTGTCGTGGTGCTTTCCGCTCCGGACAAGGACTACACCTACGACAAGACGCGGCCCCTGACTACATTCGAACACCTTTGGTCCGACTACGAAAACAACGTCACTGAAAACGACGACGAACACTACATGGACTTCTTTCGGGGTGCGGCCACCCATGTTTTGGAGGCCGATCCCATTCACCTGCCGGCACAGATCAAACGGGTCCGCGAGCGGCGGGAACATGCCCATGTCTGGGACAGCGCGTCCTTCGCCACCTTCGTCCGTGAGACCATGCGACGCCTGGATATCCAAGCGACTCAATTTGCCGAAAACCTCGGCCCCGAGACCGATCTAGAATACTTCGGCGCCTGGCAAAAAGCCGTTACTTGAGTGACAAGCCAACGCATCGACCCGTGCCCGTCCCGTTAAAAATCGATGCTGCCACTGCGCGCCGTTTCGCCGTTTGCGCAACCGGACTGGCCGAACCTTTCGCCGATTTGGGCGCCGCAATGGCCCATCACGGATTTATCCAGATTGACCCCATCAACGTATGCGGACGAATGCAGGAGCACATTGCCCGCAATCGGGTGCACGGTTATAAGCTGGGCGACCTGCATGGCCACCTTCATGGCGTTTCGGACGACACCCCGAGAGCACTGCCCGTTCACGCACCGGAGGAACGCACCGCGTTCGAGCACTTTCATCCCAGTCGTGTTGTCCTGGCCGCATTTCCAGTCGAAACGTGGCCTCATCTGCGTCCCCTGATGCTGCACCGCTCGCGGATGACCGGCAACTGGGGCGGAAAACTGACACCGGGCGAACGACGTCTTGCCACCCGCATATTGCGGGAAATCAGCGAGCGCGGAGCACTGGCTTCGGACGACATCGACCACCACACCCGTGCCCACAACGGGTGGACCACGGCCCGGACAACCAAGGTGGTGATGGACAAACTCTTCGCCCACGGGCGATTGCTGATCGCCCGCCGAATCAACGGTCGACGGGTCTACGATCTGCCGGAACATATCCTTCCCTCCAAGGTGCTGGAAGCTCGTCGACCCTCCGCTCGCGCCACCGCTCGCTGGCAAACCGAACTCAAGTTACGGCAACACCGCCTGGTTTCACTCAAACGCGACGAACTCCCGCTCGTTGCGGATCGCGTGCAGCCCATCGTTCTGCCTGATGACGGCCCGCTCCTCTATTGCCTCAAACAGGATCTCCCGCTGCTCGAAAAGGCTCAGGGCGGTGAGATGAACTTGCCCGAGTCACCGCGGTTGCTGGCTCCGTTGGACCCATTGATTCTGGATCGGACGATCCTGCAGCGATTGTGGAAGTTTGAATACACTTGGGAGGTCTACACGCCCGCCGCCAAGCGCCGTCGCGGCTATTATGCGCTGCCCATACTGGCCGGCGATCGTTTCGTGGGCCACGTGGACCTGAAAGCCGACCGCAGGACGGGCAAACTCTGTGTCGTTGGCCGCCAAGTGAAACGCGGTCATCGCTCCGCGCCAGCCATCGCTGAACTCGCCGCATTTCTCGGCCTGAAATAGCCGCCCATGACTTAGCTGCAGCTTTCCGGCCTACCCGATAAACTATTTTGTCACCATAATGGTGACAAAAATCCAAAATCCCAAAGCGAAGCCGATGTCGCGGGTTGCGTGAGTCGTCCCAATTGTGCTGGTCTGAATGTTCCTTGCCTGAACTGCTCGATACACTCCGCCTGACTTTCGGTTACGACCAATTCCGCCCCCTTCAACGCGAGATCATGGAGGCACATCTGGCGGGGCAGGACACGTTTGCCTTGCTGCCCACGGGCGGCGGCAAATCACTTTGTTTTCAACTGCCTGCGCTGGTGCGCGCCGATCGCGGCCTGACCGTGGTGGTCTCGCCGCTGATCGCACTGATGAAGGATCAAGTCGACCAGCTCCAGGCCGCGGGCGTGGCGGCGACATATTTAAACTCCTCCCTTTCCTCAGCAGAGGCCCGATCCCGCATGGCCGGGCTGCACCGGGGAGAGTTTCGCCTGCTCTACGTCGCGCCCGAGCGGTTGATGCTGCCTGAGTGGCAACAGAACCTGACCGGATGGAACGTCGCCGCCCTGGCCATCGATGAAGCGCACTGTGTTTCCGAATGGGGCCACGACTTTCGGCCGGAGTTTCGGCAGATTGCGCAGTTGCGCGACATATTGCCCGAGGTGCCAATGATGGCCCTCACCGCCACCGCCACCGAGCGGGTCCGCGCCGACATCATCAAACACCTGCGCCTCCGCGACCCGGCCGTGTTTGTGGCTTCTTTCAACCGGCCCAACCTGACCTACAAGGTCCAGCCCAAGGACGGCCCGGCCAAACAGATCTCGGAGTTCGTCAAGCAGCGCCGGCACGAAAGCGGCATCGTCTACTGCGCCACGCGCGCAACGGCCGAACGGATGGCGGAGGCCTTGGTCAAACGCGGCTTCAACGCCCTGCCCTACCATGCCGGCTTGCCGGCCGAGGTGCGTTCGGAAAACCAAGAGCTTTTTGTGCGGGACGAGGTGAACATCATCTGCGCGACGATCGCATTCGGGATGGGCATCAACAAACCGAACGTGCGGTGGGTGGTGCATCACGACCTCCCCAAAAACATCGAGAGTTATTACCAAGAAACCGGGCGGGCCGGGCGCGATGGTTTGCCCGCGGACTGCCTGCTGTTGTTCAGCGCCGGCGATGCCGCGAAACAATCGCACTTCATCGACGACATCACCGACGAGCACGAGCGCAACGTCGCCCGCAGCCAGTTGCGCCAGATGCTGCACTACGCGGAATCGGCCGGCTGCCGCCGCACGGAGTTGCTCGCTTACTTCGGCGAAGGGTATGCCGAGACCAACTGCGCGTCATGCGACAACTGTATCGAGCCACGTGATACGTATGACGGCACGATTCCGGCGCAGAAATTTCTCTCGTGCATTTACCGGGTGGCCCAGGCGTCTCGGTTCGGTGCCGGGGTCAACCACCTGGTCGAGATCCTCACGGGAGCCGACACCGACAAGATTCGCCGCTGGGGCCACAATCGACTGTCCACCTACGGCATCGGCCAAGAACTCTCGCGGCCGCAGTGGCTGGGGGTGTTCCGCGAGTTGATGCGACTGGGTTTCGTACAGCAAACGGAAGGCCGGTATCCCACCGTCGAAATGACTGAAGCAGGCCGTGAAGTGCTGCGCTTGCGCTCGCCGATAACACTCACCAAACCCATGGCCGTGCCCAAGGCGGCCAGGGTCCGCATTCCGCGCAAAGGCGCCATCGAATGCGACGAAATCCTATTTGCCCGGCTGCGCGCCCTGCGCAAACAACTCGCCGATGAACGCGGCGTGCCGGCCTACGTCATCTTCGGCGATGCCACCCTGCGCCAAATGGCACGGGAGTATCCCGAGTCGGTGGCGGAAATGCACGACATCTTTGGCATGGGGGAAAAGAAACGGGAGCAGTTCGGCGAGGAGTTTGCCGCCGAGATAAGCGACCACCTCAAAGACAACGCCAAGATGGCGTTCAACGATTGAGACCGGAGAAACAGGAGCATCCTCGGGCATAAAGCCCGACCCACCGAATCCCTCCTTTTTGTGGGGCGGGCTTTATGCCCGACAACCGCAACCACGAGGCACCCCGCTAGTCAAAATGGCCACCAGCTGGAGGGGGCCTTTTTTCCGCCTGCGGTTGCTTTGCGGGAGTCGTCGATCGCCTCGATCATCGCTTCTTTCAACGTGCCGCCCCGCACCTTGGTCCAGGCAACTTCGTCCAACTCCTCGCCATCGGCCCCGAGAATTTTCAACGTCGGGTAGTAACTGATGTCGTAGGTGCGCCGCAGGCGATTGACTTCGTCCGCGATGGCGGGCGGTTGCGGGGTATTCCGGAGCCAATCGTTTTTAAAGAACACAAAGGACGGCGCAAAGATTCCGACGAACTGATCGTCGTGGGCAACCTGCGCCTCAAACTGCTGGCAGGGCGGGCACCAGTCACTGCCCGTGAAGAGGGCAAGAATCCGTTTGTTGGTTCGAGCGGCCTCCTGCTTCGCCGCCTCGAGATCGGTGAACCAATGTCCCTTGGATACCATGGCCCCGGGCGGCGGTTTCGGCGACGGCTTGGGTTGAGTGGACTTCACCTCCTTGACTGCATCGGGCTTGGCAAAACCGCCGCGCCACGCCGTCACCTTGCCGTCGGTCAATTCCACCCGCCCTTGTGGATAGGTCAGAAACTCGCGATTTCCCGCCGCCATCGTCGACTTGGGTTTACCCAACTCAGCCAGCACGTCTGCTCGGGAATCACCGGTTTGGAGCGCCCAGGCAGACGCACTCAACAGGCAGAGAATCGGAACGACTGCGCGCAACATGATGGGGCCAGCAAGCCACCTGCCCGCTTGGCTGACAAGCGCATGCTCGCAAGAGCAGCCTAGAACTCGATCCCCGACTGGGCCATGATCCCCGCGTTGAAGGGGTGTTTGATCTCCTGAACCTCCGAGACCAAATCCGCGGCTTCCTTCAGCTCTGCCGGAGCATCACGGCCGGTAACGACCACGTGGAGTTCTGGTCGCCGCGCCTGCAAAGCCTTCACCACGCGGTCGGTCTCCAGGTAGTGCATGCTCAGGACAACATTCAGCTCATCGAGCATCAAAAGGCTTACGCTGGGATCGGCGAAGGCGGCCTCGGCCAACGCCCAACCTTTCTCACAGAGAGCGATGTCGCCGGCCCGGTCCTGCGTGTCCCAGGTGAAACCGCCCCCAACCGCATGCCAAACGAGGTTTTCGCCGCGCAGCACCTTTTCCGCCTTGTCCGGCGTCGCCTTGATAAACTGAATCACCACCGCCTTGCGGCCGTAGGCGAGCGTGCGGGCCACCGTGCCGAAACCGGCGGTGCTTTTGCCTTTGCCGTTGCCTGTATTCACGATCAGGATACCCCGGCGATCCTGCGCGGCAGCCGTGCGGCTTTTCATCTCCGCTTTCACCTCCGCCATTTTTTCACGGTGTTCTTCTTCAGTCGGATTGGCGGGATCGGGTGTGCTCATGGTCGATGGGAGGGTCAACCAACGAAGGGTCGCCGCTTTTGCAACCACGCCACCGTATCAAGGATCGTGGGCCCATCGTGGACCAGGCTCGATCGGGCTCGATGCGCATTCAGTCAATTCATCCTCCCAGCGGCAGGAACTTCCCGTGCGGGGCCGGGAGGTCCATCACGGCAGGGCCAGTGAGGCCTTGGGTCAGACCCTGCCAGACACGGAGCACACCGGCGTGAGTGACGATAAGCACATCGCCCGCGGCGCAGCTCAGGATCTCCTCACGGCAGGACGCCACCCGTGCCGCCAGCTCCGCGCCTGTTTCGCCGCCGGGTGGCCGGCGGTTCCAAGGATCCTCGGCCCAGTGGTCACTACGGGCATCATGAAAACTGTCCCAGGTCCGGCCCTCCCACTCACCAAAGTCGAGTTCCAACAACCGGGCGTCAGTTCGCAGGCTCAACCCCGCCGCCAGCGCGTGGGCCGTGTGCAGGCAGCGACCGGCCGGGCTGCTCCAGATTTCTTTCAGTCCGTTCGGTAAGGCGGCCCGCAACCGCATGATCTCATCGTCAAATCCGTCCGTCATCGGAAAATCAGAACGCCCATAACATACCCCCGGCGGCACGGCGACGCGCGCATGACGCAATCCCCAGATCTTCATGACATCCAGGCGAGCAGAGCCAGATAACCGGCCAGTTCGGCAAACTGCTGGGTCGCTCCCAGGCAGTCGCCGGTATAGCCATCGAGGCGTTTTTTAACGATGGCCCGCATGAACAGGGTTGCGGCAAAAACGGTCAGCGCCACCACCGGTCCACCCGGGAGCAGGAGCAGTGGCGCGAAGCCCGTAAAGATCGCCCAGCTCAGGCGGCCCCGGCCGGGATTGGTCGCAAGCGGCTTGGCTTTTCCTTCCTCCGCCGCGTAACGCAGGCCAAGCATCAACAGGCAGGATGCGCCCCGACTCGCCATGTGCATCACCACCAGCGCGACCATGACCCGGTCCAACGGCAGCGAAGCCACCGCGATCCATTTGAGCCCCAGCATGAGCACCAGCCCCACCACTCCAAAAGCTCCCACCCGCGAGTCTTTCATGATCTCCAGGGTTCGCTCCTTGGTATGGGCACCGCCAAAGCCGTCGCACATGTCCGACCAACCGTCCTCGTGGAAGGCCCCGGTGAAGAGCACCGTCGCCGCCAGACTGAGGCCACTGCCGATCAGCGGCGGCAAATTCAGCACGACCACGGCCAGCCACCATACGAGAGCGGCCAATATCCCAACCAACGCCCCCACCAACGGGAACCATGCCACGGCATGCTCCAGCGAGCGGGGATCCCAAGGCGTGTTGGAACGCACCGGCCACCGGGTAAAAAACATCAAGGCCGCGCGCCACGCCGCCAGCTCACGGCGCAGCCCGCTCATGGGCCGCCCTCGCTTTCGCTCACTCCGGCCGAGGCAAAGGTCGCCATCTCACCCACCATGTTGACCGCCGCCTGCAGAAGGGGCCATGCCAGCACGCCGCCCGTGCCCTCGCCAAGGCGCAGCTCCAAATCGAGCAAGGGTTCACCCCCGAGGGCACGCACCATTTCGCCGTGCGCCCGCTCGGCCGAGCAGTGAGCAAACACCGTGTAATCCAGCACCGCCGGACGGATGCGCGAGGCGGCGAGCAAGGCGCTGGTGCAGATGAAGCCATCATTGACCACAACCATGCGGCGCGAGGCCGCCCCCAGCATGGCACCGGCCATCATGGCGATCTCCAGTCCGCCGAGCGCAGCCAGCACGTCGATGGGATCACTCAAGCCGGCGTGGCGCGCGCGCACGGCGGTGAGCACCCGGGCCTTGTGCGTAAGACCGGCATCGTCGTGCCCCGTGCCCCGTCCAGTGCAATCCGCCGCCGGCCGGTCAAGATAGGCGCTCATGAGCAGGGCCGCGGCCGAAGAGTTGCCAATGCCCATTTCGCCCAAAAGCAGCGCATTGATACCACGGCCGGCCAAATCACCGGCCAGGGCGGCTCCAGCGGCCAGCGCCTGCTCGCACTCGGCGCGCGTCATGGCGGGCTTGTTCAGGGCATTGCGCGTTCCGAGACGCACCTTGCGGTCGAGCAAATCGGCGTGGGGCGGCAGCTCGGCCGCAACCCCGGCGTCAACCACCTGTAATGGGAGGCCCATCTGCCGGGCAAAGACATTGATGCCCGCCCCGCCGGCCAAAAAGTTGCTCACCATCTGTTGAGTCACCTCCGATGGGAAAAGACTCACGCCCTCGGCCGTCAGGCCGTGGTCGCCGGCGAAGACGAGCACCTGCCCGCGCAGGCTGGGCGCGAGGGTGTCCTGCATGAGGCCAAGGCGCAGCGCCAGTTCCTCCACGCGCCCGAGCGACCCAACCGGCTTGGTCTTCCGATCGATGATCGCCTGCAGCTCAGTCACGCGGGCCGTGGCCAGCGCGGGAATGGAAGGACAAGTCCAGGAGTTGGGTGGCGTGCTCATGATGAAAGTGTATCCCCTCCCGTTTTCAGCGGCACGGCGCAACCCGCGACCATCAGCCAGGCTTCATCCGCCGCGGCGGCCGTGCGCTGGGCAAGCCAGCCGGCAAGATCGCGAAAGCGCCGCAACTCAGGCTCGACCGGCACGGGAGCCCAACCGATTTCATTGCCCACGATCACCACCGGCCAGGGCGCGGTGCGGAAAGCCGCCAGCAAAGCGTCCCATTCGGCCAGGATGGTTTTGTCATCGGCCTCCAAGCGGTCAGCCAGCCAGAGGGTAAGGCAATCAAGCACGACACCGCGGGGCGGCGGATCGAGCCGGGCCAGCGCGCCGGGCAGGTCGCGCTCGTTTTCCACCGTACGCCATCCCGGGCGTTCAGCCTGATGGCGGCGCACCCGCGCGGCCATCTCGGCATCGGCCGGATCGCGGCGATAGGTGGCGGCGAAGACCACACCCTCGCCCCAGGTGCAGCCAATCTCGACCGCGCGCGCGCTTTTGCCGCTGCGCACGGGACCGGTAAGGTAGATCAGACGGCCCATCCCACCTCCTTCCGCCGCCAGGCGGCCACCTGTTGCTGCACCCAAACCAAGCGCTCACCCGGGGTCGCCCGCGGCAGCTCGTGCAACTCGTATCCCTCTTCCCGATACACCGTGCGCAGGGCGGCATCGAGTTCCACCGCCTCGTCCCAGGATTGGGGCCGCTCGGCATCCTGCACATAGATCTCGGGCCAGAGCGGGGCGTAGATCACGCGGGCATCGTAGACGCAGCAACTGGCCTTCACCCCCGAACTGACGGGCAAACCCGCCCGACGCAGATAAGCCGGCACATCGGGCCAGGCCCGATCGAAAAAAGTAACCTGTCCGGGCGCGGCTTTTTCCCATGCGGCGCGCATGCGGTTGGCGCAGCGATCGGCGAAAGCAGGCAGGTCGCGCCAAGGCAGCCAGTCGCCGCCGACAGCCCGGGCTTCGCGAATAAGCTCACGCGAGACCTCGGGACTCACGGCCCAACCGGCCGCGGCGAGGTCCTGCAGCAGGACGGTTTTTCCCGTGCCGGGAGCCCCGGTGATGACTAGGCGGCAAGGGTCCATCGCAGGAGGGCGGCCAGCACGAGCATGAGCCCGGCAACCGTGTGGTTAAGGCGCACAATGGGGGCGCAGTCGGCGTGGGTAAGGGCACGTTGCCCATCGCCTATCCAGGGTTTGTCAACGCGTTCCCCGTGGTAGTCATGAGGACCGCCAAAGCGTGTTCCCAATCGGCCCGCCAAGGCGGCTTCGGGGTAACCGGCATTGGGGCTGGCGTGAGCACGACCATAACGCCGCACGCTGCGCCAGGCAGCCTGTCCACCACCTGCGAGGATCATGAGCCCAGCGGTAAGGCGGGCGGGCACATAGTTAAGCACGTCGTCCAACCGAGCCGCCACCCGACCAAATTTGGCGTAGCGGGCGCTACGGTAGCCGATCATGGAATCGAGCGTATTGCTCATCTTGTAGGCCATCATGGCAGGTACTCCGCCAATCCCAAAGTAAAACAACGGAGCCACCACCCCATCGCAGAGATTCTCCGCCATCGATTCGGCGGCGCCGGTGCGCACCTGAGCGGCACTGAGTTTATGGGTATCGCGACCGACGATGCGCGCCAGCTGGCGACGGCCGGCGTCGAGACTCTCTTCGACCGCGGCAAAGACCGCCCGGCCTTCGTCGATAAGCCCACGGTGCGCCAAGGCCCACCACACCCCAAACGTTGCCAGAGCGACGCCAAGCCAGGGGCTGAGTTGCCGCGCCCCGACCAACAGCGCCCACCAGCCGAGTCCGGTGCCGAGCACAAGCAAGACGCATAGCAGGGCCCCTTTAAACACCCGGGTGTCGCCGCGATTGAGCAAAGATTCGCCGCGCGCGATCAGCCGGCCGTAACCCACGATGGGATGCGGCAGGCGCGCAGGATCGCCGAAGCACAGATCCATGAGGCCGCCAAACAACAAGGGCGCTACGACAAGGATCAGCGGGTCCATGATCCCATCGCCTCCACCAGTTGATCGTTCTCCTCACGGGACTGCGCCGCCACCCGCAGCCAGGACACGTCCAGACCACGGAAGTTGCCCGCGTCGCGCACAAGCAAACCATGCTCGCGCAAAAGTCGGGCCTTGGTCACGGCGCCACTGCCGCCCGCCCAGCGCCAGAGAAAAAACGGCATGGCCGAGGGACGTGTTTCCACCCCCGGCAGGCCGGCGAGGGCGGTGGAAAGGTGCAGGGCTTCGCCCCTCCAGGACTGGCGCTCGCGGGACGGCATCTCCGGTTCGTTGACCAAAAACTCCCCCGCGGCCAGCGCGAGCGCGTTGACCGCCCATGGCACGGCGAGGTCGACCAGCCGCGCGATGAAACGTTCGTCAGCCACCACGTAACCCAGACGAAGTCCCGGAATGGCGTGCTCCTTGGTCAACGAATGCACGAGCACCAGATTGCTCCGTTCCGCCGCATCCGTGGCCCGCACAGGTTCGACCAGGCTGAAAGCGGCATAAGCCTGATCGAGCACGAACACACAATCGGGCCGCGCGTCCACGCGCGCCAGCACCTCGGCCCGCGGGAAGACCTCACCCGTCGGGTTGTGCGGGTTGCCCCACCAGACATGGACGCCATGTGGAAAATCGCCGTCGCGCAGTGCCGTCATGTCGCCGAACTCCAAGGTGTGACCGTGACGTCGCGCAGCGTCTTCATACTCGGCAAAACTCGGGCACTGCACCCAAGAGGGTCCACCCGTCCAAGCCAGGGCGATACGGTCAAGGGCATCAGCGGCACCGTTGGCCACCCAGACGTTGCGGGAACTCACTCCACTTTTCTCCGCGAGCCGGGCGGTAAGGGTCTCGGCCGCGACTTCGGGATAGTGACCAATCTCCCGCAGCGCGACGCGCAGGTGTTTCCGCAGCCGCCGGGATCGATCCTGCTCTTCGGGAGTCATGAGGGAGGCGGGCCGAATGTTGGAGCTGAAGTTCACCCGCACGGGATGCTCCTGCCGATATGCGTCGTCACCATGTCCTTCGAGCATGGCTCAAATCTCCAAGTAGCGACGAATGGGGTCGAGGTCCACGTGGGCAACCAGGTGATCAGCCATGGCGTGGTAGACTTTTTGCCGACGTTCGGACCAAAGGCCGGAAGCAGCTTCGTAATCGATGATGCCGGCCTCGCGGGCAACGCGGCGGCGAACCGCAGGCGACTCGAACCAGCCGTGAAGGTAAGTGCCCCAGACGAGACCCTGGCGACTGCCTTCGGGGCGCACGACGCCGTCCTGATCGGTGACTTCGTGCAGCGGCTCAGCCGGGATGAGGTCGGTCGGCACGGTGCTGCGACCCATGTGGATTTCATAAGCCTGCCAACGCTCACCGTCGCAGACAGCCTCGACGGGACGCACAATCTTTTGCGCCTGAAACTCGGTCACGTGTGGGAGCAGGCCAAGCCCGGCCTCGTCGCCGGCTTCACCCGCCACCCCGGTCGCATCGATGAGACGCTGACCGAGCAGTTGATAGCCACCGCAGACACCAATGACAGGACGCCCGGCGCGGGCGGCCGCCGTGATGGCTTCGGACAGGCCGGTGGCGCGCAGCCAGCGCAGGTCGGCCAGCGTGTTCTTTGAACCGGGCAGCACGATGGCACACGCCGTGGCGAGCACGGCGGGATCGTCGGTCCAGCGCGTGCGCACGCCGCGATCATCCCACCAAGGCTGGCAATCGGTGAGGTTGGCGGCATGCGGCAGGCGCACCCAGGCAATGGTTTCGCCACTGCCGCGATCGGCATCTTCCTCACGCAGACCGTCCTCCTCCTCGGGTTGGAGGTCGGCGCGGTAGGGCAAGGTGCCGAGCACATCAAAGCCCGGGGCATGGGGCGCGAGCCACTCGGTGGGATTGGGAAAGAGGCTGATGTCGCCACGGAAACGATTGACGATGGCCCCAAGCCCGCGGGCGCGGTCGGCCTCCGACAGGAGTGCCCAGGTGCCGACGAGTTGCGCGTAGATGCCGCCGCGGTCGATATCGCCCACCAGCACCCAACGGCCGTCGAGGTGGCGAATGGGGCGCAAGTTGACCAGGTCGCGATCCATGAGGTTGAGCTCCACCGGACTGCCCGCTCCCTCCATGACGAGCACATCACAACGCTCGCACCAGCCGTCGAGGGCGCCGGCCACGGTCTGCCAGTGGCGGTCAAAGGACTCATAATAATCGCGCCCGCTCTGGTGGTCTTCGGCCTGCCCCATGACAACCACTTGGGCGCCCTGTGCGCCGGAGGGCTTGAGCAGGATGGGGTTCATCGCGACCTCGGGCGTGATGCCGGCGGCCTCGGCCTGCACAATCTGGGCGCGGGCCATCTCACCGCCGGCAACAAGGGCACCGGCGTTGTTGGACATGTTTTGGGCCTTGAAGGGAGCGACACGCACGCCCTCACGATGCAGCCACGCGCAAAAGGCCGTCGCCACCCAGGTTTTGCCCGCGTTGGAGGACGTGCCAAGAATGCCGAGGGCCTTCATCTTTGCAGCCGCAGGCTTTTAGAACTCCACGCCGCGCTGAGCTTTCACACCTTGGGCAAAGGGGTGTTTGATCTCCTTCATCTCTGTCACCAGATCGGCCATCTCGACGAGTTCCTCGAGGGCGTCGCGGCCGGTAATGACCACGTGCTGGTTGGGCTGCTTGGCGCGCAGGGTGGCAAGCACACGCTCGGCCTCAAGATATTCGTAGCGCAGCACGATGTTGAGTTCGTCGAGCACAACAAGATTGACCTCGGGATCGGCCAAGGCGGCCTCGGCGATAGCCCAACCGTCGTCGCAGAGTTTCATGTCGCCGGCCTTGTCCTTGGTGTCCCAAGTGAAGCCACCGCCCACGGCGTGCCAATCGAGGCGATCGCAGGCGAGGACCTTGGCGACCGCATCGGGAGCGTGTTTGATGAACTGAATGACAACGGCTCGGCCGCCGTGGGCCAGGGTGCGGGCAATAATGCCGAAGGAGGCGGTGGTTTTGCCTTTGCCATTGCCGGTATTCACGATCACGAGGCCGCGTTTCTCTTTTGCGGCGCGCATCTTTTCGCGCATTTCGGTTTGGAGATCATCCATTTTTTGACGATGCGTGGCCTCGTCGTCGGAGGGGGAGGGTCGGGAGGTCATGGGAGTTCGAGAATCATGGAGTCACCGGTGCGCAAACGCACCCCGAAGACATTGCGGAGATTGGTTTCGGTCAGCACCGCCGCGGGTGAACCCTGAGCGTAAAGGCGGCCCTCGTGGAGCATGACGACATGGTCCAGACAGTGGGCCACGCGCAAATCGTGCAGGGAAAAGAAGACGGTGTGGCCGGTGCGGGTGAGCACGCGGGCGAGGTGCAGCACCTCAAGGCCGTGGCGCACGTCGAGCGCGGCCAAAGGTTCATCCCAAAACTGCAGCGGTGCATCGTTGACCAAAGCCCGGGCGAGCATGACGCGGTGGCGTTCGCCGCCGGAGAGTTGGTTGACGGGACGGTCGGCGAGTTCGCTTAAGTCGAGACGCTCGAGGGCGGCCTCCACCCCACGTCCGTCGTCGCCGTGGGCATAACGGCCATGACCGGCCACGGCCCTCACGGTGAATCCGAATTCAAAGTGCGCCTCCTGCGGCACCCACGCGGCCATGCGCCCGCGCTCCATCACCGCGAGCGAAAGGAGCGGGCGCCCGGCCCAGCTCACCTCTCCCCTGCCCGGCAGAAGTCCGGCGGCGCGTGACAGCAGGGTGGATTTGCCGCTGCCGTTGGGGCCGATGAGGCCGACAAGCTGCCCGGCGGGAAGCTCAAGATCGAGCGGTTCCAGACGACCCGGCACGCTTACTTGGGAAAGTTGCAACGCGGCACTCATTTACGTCTCCACAGCATCCACAGGAAAAACGGCCCGCCGAGGAAGGCCGTGACAACACCGAGACGCAGCCCGCCGACCGAGCGGCCGACGACGTCGCAGAATAAAACAAAGGTCGCGCCCCCTATGAGCGCGAGCGGCACGAGCCGCCGGTGCTCGGGCCCGACCATGAGGCGGAAGATATGCGGCACCACCAATCCTACAAAACCAACCGTGCCCGCCACGGCGACGGCGAGGGCTGTCATCACCGTGGCCAGCGCGAGCATGCGGCGACGCAGGCGGCGCACGTCGACCCCAAGGCTCTGGGCTTCGGTGGCGCCGAGACTCAGCAGATCCATGGAGCGGCCAAGCGGCCAAAGCAGCGCGGCCAGGATGATGACGGGCGAGGCCATCCAAACGTGGTCCCAGTTGCGATCTTCAAGGCCACCGAGCAACCAAAAGATGATCTGGGCGTTGCGCTCGTAGGTGAGAGTAAAATTGGAGAGCACGTAGCTTGTGACCGCACCGAGCAGGGCGTTGAGCGCGATGCCGGCCAGGAGCAGCCGTTCAGTGCTCGCCCCGCGTCGCGCGAGCCCCACCACGGCGAGCGTGGCGGCCAGGGCGCCGAGCACGGCGGTGAGCGGCAGGATGTAGAAGGAGATCGTCGACCAGCCCGCGCCGATGGCGACAACCGCCCCGGCCGAGCCTCCACTGCTCACACCGAGCAGGCCGGGACTGGCGAGGTTGTTGCGAAAATAGGCCTGCATGACCACGCCGCTGGCGGCGAGCGCCGCGCCGATGAGGATGGCGACGAGCAGCCGGGGAAAGCGGATTTCCCAAAGGATGGTGGTGGCAAGTTCGTCGCCGCGCATGAATCCGCCCCAGAGTTGAGTGAGCGTGAGCGGCATGTCGCCGACCATGAGCGAGATCATGGCGGCCAACAGGAGGCCGAGCGTGGCGAGCGCAAGGGCGTGGCGACGGGCCCAAGTTTTCATTCCACGTCCTCGGCAAAGGCCTCCGGGTGCAGCTCACGCGCGAGGGCTTCATAACCATCGACACGGTGGTGTGAAACCGAGCTGAGCATGTAGGGGGCGATGAGAGCCACACGACGCTCGCGGTAAGCCGCCATGTGCCGATAGGGCGAGAGCTTGGCGTAAGGTTCGAGAGCTTCGTCGATACTTTCGGCCGACATGACAAAACGGTCCACCGGCCAGGTGAGCATCTGCTCAACGGGCGGAGGCTGGTGGCCGACAAGGCCGCCGAGGGTCGAGGCGAGATTTATAGCCCCGGCATGGTCGCACATATCCTGGAAAGTCGTCTGCGCCCCACCGATGACGCCGTAGGTCGAGGGTGCGATGACGCGCACCGGCTCGCGCCCGGCGAGGCGTTCGCGCAAGCGGGTGACACGGGCCTCGCTCCTGGCGATGATGCGTTCGGCACGGTCCTTGGCGGCAGGGCCGAGTTCGGCAGCGATCATGCGCAGGTTGGCAAAGGCGTCCTGGAGGGTGGCGTAGCGGGAGATGCGAATGACGCGCACACCCGTGGCCTCGACACGATCAAGCAATTCGATGCGGCTGTAGTCGGCACCAAGGACAAGCGTGGGCCGATGTTTAAGGATGGTCTCGGCATCGCCGCGGTTGAGCTGCGGGTAGGCCCGGGCCTCCTCCGCCACGGCGGAAAAGGCGGGCTCACGGGAAAGATGGCTGAGGCAGGCGATCTGCTCCGGCTCGGCCAGGGCGAGCAGGAGCTCATCGGTGCCCACCGTCTGCGAAACCACGCGAATCTCCCGCCCCTCCTCCGCAGCGCAAGCAAGCGAGGCCAGTCCGGCAAGGAGCAGACCGGCCAGCAGGCGGAGGCGGGAGAGACGAGGATGTATCATTAAAAAATGAATACGCACTTAGAAGCGCCACTCGACGCCACCGTAAACCGCGACGGGCAGAGAGGGATACCCCCGCACGGCTTCATACTCCTCGTCGAAGGCATTCTCGACACGCAGCTTGACCAGCAGACCGTTGCCGAAGTCGTAGCTGGTGTAGGCACGCGCAACAGTGTAGTCGGGCAGCTTGACAGGGGTGGTGGCACTGCCGTCGTAGCGTTGGGCGGCGAAACTCAGCCCCGCGCCGAGCAACCAGTCCTCAGTGACCCGCCAGTTGGCGGCCGCACTGATGATGTGCTCGGGGCGACGGCGGAGGGGCACACCGGTCACATCGTTCTGTGAATCGCTGTAGGTGTAGGAAACCAGCGTGGAGAGCGCTCTGTTAAAGATATAGCTGACGGCGGCTTCGACACCGGAGCTGCTGGCGCGGCCGACATTCTCCATCCCGGGAATGGCGGAGTCGTATTCAAATTTGTTTTCGAAACGGTTGTCGAAGTAGGTCAGCGAGAGCGTGCCGTTGTCTTCGGCAAAGCTTTGATCGATGCCTACGTCCCAGCCCTCGGACTCCTCGGGCTCGAGATTGGGATTGGGACTGTAGAAGGGACCGCCAACCACGTAGACAGGGCGCGGGGTATTGAAACCGGTGCCATAATTGGCGCGCAGCTTGGTGCCGCTCTCGGGCAGGTAGTGGGAGAAGCCAATCTTCCAAGTGGTGTCGTTGCCCCACAGGTCGAAATCGTCGTAGCGCAGGCCGGCCACGATGGAGCTATGCTCAGTGGGACGGAAGGTGCCGAGAGCGAAGGCAGCTTGCGAGTCGTTCTCGAAGCCGTTGTTGGCCGTGGGGGTGATGGTGGTGATGTCCTCGGTCTCGATATTAACGCCGGCCACAAGGTCGAACCGGGCATCGGGCGTCCAAACGGTTTGGAGGTCGACGACGTTGCGGGTATTGCGGCTGTAGAAGGGGGTATCCCAAGGGTTGCCCACAGGCGGTGGCACAGGAGTGTAGGTATATTCGCGCTGCACCCAGCCGTAAATAAGCTTGGCGGAGAGCTCGTCAGAGGCGGTCCATTCAGCGTAGGCGGTGGCAAGGTGATTCACGGAATCGACTTCGCCGATAAAGGTGGAACCGACGCTACCGGGGGCGCCGGCAGAGGTGTTTTGTCCTCGCAAGGTAAGGCCCACGGCAAGGCGATCAGTCAGACTCGTTTCGAAGCGGCCGGAATAGGAGTATTGGTCAAACTCGTTTAAAGGGCGGTCGTTGTCCGTCGAGTCGGTGGAGAGCGAGAAGCTGTAACTGGCATCGTCGACACTGCCGCGAGTCGAAACGGAGGCTCCGTAAGAATCAAAAGAACCGGCGTAGGCGCTGAGGGCGGAGACGGGGTCGCCGTGCGTGCCGTAAGCGGTATTGACCACAATGACTCCACCGAGAGCAGAGGAGCCATAGAGCGTGCCCTGCGGCCCACGCAGAACCTCGATGCGGTCAACGCCCGCCAAATCGGCGGCACCGAGAAAATTGGTGTAGCTGGCGTCTCCCGTATTCATGCGCACCCCATCGACGAGAAAGAGCGTGTGATCGCTCTCGCCGCCGCGGATAAAGATCGAAACCGGGCCGCCCTTGGCTCCGGTCTGCACGACGCTGATCCCGGGCGTCTGAGCGAGGGCACCAGCGAGGGTCTCGACCTGGGCCTCCTCTGTGAACTCCAGAGGCACAACGGACACCGCACTGGTGACCATCTGCGTCTCAGTGGGGATGCGATTGGAACTCACAACCATCGGGTCGAGCTCCGTAATGGTGGTCTGGGCAACAAGCCCGGACGCGAGGGACACTACGGCGATGGCCGCAGTGAGGGACCTGAAAAGACTCCGCGAAGAAGTCCGGCGAATAGGGAATGACATGGACGTTATCTACTCTCTTGGGTAAGAGCAGGACGTCGCGGCCGATTTCGCGGCTGCAGCAGGCGGCTGCTCTCACGCTTCATTTTTGCGATGAAGATTTCACGACGGCCGCGCGCAAAAGTTTCGTGACCGACGCGTGAGCTGTCCCGGGCAGATGTTCGGACTTCCTACTTCCTCACTCGCGGGACGAGTGTGCCTCTGCTCCACCTTCACCCCGGTCTGACCGGGATTGGTTTTGCCGTCTTCACCAAAGAAGAACGGTCGGAGCTTTGGACTGGTAGGTTACCGCAGCGCAACTGTGGCCGACTCTCACGGCCTTTCCTGCAATCGGGAAAGTTTCAAGGAACAATCTCGACTTTCAAAGTATCGCCCTGGCCGGTGCAAACCTGATTATCACGCAAGTTTTGGCTCAGCTTGAGCCGATCTTGAACCTGGACGGGAGAAATGAAATTTCTTACAACATATCAACATATTAAAATATCTTGATATGTTTCTTGCCTCACGGATGGCAGATGCTTCGATTTAGCCTGAAATATGACGCATCTGCCCACAGAGAGCCCTGTCTTTGCTGACCTGAAGCACCTGCTCGACCAACGCATCCTCGTGTTGGACGGGGCGATGGGCTCGGTCCTGCAGGGTTATCAATTGGAAGAGGCCGACTTCCGGGGAGAGCAGTTTGCCGATCATCCGTCTGACCTGAAAGGCAACAACGATCTCCTCTGCCTCACCCGACCCGATATCGTAGAGGAGATTCACGGGCGCTACTTCGCAGCTGGAGCCGACATCATCGAGACCAACACCTTCAGCAGCACCACAATCGCCCAAGCCGACTACGCACTGGAGTCGATCGTGACCGAGCTCAACACCGCCGCCGTCGCGTGCGCACGTCGGGCTGCTGAAGCCGCCGAGCGAGCCACCCCCGGTCGCCGTTGTTTTGTCGCCGGGGCCATCGGTCCACTCAATCGCACGTTGTCGATGTCCCCCGATGTCAATCGCCCCGACTATCGTGCGGTTTCGTGGGACGAGGTGCTGACAGCCTACGCGGAACAAGTGCGCGCTTTGATGGCAGGAGGAGTTGATGTGCTGTTGGTCGAAACCATCTTCGATACGCTCAACTCCAAGGCGGCGCTGTTTGCCATCGAGTCGGTGTTTGAGGAAACGGGCACACGCGTGCCGGTCATGATCAGTGTAACCATCACCGACGCCTCCGGTCGCACCCTTTCCGGTCAGACAATCAACGCGTTTTACCACTCCGTGCGTCACGCCCAACCCTTGAGCGTCGGCATCAACTGCGCGCTCGGTGCCCGCGAGATGCGTCCCTATCTGGAGGAGCTCGCCCAAATCGCCGAGTGTTACGTATCGTGCTACCCGAATGCCGGCCTGCCCAATGCGTTTGGCGGCTACGATGAGACGCCCGAGCACATGGCCGACGATCTCCACGCGTTCGCCACCGACGGTTTTGTCAACATCGTGGGCGGCTGCTGCGGCTCCACTCCCGATCACATCGCGGCGATCGCAAGCGCGGTCAAAAATCTGCCCGTGCGGAACGTGCCACAGCGCTCCAATGCTATGCTTTTATCCGGTCTTGAACCACTGATCGTGGCGTAGGCACGGCCCCGAAGTATCAAACCACAGGTATCAAGTAACAAGTCACGGTCTCCGCGCTACCCGCTCCCGATTATTCGCTACTCAATACCCGCTACTCGCTACTGTTCGTGACCCATTCCGCCTCCAGTTTTCTTGTCGTCGGTGAACGTACCAACATCACCGGCTCTCCGCGCTTCGCCCGCCTGCTGAAGGCCGGCGATTGGGATGGCTGTCTCGCGATCGCCGCCCAACAGGTCGAAAACGGGGCCAACATCATCGACATCAACGTCGACGAGGCACTCATCGATGGCGAGGCCACCATGGTGAAATTCCTCAACTTGATTGCCGCTGAGCCCGACATCGCCCGCGTGCCGATCATGCTGGACTCATCCAAGTGGTCCGTGCTCGAGGCCGGGCTGCAATGCCTGCAGGGTAAGGGCATCGTGAACTCGATCTCGCTCAAGGACGGCGAAGAGGAGTTTCTCAAACGCGCCCGCCTGCTCATGCGCTACGGTGCGGCCGCAGTCGTGATGGCCTTTGATGAGGAAGGCCAGGCCGCCACCCGCGACGACAAGGTCCGGATCTGCACCCGCGCCTATCGGTTGCTCACCGGCATTGGATTCCCGCCTGAGGACATCATTTTTGATCCCAATATTCTCACCGTCGCCACGGGCATCGAGGAGCATAACAACTACGCCGTCGATTTCTTCGAGGCCACCCGGATCATCAAGGACACCCTGCCCCACGCCAAGGTGTCCGGCGGCGTGTCCAACGTTTCCTTTTCCTTCCGCGGCAACAATCCCGTGCGGGAAGCCATGCACACGGCCTTCCTTTACCACGCCATCCGCGAGGGCATGGACATGGCCATCGTCAACGCCGGCATGCTCGGCGTCTACGATGAGATCGAATCCAAGCTCCGCGACCTCGTCGACGATGTCCTGCTCAACCGTCGCGAAGACGCCACCGAGCGCCTCATCGACCACGCCGAAGAACTCAAGGCGGCCGCCGACGCCGCCAAGGCCGGTGGAACCGCCACCGCCAAACCCGCTGCCGCTGCCTGGCGCGAACTGTCAGTCGAGGAGCGCATTCAACATGCCCTGGTCAAAGGCATCGATGCTCACATCGAAGCGGATACCGAGGAGTGCCGCGCCAGCGGGAAGTTCCCTCGGCCACTCGACATCATCGAAGGCCCCCTGATGGACGGCATGCGGGTGGTGGGTGATTTGTTTGGCGCCGGGAAAATGTTCCTGCCACAGGTGGTAAAGTCCGCCCGGGTGATGAAGAAAGCGGTGGCTTATCTCACGCCCTTCATGGAGGAGGAAAAGGCCAAGGCCCTCGCTGCAGGTGAAAGTGCCCAGCCTCAAGGCAAGTTCCTCATCGCCACCGTCAAAGGCGACGTGCACGACATCGGCAAAAACATCGTGGGCGTCGTCCTCGCGTGCAACAATTACGAGGTCATCGACCTTGGGGTGATGGTGCCGTGCGACAAGATTCTGGCCAAGGCCAGGGAGATCGGCGCCGACGTCATCGGGCTGTCCGGTCTGATCACTCCCTCCCTCGACGAAATGGTCCATGTGGCCAAGGAGATGAAGCGCGAGGGCATGGATGTTCCGTTGCTCATTGGTGGAGCGACCACCTCGGCCGCCCACACCGCCGTAAAAATAGCACCTGAATATGAACCGGGTGTGGTACACGTGCTCGATGCGTCCCGGGTGGTCAACGTGGTCAGCGCGCTGCTCAGCAACGAACAAAAGCCCAACTTCATGGCGGAGAACTTCGCCAAGCAGGACAAACAACGGGCCGACTTCGAGGCCCGTCGCAATCGCAAGCCCCTGCTCCGCCTCGACAAAGCCCGCGCCAACGCGCCTCAGTTCGACTGGGCCAACGTGGACATCCCGAAACCCGCCTTCCTCGGCACGCGAACCTATTCTGCAGCTTCCAAAGCTGATGACCTGGCACCTGATACCTGTCACTTGGACCTTCGCGAAATCATAGATTTTGTCGATTGGGGCCCGTTCTTCAGCGCGTGGGAGCTGCATGGTCGCTATCCAGACATTTTGCAGGACGACGTGGTCGGCGAAGAGGCAACCAAACTCTTTGCCGATGCCCAAGCCATGCTTAAGCACATCGTGGCGGAGCAACGGTTCAGTCCCCGGGCCATCATGGGGTTCCTGCCCGCCAATGCCGTCGGTGACTCGGTGGAAGTCTACGCCGACACCAAGCGTAACAAAATTCTCGATACATTCCATTTCCTGCGCCAGCAGCAGGCCAAACCGGACGGCCAGTTCAACCACTGCCTGGCGGACTACATCGCGCCCAAGGACAGCGAACGGATCGATTACATCGGCGGATTCGCCGTGACGGCCGGACCGGGAGTCGAGGCTTTTGCCCGGGAGTTCAAGGAAGCCGGCGACGACTACAACGCCATCATGGTGCAAGCGCTCGGAGACCGCATCGCTGAAGCCATGGCCGAACTCTTCCACAAGAAGGCGCGGGACTTTTCCGGCTATGGCGAGACTGAGGACCTGACGATGCAGGAAATCATCCGCGAAAAGTATCGCGGCATCCGCCCTGCCCCCGGCTACCCGGCCTGCCCGGACCACACCCAGAAACCCCAGCTCTGGAAACTGCTGGGCGTGGAAAAAGCCACCGGCATCACCCTCACCGAATCCAACGCCATGTATCCGGCGAGCAGCGTGAGCGGATTCTACTGCAACCACCCTGACTCAAAATACTTTGCGGTGGGCAAACTCGGCCAAGACCAGGTCAAGGACTACGCCACCCGCAGTGGTCGTGATGTGGCCGATGCCGAGAAGTGGCTCGGGCCCTACCTGGACTACAGCGCCTGACCCGCCGGGGCCGGCAAGAGCCGCTTCGGCCAAAGTGAGGCCGTTTGGTTTGGAATGGCTGGTGGGCGAGGGAGATCCACGGAGATCAGTCCGGTCATGACCGGATTTATCCCGGTTTTGTTGGTCGAAAAAAAGGAATCACGAATCCAGTCTCTGGCTGCAACGAAACCCTGCCCTTGTCTTCCCATTCCGAAAAGAAGCCTCTCCTGCTCTTCGCCACTTTGCTGCTTCTGGCGGCAATGCTTCTGCGCACCAGCGGTGCGTTAAGTGATACCTTTTGGGTGGATGAAGCGGAGTCCGCCATCAATGGGCTCACTATTCTGGAGCATGGCGTGCCGACGGGCGAATACCTCGGCATCCCGATTTATGAAAATACCCTGACCGAACCCTGGGACGAAAACCCGGAGTATGAGTTTCGGGACAGCAGTTACTCCGCAAAACGGGGAGTCGCCGTCTATCATGGCTGGCTGCCTTTGTATGCCATCGCCGCATCTCAAGCATTGTTTGGGCTCAGCCCCGACCGCGTCGGCGCGGAGCCTGTCCTCCAGCCTCAACACGGCATGGATTCCGTGGCTTGGCGAACGTTTGCACCACGATTTCCGGCTCTCGTTTTTTCCGCACTCACGTGTCTGATTCTCTTTCGATTGATGCAGCAAGTCGCCGGAGGAGCGGCTGGCCTCGCCGCTCTCACTTGGTTTGGACTGAGCGGCAAAACGGTCTGGTTTGGCACCCAGTCGCGCTATTATCCGATGACCCTGTTGATGGTCACGGTCGTCGCATGGACATTTCACCGTACAGTGAAGCGCGGCGATTGGGCCTCCTTTGCGATTTTGGGTACCGCCGAGGGCCTCCTGTTCCACACCCATCAGCTGTCCGCACTTGTTTTCGCCTGCGCTGCCCTGTTTGGCCTTCCGCACCTGATGAAGCACCCGTTTTGGCTGTGGAAATGTCTTCTGGCCGCATCCATCGCAGGCGGATTGACCATTCCGTGGGCGTTGTGGACGGGGTTCTTCGATACTGCTTCCACTGTGCCAAAGGTCTTTCATCTGTTCAGCGATGCATATGACTGGGTGGCCTACGGATTCGCTCGCCCCAAAAGCCTGCTATTGATCGCCGTTGTGCTCGGTATTTCCGTGGCGGTGAAGTGGTTTCCCGAACGCGTGCCCAAGCCATGGCGGGAAGCGTTTTCGGGGCGCCTCCACTACTATATCTTTCTTATCCTTTGGATGGGACTCATCTATGCGGCGTTTCACCTGCTGGTGCCGGCGGCCAGCTACTTCGTCGATCGGCTGACTCTGATGCTCCTGATGCCGTTCATCATGCTATTGGGACTGCTTATCGGAGATGTCGCCCGACTCATGGCTCCCAAGAGACAGTCACTCCTGGCAATCGGATTGAGTGGTGTCTGCATTCTCGCTTTGCACCGACCGGCCTTGTTTTACGGGTTCGGCCTGAACGTCGAAAAACTGCCCCTCGCTCACTTGCACACCTTCCTGGAAAACGGCGAGTTTGGGGCAAATACCCGCTTCTACGCCACTCCCAGCAACCAGCTCATTTACAGCTACTACTTTGGGATGCCGATCCAAAGCACCGTTCCGGTAAGGAAGTCCTTCTTCGACGATCATCCCGGTGAAGTGATCATCATTCATAACCGGAGTTACCCGACGCATTTCAACCCCGGAATCATCTGGTCCCGGGCGCAGGAAAACGGCAAAACTCTGACTCCGGAAGAAATTCAAGGCGTCCAGAACATGCTGTGGTCGCAACTTATTGTTGAGTATGATCGAAAGCGCATGCTGCCACTTCCCGATCCTCTGCCGACACTAAATGCATTCGAGGATTCGCTACTCGATGAAGCGCGAGACTACGCCCAATACTGGGGCCAGGTAGCGCTGAAAATGGATCGCCAGAATCCCATCTTCTTCGGAGTTGACGTGTCGGATCTGGACGAACTCTGGACGGTTTTCTTCCTGCGGTTTGCGGGATACGAGGCGAGGATCGGATCCCACCTGAACTATTTCGACCGGATTCAGGATGCCGAAGTCACTCTTTTACCCGAGGCAAGCATCGTGACCTATCGATCTCCCGCCAGAAACTGAAGGCCGACAAAGAATCGGGCGAAATACCGGGGTTTGGTATCGCAAATTGACGGCAGATTCATAAGCATTTTCCCATGTCCACGGATGCTGGATTGAAGTTTGATGAGCAGCACCCGGAGCTGAGCATCGTGATGCCTTGTTTGAACGAGGTCAGGACTGTCGGGACCTGCATCAAGAAGGCACAACGCTGCATTGGTGAGATGGGCATCCACGCCGAAATCATCATCGCGGACAATGGCAGCGATGATGGCTCCGTTGAACTGGCCGAAAAGCTCGGCGCGAGGGTGGTGCATCAATCACGCAAGGGATACGGAGCCGCGCTTAAAGCCGGCATCGCCGCAGCCAAGGGTCACTACATCATCATGGGTGACTGTGATGACAGCTACGACTTCCTCGGATTGGCTCCATTCGTCGAAAAGTTACGGGAGGGATACTTCCTCGTCATGGGTAACCGGTTTGCAGGAGGCATCAAAAAAAATGCAATGCCACCCCTTCATCGCTACTTCGGTAATCCCCTGCTCACCTTTCTCGGCAGGGTCTTCTTTCGTGCCTCCAAGTTTGGGGATTTTTACTGCGGCCTTCGCGGCTTTCGAACCGAGTCGGTTCGCAGTCTTAGTCTGCATAGCGACGGCATGGAGTTCGCCCTTGAGATGGTGATCAAATTCACCATGCGAGGAGACTGGGCGACGGAGGTTCCCACTACCTTATCTCCCGATGGACGGGACCGAGCCCCTCACTTAAAGAGCTTTCGAGACGGGTGGCGGAGTCTCCGCTTCTATCTCATCATGGCTCCGCGTTGGATGTTCGGGATCCCGGGAATCATCATGTTTTCTGTCGGCAGCATCTTATCGTTTTTGTTGTTAGTTTACCCTCCTCACCTCGGCAGAAACTATCAGGACCTTCTCATGTTGTTTATTAGCACCACATTGATGGTCGTGGGTTACCAGTCCGCCTTGATGGGGGTTTTCGCAAAGCTACTGGCAATTGAAACGGGGCTGCATCCACCCAAGACAATTCTCGGTTATTTCCGCGAACGCTCGGCCTTGGTTCTCTTCTCGGTTTCAGGACTTCTGATGATATTGGCCGGAATCGTTCAGGCGATTATTGTTACGATTTACCTGATCAATACGAGCGATCTCGGTACCCCTCCGGTAAACGTCGCAGGGTGGGTGTTCGGTTCCACCCTCTGCTTACTGCTGGGTGCCCAGAATATTTTCTCCGGTTTCCTCCTCGGGGAATTTAATCTGGCGGCAGAACGAAGGGCTGAGCTTGGTTTCGAACACATGAAACCAGTCTAACCGGCGGGAGTGAACGCAGCAGCCGCGACGTGGCTGACGCCGAGAAGTGGCTCGGACCCTATTTGGACTACAGCGCCTGAGGCGCCTAGCCCGGAATCCGAATCGAGCCGACGAGTTCCGGCAGGCAGTTGCGGATCGCCTGGTCGATGGAAATCGATTGTGGAAACTCGACAAACGGACGCCGGGCGTGGACTCGATCGTTGACCCAATGGGGCCCCCATCCCGCGGTATCCCGCAGAAAACTCGCACAGTGGTTTTCTCCCGTGGTGGCATCTTTGCCCAACTCCAGACAACCCGTCAGGCATACGTCCAAATACGACTGCACGATGGGGAACGCATCGTTGGGACGATCACTTGAGACATAGGTAAACGCATGGAGCGGCTCCTCCCGGTCTGCTGGTCCCTCCTCAATATCTGTCCAGTTGAGCGGGGTCAGCTCGTAATCCTGCTCGCGGGCCGCCAATCGATCGAATTGATCGTCGTGCACCGGCATCACGGCGCCCCAACAGGTCGCTTCAGGAAAGGGCTCCAGACCCAAAAAAGTGATTCCTCCGCCTAGCTGGGGAGTATGCATGTTCCACACGCGTCGAAAACCGCGCAGGGTGGCTGGAGTCACGTCAACCTCCCCTTGCAAAGTCGCTTCGCGGGAACGTCGGGACAGGAGAGAGCCGTAGATGAAAAGGTAGCGCATGAGAGAATTCGGCTGGGGTGCCGCTTACTCCTCCGCCTTTTTCTTCAGACGCAGGATTTCGTCGTTCAGATTACCGAAGCGGCGATAGAGCGTCTCGTCGCCGGATTTGGCGCGGTAGTAGGCCACCATGAAGTCCAATTTGGACCAGTAGTGGGGCACGAGGTAGTCGAACATGTCCATCAGCACGCCCGTATCCAACAGACGATTACGGTAGGCCACGCCCAGCTCCTGGAACTGGTTCATGAACGCCAGCACGCGGTTCTTGAGCTTAGGATCATTAAGAAACTGGTCCAACTTCACCTTGTCATCGGGCTCCGCCAGCCAGGCATCGATCTGGGTGCGCAACGTGATCCCAGCCTCCGAATTGAAGCGCTCGATGTAGGCCATCGAGCGCATCACGCCAAAGTGTTTGCGGGTGGTATAGAGCCCAAACACGACCGCCAGAAACGTGATCACCAGCACCACGATTTCCAAGGCATGCAGGACAAAGCTGATGGTGTTCATGGGACGGGTGGCGGAAAGCGAGGAGGTGGTGAAAAGTCGATGTGGCAAACTGACTAGGCCCATCTCCGTGGCCGGAAAAGCCAATTCAAGCGATTCCTCAACTCGGACATCAATCGGTCCTCTCGCAGTGAGATTCAATCGGGAGGGTAAAAAAGACATAATAATAGTTTTAACTTTCATTCTAATGAATATTGTTTTAACTATCATTCATGTCCCACCCACTCGACGACACCTCGCAAAGATCGATCATGCCGGCTGACGGCTGGCTGCGAAACCTACGTGAGACGCGGGGTCTCACCCGCCGAGAGATTGCCGAGAAACTGGGAGTCTCAATTCCCGCCATCCAAGACTACGAACGGAACGAGGTGGCCGGGAAAATCACCCTGGCTACGCTCCGCAAGTATGCGGAAGTCCTCGGTTGTGAGGTAGACGTGAAACTTATCCCCCGAAGCGACAGCGTCTTTCCACCTTCGCCGGCCGCGGCAAAGTCGAAAGCCCAAAAGACTCGGGCGCGACCCGGAACATCTCGGGTGAAGTCACCCCCACCTCCGCGGGACAACACCTTTACCGACCGCATGGGGCTCTGGAGCGCAGCGGTGCGAGAATGATCTGAGTAAATCCTGTCAAATATAAGGATTGATTCGTAATACTTTTTTCCCAAAGTATTACGAATGCGTCTCACCTCCAAAGGCCAAGTGACCATTCCTCATCGGTTGAGGAAACGCTATGGCTTGAAACCTGAATCGGAAGTGATTGTGGAGGAGTCGGCCGAAGGGGTATTGATTAAACCGACCGCGACCGGGCGAATCGATCAGCTGAAGAAAGCGTTCCATCAAAGCAGGGGCAGTGCCGAGGTGAAATCGACCGAGGAACTCATGCGACTCACCCGAGGCGAAGACTGACCAATAGAATGATCCTCGTTGATACCAACGTGCTGATTGACGTGTTGGCAGACGATCCGGATTGGGCGGAGTGGTCTGAGAAACAGCTGCTCCGGCTGATTGAGTCCGATGAACTGGCCATAAATCCAATCATTTTCGCTGAACTGGCTGCTGCCTATCGCACCGAGAGTGCCTTGGAAAAGGCACTCGATCCATGGCCGTTGATCAGACTGCCCCTCCCCTACGAGGCTGGTTTTATTTGCGGGCGAGCATTCAAAGCCTACCGGAATCACGGAGGTCAAAAGCGCTCTCCGTTGCCCGATTTTTACATTGGTGCACACGCCCAGGTCGCGAAGATTCCACTACTGACCCGAGATCACACTCGCTACGAGACGTATTTCCAGAACCTACAGCTGCTCCATCCCTGAGCGGTCGAGGCGATCCTGATCAGTCCCGCTTCCGCGGCGGGAAATAGGCGGCCAGAAAAAGCCCCACCCCAATTCCCGCAAAGATGCTGCCGATGAAACCGAAGATCTGATAAGGAAAAAAGAAGATGAAGCCGACGCCGAGTCCGACGGTCAGTCCACCCGCCAGGACGGTGAGGCGGGGATCAATTTTAGGGGTAGGTTTTTCACTCATGATCGGTTGGGGGCTTGGGGTTGAGGTTCGTCACGGTAACGTTGGCGAACGGCTTTGGCGTAGAGGGAAATGGGCGCAAGGGTCAGCACGACTGCAATCACACAAAAGATGAGCCAGTCCCGCCCGACATCCGGATTGTAGACGGTAAGCCAGGCAATGGCGTCGTTGGCGTGGGGAGCAACGGCAAATCGGCCCGTTGCCACATAGTTCGAGAGCGCAAAGAAACCGCCCTGGGCGGTTTCCCAAGCGGTGGCGGACAACGAGGCGAGCGCATGCATGCCGACAGACACGGCTCCCATCGCCCACCAGCCGTAACAGATCGCTCCGGCGGCAAGGATGCCCAGGCCAATCCCTCCGAAGGAAAGCACGCCGACCGACACCGCACCCACGGCACAGAATCCGACGGCCAGCCCGCCCCAGGCAAACAACAGCCCAACCGCCCGGTCGCCGATGGCCACCCACCCGAAGACGGGTTTTTGCCCTTGTTCCTGCATGCCAAAGCGCACATGCACCAGCGGCACGCCCAGGAACATCGCACGGCTCTTGTATTCGGCAACTTTGGACCCCCGCTGGAAACGCGGGTCCACAAATTGTTCGGGGTGAAGTTTGCGCTCTTCCGCCCGCAATTCGGCCTGCTTCCGCATGTGGTAAAGCAACAGCCAGCACCAGCCGACGGTGAAGCTCAGAATGAGAAACTGGTT
>JANQKV010000044.1 GCA_028280945.1 Opitutaceae bacterium
CCGTGGATGCAGCGAAGCGTGTAACTCTGAGGCATCGGCACATTGCTGATATCTATCATCATCGGGGACATGTTGGCCTAATAGCCGCATGTCCCCATCTTTTGATGTAGAGCCCGCCGCCCTTTAAATCGGCGGTTTTTTTGTTGGCGAAAACCAAGGGGAGATCAGTCGAAGACGGGTCTCGAGCCGCGGTCTGCACCACTTCGCGGCGCGCGCGGGTGTCAAACCAACCCGACTGGTGTCAGTCTAGACGAGTCCCGTCCATTTTGTTACGCCATAGTCCCGCTTCGGCGGGACGACGGCGGATCTGCAACTTCGTCCGCCGTCCTCCGCTGGGACGGCTTTTTCGTTGGCGAACATCGAGGGGAGGTCGGACGAGGACGAACCTCACGCTTGTCAAACCCGCCCGGCCGACGTCGGTGTGGAAGAGATTTGTCGCATCTCTTTCCCCAGGGCCATTGCTGATTGAAATCTGTGCCCCTCACGCAACAGTGAACGAACTAGTTAAAATTGGTGATTACTTCGTGATCGAGCTGCCCGCCAATTGGTATTTCCAGCCCTCAACCTTTGCTGCCGACGAGTAGATCCGAACTCCACGACGATTTAATTCACTCCAACAAACATCTTGGGAAATGCTCACCTGCTGGTGAAGCCACCCGTGAAAGATATGCCTGAACTGACCGTTATCCTGGGATCATGGGCAGCTAGGGTTCTTCCTTAGATATCGAGTATCAACACCCCTTCTCGATCATGAACATCCCGACTCAGTCTACCGATGCCGATATAAGCCCTCAGGTGATTCAAATTGGTTTCGCCGGGGCCCGTTCATTTTACGATGCCAGTGAGTTTCCCGCGATTGAGCAGGATATATTCGAGTCTGAACTGCAGTTCTTGTTGGTTCAGCACCTGAAAGAAATTTCGCAGCATACCTCGTTTCACGAGGGCCATATTTTCTGTGGGATATCGCAAATAGCGGTCGGGGGCGATATGGTTTTCGCCCGGGCGTGCGCAGAAACGGGTTTCCTTCATCGGATTTTCCTGCCCCAGACCTTGGATGTGTATTTGTCGGCCAGCGGATCGGACGGAGCCCCAGATTTCTCTCCTTCACAGCAAACTCAGGCCCGGGAGCTGGTTGAATCAGATTCAGTGGTGCAGGAAAAGGTCGTCAGTGATTCCTCCGACCGTCACGAACGGTTTGAGGATGCCAACATCGCCATCGTTGCCGAGGCGGATATCCTGGTTTGTTTGCTGCGGAAGAATGTGACTCCGCGGGAAGGTGGCACCGCTGATTTGATGGCTAGAGCGCGTGCCCGAGGTAAACCGGTTGTCGAACTCCACGTATCCGTAGACGGGAATCGACCTAGGTTGCGTCGGGAATGTGCTTTACCCCAAAGCTTCTCCCCACCGAAGCTTCCAGAAGAGGTCCGGGGGTACCTCAAGATTGCACCTGAGGATCGACTGGATGGAGAAAATTTCGCCAAGGCACTCAAGAATGCAGCGAGTGACCGAGCCAAGGGAAAGCAGGGTGTTTTCAGGAAGTCCGCACTGATTATCATTGGCACCCACGTAGCCGCGACCCTGGCAGCGCTGCTAGCGCTCAATTTGCACGGGCATGGCAGCGTGGCTTATCTGTTGGGAGCTGAGTTGGTGTTTTTGACTACGGGATTTCTGGTGCATGACCGCCTGCATCGTTCTCATGCCGTGCCGGCTTGGGCGTTTGCCCGCTTGGTTGCGGAGTTCGCTCGTTCGGTCCGATCGTTAAAAGGGCTTCACGTCAGTCTGGACTACCTGTTCGCGTTGCCCCTGCCGGAGCGATTGCAGCCTCTACTCCGGACAATCAACGTGCTCCATCTTAGAGCCACGCGGAAATCCTCGTCCCGCAAGGATTGGCAAAAGGCACGAACCGAATATGTGAGGCGTCGTTTCGACGACGATCCGGCACAAACCCAAAAGGGCCAACTGTCCTATTATTCAGGCGAGGTCACCGAAGCCCGGCGTAAACTGAAATGGGCGCGGTGGGCTTTTTTTGTCGGGTCGATCGGTGCATTCATCGCTACGTTGCTCAAGTTTAGTGTCTTGAAACACTGGCTGGAGATTGACTCGGTTCCGCATGGACCACTGGAAATGGTCCTCGGGTCATTGGCCATATTGCTTCCGGTTATTGCGGTGGCGGCCCTCTCCCTTGCGGCAGCCTTTGATCTCGAGGCCCGGCGGCACACCTACGAAGAGATGCGTGAATTCCTGCTCGAGCAGCGGGAGCGACTGGAGGCATCTCAGTCTCGCCGGGAGTTCGAGTGTTTCCTGCAGGACACCGAACTTCGTCTCCTCGGGGAAACTGCCACATGGTATTCGCGACGAGCATTTGTGAGCGTCGCGTAGCTGCCTAACCCGGTGGATCATCTCGGTGAAATCCTTTCCTCATGGACTGCTGCCTGACGATAAAGCGAGATGAGCCTGTTTCATAGAAATCCTCCTCTGCCTCATCCGGCGGTGCTGTTGCGGCCGGTATGGGTCGTGGGAGTTGTGGCTGAGGTCGAAGACCCATTGGCTGCGCAAGCCGGGGACGTTATTCGAAGCGAGCTTAACGAAATCCGAGAGCAGGTGGAAGCGATCGGGGGACGCGTCCAGCTCGAGGTTTTATCAACAGGCGCGAGAGAGATGGCCCTAAACGAATCCGTCTTAGCCGATGTCGACCCGGAGTATGTCCACTTTTGGGAACTACATTCGAAGGGGGCTGATCAGATGGAGACCTTTTTTCAAGCCGCTGCAAGGATAGTTGATGTCGCGGATGTGGTGCTAGTCGCCGGTTCTGCGGGTGAGCTCAAAGCGGAGGAATTGCGGCAGGTTGCCGGATCACTGCAGCGACCGCTGGTTTGTATAGCCACTGATCGGGAAATGGATGTGCGACGGGAGGGTTTGGAGCCGGGTTGACTGAAGCCGGACCCCGTATTTTCGTGGATGGAACAGATCAATCTGGTCTGGTTGGGGGACGCGAACGAATCACTGCCCTTGGCGGTAACTGCCGACCGTCTTAAAGCCAATGTGTCGTCCTTGGCTCAGCGGGACGCCGGCATCTTTCGTGATGCGGCGGCCTGGATCGTGGGACTGGGGGCTACCGCCGCAATGCTGGCGGTAGTAGCGGGGATCCTGCCTCAGGCTAGTGCGACCGAGAGGTTTATTGTGCTGGGGATCGGTCTGGTGGAGCTGGGGTTGGTGTTGGGTATACTGGGCTGGAAGTGGCGCGCCAACCGCTCAGGGGTGCGAGATGAGTGGTCCGAGTCCCGGTTCGCCGCGCAGGTATTGAAGTCTGCTCGTGCAGGACAACCCGTGTTGGACCCATTAGATTCGACTTTCATCCGACGTCGACCGGAGTGGCGGCGCTTTGTGATCACGGTTGCGCTTATGCACCGGAGTATTCGCCAACCCAATCATGACACGGCCAGTTTCCGAAAAACCTACGTGAAGGAACGTATCTCCAAACAAATCAATTACTTTAACGCCAAAGGAAAACGCGCCCGGCGATGGTCGATCCAAGGTGGTCGGGTGGCCCTGGTGGCCTTGGGGCTTGCTCCCTTCTTGGTTATGGCGGCGTTTGCCAACCGCTGGTGGGAATTGGGCTGGGAAAGCTCATGGGTGGGCACCTTGACCATGGCCCTGCTGCCGGTGGTGTTGCCGCTCGTCGCGGCCGTCATCATGTCTCTCAATCATATCCTCGAGCACGACCGCCGCACCCAACGCTATCCCGATATGGTCGCCCGTCTGTCCGAACTGAGGGACGCGGCGCCGGTGGACCACTGCGAACATCGTGTGCGCGCATGGGTGGCCCGCACCGAGGATCTGCTCGCCGACGAAACCATGGAGTGGTATTTTGCCACTCGAGTCGTGGACCTGTGGTGATGCCTACTTGTTTTAATGATGAAAAAATACTGGGCCTTCATTTCCTACTCTTCGGACGATTCTGAACACGCTGAGTGGCTCCATCGGAGTTTGGAAAAGTTCCCCATTCCAAACCCCATTCGAGGTTCCAATCTTAAGGATGGCACTCGGGTCGGCCGACATCTCCGGCCCATTTTTCGGGATCGCACCGAGCTTCCTGCGGCTGGCCGCCTGGATGCCGCGATCCGGCGGGCCCTTGACGAATCACGCTATCTGATCGTGCTGTGCTCCCGCACTGCCGCGCAGTCGTATTGGGTTAACCAAGAGGTGGAGTATTTTATCGAACAACAGGGCGTGGATCGCGTCCTCGCGATTATTCTGGATGGCAAACGCAACACCACCGAGACCGACGAGAACGGAATTCCACTGGAGTGCTTTCCCCGTGCCTTGCGGCACCCGATTCATCCTTTGGCGGCCGATTTGCGACCAGGGGGAGATGGCAGGAAAAACGGCCTGATCAAGGTCCTCGCCGGAGCGCTGGAGGTGGGATTCGACGATCTGGCACGACGGCATCGGGCGGCAACGAATCGGTTGCGGGCCGTGGTGGGCGTGGTCTCCGCGATTTCCATATCATTTCTGGCCGTATTGGTAATCCGGATGCGCGATGCTGACCGGATTGCCGGTGATGCCGTGCTCCAGGCGGAGCAGGCCCGGCAGGCGCAGGAGCAACAACGCCAAATTGCAGATGATCTGGCGGGGAAGTGGTTTCCGGGAGACCAGGCGGTGCCCGAGGTAGCCAAGTTGATTCTCACCGGACAGTTGGGCGCGTTGCAGGAGGAGCTTTCGCCGGAGCAGGCAAGAGACCTCGTATTGGGGCAGGAAGAGATGACTCCGCTCATGTTGGCCGCCGCCACCGGCCGGGTTGAGATCGCTCGATGGCTGCTTTCGTTGGGAATGGATCCTGAGCAGCAAAATCCCGGTGGTGAAACGGCCCTGACATTTGCCGCGTTTTACGGGCAGTCGGCCATGATCGATCTTCTGCAGACACATGGGGTCGACCTCGATCGAGCCAACACCCATGGGCAGCGACCGCTGGATATTGCAGTGTCGGCCAAAAATTATGACTTTATTCGGAAACTGATTGAAGCAGGTGTACCCATCGAACGGGCTCCCGAGCAGGAAGAGGGGGTCGCCTATCCCAGTTCCCTGTATTACGCCCTGCAGGATGAGCAAGCCCTGCGCCTGCTCGTGGATCTGGGCGCAGATGTGCAGTATGGCTTTCGTGGTGTATCGGTGATGAACTCCGCTCGTTATGTGGAGGATTTTGATGCCGTTGCCATCCTCCAGCAGGGCCGTCGGGGACAGTCGCCGGAGGGACTGGGCATCATGCTGCATCACGAGATGCAGGCCCTGATCTCCGACTCTTTCCAACTGACTCCTGAGAAGGTGGCCAAGGTAAAGGATATCGTGGAACAGGGAGCAGATGTGGACTACCGGGTTATCGATGAAATCGGGGTGGATGGCACGGCATTGGGATATGTAATGCTCTATTTCGCGAAAAGTAAGTCACCTGCCTTAATGGTCGATTTGATCGAAATGCTGATTGAGGCGGGAGCGGACTCGACCCTGCTCCCGAAGGACGCAGATTCGGTGGTTGTTGAATACACCCGGCTCCCAATGTTCGTGGCCAGTATTCAAGAAAGTCCGCATGGCATTCAGGCGCTGGAGTTATTGGTGCGGGGCATGCGCGATCATCGTCAGGGCACGGCGGCGCTGCGTAACGCCATCCGGTTTCGGAAAGTGGCGTTCTGCCGCATCCTGGTGGAGGGCGGACTGGGAGCCGACCTGATCCTGGATAATGGCAATTCCTTGCTGGGGGGACTGATCATGGATTTACCCGAAAACCCCGGCTATCGTTCGATGATTGACGAGCTTGTCGAGAGGTGGAGCGACGTGAACTTCATCAACCCCGAGGGAGACGCATTGCTTCACTTGGCGGCGGCCCGGGGAGATGCCCGCTTGGTGAACCGACTAATCGAACGTGGCGCCGACGTCGAACTTCGCCACTTCGAGGGAGCTTCCCCCCTGATCGTTGCCGCCCACTTTGGGAATGAGGACACCCTGCGGGCGTTGCTGCAGGCGGGAGCAGTGCAATTTTATTCGATCGGCGAAGGGGCCGCCAAGCGGGACTTTGACGCGATGGTTGTGGCGGAGAAGGCTGCTCAGGTCGAATGCCTTGGCATTCTCTTCGAAGCGCGATGGCTCGAGATCGAGCCCCTTTTTCTTCAGCTCGCCGAGCGACGGGAAGCCGACCCAAATGATGCTCAGACGGTCCTGCAATTGGCCAATCTTCACTATCAGGTGGGGCGCATCATGGTGCCCGGATTGCTCAACGACGCGGTCCGCGGCAAACGGCACCTCGAAGCGGCCAAACGACAATTTGTGATTTTGCGGGATGCCGAAGTGCAACGCACCGGCGAACACAGCGCCACCAGTCGGCAGCTCCTTGGGTTGATCCGTGACTGCGAGCAAAGGCTGTCGTCATTTTAACCGGAGCCGACAGTGGATTGGGATGCGGTTCAGTTGCCGCGCAGCGCGACCAATGAATGAGCCGGAGATCCTGACATTGGTCCATGCTGATCAGGTGATCAGGCCCGCATCCTGAGCCAACACCGTCGCGTGGGCTACGAGGTCGCGGTAGATGCGGGGTTTGAACAGGGTGTCGATGCCGTGGCGCTGCTTGAGCGTGGGCAGCAGATCGGTCAGCTCCTCGGCAAGCGGCATGATCTGGTTGTGGGTGACATCGCGATTGTCATCGCTGAGGTGGTTTAAGATGGCGGAGATGGCTCCCGCCGGAGTGCCGTGATGCACTTCAGGGTCCAGCATTTTCAGGTCACTGAGCTCACGGTCAAAATTCCCCCGTTGGTCTGCGAGGATGTGAATGTCGTGACGCCGGGGATAGGTTTCCCGGATTGACCATGCCAACCCCAACTCGAAGGGCATGTTGAATTTTTTGGGCCAGCGTTCGCCGCTGATTTCATGGAAAGAGTTGCGGCACGACAGGAGCAGCGCATGCAGTTTTTTGATCCGTCCCTGCCCTTGGTCGGAAATCTCGGCCGCCACCCGTGGGTTGCGGCCCAAAGTCACCAAGGAGGTGGTGAGCGCAATAAAGACGGGTTCGTAGGCGGGGGAGTAGGGCACGTTGAGAAAAACCGCCGTCGAATCGACGGGATCAACGCGGCCCCGGCTCATCTACGAGGCCTGTTTGAGCAGTCCGCGTTCCCGCAAAAAAGATCGGATGCGTTCCTCTTCCTTGCGATTGATGCCTTTGGACCGGAGGATCTGTCGGGCCGACAATCCTTTGACCACATGGGGCTTGGAAGCCGTCGAGCTTTTGACAGTTTTGGTGGCGGTTTGAGGCATACCAGCACGATCCGTTTTGCCTCCCTTGGCGTCAAGACGAACCGGCTGATTGGTCTGATGCTTTCGGGGTCGCTTCCCTCCACTTGCTGGCCTGCCAGCCAAAGCCTTGGCGACGGCTGGCGCGCCCGGAGGGAATCGAACCCCCGACCACTAGCTTAGAAGGCAAGTGCTCTATCCAACTGAGCTACGGGCGCAGTCCAGCGTCGGAACGCTGGAAAGCCTCGGCGTCGCCGACAAGGGGAAAGCAATCGCGTTTGTCGACCTGCTCAGCCTCGACTTTTTGCCACCTGCGTTTCGAATCCGGTCTTCTCGCGGGCGGATAATCGACGACAATTTCGCGAAATGGAAAAACCACCGAGTCCTGATTTGTCGTCCTTGCTCGCCGAGCCAAGTTCAGCTTGGGTCGCGCCATGAGTAACCCTCCGTTCTCCCAGTTGGCTGGCGTTGCCGAGTCTGCCCTGACGGCTGAGTTGGTGTGGAACCGGTGCCCGGCGGGGCTCTGTTTGGTCGACGAAAAAGGGCGAATCATCCGGGCTAATCAGGCCTTCGCAGACCTGCTGGGTTATGAAGCGGTCGAAATGCCTGGGCTGCCCCTGATCCGGCTGCATCCGGCGGGCAAGGCGATGCTCATGCAGGGGTTGCATCATGCGATCATCGAAGGGGCGGATCCCTCCGCCTGGGCGGGGGAGGAGACTTTTTTTGTGAATCGTCGTGGTCGACCGCTGGCGACCTACACGCGCAACAGCCGGGTGGAACACGAGGACGGGACCGTTGCTCGCCTGATCACCACCGTGGATTTGAGTGACTTGGCCCGACTGGATCAGAGCATGGAGCAGATCAACCGGGTGCAAAGCTACACCGCCCTGTCGTCTTCGGTCAGCAACGATATCAACAATCTCCTCTCAATCATTCTCGGCTACACGGCGTTGCTGCGCGAAGGCAAAAGTGAGCCCCACCGGCAAAAGGTGGTGGCGGAGGGTGTCGAGGGCGCGGTTCAACGCGCAACGTTGTTGATCAAACAGTCGCTCTACATGATGCAACGGCCCGATCCCGTGCGGCAGAAGATCGACTTGGGCCGATTCCTGGAGAGCAAACTGCAGTTGATGCGGGCGGAAATTAGCGATCGGCCCATCGAGCTTGAACTGTCCATGGTGGCGGAGCTCAAGGAGGTGCCGCTCGACTCCACCCAGATCGGCGATGCCTTGGGCGAGATGGTCCGGCGGTTGCATTTGTTCGATGCCGACTCGACCCGGGGACTGCGCACCCGCACCCGCTGGGAAGCGGGCAGCAAGGTGCATGCGCGCTTTCCCCAAGCCACTGCCCGCACCTACGCTATTATCGAAGTCGCGAATCCCGGGCGCCCGCGCACCAGCAGTCGTCCCCCCCTGCCGGTGGAGGAGGAAAAAGCCCAACCCCCCAAACATGATTTGGGCATGACAATGGTTGAACGCATCGTCGAAGCCCATCAAGGCTTCTGCACCTACGAAGCGGAAGCCGGGGGGGCGGCCCTGTTCATATTATGGTTGCCACTCGGACCGGAGGTCGAAACCGAGGCCGAGGTCGAAACCGCTCCGGCCGAACCCGTTGCCCGTGGCGGTGGGTCGGGCCCGGCGACGGTGCTGCTCATCGATGATGAGGAGGGCTTGCTCGACACCATGGCCACGGCCCTGCGTAATCACGGCATCGAAGTCGTGACAGCCTTGGACGGGGAAAGCGCGATCCTCGAATACCGGCAGCACGCCGCGGAGCTGGACCTTGTCATCGCGGACCTGGTTCTCCCCGGCATGAGCGGCTGGGAGGTATTTTCCCACATTCGCGAAGCTGACCCGCAGTTGCCCGTGCTGATCATGAGCGGTCATCTCGAACCCAAACTCGAAGCGGCGGTGAACCGATCGGGGGCCGCCGGTTTTTTGCAGAAGCCGTTTGGCATGGCTGCGTTTATTCGGCGAGTAAAGGGCCTGATATCCCAGGTTTCCCACCACGGCACTGGCGAAGGGACCTGAGCTACTCGTCGCCGTCGAAGCGGTAAGTGGTGTTGAAGATCAGCTCGATGTTTTTCGACACCCAAACACGGACCTTAATCTTGCCCGATCTCTCGTCGGCAGGATCAGCGTGACCCTCAATTCGCCGGGGTTCGCCACTGGAATCATGGGCCTCGCCGGTGAAGTGAACCCGTTCGCCGTCGGCCAGGCGTTGGAGGTCATCGTCAGAAATGTTGATGCCAATCGTCCCTTTTTCGTTGTAGAAGAAAAACGGAAACACCTTCGCTTCGTAAGTCGATGCGTAGACTCCCTCTTCGCGGACGAAGGGCGGCATGGTCAGTTTGACATTGCCGATGTAGATGGAGGTTTTGGCCGGAGCGACCGTCACACGATCAAAGAGCGGAACCGGCGGTGCGTTCTCGTTGGCCGTCTCCCCGGCGGCAGCGGCGCCGCTGATGAGCAGGGAAAGGAAAATCACGCCGTGCAAAAAATTCATTGGAGCGAGCTTGGGCCGGGCGAAAGCTGTCGCAACTGAATCCGTTGCGATCGTCGGTGGTCTGGTCGTTATCTTTCGCGTTGCGCGCCTCTCTGCGGGTGCCTCTGCTCCCTCCACCATGGCCAAGAAAAAACAAGCGACTTGGGGCGGCCGGTTCTCGGCTGGCCCTGCGGATTTGATGCTCACGTTCAGTGAATCCGTTTCGTTTGATCAGCGCCTGGCCCCGTTCGACGTGGCGGGATCAAAAGCCCATGCCGCCATGCTGGCTCACGTTGGACTCATCACGGCCCGCGAGTGCAAGGCGATCCGGCGCGGACTTGACGTGATCCTGGAGGAAATATCCCGGGGAAAATTCACTTGGCGACCGGAACTCGAAGACGTGCACATGAACATCGAGCAGGCGTTGACCGAACGCGTGCCTGCAGCCGCCAAGTTGCACACGGCTCGCAGTCGCAACGACCAGGTGGCCACCGACATGCGGCTGTTTTTTAAGCATGCCTGCGACGAGGTCGATGGCCGGCTTGTCCGAGCCCAGAGGGCGCTCCTGGCACTGGCGGAGGCGGCGGGAGATACGATGATCCCGGGCTACACGCATCTGCAGCGGGCCCAGCCGGTGCAGGTGGCCCATCATCTCGCGGCTTACCTGGAAATGCTCGAGCGTGACCGCACGCGCTTTGCTGCCGTGGCGGACAGCGCCAATTGGTGCCCGTTGGGAGCCGGGGCGCTGGCCGGCTCAACCCTGCCGATTGACCGGGAGTTTACGGCCAGGGAGCTGGGATTTGTCGATCACCGCGGCCGGCCGCGCGTGGCCCAAAACTCCATGGATGCGGTGGCCGACCGGGATGTGTTCATCGAGTTTGCCCATGCCGCCGCACTGGTGGGAACACACCTGTCGCGACTGGCGGAGGACCTCATCCTTTGGTCGAGCAGTGAGTTCAATTTCATCAGCCTGCCGGATGCGTTTTGCACGGGTTCGTCGTTGATGCCGCAGAAGAAAAATCCCGACGCCTGCGAAATCCTTCGCGGCAAATCGGCACGGTTGCAGGGCAACTTGAACACGCTGCTGACGCTTACCAAGGGATTGCCGCTTACCTACAACCGTGACCTGCAGGACGACAAACCTCCGATTTTTGACAGTTTCGACCAGACCTGCCTGTCGCTCGAAGTGCTGGCGGGGGTGCTGACCGGGGCCAAAATCAACTTGGTGGCATGTGCCGAGGCAGTGGCCGACCCGGCCCTGTTGGCTACGGATTTGGCGGATTACCTGGTGGAAGCCGGAGTGCCGTTCCGGGAAGCGCATCATGTGGTGGGAGCCGTGGTTAAAATGGCGGAGGAATCCGGCACTCCGCTCGACCAGCTGCCCCATGCCGAGGTGAAGAAGATCCATCCCGCTCTGAAAGCAGATTGGGTGGAGGTGTTTGATCTCCGGCGGGCCGCCGCTCGTCGCCAAGGTACCGGCATGCCGGGCCCCCGGCAGGTTAGAAAGCAATTGGCCCGCTGGCGCAAACGACTGGCGTAAGCGTCTCCTCAGCCCAACTGCAATTCACGAGGAACTCTGCCCGCTGCAAAAGGACCCAGTAATGGTGCGACGTATGATGTTCAGCCTGATGCTCGCAGCCACATTGTTGGCGCAGTCGGGTTGTCTGTCGGCTCCTCGGGCAGAGTTTGTGGATGTGGCATCGCCGATCCACAGCGCGGAAGTGGCGGTGGTTGCCGCGGATGAGGAGATTGTGCGACTGCGGATTTCGGGGCCGAACGAGCCGGTGTTTTTAGCCATGGTGGAACCACAGGTCATTGAAGACGGGCTTTACCTCTTTCCCAGTTACATTTCCAAACCCACTGTCAGCGAAACCGTCGAAGTGCCCGTGGTGGAGCTCGATTTGCCGGCGCGGTGGCGGGATCGGATTTATTGGGTCGAAGCGGAGGAAGCGCCCCGGTGGTATCATTTGTTGAAGCCGCGGGTGCGGCGGATCGAGCGCCGTCACCTGGAATTGCCGGAGGCGGCCGCACCCGGGGGGGACCGGGCGGGTTAAACGTTGCGCAGGCAGGCGGTGGGCTCGACGCTGGCGGCCTTCTCGCTGCTGTATGCCGAACATCCGAATCCTGCCCGACCGCGTCGCCAACCAGATCGCTGCTGGTGAAGTCATCGAGCGCCCGGCCGCGGTGGTCAAGGAGCTGGTGGAAAACGCTCTCGATGCGGGCGCGACGCGTATCGAAGTCGAGTTTCGGCATGGCGGCCGCTCGCTCATGCGCATCGAGGACAACGGCCATGGCATGAACCGTGACAACGCCCTGCTGGCGCTCGAACGGCATGCCACCAGCAAGATCAACGAGGCGGCCGACTTGGATTTGCTCAGCAGCTACGGGTTTCGCGGCGAGGCCGTGCCTTCCATTGCCAGCGTATCCAAATTTACATTACAAACCCGGGCCGCCGGCGAGGAGCTCGGCACCGAGGTGTTGGTCAATGGCGGCAAGGTCGTGCATGTGCGGGACTGTGGTCGGGCCGTGGGCACGCGCGTCGCGGTGGAACACCTGTTCAACTCGGTGCCGGCGCGTCGCAAATTCCTCAAGACCGACCGCACCGAGGCGGCCCATATCGTGGCCGGGGTACGCCTCTACGCCCTGGCCAGTCCGGGAGTGGCGTTTACCCTGATCGAGGATGGTCGCGTGATTTTCCAATCGCCGGAATGCCCGGCCCTCGCCGATCGCGTGGCGGAAATCTTCGGTCGCCAGCTGTCCGAGCAACTGGTGCCGCTCGACGTGACGGAGGGCGACATGTCACTTACGGGATTGATTGGCAAACCGGGGGTGGGACGATCGACCCGCCACGAGATGATTGTGTTTGTGAACGGACGCCCCGTGGACAACCGCACCCTCAATTACGCCTTGATCGAAAGCTACCATGAGTCGCTGCCGAAGGGGCGTTACCCGCCGGCGTTTGTATTTTTTAATCTGCCGCCGAACATGGTCGACGTGAATGTGCATCCGGCCAAACGGGAAGTACGGTTTCGGCGGGAATCGACGGTCCGAGGGTTTGTGATCCGTTCGGTTTTGGCCCGGTTGCGCGAGTTGGGCGATGCCGCCGGTGGGATGTCCCCTGATGTTCCCGGCCCTTCCTCATCTTTGCCGGCACCTGATCAGCCGCGGTCGATCGATCCCGGGGAGACAACCCGACCTTCCACCCCGACCAGGCCATTGAGCGCGAATCCCATCACCGAAGTGACGGCCAAAGGCTTGGGGGAATTGCGGCAACCGCCAACGACCGGGCCCGCCGTTGAATCAATCAAGCCCGCCGGCAATCCGCCGGTCAGCGGCCCGCGCGGCTGGAAATTTGTGGGCGTGGCGCACGCCAATTATGGGCTCTTTGAAACCGCTGCGGGGGTCGTTTGGCTGAACCGCCGATCGGCCCACGAGCGCGTTTGGTTTGAACGATTGCAGGAGGCCTTTCAGCAAGGGGAGATCTCGGCCCAACAACTCCTGTTGCCGGTGCCGCTCGAGTTGGATCCGGTCGCGGCGGCTCTGCTGGTGGATCGTTTGGAGTTCCTGCAGTCGCATGGGTTTGGCGTAGCGGAGTTCGGACGTAATTTTTTCCGCATCGAATCGGTGCCCACTTGGATGGAGCCAAATGACGCAGAGTCGTTTCTGCGCGATCTTTTGGGCGCGTTTCGCGAAGGACGTTTTCCCACGGACAATGGTGACTTGGCGCGCGAGGAGTTGGCCCGACTGGCCAGTGCCAAGGCTGTCCGGCTGCCCGAGGGGGCGGACGAAGCGCCCTGGCGCGCCCTGCTCGACGAGCTTTTCCGTTGTCGCACGCCTCACCGCAGCCCGGCCGGCCGGCCGACTTATTTTGAAATGCCCCATGGCGAAATTGCCCGGAGATTTCAGAAGTAGTTGATAGCGAGAGCTAAACCAGGGAATCGGAATTGTGCAGGCGACCGCAGAATCGTCACACAGTTTGGGAGTGACCGGGGCAGGAGGGGTTGGCACTGTTTCCGCTCCACTCGAATCCCGAGTCTCATTTTCCACCGATCGACATGCCAAACAAGAAAGCCAAGAGCACCGAATCGAAATCTGTCGCCCAGCCCCGGCGCCGCAAAACCGACAATCCCGTCGAGTCGATCAAGCAGTCCATCCTGCAGCATCTGACCTATACGCTGGCCCGTGATGAAGGCGGCGCGACGCCCCGCGATTGGTTTTGGGCCACCTCCATGGCCGTGCGCGACCGGGTGCTGGACCGCCTCATCGAAACGCAGTCGCTCCACAACAGCAAAAACGTCCGTCGCGCCTATTATCTTTCGCTCGAATATCTGATGGGGCGTCTGCTCATCAGCACCCTGCAAAACACCGGCGAGTATGACCACGCGCAGCAAGCACTGGCGGAACTCGGGGTGAGCTGGGAGCCCATCCGTCGCGCCGAGGACGACATGGGGTTGGGCAACGGAGGTTTGGGCCGCCTTGCCGCGTGTTTCCTGGACTCCATGGCTACGTTGGATCTGCCGGCCATCGGTTACGGCATCAACTATGAGTTTGGTCTCTTCCGCCAGGCCTTTGACGAAAATGGCAACCAGATCGAGCATCCCGACAGCTGGATGCTGGACGGCACGCCTTGGGAGATTTCCCACCCCGAGAATTCCCAGACCATCCAGCTCTACGGTGAGGTGGAGAACATCTTTGATGATTCCGGCAACTACCGTCCGATGTGGGTCAACACGCAGGAATTGGTGGGGATGCCCTACGATATTCCGATCCCGGGCTACGGCACCAAGACGGTGAACATTCTGCGGCTCTGGTCCTCCCACGCCACCGAGCCCCTTGATCTCACGAAATTCAACGAAGGCGGTTATGTCGAAGCGGTGCGCGAGAAGGCCACCCGTGAAACCGTTTCGAAGGTCCTCTATCCGAATGACAAGACCGAGAACGGCAAGGAGCTGCGTCTCGTGCAGCAGTATTTCTTCGTGGCGTGCTCGTTGCGCGACATGATTCGCCGTCACTTCCGCGCCAACGGCAACAGCTGGGACAACTTTGCCGACAAGGTGACGGTTCAGCTCAACGACACCCACCCGGCCATCGCCGTCGCCGAGCTCATGCGCCTCCTGGTGGACGACGAGCGGTTGGAGTGGGATCGCGCATGGGACATCGTGACCAGCACCTTCGCCTACACCAACCACACATTGTTGCCCGAGGCGTTGGAAAAGTGGGGCGTGAGTCTTTTCGAGCGTGTGTTGCCGCGCCACCTGCAGATCATTTTTGAGATCAACCGCCGTCATCTGGAAAACGTGGCCGACAAGTGGCCGGGTGACCTCGAGAAGCTGCAGGCCTGCTCGATCGTCGAAGAGGGAGGCGAAAAACAACTCCGTATGGCCCATCTCGCCGTGGTCGGCTCCCATGCGGTCAATGGCGTGGCGGCCCTTCACACGGTGTTGCTCAAGGCCAACCTTTTCCCGCAATTTGACGAGCTGTTCCCGGGCAAGTTCCGCAACAAGACCAACGGCATCACACCGCGCCGCTGGCTGCTCGACTGCAATCCGCGTCTGGCCGAACTCATCACCGCGACCCTCGGCCACGAGAACTGGGTGCGCGATCTCGATCAACTGCAGGACCTCGTGCCTCACGCCGACCAAAACGCGTTCCAACAGAAGTTCATGGCCATCAAACGCCAGAACAAGGTTGGCCTTGCCAGGTTGATCCAGGAGGCGTGCGGCGTTGAGGTGTCGCCCGACGCGCTCTTCGATGTGCAGATCAAGCGCCTTCACGAATACAAGCGCCAGCATCTCAACCTGCTGCACATCATCGCCCTGTATCGCCGGCTCCTGCAGAACCCCGACCTCGACGTGGTGCCACGGGTGTTCGTCTTTGCGGCCAAGGCCGCTCCGGGCTACGAGCTTGCGAAGAACATCATTCGTGCGATCAACGTCATCGGAACGCACATCAACAACGACACCCGCATCAACGGGAAGTTGAAGGTCGTCTTCCCGCCCAATTACCGGGTCTCCCTGGCCGAACGCATCATCCCGGCGTCGGATCTCTCCGAGCAAATCTCCACGGCCGGCAAGGAGGCCTCCGGCACGGGCAACATGAAGCTTGCCCTCAATGGATCGCTCACCATCGGCACGCTCGACGGTGCCAACGTCGAGATTCGCGAAGAGGTGGGCGAGGAGAACATCTTCATCTTCGGTAAAACCGTCGAAGAGGTGGAAGCGCTCAATGGGCACGGCTACAACCCCTACGATTGTTACTACGCCGACGACGAATTGCGCGCAGTGGTGGATTGGCTGGGTTCCGATTACTTCACTCCGGGTGAGCACCACGCCTTTGCTCCGCTCCACCACACCCTCCTCGACGGCGGTGATCCCTACAAGGTGCTGGCCGACTTTCGCAGCTACAGCGATGCGCAGCTGGCGGTTGATGCCGCCTATCGGGACCAGAAACGCTGGGCCAGGATGGCAATTCTCAACACCGCCAAAGTCGGCAAGTTCTCCAGCGACCGCACGATTTCCGAATACGCCGAGGACATCTGGAAACTGTCGCCGGTGCCAGTGGCGTAAAAAAGCCGGAGTTCCTTTTCACGACGCGCTGAACATTCGGCGCGTCGTTTGGTTTTTGGAGATTGGCCCGCGGCGGCAGCTTTTGCAGCTTGGTGACATGTCCGACTCCTACCTGCCTGCCGCCGATCGCTATTCCCAAGTCCCCTTCGAACGTTGTGGACGCAGCGGACTCAAACTGCCGCGCCTATCCCTCGGACTGTGGCATAATTTTGGTGGCGTGGATGCCTTCGAAAATGGCCGCGAAATGTGCCGCGCCGCCTTTGATATCGGTATCACCCACTTTGATCTCGCCAACAATTACGGACCGCCAGCTGGTTCGGCCGAAGAGAATTTTGGCAGGATAATGGATCTCGACCTGGGCCCCTACCGGGACGAACTCGTGATTTCGACCAAGGCCGGTTACCGCATGTGGGAGGGGCCTTACGGGGAATGGGGATCGCGCAAATACCTGTTGGCGAGCCTCGACCAAAGCCTCGACCGGATGGGGCTCGAATACGTCGACATTTTCTACTCCCACCGTCCCGATCCCGACACGCCGTTGGAGGAGACCATGGGAGCCCTGGCCACCGCGGTGCATGGAGGCAAGGCGCTTTACGCCGGCATCTCGAGTTATCCGGCCGATCTGACGCGCCAGGCCCACGCCATTCTGGAGGACATGGGTGTTTCCCTGCTGATCCATCAGCCGAAATACAACCTGCTCGATCGCTGGGTGGAGCCCGAACTGCTGCCCGCTCTGGTGGAACTGGGGATCGGATGCATACCGTTTTCGCCGTTGGCGCAGGGCCAGCTCACCCCACGTTATCTCAAGTCGATTCCGGCCGACTCCCGCGCGGCACGTGACAGTGGGTTCCTGCAGAAGTCAGAGGTGGAGGCCAACCAATCCAAAATCATCGCCCTGGCCGAAATCGCTGAAAAGCGGGGCCAGACCTTGGCCCAGATGGCGCTGACCTGGGTGTTGCGCCAGCCGGCGGTGACCACGGTGCTGATCGGAGCTTCGAGTGTTCAACAAATCGAGGAAAACGTCGCCTGCGCGCACGCTGCCGGATTCTCTGACGATGAGCTTGCGGCCATTGATGCTGCCTGCGCCTAGGCTTCGGATTTGCGAGGCCGCCGGACCACGGCGTAACTGCGCCCGGCATCCTTGAATCCAAAATTTCGATACGTGGGGATGGCGGCGTTGTCATCATCGGCTCCCGTGCAGATGACAAGCTGCCTGGCGCCCACTTTCTCGAAGGCATGTTGCACAATATGGTGGAGCAGGGTGGTGCAGACGCGTCGGCGGCGATGGTCCGGGCTGGTCGAGACGTTCTGAAAGCGGCCCACGCGGTTTTGCTCGTCGAAAAACAGTCCCATGTTGCCGACCAGTTCGGGGCCGATGAAGGCGCCCCACCAGTGGCCCCGACCGGCTTCGCTCATCTTGCGAAAGCCCTTGAGTTGGCGGCGGCGGAACTCACCGCCGTCTTCCGGATAATCAAAATCGACGCGATCGACGAGAATCTGCTGTGCTGCGACCGCCTCCCAGTCCGTCGTCGCGATGATGGGGCGCACTGTGATGGCAGGGTTGAGCTTGGAGGTGCCGGGCATGGTATCGAGGGCCAACTCGATCCCATGACTGGTCTGGAATCCGGCCTCCAAAAACGAGCCGACATCCCCCTCCCGTTCCTCGTCCCAGCCGAAGACGCGGTGATTCAGATTGTCGCCAAACTCCTGACGATGGAGTTCAAGCCAACGATCGAGTATCCTGTGACCTGCCGGAGCAGTTTTGAAGAGCAGGAAATTGCCGAACCAATAGGTTGGATTGTTGGGGGTGCGCACGACCCAGTAGTTGGCGTGCTCCATCACCTCACCTTGAAACCGGTGAAAGATGAAATCGGTCTGGTAGGACAGGTTGGAGGGGACATGCATCAACGCGTGGATTAACGGCCGTTGGTCTTCGGTTGCCAACTCCTCCAGCCGAATTCGGTTTCCTCTTTGTAATCCTTCTTCAAGTTGTTCGGTCATGGATGCGGAATCCAGTCCGTCCAAGCGCGTGCCGCTGATTCACATTACCGATCTCTACCATCCTCCTCAGGATCCGGATGATCAGTTTGATCTGGCGACGATCATGGCCCTGCCCGAACTGAACCTGAAAGCTGTCCTGCTCGATGTCACGGAACGGTTCCTGGTCGCAGCCCCGGCGGGCTGGGATGTGGCCCGCGACCCCGGAGCTGTCATTGCGACCCGGGCGGGTGACTTGGCGGGAGAGTCCTTTCCCATTGCCACCGGCCCGCGTCAGCCGTTGGCATCGGACCGCGATGACCTCTCGGATCAGCCCGGGACGGAACAGGCGGCGATCCGGCTTCTGCATGAAG
>JANQKV010000050.1 GCA_028280945.1 Opitutaceae bacterium
GGAGAGAGCAGAGAGAAGCAGAACTTGGCAGGCGGATCATGAGTTGACCCCTCCGCCGCATGGATTTGCCCACGAAAGGAGCCGCCCGCGGCTTCACACGAAAAGGCACTAAAATCCAACCCTGAAATCTTAGTGTTCTTTAGCGTTTTTAGTGGGCTCCAAATTTCAGGCTGACGGCTCAGTGCTCTCTGTGCCTGCCTCTGCGTGCTCTGTGTCAAAAAATGCAGTGGAGTAGCGGTTTGGTTGGCATCGTTGCCTCTCAAGAAACTTGAAACCCAAGTCCTATTCGTTGTCGGGCGTAAAGCCCGACCCACAGGCAAGTTGCTTACCCGATGTGGGTCGGGCTTTACGCCCGACAGTCTCTGCCTCTGTAAAAACTGACCGCAGTGGAGTGGTTCAGTCAGGCTCTCCGGCGGCGCCAGCGGCGCAGGCCCGCGGCGCCGAGGGCAAGCGCACCGAGGCCCATCGCGGCATTGCCCGGCTCGGGAACTGCGCTCGCAGAAATCGGGGTATTCGCCACATCCTCCCACCCCCAGCGATTGATGGTGATGAAGCCGGTATTGGCGTCCGAGATGCCGATGGAAATGCTGGCGAAGCCGTAGTGAGTTTGACCTGAGCGCTGGAATCTGAAGCCGATCAGGTTGGTTCCTCCTAACATGTTTTTTAAGTCACTCAACGAGCTTGAACTGGTGAAGGTTGGGATGGAGAAGTTGATCCAGGCACCACCAGTAGTACTGTAGGCTTGGGAATTGCCGGGGCCCCAAAAGTAAAGGTTGGCCCCAAAACCCTGAAACGCAAAATTTGTGGGCCCAACCAATGCGTTGGCGGTCAGCACTGCAGGTGGCGCTCCGCTGCCGGCTCCTAATGGCACTGCGATATCAATGTTCTTCATAACGCCCTGAGCTGTCAGGGCCATGGCACTGCTACCCCAAATTTGGGCGTCAAAGACCAAATCCACATTGCCGTCGCCATCGATATCCCAGGAGAGATCGGTGAGTGTGCCGTCACCCACCACGGTGCCGGTCAGGGCGGTTTCACTGATGACAACCCCGGAGTGGGCGGTGGAGGCCGCCAGCAGCCCCGAAAGGCTGGAACACACGACAAGCGATTTGGAACGCATGGTGGTTGAGGGAAAAGAGCTTTGAAGGGATGATGAGACTTGGCGGCGGTGCAGACGATTTGCCTGCGCCCGGCGAAACCACTAGTAGTGGAATGTTAGCGTGATCCTAACTCCTCTAACGTTAAACGGTTATGAAGAGCCTTAAGCAGCGTTGTCCTTCACTTTCCTCCCATCACCATCTCCTCTTGTTCCACGGGGGAGCTTCTCACCCGTGGTATTTGAACGGGTCTCCAGATTCCCCGGTCGCCAGTGACCCCGAGTTGCAAAACAGCCGCCTCCGTCTGGCCCGGTGGGCCAAACCAACCGGTCACCACTTGCCCAGCTTGGGCATGCCGCCACCACCGCCCAGGCCCGGCATGCCGCCGGCGCCCTGCATGGCCTGCATTTTCTTCATCATTTTGCGGCCTTTGGCGCCCTTCATCATCTTCATCATTTTCTGCATCTGCTGGAATTGCTTCAGCAGTTGATTGACCTCGACAACTTTGACCCCGGCCCCATTGGCGATGCGCATGCGGCGGCTGCCATTTAGAATCTGCGGGCGCTGGCGTTCCTGCCTGGTCATCGATTGCAGAATCGCCTCGTTGCGGACCATCGACTTGTCGGCCGAGTCGTCGAGCTGCACATTGCCCATGCCCGGCATCATGCCGGCGAGGCTGGATACGGGTCCCATCTTTTTGACCTGCTGCATCTGGGCGAGGAAGTCCTCGAGGTTAAAATCCCCCTTGCGCAGCTTCTCGGCCATGCGCTCAGCCTCGTCCTGCTCGATGTTCTCCTGGGCCTTTTCAACCAGGGAAACCACGTCGCCCATGCCGAGGATGCGTCCGGTCAGGCGATCAGGGTGAAAGACTTCGAACTCCTCCACCTTCTCCCCGACACCCACAAATTTGATCGGCACTCCCGTGATGGTCTTGATCGAAAGGGCAGCGCCACCGCGGGCATCACCGTCAAGTTTGGTCAGGATGAGACCGGTGAGGGTCAGTGCCTCATGAAAGGCCTTGGCGACGTTTACCGCTTCCTGGCCCAAGGCCCCATCGGCCACGAGGAAAACTTCGTCGGGTTGGACCACTTCCCGCAGGTGCTGGACCTCGGCAATGAGGTTTTCATCGATCTGCAAACGACCCGCGGTATCAAAAATGACGACATCTGCTCCTTCTGACTTTGCCGCCGCCAAACCCGCCCGGCCGATTGCCGGCACGTCTTTGCTGGACCGGTCGCAGGTAAAGCCGAGGTCGTTGGCCTGAGCCAGCACCTCAAGCTGGTCGATGGCTGCCGGGCGGTAGACATCACAAGCCACCACGTGGGGGGCCCGGTAGTCCTGCTTCTTGAGCAAACGGGCGAGTTTGGCCGTCGAGGTCGTCTTGCCCGAGCCGTGCAGGCCGACCATGAGCACCTTGAGCGGTTTCTTGGGGTTCAGCTGGGTTTCCCCCTCGCCGAGCAACGTTTCCAGCTCGTCGGAGATGATCTTGATGATCTGTTGGCCCGGGGTGACACCCTTGAGCACCTCCTGGCCGACGACTTTTTCCTGCACGCGGTCCACGAATTGCCGGGCGACTTTGAAGTGCACGTCGGCAGAAAGCAGGGCGGTTCGCACCTCCTTGAGGGCATCCGCCATGTTTTCTTCGGACAATTTTCCCACGCCACGCAGGTTGCGCAGGGTGGAGGAGAGTTTTTCGCTGAGAGATTCGAACATGCGGAAAGGGAGATGTAAGTGACTCCCGGGCCGGGGGGACAACCTATTCCTCGATTATCCCGGAACGAAAAATGCCCCGGATTGATCCGAGGGCCGGGACATCCGTTCAAAGACCAAAACTTCCTCCTCAGAATTTAGTCGATTTGTGGCCTGCACGGCTTTGAAAGTCATCTCCTATGAACCCGGTTCTCAAGCTGTTACTCGAAGGCGGTAGTCTGTCCACGGCGCAAATGGCGCAGGTGGCCGGGCTTTCGGAAGCCGAAGTGGAACAGCACTTGGATCAGCTGAAACAAGACAAAATCCTGCTTGGCTGGCGTCCAGTGCTTGATCTCTCCCGCGAGGCGGCTGCCGATGCGGCCGTCGAAGCAGTGATCGAAGTGAAGATCACCCCGGAGCGGGGCGGAGGGTTCGACCGTCTGGCGGAGCGCACCGCTCGTTTCGATGAAGTGCATACCTGCATGCTCGTCTCCGGCGGCTACGATTTGCTTGTGATCGTGCGGGGGCGCTCCCTGCAAAAAGTGGCCGCCTTCGTGTCCGAAAAGCTGTCCACCATCGAGGGTGTGCTGTCCACCTCGACCCATTTTATCCTGCGCTACTACAAGGATCAGGGGTTCATGCTGGGGACCGATGAGTCTTCCGGCCAGCGCCTTGATGTTGCGCCCTGACGCGTTCGCCTGCCATGGAACCCAACTCATCCAAATGGGTGGCGGGGCACGTCGCTTCGTTGCCCAAGAGCGGCATCCGCGACTTTTTTGAACTCGTGGCCAAGATGAAGGGCCGGGAGGTGATTTCGCTGGGGGTGGGCGAGCCGGATTTTGCCACGCCGTGGCACATCCGTGAGGCGGCGATCTATTCGCTGGAAAAGGGCCGCACGTTCTACACCTCAAATCTCGGTTCACCCGAACTTCGCCGGGAAATTTCACGATATGTTTCCCGCGAATTTGGTATCGACTACCGCAGCGACGATCAGGTGATCGTGACGGTGGGGGTATCCGAAGCGCTCGATCTGGCATTTCGGGCCTTTCTCAATCCCGGCGACAAGGTCATGTATCATCAGCCTTGTTACGTGTCCTACCACCCCAGCATCGGCTTGGCGCATGGGGAGGCGATTCCGGTCCCGACGTATGCGAAAGACGGTTTTGCCCTCACGGCGGAGGCTCTGGAGGAGGCCTGGCAGCCGGGCGCCAAGATTTTGATGCTCAATCTGCCGTGCAATCCCACCGGCGGCACCTGTTCCCGTGAGCAACTTGAGAAAATCGCGGCGTTTGCGGTCGAAAAGGACCTGCTGGTGTTGAGTGACGAGATCTATTCCGAGCTCACTTTTGAGGGGGAGCATACGAGTATTGCCACGTTTCCGGGCATGTGGGAACGGACGATTTTCCTGCATGGTTTTTCCAAAGCTTATGCCATGACCGGCTGGCGCATCGGCTACGCCTGCGGCCCGACAGCGCTGATCGATGCGATGATGAAGGTGCACCAATACGCCATGATGTGTGCCTCGATTATCGCGCAGGACGCGGCGGTTGAGGCCTTGCGCAACGGTGATGATGCCGTGGCCAACATGCGCGAGCAGTATCACCGGAGACGAGATCTCGTGATCCGCCGGTTTAATGAGATGGGACTGGACTGCCATTCGCCCCGGGGGTCGTTTTACGCGTTCCCGAGCGTGGCGGGCACGGGCATGACCGAAGCCCAATTCGCCCAAGGCCTGCTCGAGACCCGGAAGGTTGCGGTGGTGCCCGGAACAGCCTTTGGACCCGGCGGCAAAAACCATGTGCGCGCATGTTTTGCCACCGGCTACGAGGACTTGATGGTCGCCTGCGATCGCATGGAGCGATTTATTGCGGAAAGTGACAGGTCTTAACCCATGAGCCGTGCCGTTGCCGTCGTCGGGCGCCCCAATGTGGGCAAGAGCCGTTTGTTTAACCGATTGGTCAAACGGCGCGTGTCCATCGTGCACGATCAACCCGGCATTACCCGGGACGTGGTTTCGGCCGAAGTCGCAACCGGGGAATACACTCTGCTCGACACCGGAGGCCTGGGACTGGTGGGCGGCGAAAGCACGGCGGAACTGACCGCGGCTTCGGAGAAGCAGGTCGATTTTGCCATCGCGGCGGCCGACCTGATTTTGTTTGTGATCGACGGCATCGAGGGAATCACCGCTCTGGACGACAAGATTGCCCGGATGCTGCGCAAGTCGAAGAAGGACGTGTTGCTGGTCATCAACAAAGCCGACTTTGACGACGATCGGGTTGATTTGGCGGAAGCCTACCGGTTGGGTTTGGGCGAACCCGTGCGGGTTTCGGCCGAACACGGCCGGGGCGAAAAAACCCTGCGCGAAACGATCCTGGAGAATCTGGGACCCGCCCCCTTGGTGGAGGAGGATACAAAGACCGCAGAGGATCCCCTGTGTGTCTGCTTCATCGGCCGCCCCAACGTCGGGAAATCCTCACTCGGCAATCGTTTGCTCCGGGATGACCGGTTGATTGTGAGCAATACTCCCGGCACCACCCGCGACGCGGTGGAGTTGCCGTTTCGGTTCAAAACCCGCCATGGCAGGCAGGTCGATTTTCGGCTTATCGACACCGCCGGAATCAAGGCGCAGACCAAGCTCGCCTCGCCGGTGGAGTATTTTTCCCGCCTTCGTTCATTGGATGCGATCCCGCGCGCGGACATCATTTACATGGTTGTTGACGCGCTTGACGGGATCACGCAGCAGGACAAGGCGATCGCCGGGGAGGCGGTGAAGGAAAACAAGCCGATCGTGATTCTTGTGAACAAGTGGGACCTCGTGCTCGAGGCTTTCCGGGACGGGGATCCCTCGACCGAGATCTACAAAAACGAAAGGGACTACCGGGAAAAGTATGAGAAGGCGCTCTTCCAGCGGCTCTTCTTCACGCCGGGGTCGCCCGTGATTTTTGTTTCCGCCGAGACCAATCACGAAATCGATCGCATGTTGAATGCGGCCGTGAAATTGAACCGCCGGCTCGATGCAAAAATCCCCACGCCAAAGCTGAACGCTTTGCTCACGCGTCTGCTCCAGCAAACCCCGCCGCCCATCATCGGCGGCCGTCGATTCAAAATCTTCTACGCCACGCAGACGGGCAATCGGCCCTTTCGAATCAGACTTTTCTGCAACCGGGAAGAGAAACTGCCGGAAAACTATCGCCGCTTCCTTGAGGCCAATATTCTGAAGGAGTTTGAACTCGAAGGCTGTCCGATCGTTTTCCAACTCGTGGGCAAGGAACGGCACAAGGAGCGGGCCGGGGAGCGCTCCCGGGGATCCCGTCGCAGAGCCAGGGAGGGCTCGGCGGCAGAGTCGAATTTCGAAACCCTTGAAGACTGATCGGCTGAAGATGGTTTTTATGGGGTCGGACCCCATCGCGCTGCCATTGCTCGAATGGCTGACGAACGACGCGCAGGACCGAGTGGCCCTCATCTCCGTCTACACCCAGCCCGATCGCCCCGCCGGACGCGGTCAAAAAGTGGTCGCAAATGCCATAAAACAGTGGGCCGCGCACCGCGGTATCCCGGTATACCAGCCGTCCAAGCTGGATCGTGGGGTGCGTGAAGATTTGGCGGCTCAATCTCCTGACGTGGCCTTGGTAATGGCCTACGGTCACATTTTGGGAGAGAAATTCATGGCGGTGCCTCGCCTCGGCACGTTGAATCTGCATGCCTCCATCCTGCCGAGCTATCGTGGAGCTTCGCCCATTCAGTCTGCGGTGATGCAAGGAGACACCGAGAGTGGTGTGAGCCTCATGCGGATCGTGCGGGAACTCGATGCGGGGCCGGTCGCGGATATTGAGCGCGTTCCGGTTGCCGCGGGAGATACTGCCGCCGATCTTGAGGTCAGACTGTCGCAGGCCTGCGTGCCGTTGGTCGCGCGAAATCTCGATCCGTTGCGAAAGGGGGATTTGGAATTCGTCGAGCAGGATCATGCGGCGGCGTCATTTTGCCATCGCCTGACGAAGGCGGACGGGGTGTTGGACTTTTCCCGGTCGGCCGCGGTCCTCGCCGCTCGCATCAACGGCCTTCATCCCTGGCCGGGCGTGCGGGTAAAAGTGGGCGACCACTCGATTCGACTTGGCGGAGCCCTGGCCGATTCGAAGACGGAGGTGGGGGCTGCCGTCCCGGGTGAAGTTGTGCAGGCGGATTCCGAGGGCCTCGCGGTCGCTTCCGGAGAGGGGATTTTGAGGCTGACGAAGTTGCAGCGCCCGGGCGGACGGATGCTGCCGGCTGCTGACTTTCTGCGCGGTTTTGTGATTGATCGCGGCATGGTGCTGCCGAGTGAGCTTATGCCTGATCTCATCACGCCGGCCTGATCTCACCAAATTAGGACATGCCCCTTGTTTTCAGCCGGGGACTTTTACACACTTCGACCTTATGAGACTATTCGCTCCGTTGGTTTTGATCGCTCTGGCAATTGGCGCCCCGGGCTTGGCGCAGACATCACAGCAACACCTTGGCAGCCAGGTGGCCGGCTTGCGTGAAGACGTGCGAATCCTGGTGCAACGAGTGGGGGAGATGGGCCTGCGGATTGAACAACTTGAACGGGAAAATGCCGCCCTCATGCGGGCGACCGATGGAATGGATCGCACTTACGCCACCGTCGCCCAACTCAACGAAGCCGTTGCCGAGCTCAACCGCGCCATTTCGTCGGGTGACAGCGCCACCCAAGCGAAAGCCGCCAAGGCCATTCAGGAGTTGGCGAAACAGACCAACTCAGCGGTATCGTCAATCGCAACCGAGGTTTCGTCGGCCCGCAACATCAGCACGCCGACCTTTGACGGTAATTTTGAGCAATCCGGCATCCAGTATACCGTGCAGCGCGGTGACACGCTTTCCAGCATCGCGGCACGCTTCGGGGCAAAGGTCTGGGATATCCAGAATGCCAACCAGATCGTGGATCCAACCAAGATTCAGGTTGGGCAAGTACTGTTCATCCCCGGAGGCGAATAACTCATGGCCGCATCAAAATCGCGATTGGGCCGGGGCCTGGGCGGCCTCATTGCCGGCGCATCCCAAAAACAAAAGTCTCCCACCGCGGAAGCCGCGGCAAAAAAAGTAGGCAACCTTCCGGGTGGGGCGGGGCCCAAGTCCACCCGGGCCAAACCCCCGGCGGATCCAACTCCGGGATTCGAGGAGATCAAGGTCACGCAAATCAAACCCAGCCCCTACCAGGCACGGCGGGAGGTGGAGGCGGCCCATCTCGAGGAGTTGGCCGAGAGCATCAAGGCTGAGGGCCTCCTGCAGCCCATCGTCGTCCGGCGAGCCAAATCGGGCTTCGAGTTGATTGCGGGAGAGCGACGCTGGCGGGCATTCCACTCGCTCAAACTTGGCACGATTCCCGCCCGGGTGGTCGAGGCCAGCGACGCTTCTTCGGCGGCGCTGGGTCTCATCGAAAACCTGCAGCGTGAAGGCCTGAACCCGATTGAAGAGGCCTACGGGTTTGCCAGTCTGATCCGCGATTTTGATCTCACCCAGGAGCAAGCGGCCGATCGGGTGGGGAAAAGCCGCACGGTGGTGGCCAATACCCTGCGTTTGCTTTCCCTCGACGGCGAACTCCAGGGCTATGTGGCCAAAGGCATCCTTTCGGTGGGCCATGCCAAAGTGCTGCTGGGAGTTGAGTCGGCGGATGAGCGAGGAGTTCTGGCCCGGCGTGTCATCGAGGGTGGGTTAAGCGTGCGGGGAACCGAAAAGCTGGTGCAGGCCAAGAAGGCGACAGCCCGTGGCAAAAAGTCCGGAAAGAATCGCAATACGCCAACAGGGGCCGCGCTGGTGGGCATCGAGAAAAAGCTTACCAGCCACTTTGGCGCCCGGGTCGCTTTAAAGCATGCCGGAGGCAAGGGGCAGATCGTGATTCCCTACGCCAGTGACGACGATCTGCAGCGGATCCTGGAAAAACTCGGTCTTGAGGCCTAGCGGTCCGAGTGGAACCATTGCCCGCAGCGGCGTCCTTGACAAAGGTGCGGCGGAAATGCACTGCTGACCGTTTCCATGAATCTCTTGATCGGTATCTTCACGTTCGTCCTGATCCTTGTTTCGCTGTTTTTGGTGCTCATCGTGCTCATGCAGAAGGCCAAAAACGACGGCGGCATGGGAGCCGCTTTGGGCGGTGGGGCCACCGAGGCAACCTTCGGCGCCGATACCGGCAACGTTCTGACCAAGGCCACCATCAACTCGGCCATCGCCTTTTTTGTGCTCTCGTTGCTGCTGTATTTGGGCCACATTCATATCCGCAACAGCGCAGCTGAGGCAGCGGGCAGTGCGCTGCCCGACATTGAAGCCCCGGCGGCAACCACCGGACTGCCCGGGTTCGCGCCTGCGACCGAGGAGGCCCTGGAAGCCGGCGAAGCTCCCGCCATCGTGACCCCGGACTTGGATGTCCCGGCGGCGGATGCAGCGGATTCCGAAACCGCCACGGAACCTCAATCCTGATTCCACAGTCTTCGGAGCCCATGCAGCGGCTCGCTCCAGTTTCTTTTCGGCAGATCCGTTATTGGGTCTGCCTTTTTTGTGCCTTCAGTGTGCTGGGCGTTTCTCTGGCTGAAGCTCAGCACAAGAGCAATCGACTGCGGCCGCGTTATCTTTCCAACGAAGCCCCCGATCAGGAACGCGGGCGGGAGATCATCAGTCACTTTCAGAAGCTCGGCTTGGCCGGCGATTACTTCTTTGGATTCGATCTTGAGGTCCTCCCCCGGCGGGGCAAACGGACGGTGGTCCCGGGAAACATGTGGGGCACGCGCCTGGATTTGGGACCCACGTTTCGGGCGGAGATCGCCAGTCCGTCGGGGGACTCAGTGGAACGGTTCCTCGCCGTGAACGGGCCGGAGCCGTTGACGTGGCGAAAAATCGCAGCCGAGCAGGGCGTCACGGAGGTGGATCAGAATCAATTGTTGGACTCGATCGCGGGAACGGGGATTTCGCTGTTCGAGCTCCAGATGCCGTTCATTTACTGGCCGGAATTTGTCTACGAGGGGACCACCGAGATAAGAGGGCGGGCCGTGCATGCCTTTCTGATGCATCCACCCGATGACTTTGCGGCAGCCCATCCCCAGATTGCAGGCGTGAGGCTGCATCTCGATGCCAAGTTTCACGCCCTGATGCAGGCGGTTTTTCTCGATGAAAACGAGGAACCGGAACGCAAAATGACAGTGCTCGATCTCAAAAAGCTTGGTGACCAATGGATCGTGAAATCGATCGAAGTGCGCGACGAAAAAACCCGCGACAAAGTAAGATTTGAGGTCACCCGAGCCGCGCTCGATTTAAATTTCAGCGCGGCGTTGTTCACCCCGGAGTTTTTAACGCAAGAGATATCCCCACCCGAAAGCGTGCAACGTCTCGGTTGGTAGGAAGGACCTGGGACAGGTCAGACCTCGTAGGCCTGCTCCGGCACCGGGTCGATCACTTTGATCCTTTCCTGCCGGTCATCGAACTGGTCCTTGAACCAGCGGCGGGCCTCCGGATCTCCGTGGGTCAGGACGACGGCCCGGGGGGTGGCCTGAAGGACAAACTCCAGCAGCTCCTCGCGTTCGGCGTGCCCGCTGAGTTCGAACTTTTCGACCTGGGCTCTCACCCGTGATCTTACGTGCACCGTTTCAAACAGAAAGTCCTCACCGGATCGCGTGCCCAGGAGCTGTCCTCCCGGTGTGTCCGGATCACAGTAACCTACAAAACCAATCGTATTTCGACTGTGGGACAGGAGCCCCGAGGCCAACGTGTAGCTCGGGGTGTTTTCGACCAGCATGCCTGAGCTCACCACAAACAGGCCGTTGCGATCCGGGTCGCGACCAGGCACAACTTTCCGGGGCAAGGATTTCAGGCCAAGTTCCTTCAAGATCGAGCGGTTGAACCGCACGTGCTGAGTCTTGCGGCGGATTTCATCGAAGTAGTTGCAGAGGTCGAGTCCCAGGCCGGAGCCCACGATCGGGCAATCGACCAGCTGACCAAACCGCCGGGCATCGTGCAGGATGGTGAGCACTTCCTGCATCCGACCCAAGGCAAACACTGGCAGCAGGAACGATCCGCCGCGGCTGATGGTATCGTTGATGGAGCGAATCAGCCGATCCACTTCGCCGGCCCGGTTTTGCTCGCTCGGCCGCTCGGTCACACCGCGGGTTGTCTCGGTCACAATCGTATCAAAATGCCCCGTGGGGAAACTCGCCCCCGGGAGCGTGCGGAGATCATCGAAGAGGACGTCGCCGGTAAAAAAGATCCCCCGATGTTTGTGCGTAATCTCGACCGCCGCGGCTCCGGCGACATGGCCGGCCGGATGCAGCATCACCTTGATTTCATCACGGGACCGCAAGCCGTTGATGGTCTTGGCCAGGCCAAAAGGCACACCGATCAACCTTGGGGTATAGAGATCGATTTCCTGATGGCTGAAGAGTGGATACTCGGGAATGTCCTGATCCGCCTTTTGTTTTTTCATCACGTTGGCGGAGTTGTGCAGCATGCGCTCAATCAGGATCCGACTGGAGGTCGACATGATGACGGGAGCATCCGGGAAAGTGCGCAGGGCCACGGGCAGGCTCCCGATATGATCAAGATGACAGTGGGTAATGATGATCAGATCTACACGCTGGCCGGCGATGGCGGAGAATTTCGGCATCGCGGCCCGCCCCACCATTTTGGGGTGCAATCCGCTATCGATCAGAATGTTAACGCCCCCGATCTGGACAAACAGGGCATTTGCGCCGATACCGCCGGCGCTGTTCAAGTCGATAAGCTTCATTATGCAAAGGGCAGAGCGAGCGCGAAGCCCGCGTTGCCCGCAAGTTCAACTTTCGCCTGTGGATCAGCCCCGTCCGTTGGGTTCCGGGATCATCATGTCGAACGGCGGCAACAGCACGTGGATCGGCCGGCCTTCGTCATCCTTGCCGTGAAAGCTCCCGGCCACGCGGGCGTTGGTGCCGGTGACGTGGTAACTGTTGTAGGTGAAGGCCTCGCCAGGGGAGAGCCGGGGAGTCTCTCCCACGATCTTTTCGCCTTCGATGATTTCGCGTTCGCCATCGTCCTGTTCGACCACCCATTTCCTCCCCAGCAGTTCAATCGTGCGATCCGACCCATTCTGAATCGTGATGAAATACACAAACGCATGCGGTTTATCCATGGGCAGGCTGGACCCTCCGCGGTGGTAAACCAAGCGGTCCAGTCGGGCGCGCAAGCCGGGAAGCTCCTCTGACGGATTCACGCCCCAAGGAGTAGCGGAGAGCGTTGAGATGCAACTCATCGGATAGGGAATTCTCTGTTGAGGTGTGATTGGCCGAGACGAACCTTGCCTCCGAAATCGGCACCCCGCAGAACTCCCATTCGATGGACAAACTGGCTCTGCTTTCCGTGAGTGACAAATCCGGTTTGGAGGCATTCGCCTCCACTTTGGTCAATCAGCATGGCTATCGCCTGCTCTCGACAGGAGGGACAGCCAAGCTCCTGGCCGCGGCCGGGCTGCCGGTCACCGAGGTGAGCGAGCATACCGGGTTCCCTGAGATGATGGAAGGTCGGGTGAAGACGCTGCACCCCAAGATTCATGGTGGATTGCTTTGTCGGCGCGACAAACCCGATCATCTGGAGGCAGCCGAAACCAACGACATCGCTCTGATCGATTTGGTGGTGGTGAACCTTTACCCGTTTGAGGAAACGGTCGCCCGTCCCGGGGTGACTCGTGAAGAGGCAATTGAGAATATCGATATCGGGGGCCCCTCCATGCTGCGCAGCGCGGCAAAAAATCACGAATCCGTGACGGTGGTGTGTGATCCGGCCGATTACGACGTGGTTTTGGCAGCGATGGGGGATGATGCTGCCATGTCCGCTTTGCGCCGCCAGCTCGCCCTGAAGGTCTTCCAGCGCACCGCGAGTTATGACGCCGCCATTTCGGCGTATTTGGAAGCCGATGCGGAGGAGCCGGATCTCGATGCGCTGGGCGGTTTCCCGAGTGAGTTTGCCCTCGATTTGGCAAAGGCGCAGGATCTCCGCTACGGTGAAAATCCCCACCAAAAAGCCGCGCTTTACGGAACCTTTCACGATCATTTTGAGCAGCTCCAGGGAAAGGCGCTGAGCTATAACAACATCCTGGATATCACCTCAGCCGCTTACCTGATCGGTGAGTTCGAGAGGCCGACAGTCGCCATTCTGAAGCATACCAATCCTTGTGGGGTCGCGAGTGCCGACACGTTGGAGGAAGCGTGGGAACACGCCTTCGCCACGGATCGCCAGGCCCCGTTTGGCGGTATCATCATCGTCAACCATACGCTCGGACCCGATCTGGCCGAGACCATCAAGGGAATCTTCACGGAGGTGATCATTGCCCCGCGTTTCAGCGACGAGGCCCTGGCCATTCTGGGGAAAAAGAAAAACCTTCGCCTCATGGTGGCAAAGGCAGGGTTGGGAGCATCATCCCTGCAGGAAGTACGTTCGGTGATTGGAGGGGTGCTGCTGCAGGACCGGGACAAGACTTTGGGCAAGGTGGCCGATTTTAAGGTCGTCACCAAACGCCAGCCCACCGCCGAAGAATGGGCGTCCATGATGTTTGGCTGGAAGATCTGCAAACACGTGAAATCCAACGCGATCGTCTATTGCCGGGGCGAGCGCACGCTGGGGGTGGGCGCCGGGCAGATGGCGCGCGTGGACAGTTCACGGATTGCGGTTTGGAAAGCGGGGGAAGCCAACCTCGATCTCGCGGACTCCATCGTCGCCAGCGAGGCTTTGTTTCCCTTTGCCGACGGACTGGTTGCCGCCGCCGAAGCGGGGGCAACCTGCGCAATCCAACCCGGTGGTTCCGTCCGCGACGAGGAAGTGATCGCCGCCGCCGACGAACGGGACATGGCCATGGTGTTTACGGGTATTCGCCACTTTAAGCACTGAGCGGAACTTCCGGCCGGTTGCGCCGTCCGAATCCCTCGCTACCATTTTTGTCATGCTGAAACGACTCGCCCGATTCGCCCCGGTTTTTTCGCTCATGGTGCTCATGGGATGGTGGTCGGGCTGTGCCACCAATCCCGAAACGGGGCGTTCCCAACTCATCCTCGTCAGTGCTCAGGAGGAGGCCCGAATGGGTTTGGCGGCGTTTTCAGAGATCAAAGAACAAGAACCACTTTCTGAAAACAAAATGGCGATCGATCGCGTGAATGAGGTCGGCTGGCGGATCGCTGAATCCGTCGGCCGGAGCCTGCCGGAAGCCGAATGGGAGTTTGTGGTTTTTGAGTCGGACGAACTTAATGCCTTCGCCCTGCCGGGCGGGAAGGTCGGCGTTTACACGGGTATTCTGGAGCTTACGGAAACCGACGACGAACTGGCGGCGATCATTGGCCACGAAATCGCCCACGTGACTTCGCGGCATTCCGCCGAGCGCATGAGCCAAACAATGATGGCGGGGATCGTGGCAGCCGGCAGCGAGGTTTACATGGAGTCGGCGGATGTGGATCACGATAACCGGGCTCTTGCCCGCGCGGCCCTCGGCGTCGGCACCACGATTGGAGTCATGCTCCCATACTCCCGTCTACACGAAACCGAGGCAGATGTAATCGGTCTGCGATTTGCGGCTGGAGCAGGATACGATCCACGCGCAGCGATCACGTTCTGGGAAAAGATGAAGGCGGCCAGCGAGGGGAAGGGGAGACCTCCGGAGTTTCTGTCCACCCACCCGGCGCCCGACAATCGCATCGCTCGCCTCGAGGAACTGGCGCCTCAGCTGGTGCCACTCTATCGCAAAAAGAAGGCGGAGTTCGAAGCGCGGGCGATGAACCCAATCGCGGATCGCGAGATTGGGGTGTCACCCTAAGTTTTTGGGCAGCGTGCTGCTTTCCGCTAGCACCCGCGTCGAACTCGCCGCAGCGTCGAGGCATGTTTGATCCTGTTGAAAAGCTAAAAGAGTTTGTGCGCCACCCGAGTGTCTCCACTGACCCGGCATTTGCAGAGGGCATGAAAGGCGCCAAGGAATTTATCGCCGGTTTGCTAGGCGAGATTGGATTCGACGTCGAGGTGGTGCCGACCGCGTTGCACCCGATCATCCTCGCCTCGCGTGGTGGTGATGAATCCTGGCCTCATGTCATCATCTACGGTCATTACGACGTGCAGCCCGCCGATCCGCTGGATCTGTGGAATACACCCGCGTTCGAGCCGGAAGTGCGTGATGGCCGGATTTATGGGCGGGGAACGGCGGACAACAAAGGACCTCTGATGACGCACGTGGCGGCGGTGGCGCGATTGCTTGAAGCCGAGCCGGATCTCCCTCTCCGCATCACGTTTATGCTCGAAGGCGAGGAGGAAATGGGAAGCCCCAGCTTCGGCAAGTTTCTGGAAGACTATCGGGATCGCCTGAAGACGGCGGACCTCGTGTTTATGTCGGACACGGGAATTCCTTCGAAAGACCAGGTTGTCATCACGTGTGGCCTGCGGGGTTTGGTGCTCTGTGAAGTGGAGGTGACCGCAGCCAACTCGGACCTGCATTCCGGCCTGCACGGCGGCGTGCTGCGCAATCCGATTCAGGCACTTTCGGAACTTTGCGCCAGTTTTCACGACGACCGGGGCAGGGTGAACATCCCGGGCTTCTATGATGACGTGCTCGACGTTGAGGATTGGGAAAAGGACGAACTCAAGAAGCTGGGCGGAAATGCCGAGGCCTACCGGAAGTTTTTGGGCATTCCCGAATTCTACACGCCACAGGGATTCGACGCCTTTGAGGCGATTCGATTTATGCCGACTCTGGAATTCAACGGCATCGGCGGAGGTTATCAGGGCGCGGGTTCAAAGACTGTCATTCCCAGTCGAGCATTCGTGAAGATCAGCTGCCGCTTGGTGGCCAATCAAGATCCGGTAAAAATTCGCGAACAACTTTATGCGGCGATCAATGAACGCATGCCCAAGGATGTGAACTACCGGATCATTGATGACCACGAAGGCACGCCTTACGTGGTGGTTCCACCCGATCGTCCCAATACGCCAACGGAACAGTCTCCGGTTTTGGCGGCTGCGTTTCGCGCGACGGACGAGGCGGTGAACCGGGTTTTTGGCAACCCGCCGCTCTATCTTCGTGAGGGGGGCAGCGTTCCGATCATCGGCGACATCAAAAAGGTCGTGGGGCTGGATTCCGTGTTGTTGGGATTGTTCCTGCCCGAGGACAACCTGCATGCGCCCAATGAAAGCTTCGATCTGGAAGTCATGGAGCGAGGCATGCAGGTGAGCGAACAGGTCCTGCGGAAACTGGCGGGCCGCTGAGTCGTTGGGCACCAGCCAATCGGCAACAAAAAACCCGACCGGTCATCTCGGTCGGGTTTTTATCAAGTGATTGGAGGGAACCGGTTAGAATTTGAGCACCACCAACTCGACGCGACGATCGAGGGCCATCTGGCTTTCATCCGCGTTTTCAACCGCTTCCAAGTCCCCCTTCGATGAGGTCTCCAGGCGGTTTGGATCCACCCCGGCGGTTTCCAAATATTCGCGCGCCGATCCCGCCCGGCGGTCACCGAGACCAAGGTTGTAATCGCCCGTGCCGCGCCAATCGCAGTGTCCTTCGAGCAGCAGGCGATGTTGGGGATTGGCATCGAGATACATGATGGCGGCGTCCAGCTTGAGCCGCTCGGAGGCGTTGATACCCGACTTGTCGAAGTCGAAGTAGATTGGCTCCAAGATGCCACGAATGATCTCGTCGTCTTCGTAGTAGCCGGGACCGCGTTCTTCCAAGCCGATGGCGGACGGATCGAGCAATCCCGTGTCCACTCCGGTCGGATTAAGCATGCTGCCATCATCAAAACCGGTGCCAGCACCAGGGCCCATCGCGGTCAGGCTGGGGTCGGGACGAATGGGTTTCTTGGTGCAACCAGTCAGACCGATTACAGCGATCGAAAGGATGAGTAACAGTTTCTTGGAGATTACGCTCATGGGACGGAAGAGAAGGGCAGTTTGCACCTTATCGGTGAAGCTTTTTAGTGTCGCAAGATATTTAACCTCAACGTGTCAAAGTTGACCACTTCAACCTGCTTTTTATTCGACAACGGTTCTTTGCGTGCCGCCTCGACCCTGGCCTTGCGCCGGGTTGCGCACCGATTGGGGCAGATGGCCGAGCTCCCGGTAAGGCCGGTTTCCTTGCTTCATTCGCATCGCGTGGAGGCGGATGAGTTGGACGGGATCAACGCGGAATTGCTGGAGCCGGCGTTGGAGCAGTTTGCCGCGAACAGCGGCAGGCGAGCCATAGCCCTGCCTTTGTTTTTTGGTCCGAGCGGAGCCTTGGTGGATTATCTTCCTCCGCGGCTGGATCGTTTGCGTCGCCAGTTTCCCGCCTGCGAGTTCATCCTGGCCGACTGCCTGGAGTCCCCGGTCGACGACTCGGGTGAGGTTTTGGTCGCGGAACTCGCCCATCGCATTCGGGCGACGATTCGCGAGCGGGGTTTTTCCAATCCCGCGGTTATCTTGACGGATCACGGCAGTCCGCTTCCCGCGGTGACGGCGGTCCGAAATCGACTGGGCCAGGCTTTGGCACACAGGAGTGATTTTGCCTCCACTGACGTTTCAGTGGCTTCGATGGAGCGTCGCGACGGTGAGGAATATGCCTTCAACGAGCCGTTGTTGGAGACGGCGTTGCGGGAGAACGCCCGGGCGGACCATCATGAAGCAGTCGTGGCGCTGCAGTTCCTGTTTCCCGGCCGGCACGCGGGACCCGGCGGAGACATCGCCACCATTTGTGAAAGCGTCAGGAGTGAGTTTCCCAATCTCCAGGTGGCTGTGACCGATCCGATTGGGGAGTCGGAAGCCGTATTGGCCCTGCTGCTACGGCGACTGGACGCCGTGCGGTAGGCGTCATCAGCCCGTGGTCTTCGATTCAATGAGGCCGATATCCACCGCGTAGCGGGTCAAGCTCGCCACGTCGTGCAGGTTGAGCTTGCGCATCAAATTGGTCCGGTGGTTGTCGACCGTCTTGACCGAGATCCCCAGTTTCAGGGCAATTTCCTTGGTGGAATGACTTTCGGCCACGAGTTGGAGAATCTCTCGCTCGCGTTCGGTCAGGAAGTCGGCGGTCTGGCTTGCGGCCGGATTGGCCACCACATCGCGCATCAAGGCCGCTACCGACGGACCAAAATACGTCCCACCACTGGCAACCGTATGCAGGCCTTTCTTGAATTCGGTCAGGCCGGCGGTTTTTTCCACAAATCCATGGGCTCCCGCCTCGAGCATTTCTCGAACCAGGACCGGATTTTCGTAGCCGGAAAAAACGAGCACGCGAACTTGGGGAAGTTGACGGACCACTCGGCGCAAAAGATCCACGCCGTTGAGCCCGGGAAGCTTGGCGTCGAGCACCAGAAGGTCGGGTTTCTCTTCGAGACAAAGGCTGAGGGCGGTTTGCCCGTCGCCACATTCTCCGACCAAGACGTAATCCGACTCAGTTTTCAGAATCTCGACCAACATCTCGCGAATCGCGGTCTGGTCTTCGATGATGATAAGGCGGTGCATGGGATTTTAAGAGGCAGGACGAACTGCGTAAGCTGCTATTACTGGCGAAGGATACGGAGGCAGGGCGAGGTAAAAAGCAACTCTCGCCAATCTATTTAAGGGGCCCTTCTTCATCAGCCAAGCGGCACCGGGGATGGTAGGCCGACAGGGACTCGAACCCTGAACCAATTGATTAAAAGTCAACTGCTCTACCGATTGAGCTATCGACCCATGTTCCGGTGAAGAGATCGGAATACGCGGCGCGTTCCGAACGACGCAAGCCCCTTTTTGACAAACGAATGGAACCGGGGAATGCTGCTGCCGAACCACCGGTCGTGCGCCATGCCCAGCCCAGAGCCAAAAACTGAGACAAAATCGGGAACAATTCCCCGGCGGAGGCATCCCACGAAAAAACCAGCCATGCCCTCCAAAGCTCAAGAAGTCGCGCTCGATCAAGCCCTTGTGCTCCGTTTCAAGAATGGAGACCAGGCGGCTTTCGAAGAAATGGTCAGCCGTTATTGGGATCGCATTTACGCGATGGTGCACCAGTTACTGCGCAACAAGCAGGATGCTGAGGAGGTTACCCAGGATGCCTTCATTCGGGCGCATCGGGGGCTGGAGAATTTTCGAGGTGACTCCGCTTTCTCGACGTGGCTCTACCAGATTGCCACGAATCTGGCCCGCAACCGGTATTGGTATTGGTGGCGCCGCAAGCGGGACAAGACGGTATCTTTCGACCAACCGGTCGGTGACGATAATGAGACACCACTTTCCGAGATTTTTGTAACCGAAGGGGAGACCCCGGAGGACGCGACGATCACCCAGGAGTTGGTGGACAGCATCGCCGCGGGCATGGAAAAGTTGAGTCCAAAGCACCGCGAGATTTTGGTCCTGCGCAACGTCAAGAACCTGACCTACGAAGAGATTTCCGACATTCTTGGAATCTCGATCGGCACGGTCAAAAGCCGCATTGCGCGGGCCCGTGAAAGCCTGCGCAGCAAACTGGGAGAGGATTTTCAATGAACAACGAACGTTTCATCGAGATGTTGAATCTCTACATCGACCGCGAGTTGGGCGATGCCGAGGTCCGAGAAGTTGAGGAGGCGATCGAGAGCAGTCCCGAACGCCAGCGCATCTATGCGCAGTATTGCCGCATGGAACGTGCGACCAAGAAGTTGCTGGCAGAGACTCAGATTCCACAGCCCGACATCGAAAATCTCGTCGCGAGTGCCCGAGCGGCTGGCAACGAGCTGGAATTCCCCGAGGTGGCCGCGCCTCGCCGCTCCCGCTGGGTGACTTGGGGTGGCTCCTTTGCCGCCGCCGCCGCTGCCTGTCTGGCCGTCGTGTTCAGTTACTCAACTTTGACCACGGCTCAAAACAGTGATGAACAATCATTCCCGGCGCCGACCTATGCGCCGCCGGAATGGTTGCCGCATAGGTCGGCGCC
>JANQKV010000037.1 GCA_028280945.1 Opitutaceae bacterium
AAACGCTGCTTGATCCGGCCGTCGTCATCGATGTCGGTGAATTTGGAGAAGGCGATGTTGAGTCCATTGGAACCGCGTTCTATCACGGTCTCAAGCCGGTTGTCGGTGCGGTAGCCCAGCAGGCGCTTCGTCCCGTTGGGCCGGTCGATCTGGGTAAGCCGGCTGGCGTTGTCGTAATGATAGGTTGTCACGCGAAAGCCGTCGGTAACGGTTCGTAGTCGGCCAAAATCATCGTAGCCGTAGGTCACCGTCTTCGCTCCGCCGGGATACACGATGGATTTAAGCCGGTCGTCCTCGTGGTAAGTGTAATGGATCGTATTGCCTTCGCCGTCCTGATACTCTCGAAGTCGGTTCAATTGGTCGTAGGCACGGTAGGAGGTGCGGGTGGTGCCGGAGATGGTCTCCGCTACGTTCTTGGGGAGTCCGTTGGCCCAGTAATCCCGAGTGACGCTGCCCACTCCATCGGAGATGGCCAGCGGACGGCCCTCGGCATCAAAGGAGGTGATGTTGGTGATCTCGTTGGAGGCTTCGGTGATCTTGGCCACCAAGCCGCGCAAGTTTAGCTCGACGACATGGGATTTGCCAGTGGGGGTAGTGCGAGTGACCTTGCGGTTGGCATCGTCATAAACGGTGGTGTAGTTCTTGCCCCGGCGGTTGTTGAGGTTGGTCTCTCGACCGTTTTTGTCGCGGGTGTAGGTGACGGTCTTGTTGAGGGCATCAGCCCATTCTTTCATCCGGCCGGCTTTATCGAACGTGGTGCTTGTGGTGTTCAGCAGGGGAGAGGTCACATCGGTCACGTTGCCGTCGGCGTCGTAGGTAAAGTTGGTGGTCTTGCCCAAGGGATCCTTGGTCCAAATCCGCCGGAGGGCCTTGTCGTAGCCGTGCTCAACGACCGCTCCGTTGGCATCGGTGGATTTCCAGAGCAGGTTTCGGTCGTCGTATTGGTTGGCCAGCACGGTGACTTGGGCAGAGCCACGCTTGATGGTGAGGAGGTGCCCAAGGGCATCGTAGGCGTAATCGGTCGTGCGGCCGGAAGCATCCACCGTATAGTCCACTGCCCCGGAGGCGTCATAGACGGTCTGGTCGACCGCCTGGGTGTTGTAGGTGGTCGAAGTAGGATCGGTGCTGTTATACCAGCGCTTGGTGTGGGTAAGCCGGCGCCGGTCGTTGTATTCAAACGTGGTCTTCTCCGAGCGCCGCCCGATGATTTCCTCCACGTCACCTCGGGAATTGTAGGTCATGGTCGTAGTGCCTCCGACCGGGTGGGTGATGGTCCGGGCGTTGCCATAGCTGTCGAAATTACTGAAGGTGGTGGCGGAGGAGTCGGCGGGGGTCAGCAGGGAAGTTATGCGCCCGGTTCCGTCGTAGCCAAAATCCGTCACCAGGCCGCCGGGGGCAGTAATGGTATCGACGCTGTGCTGGGTGGTGTAGGTGATGACGGTTTCGTTGCCCTCGAAATCGTAGATCTTCCACGGTCTTTGCTCGCTGTCGGGCACGATGGAGCGGATATCGCCCAACGGATTCTTCTCCTGGGTGAGAACGTGGTGGGCGTTGTAGGTGTATTCCCAGAGACCCACCCGGGGGGTAATCATCCCCACTGTGCGGTCCCGGCCGTCGTAAAGCCATGAAGTGGTGTTGCCTTCCCCATCTATATGACGCACGCGGCGATATTTTTCGTCGAAGTGAGTCCACATCAGGTTGCCGTCGGCATCCGCCTCCCGCGCCATCCAGGGCGCGTAGCCGATCTCAGTCTCCTTGGACGCGACACCTTGGGGACGCTGGATATTAACCCGATCGAAGACGTCGTAGTCGTTTTCGACCACCGTGCGATTGAGGGCATCCTTGACGCGAGTGACCCTGCCCAAAGTGTCAGCCTCAAAGGTCATGGCATAGGACTCGGGGCCGGTGATAGTGATATCGTTTACGCTGCGGCTGTAGGTAACGGTCCGCCCGGTGCTGTCGGTCACGGTCGACAAGGCGTCACCCGAGTAGGCAAAGGTCAGGGTGCGGTTGTAGCGATCCGTAACCGTCTGCAGTTTATTACCGGAATAACTAAGGGTCAGGGTATTGTTGTAAGGATCAGTGACCGTGGTCGCCTTGCCGTCGTTGGCCCGGAATGTAATTTCATTGCCGTGGCGAAACTCGAGGGTGTGAACTCCAGTGGTCTCGTTAAGCGAAAGAGTGATCGGCAGGCTGGAGGACTGCATGAAGTCACCGTCGGGCAATCGGTCGAACTGAATGCGGCGTTCGCCGAGGGAAACGAGGCGTTTGGAGTCACGCAGGTGGCGGGCAGCAGCAGCGGTAGCGCAAGCGCGCAGAGCCACGTCTTTCGCGGTAGGACTGGCGGCGGCCGTATCAAGCAGGTATTGCAGCATCACGATCTGAGGGGCGAGCTCCGCTACGGAGGCACGCCGCAGATCGGCTGCTGTGGACGGTAAGGTCGTGACAGATAGATCATAGCTGTGGGTCCACCCATCTCCGATCCCAGCTACATCCTTGCCGAGCCTCGCCGAAGAATAGTGGTTTGTAAATTCTATGCCATCCGGCCCGGAGTTTGAACCTAACGTCAGACCTGGCACATCATAGAGGAAGGATCCATTTGTTAAATCAACGGGATCTGCGGCAGTCGGGGGCTCGACCCCGTCCGGTGAATTGGTGTCCGTGTCATTAACGGATGTTTCGGTGACGTCCTCAGGGGTGGTTCCAGTATCTGGTGAGTTCCCTCCATTTAAACCTCCATCAATTAAATAAGCACCGCCCGCTCGCCATCCCGTGGAACTGAATTCAGGGACCACGTACGCGCCCCCTCCCGTGAGGCCGTTGCCATCATAAATAGCGTTTGAAAGCTCACTTGGAACGTAAGCCCACTTGTTGTTGTCCTGCACCGAGCTTTGCACCGAACTAATCAAGCCATTAGCTTCACCAGAAACTCTCTTAATTTCAGTATCCCAGTTGCCAGCGGTAAGCCGGATAATCTTAGCCCCATTACGCAAGGCCGACTCCAACACCGCCACTGTAGAGTAAGCAGTCACCCCAGTGGCCTGCTCCAAAACCAGGTGCTCCGTCGCAGATGCCCAATAATGAGCAGCATCCATGGCAGCAACCCTCTTTTCATCCCCAATAGTCTGCGAGAGGTTGCCCCTCATAAGTCGAGTTGTAACGAAGTTAGCCACTCCGTCGACGGTCCAAGCGCTTCCCGTATATCTATACAGGGCGATGTTTGCATCCATAGCCAGATAAACATCGGACAGTGCTCCCGATATCTGCCTAACCATTTGATTATGTTGATAGCGCTCTAAAGATAATACGCTAAGTGTGCTATCGACTGATGCGGTGCTATCCGGATCAATCGCCGACTCCTTAGCTTGGAGCTTTCTGGCATATTCTATTCGACCTGAGGAATTAACAAAACTATTTGCGCCTATAACAATTCTACCGTTTCGATTAGAAATGGTCTTAGTTTTTACCGATTCGGATGAGGGTGCGGTCGGAAAAGTAACTCCAATCTCCAAATTCAACTCGTTCTGATTTGATGTAAAACCACCTTCAGAAAGGATGCTACTGCCACCATTACGATAAAGATGTGCTTTTCCGTTTCCATCAAATCCGATGGCCAAAATATCATCGGCGAGGTCACACCAGTTGATTGAAGTATCGCTAGTGCCCAACCGAATTCGTATCACCTGAGCTCGCGTAGCAGGAATTTCTGTTTGCGGGGTGTAACCAGAGTAACCCGTATTACTAATAACGGGCAAAGATCCTGCTCCGTCTTCATCCAGAACAGGGATTCCTAGGATTTCCCGAATGGACTTTTCGGTATGGTTTGCGGCAGCGTTTAACGAATAGTTTGCAATAATATTGCGCACATCATTCTGCATGCTGTCCACAAGAGCGGAGGTAGTGCTATAACTATCGCCCGATACGGTTCCTCCGGCAGCATTTGTGATGGATGTTGAACTGTATCCAGAAAACATACTGGCAACCTCAATTCGCGAAGAACGCGAGGTTGCTTTATAAGCCGGATCCAAGTGATATGAATTGCCGTCAATGGTCAATTGAACCCATATCCGTTTTTTTCGAACTGAGTTTGCACCTACTGCCGTGCCCCACCGCAACCCGAGAGCAATCAAAGTATCCTCAGTATTATACACATCCCACCCGAGCCAATCTTCAAGTTGCTGATCCGTATACTCCTTGTAGCCCTCGTGATATTCAATATCACTTTCCGGCACACCCGATAATTTAAGCAATGAAACTAATAGAGCACATTGATCGTAGTCATTGCCTTGCATTTCGACTGCCGTAACATGCGCACCTTGGCGAAGTCCATAGTAAGGCACATATTCAACGTTGGTTTTTACCCAATTGAAGATTTGCAATGGATCATAGTTTAAACCCCAGGCGATTTCCGCCAAAAAGTCGGTTGATTGTTCACCCAAGCCCAAGGTCGGAGCACTTTGAGAGGTGGCTACGGTAACAGTTTCAGTTTCCGCCATGGCGTAAGCCACGGTCGGAACGCCTGTCATCTTGGCTGAGGTCTTGGGGGGCTTACGGACCCAGTCACGTTTCCGCATTGGCTTGAGTTGGTTTCGACCAAAGGCGGGCGGCGCAATGTTCTCGGTGGTGGGATTACGCAGACGGCCGCGTTGTTCCAGCTCGGTGCGCCACTTACTGCCCGGGGTCCAATCAACCTGAACCGTCTCGTTTAAGTCATTGCTCGCTGAACGCTCAGCTTGAGCTTGAAGGTCCAGCCCGGCCACCATCAAAGCAAAACCCAACCCCATAGCTTTAACCGATGAGTGAGAGAGGAAATCTAGATGCATCATTTAGAGAAATATTTTGAGGGTTCCGTTATTTCGCATTGCCAGCATCATCATAGCTGTAGCCCCGCTCCGGACTGCTTTTAAGCTGCCCGTTCTTGTCGTAATCGTAGTTTTGCGTATTTCCCGAAGACACATCCGTATCATCATTCGGATCCAATCCAGCCTCATACTCGAGTAGGTTGGATGCGCCGTCGCCGTCAGGGTCTCCCTCGGCTCCGTTGACACCATTCGGATCATTGGGGTCCAAACCGTGTTGGATTTCCCATGAATCCGGCAGTCCGTCCGAGTCTGAATCCCCATCCGGGATTTCAGTCGTAAAATCCCATACCGAACTGGCAGTGGATCCGTAGGCATTTACGGCGACCACTTTCCAATAATACGTGGTGTTCATCACCAGTTCGCCCGGTGGGTCATAGCTGGTTCCTGACGGAACCGAAACGGCTGAATTGTTGTCCGGATTTGGATCGGTGCCAAAATAGACATTATAAGACGTGGCGCCCGGGGCTGGACTCCATGAAACGGCACTGCTCAAGGAGACACTGAGACTACCATCGGAAGGACTGGGACCACTTGGTGCCGAAGGAGGCACCCCTATTGTGGTAAAGCTCCAGACCGGACCGGACGTGGAACCGTAAGCGTTTTTGGCCACCACCTGCCAATAATAGACGGTTTCCGGCTGCAGGTCCCCAGCTGGGTCGTAAGTGGTCCCCGAGGGAACTGAAACCGCCGGGTTGGTTCCCGGATCCGAATGGGTTCCAAAGTAAACGTCATATGACGTGGCGCCGGTGGCTGCACTCCACGAAACGGCACTGCTCAACGCCACATCAAGGCTGCCGGCGGCAGGACTGGGGCCACTTGGTGCTGATGGAGGAGCCCCCGTCGTAAAGCTCCAGACCGGGCCAGACGTGGAACCGTAAGTGTTCTTGGCCACCACCTGCCAATAATAGACGGTGCCCGGCTGCAGGTTCCCCGGCGGGTCGTAAGTGGTCGTGGTTTGGTTGCCTATGAGCTCGCTGGAGTCCGGGGTGGCATCCGTGCCAAAATACACATCATAGGATGAAGCCCCACTGGCTGCACTCCATGAAAGCACGGCATCCAACAAAACATCGGAGCTGCCGCTGGATGGGCTCGGTCCACTTGGTGCTGACGGGGGCAGGCCGGTGGTAGTGAAGCTCCAGACCGGTCCCGGGTTGGAACCAAAGGCATTTTTGGCCACCACCTGCCAATAATAAACGGTTTCCGGCAGCAGGTCCCCTGTAGGATCGAAGCTGGTCGTCGACTGGTTGCCTACAAATTCGCCGGCATCCGGGGTCGAATCCGTGCCAAAATACACATCATAAGACGTGGCGCCAACGGCTACATTCCACGATACGGCACTGCTCAATGCCACATCGATGCTGCCATTGGTTGGATTGGGGGCGCTTGGCACCGAGGAGGGAGGCACTCCGGTTGTGGTAAAGCTCCAGACCGGCCCTGAGGTGGAGCCGTAGGCATTCTTGGCCACCACCTGCCAATAATAGACGGTTTCCGGCAGCAAGTCCCCTGCTGGGTCGTAGCTGGTCGTCGCCTGGTTGCCTGCAAATTCGCCAGCATCCGGGGTGGCATCCGTGCCAAAATACACATCATAAGACGTGGCACCATTGGCAGCGCTCCATGAAACGGCACTGCTCAACGCCACATCAAGACCACCGGAGGCAGGACTGGGCGCACCCGGGGCTGAAGTAGGAGGCACCCCGGTCGTGGTAAAGCTCCAAACCGGACTCGAAACTGGAGTTGTCGAGGTGTTCTTCGCAACGATCTGCCAATAGTAAGTCGTCAGGGGAGCGAGATCTCCGGGAGGGTCGTAGCTGGTGCCGGTCTGACTGCCGATAAATTCACTGCTATCCGGGGTCGAATCAGTCCCAAAATAAACGTCGTAGGAATCCGCTCCGGCTGCGGCGGCCCACGAAATCGCCTGGGTAAACGGCCGGCCCGTGCTTCCGCTGGCGGGGTTGGGTGAACCCGGCGCATTGGGAGGCGTCTCTTCCATCCAGAGGCTCACGGTTTTGTTATGGCTCAATGGCGGACTTCCATCGTCCGTCACGGTCAGCTTGATCGGGTAGGTGCCCGTTACTGCATACGTATGATTAACGCTTACACCGCTCCCGGTGTTTCCATCACCAAACGTCCAGGCATAAGTCAGGTTGTCCCCATCGGGATCAGACGACGAAGAGGCATTGAGTGAAACTTGAAGATAATTCCGAGAGTAGGTAAACGCTGCGGTCGGCGCTTGGTTGGGTACATCCTGGATAGTAACAACATGGTTTTGGTTAGCCAATGTAGAATTTCCAGTGGAATTTCGAGAGACATCGCTATAACTCGCACTGAAGGTGACAGTGGCCGGTCCATTGTCAGATGTATTAACCTGAGTGCTAAACCAACCTGCAGACATAAAGGCCCCGTTTTTGTAAAGCGTAACGCGGGGAAGATGCGCGGAGTCCACGGCTACAGCTATATTGTACGTTGTGGCATGCGGAGCAGAAGTGGTGCCGGTCCACAGGTAGGAAACTGAGCGATAGGAAGCGCTGGCTGTTCCATTGCCACTTCCCATCGTGAAAGTCGAATTTGGTTCGTGCAGATTGTTGATCGAACCCGAGCCTCCAACACTCCACGCATTAAAAACTTGGTTCTGCGCCGGGTTGTTCGCGGAAATCGAAACATTCGAACCGGCAGGATAATTGCCGCTGCCACTCCCGGAATAGACCGTCAGCTTGGGTTGAACCGTAACTTGGTATGAAGTATTAAAGTTAACTCTCAATTCGCCCACTCCGGGGTCTGTATGGTTACCCGCGTGGGAACTGTCAGCCAGTTGGCCCACGTAGAATGTGTAACTGTCGGGAGCATTTGGGGTCCATGGGGCGGACCCCCAGTTGGTTTGACCTACCACCGCAAATACCTTGGTGCCGCTGCCGTTGGTGGGAGGCGCGGATATGGAAGGAGCCCACGCCACCCCTTGGGAAATATTGAAATAATTTGAACTGGTGGGATCTGTCATCGGTGCTTTTACCACCGTGATCGTATAGGGAGAGCCGTTTACTTGGAGATTGCCGACGATGGGATCAGTCACGTTCCCGTGGTGGGAAGAGTCCGCCAACTGCCCAACATACATTGTGTAAGCGCCCGGGGCTGTGGGAGTCCAAGGTGCTGAACCCCAGTTGGTATAACCGGCAATGGCAAAAACCTTTGCTCCGGTCCCATTGCTGGGCGGAGCTGAAATCACAGGGCTGAAACTACTCCATGCGGTAACTGTTGCATTGGAACTGGTCGGATTGACCATCGGGAGGGTCGCACCGAGTGTTTGCATCAACCCAAACACCGGGACCAAATACTTGGTAAAACGAAGGGCTCTTTTCATCAGTATAGTCGGGGCTCAGGGTTGTGATCCAAATAACCGGTAGTCCTCCACTGCCTTTGGGGTAAGCGCTACCGCCACGATGACTCCTGCGCTGTCCACCAAATAGGTCATTCCGGGCTGATTGAGATGGAGGGCGCTGCTTAACCGCATTTGCGGATCATCCTGGAGCAACAGCCCGGGCAGGTCATAATAGTTTGGTTTCCCTCGACCTCCTCCCCCTTGATCGCCATTTTCCAAGTTGATCCCTATCTGCTGCACTTGGGGATCCAGGCGCTCGGCCAGCGACTTTGCCATGAACTGGGACGAGGGGTCTTCACTCGACCAGGTGTAGACCACAACGGGAACGTTCGGCGTGAGCTGCCGAAGGGCAGCCTGGTCCTGTGGCCTCAAGAGTTGAGCCAGATTTTGGCCGATCAGCCCCAATCTGGCCTGCTCCGCCATCGCGGCTGTTTTGAGGTGTTGGGGGGTGTTTGCATTCGAGATTACCTTCGACAGGATGGCTGACGCATCGACCGGCTCGCTGACGCGCGCGATGCCAATCAGGGATTCGAAGCCTGTCTCCCAGCTGGGAAACTCTTTGGATATACGCTCCGCTCCCTCTGCAAAAGCCTTGATGCGTTCTCCGTGCCCTCGGAACGGTCGTTGTTCGATGGCGGTGTTCTCGGCCGTCGCAACCACCTCTGCTCTGAGTTCAACCGGAACCGTGGTATCTGCCCTGACGCTCGCTACTGCGGCCTCCCGCCGACTCTGCTGCGACCGGTCCCCCGCCTTCCATGCTTTTACCAGACTCAAAGCCTCGTAGGCGCGGGCCTTCGAAGCAGCGGAGTGTCCGGGGTTTTCCGAATAAAATCCCCGGAAATCATCAGCCAATGCGATTTCTCCCTCGGCCCCGCGCGGGGAATTATCCCTGGATCTCGGCTCAAGTTCTCCCCACCGCTGGTCAGGGGTCTTGGCGAGGTCGGACTGGGCCAAGAGAGCTGCCCCGGTTACAAAAAAGGCAAGCACCGCACCTTGAGTGCGGAAGAGTTTAAGAAATTGCTGAATTTTCATGATCGGGGGAATAGGGGGTACGCTGAAAAATGCTTCTTTTGTGCTAGGCCGCTTAGCTATCAGGGGAACTCCGGGATCGCTTCGACATTCGATGCCGCTTCGGTCGCTTTCCGGTTGGCCAGACCCACGGCCATACGATCGCCCAGTCATTAAGCGTTTCTTATCCTAAGTCTCAAACAATCCTGTCGAAGAATCTTATTCTGCTTCTACTCCCGATCGTGTGAAGACATGAACCAGCGTTGCGAATGCAATCCAGTGGTTCACTGGCAAAAGGGCTTTAGGCTTAAGTCAGTCTGACTTTTATCTCTTTTATGAATAGCGTTTTATGATTCGATTATCGGATTTCTTGTTCGATAACGTCGAGATTCAAACAAGGTAAGAGAGCCAGTTGACCCGAGAACGTTAGCAAAACTGCTCGGCGAATTCCATAGGGATCTCACCTTATTTTGATTAGGAGTCTTAATCTTTAGTTTTTTAGTATATACAATTATAATTCAAACATCCGCTTTGCATGACGCATAAGGAGGCAACAAGAATTCCCTTATCCACGCAGTGGGTGCACCTCCTTAAACTCGGGTTTGGACCCTCAGTGCTTCCGTGGTCGTCCCTCAAAATCCAAACCCAAAAAATAAGGAGTCCGAGGGGATTGGCTCTCCCGCTGCGCGGATGTCCGATGTCGTGCGTCAGGCTCGAAATTCGCCCTTGGCTGCATCCCTTCTTCAATTCGGATGAAATCATCGTGAATCCCCCGTCGCTGAAGCTCTGGCGGACTACCGTCCACCGAAGCCTTTGGCGAAGGGCGATGAGCCAGGCATTGGGGGATTGAGTCGGGCGTAAGCGATCTTCGCTCCCGAAACAACGGAGGACTCACAGCCGAAATTCTCGCCTCTCCGTGAAATCGAAATCTGTTAGTTCAAGTAAGCCAAGGACATGATCGATCCACTATTTCCGAAGGATCATTGCCTGTGGAACCGTCCCTATCACGCTTCCCCTTAATGCCTTCCTCTCAAAGTGTAGACAACCCACTCGTGGTCGCTCGTGACTTGGCCAAGATTTATGGTTCGGGTCACGCGGCGGTGCATGCGTTGCGGGGCGTGGATCTGGATCTGCCGCGCGGGGAATTGATTGTGCTCCTAGGTGCATCGGGCTCGGGAAAGTCCACCTTGCTCAACCTGATCGGAGGTTTGGACAACCCGACGCGGGGCCGGCTCGAATACCGGGGTTGGGACGTGGCCAAGGCCGATGAGGAAGGACTGACCGCTTATCGCCGCGATGTGGTGGGTTTCGTGTTTCAATTCTACAACCTGATCGCGAGCCTGACCGCCCGCGAAAACATCGCTCTCATCACCGAGGTTTCGCGGGATCCCATGTCGCCCGATGAAGCGCTTAAACTGGTCGACCTGACGGATCGGGCGCACCACTTCCCGGCACAGTTGTCGGGGGGCGAGCAGCAGCGGGTCGCCATTGCCCGCGCCATCGCCAAGCGACCGGAACTGTTGTTGTGCGACGAACCCACCGGCGCCCTCGATGTGAAAACCGGCATGCTTGTGCTGGAGGCGATTCAGCGGATCAACCGCGAGATCGGCACCCTCACCCTCGTGATCACCCACAACGCCGTGCTGGCCGAAATGGCGGACCGTGTCTTCACCATGTCCGACGGCCAGCTTGAACTGGCGCGGGTCAACACCAGCCCCCGCCCCGTTCGGGAACTTTCGTGGTAACCAACAATCGGATACGAAATGGATCTGCTGGACCTTAAACTGCTGCGCGACCTGCGCGCGTTGAAGTCGCAGGCCTTGGCGGTGTCGCTGGTCATGGCCTGCGGTCTGGCCATGATGATCATGACCCGCAGCCTGATCCAGTCGCTCAACGAGGCGCGCGAGGGTTATTATGAGAAACACCGCTTCGCCAAGGTCTTTGCCGAGTTGAAGCGAGCTCCCGCAAGTCTGCGTGAACAAATCGCGGCCATACCCGGGGTTGCCGCCGTGGAAACCGGCATCGAGGTGAGTGTAACGCTCGATCTGCCCGACTTGATCGAGCCTGCTTCGGGACTGATCAACGCGGTGCCGGAACGCCGGCCGGTGCTGCTCAATCAGCTCTACCTGCGCCGGGGCAAACTGCTCGAAGGGACGGGCACCGGCGAAGTGCTCGTAAGCGAAGCATTCGCCGAAGCAAACCGACTGGAACCCGGCGATGAAATTGCGGCGATTTTGAACGGCCGGCGGCAGGAACTGCGCGTCGCCGGGATCGTGCTCGCTCCGCAATACGTGTTTGAGGCCCGGCCCGGATCGGCGCTGCCCGACAACCGGACTTTTGGCATATTTTGGATGCGCGAACAGGAACTGGCCGAAGCGTTCAACCTCGAGGGCGCGTTCAACGACGTTGCCCTTTCGCTGGCGCCGGGAGCTTCGGAGCCGGAGGTCATCGCGGCATTGGACCGCCTGCTCAAACCCTACGGAGGACTGGGCGCCTACGGTCGCTCGGAACATCCTTCGGACATCCGGGTTGACGATGAAATTCGGGTGCTGGAAGGCCTGTCGTTCGGCTTTCCGCTGGTGTTTTTGAGTGTGGCGGCGTTCATGACCCACTCGGTGATGAGTCGGCAGATTGCGTTGCAACGCGAACAGATCGCCATCCTCAAGGCCTTTGGTTTCGCGAACCGCACCATTGCCTGGCACTTCATCAAGTTTGCCCTTGTCATCGTGGTCGTGGGCACCGGCCTGGGCACCCTCGGCGGGTTCGCCCTTGGACTGCAGCTGGTCGACATGTATCACCTGTTCTTCCGGTTTCCCGCGTTGGAGTTTGTGCCGGCAACGGGAGCGATTGCCGGCGCCCTGGTCGCGAGTTCGGCAGCCGCCCTGATCGGTGTTGCCAGTGCGGTGCGCAAAGTCGTGCGGCTGTCGCCGGCCCAGGCCATGCGGCCGGAGCCACCGGCGAGTTTTCGTCCCGCCATCGCCGAACGTATGGGATTGGCGCGCTACCTGACGGTTTCGGTGCGCATGGCGCTGCGCAATATCGAACGGAAACCCTGGCAGGCCGTCTTCACGTGCGCGGCGCTCGCCATGGCCACGGGTATCCTCATTATCCCCAACGCCTTCCGGGATGGCGTGAGGCACATCCTGGATTTCCAGTGGGACATCGTGCAGCGCCAGACCGTCACGGTTTCCCTGGTCGAACCGGGTCCGCTGCGGGCGGCTCATGACTTCGCCCAATTGCCCGGGGTCATCCACACGGAGCCCTTTCGCACTGTGTCGATCGAGATGTCCGCCGGCCATCAGTCCCGGCGGCTCGCGCTGCACGGGGTGATCGATCGGGGCGACCTCAATCGAGTGATCGGGCGGGACGGGCGCCCGTTCTCCGTGAAGGGACAGGGGCTCATCATTTCCGAAGCCCTCGGTGAAACCCTTGGTATCCAACCTGGCGATACGGTATCCATTCAGGTATTACAGGGCCGGCGGCGCGAGGTGGCGCTGCCGGTGGGGGGATTTTCGCAGGACTTCGCCGGCATAGCCGCGTTCATGGAACTGGACGCCCTCAACCGCCTGCTGGGTGAAGGCGACCGGATCACGGGCGCGTTCATGAGCGTCGCCGGCGGGCAGTGGGACACGTTTTTGCACAGTCTCAAGGAGACGCCGCAGGCCGCGGGGGTCGTGATCAAAAACGCGATGCGGCAGAGCTTCCGCAAAACGACCGCCGAAAGCATCGGCCTGATCCAGGTCATCTACTCGACCTTCGCCACGGTGGTGGCGTTTGGCATCGTCTACAACAGTGCACGCATCGCGCTTTCGGAACGCGCCCGCGAACTGGCCACACTGCGGGTGCTGGGTTTCAGTCAGGGCGACGTTGGCAGCGTATTGGTCGGCGAACTGGTGCTGCTGGCCGCCATCGCCCTCCCCCTCGGCCTGTGGGTCGGCTCCGGCATGGCCGCGCTGTTGATCGAAAGCATCAATACCGAAACCGTGCGTCTTCCGCTGGTGCTGTCTTCGTCCAACTACGCCTATGCCACCCTGGTGATTGTGGTCGCGACCACCTTCTCGGCGCTGGTCGCCTGCCGAAAACTCAACCAACTCGATTTGGTCGGAGCCTTGAAAGCGGCCGAGTGATGCGCTGAGTAATCCCCTGCCACACCTCCTGCCATGGCCGAAGCCGACAATACTCCCTTTGATCCCACCATGGGCGACCAGCATCAGCGTCGCCGCAAATGGTGGCGTTACGTGGCCGGCACCGTACTGGTCGCGTTGATTGTGGCAGGCATGTGGCCTTCCGCGATTCCCGTGGAAACGGATTTGGTGCGGCGCGGGGATTTGGTCGTCACCGTCAATGAAGAGGGCATGACCCAGGTGCGCCATCGGTATGTGGTTTCAGCGCCGGCTGCCGGCCAACTCCGCCGGGTCGACCTCAAGCCCGGAGCCACGGTGATCGCGGGCGAAACGGTATTGGCTGTGCTCGAACCCGCAGGAGGCGACATCCTGGACCGCCGCAGCCGGGCGCAAGCTGAGGCCCGCGTGCGGGCGGCCGAAAGCCAGGTCGCCCAGGCCGAGGCTCAGCGGGAACGCGCGGCGGCCGCCCTCGACTTGGCCCGCGCAGAGGCGAAACGGCAAGGCGCCCTCGCCAACCAAAATCTCATTTCCCAACAACAGCTGGATGTGACACTCAACCAGGAACGCACAGCCGCCCAGGACGACCGCGCGTCGGCTTTTGCCCTGCAAATCGCCCAACATGAACTGGAACAGGCGCAGGCGGTCTTGGACCGGGGGAGCAGCTCCGCCGCCGACCCGAGAGCGTTGATCACCCTCACCTCCCCCGTGAATGGCCGGGTGCTGCGGGTCATGCAGGAAAGTTCCCGCGTCGTCACCAGTGGCATGCCGATTCTGGAGGTGGGCGACTCCACCGACCTGGAAGTCCGGGTCGAGGTGCTTTCGCGCGACGGCGTTGCCATCGAGTCGGGCGCCCGGATGTGGCTGGAACAATGGGGCGGCGACGATGAATTGGAGGCGCGCGTGCGTTGGGTGGAACCGGCTGCCTTCACGAAGGTTTCGGCCCTCGGTGTAGAAGAGCAGCGGGTGAATGTGCTGGGCGACCTTGTTTCACCAGTCGAGGAACGCACCGCTCTGGGCGATGGGTTCAGGGTGGAAGCCAGAATTGAAAAAGCGCGCCTCGAGGATGTGGTCATCGCACCGGCGGGAGCCCTCTTCCAAAATGGCGAAGCATGGTCCACGTTTGTGGTCGCAGGAGGTGTGGTTGAACGGCGGCCGGTAGAGGTCGGCCTCACCAACGGGCTCGAGACTCAGATAACCTCCGGTTTGGAAACGGGCGAGGAGCTGGTGCTCTACCCGGGGGACCGGATTATCGACGGTGCCCGGGTCGCCCCATTGGACTGACCCTTAACCATCTGCCCTCCAACACTAAACGACGGCATGTCACCATAATGGTGACTTTTAATCCGTGAACGGGAAAGGGTTGGAGACAGAGGTCGAGAGTGTGCGGAGCTGATGCCTGCGCGAAATGGCTTTGCTTTGCAGGGGCAAGCGCGTTCGGTCTGACAATTCGATGCCCTCGCCTACCGACACAATCGCAGCTCCCGCCACCCCGACCGGCACATCCGCCGTGGCGCTCGTGCGGGTGAGCGGACCTGCCTGTCTTGAGCTGGGACCCGCGATCTTCCGTGAGACCCTGGAGCCGCGCGAGGCCACCCACCTGCCCTACCATGATCAGGCGGGTGAGATTGTGGACGATGTCCTGGTGACCTACTTTGCCGAACCCCGCTCCTACACCGGCGAACACGTCTTGGAGATTTCGACCCACGGCAACCCAGCGATCATTCAACTTGTTCTGGATGATCTATTTAAGCGAGGTTGCCGAGCGGCGGATCCCGGTGAATTCACCCGGCGGGCTTTCCTCAATGGCAACCTTGACCTGAGCCAAGCCGAGGCGGTGATGGACCTGATCCATGCGCGCAGTGCACGGGCAATCGCAGCAGCGAACCAGCAGCTTCGAGGCAGCTTGGGGCAACACATGGCCAAGATCACGGACGAGTTGCTGCTCGGTTTGGCTCGAGTGGAAGCCTACATCGACTTCCCCGAGGAAGATCTGCCGACGGAAGATCGGCGGATTGTGGCCGAGCTTTTGGACTCTGTTCTACGTGGAACAAAACGCCTCCTGGCGACCCACCGCTATGGTGACATGCTACGCGACGGGATCAAAACCGTGATACTGGGCGAACCCAACGCCGGCAAAAGCTCATTGATGAATGCGCTGCTGGGCCGGGATCGAGCGTTGGTCAGTGACCAACCCGGCACCACCCGTGATTATTTGGAGGAAGCCGTCATGGTCGGCCCGCACTGGCTGCGGCTGATCGACACAGCCGGGCTCAATCCGGATCCGGGCGAGATCGAACGCCAGGGCATCGCCAAAACCTTTGAGCGGGTGGCGGAGGCGGATTTGGTTCTACTCGTCTTTGACGTGACTCGCCCCACTCCACCGTTGCCGGGCGAACTCAGGGGCCGGCTGAATCCGGAACATACGCGAATTCTGCTCAACAAGGTCGACCTCTTGGAACGTTCGGCGGCGAAGGCGGTCGCGCCGGAAGGCTTCAAGAGCCTGGAGATTTCGGCGTTAACAGAGACTGGATTGACCGATCTCGAAGCGGAAATCGTGGCTTGGGCGGATGCCTTGGGACCGACCAATCAGAACGATCAGATCGCGGTGAATGCCCGCCATGCCGACGCCCTGCGCCGGGCGATTGAAGGGCTGGAATCCGCCCTCACCCACTTGGGTGCAAACGGTCCCACCGAGCTGATGGCAAGTGATCTGCGCAGCACTTTGGAGGCATTGGGAGAAATCTCCGGGCGCATCGACAACGAAGAGGTGTTGGATCGCCTTTTTTCCACCTTTTGTATTGGTAAATAAATGATATACAATAATTTACCATACGATGTGATTGTTTGTGGCGCCGGCCACGCCGGTTGCGAGGCTGCCTTGGCGGCGGCTCGAATGGGTGCCTCCACCCTGCTCCTCACCGGTAACATCGACACCGTTGCCGCCATGAGTTGCAACCCCGCGATCGGAGGCCAGGCCAAGGGGCATATGGTTCGCGAGATTGATGCTCTCGGCGGCGAGATGGCCATCAACACGGATGTCACGGCAATCCAGTTTCGACTGCTCAATGAGTCGAAGGGGTTGGCGGTCCAGGCACCACGAGCTCAGGCCGACAAAAAGGCTTACCAGTTCCGGATGAAACACACGCTGGAATGGCAGCCCCATCTACAGCTCTTTCAGGCTACGGTCACCGGATTGGTCTTCAAACACGGCAAGGTCACCGGTGTGCGAACCAATCTCGATATCGAATTTACCGGAACCACGGTGATCGTGACCACGGGCACATTTTTGCGCGCCCTCATGCACGTCGGCCAAAACAAAACGGAAGGAGGCCGCATGGGCGATTTTACCGCCAAGACCCTGTCCGGCAGTTTTGAGGAAGCCGGGATAGAGTTGGAGCGGCTGAAAACGGGCACCCCACCCCGTTTGCTGGGCCGGAGTCTGGACTTCAGTAAAATGAAGGAACAGCTCGGAGACGAGCGCCCCACCCGCTTTGCCTTTCACGACACCCGCCAGGATGAACAATTGTTCCACGTGGAACAATCCGGCGAAGAGCGCTTGGGTTGGAACCCGGGTACCAACCAAGTTTCATGCTGGATGACCTACACGACCGCCGAAACGGCGGAGATCGTGAACCGCAACCTGACCAAGTCGCCCATGTATTCGGGCGAAATCCAAAGCACGGGCCCACGGTATTGTCCAAGCATCGAGGACAAGTTTGTACGGTTCGCCGACAAACCGCGCCATCTACTGTTTTTGGAACCAGAGGGTCGTTCGACCAACGAATACTATATCAACGGTCTTTCCACGTCGCTACCGTTTGATGTCCAGATGCAGATGGTCCGATCGGTTCCCGGTTTGGAAAATGCGGAACTGCTGCGTCCGGCCTATGCGGTCGAATACGATTTCGCGCCGCCTACGCAGCTGCTGGCCTCGCTGGAGTCCAAAAAGGTCGAGAACCTGTTTTTCGCCGGCCAAATCAATGGAACCTCCGGATACGAGGAGGCAGCCGCGCAGGGACTGGTCGCAGGCGTGAATGCCGTCAACAAGGTGCGTGAGCGTGAACCTATGATCATTGGGCGGCATGAAGCCTACATCGGTGTGCTCATCGATGATCTGGTCACCAAGGGCACCAGGGAGCCGTATCGGATGTTTACCAGTAGGGCAGAGCACCGACTGCTGTTTAACCACGGGAGCGCCGAACACCGATTGATCAAACACGCCAGCGAGCATGGACTGATAACCGCGGATCGATTTGAACGCATGAACGCAAAAGTTGAAGCCACGGCGCATTGGATCGACTGGGTGGAACAGAACCGGCCCGGAGGAGAGCAGGGGACTTACGGCGATCATTGGCGCCGGGCAACGATGGGGAAGGGGGCTTTTCCCGAAATGCCCGCCGACTACCATTTGTTGGATTACAATGTCCGCCAGGAAATCGAATATCGTGTCGCCTATCGCGGATATCTGGAACGCGAGCAAAAGCAGATCGCGAAGCTCTCGCACATCGAAAACGTGCGTATCCCCGGTAAAATCAACTACCTGGAAATTCGTGGTTTGCGCAAGGAGAGCGCCCAAAAGCTTGCTGATGTCCAACCCGCCACCTTGGGGCAGGCGGGTCGCATCAGTGGAGTTAACCCTTCTGATATCAGCATCTTACTGATTTTCATCGAAACTCAACGGCGTGCAAAAACCACAGACTAAAACGTTTTCGCAATCGTTTTGCGGACGCTGTAACAATTGTGAAACGGATCTGGTTTCGACTGTTACGAACGTTGAGTGCTTGTTACTTTCTTAAGAATGGCAGAGAGCGCCCGCAAAAAAATCCTCGTGGTAGATGACGAGTCTGATGTCGCAGACTTGGTGGCCTATCATCTCAAAGCGAAGGGCTTCGACGTTGAAACGGTCAATGATCCGACGCACAGCATCGGCACTGCTCGGTCTTTCATGCCCGACTTGGTAATCCTCGATGTGATGATGCCGGAAATCAACGGCATTCAAATTTGCCGGATGCTGCGGGCTGATCCCAAGCTGAAACAGGTGCCTGTCATCTTCCTCACCGCCAAGGTGGAGGAGAACGACCGCGTCCAGGGCCTGGAAAGCGGTGCGGACGACTACGTCTGCAAACCTTTTAGCACCAAGGAGTTGGTCCTGCGCGTGCAGAACATACTGCGACGCAGCGGAGGCAAGGAAGCGGAAGAACCGGTCAAACTGATCGCCGGATCGATCGAGTTGGATGTGGACCGGCATGAAGTGAAAATCAACGGCAGCACCGTCGATCTGACCGCCACCGAGTTTAAACTGCTGCATCTTTTGATGGAGCGGCGGGGCCGGGTGCAGACCCGGGAGCATCTCCTGCTCAACGTGTGGAATTACGAAACGGAAATCGAAACCCGCACGGTTGATACCCATGTGCGTCGCCTGCGCGAGAAGCTCGGCACCGAAGCCGAGTGGATTGAAACGATTCGTGGGGTAGGGTATCGGATGGCCGAACGCCGCGTCCAAGAGTCGTCCGCTTGACCGATGGCGACCGCGATGGCGGACTGAGCGTTACCGTTCATGCTCGAAACTCTGGTTGTCGTATTGCTCGTGGCCTTGATCGTCACGGGAGCCAAGCTCGCTGGTCATCACCGCGCGCTTCGATCGGTTCGCGAGGCCATTGATCATCGCCAACCGTTTCTGCGGAAGGATGCCCCTGGTGCCAGCGGACGGGAGTGGGACAGATTTTGCGTTACGGCCAATGAGTTGATCGAGCAAATTTCAGCGCTCGAGAAAACTCAAACCTCCCAACTGACCCAGCTCAATGTAACGCTGGGCAGCCTGAAGGAGGCGGTGCTGGTAGTGGATCATCACAACCATATCATGTTGGCTAACAACTCGTTGCAGGATATTTTTCCCGCGGCGACCCAAGCGATAGATGAGCGCTTGGAGGTGGTGCTGCACAGCGTGGAGTTTCTCAACTACGTCGAGGCGGTGCGCAACGGCGAGGCCCAGCCGCACCAGGAGATCGAGTTTGCCGAACTCAACGAAACCCGATGGGTCGAGGTCACGGGAACCACGATTCCGGCCTTGGACAGTTCCAACGGCCAGTGGGTGCTGTTTGTGCTCCACGACGTCACCCGGCAGAAAGCGCTGGAGCGGGTGCGCAAGGAGTTCGTGGCCAACGTCTCGCACGAGCTGCGCACGCCCCTGGCGGTGATCAAGGGCTACATCGAGACCCTGGTGGAGGGGCACCAGGAAATGGACCCGATCGATCGCCAGCGATTTCTGGGCACGATTCAACGCCACACCGATCGGCTCAACTCGCTGCTGGAGGATCTGCTCACACTCTCCCGTCTGGAGTCGGTGAATCCCGGGCTCGAACGGGAGTCGATCGAACTGCGCCCCCACATTGCCGGCATTCTGGAAGACTACCGCAGTCGACCGCACGCCGAGGATCACGTGATTGTCGACGACCTTGATCCTGCCATCGACCGCCTGCTGGTGGATCCGCTCAAGCTGAACCAGGTGCTCAGCAACCTGCTGGACAACGCGCTCAAATACACGCCACCAGGCACGTGCATTAAAGTCATCGGGCATCTCCGGGCCGGAGAGGTGGAAATTCGCGTCAGCGACAACGGGCCCGGCATCCCGTCGGGGGACCTGCCCCACATTTTTGAACGTTTTTACCGCGTGGAAAAGGGTCGCTCGCGGGAGAAAGGCGGAACCGGCCTCGGCCTGAGCATCGTCAAACACATCGTGCAACTCCACGGCGGCCAGGTGCTGGCGAAAAGCAAGCCCGGGGAAGGCGTCACCTTCGTCCTTTCGTTTCCCCTGAGTCCGCCCCACTGACTTGTTGCCCGGCCTTACGACCTTGCTCCAGCGAATATGGCGAACGGTTCGGCCATGATGGAGCTTGCCACTGCAGCAGCCCCGACGTTTTACCCGCGCCATGCCACCCATCGAAGAGGCCATCGCCATTCGCCAGCAACGACTGGCCGGCATTCGGCGCACCCTGGCGGAGGTCCCGTTGGACCATCCGCGGCTGACGTTGGAGATCGGCTGCGGCCACGGGCACTTCCTGACGGCCTACGCCGCGGCCCACCCGCAGGAGCATTGCGTGGCCATTGACATCATCGAGGAGCGGCTGCGGAAGGCCCAACGGAAGTCGGATCGGGCCGGCTTGACGAACAGCACCTGGCTGCGGGCGGCGGCTGACGTGTTTTTGGACGCGCTGCCGGTGGCAACGCGATTCACCGGCCGCATCCTGGTGCTATTCCCGGATCCGTGGCCCAAGAAGAAGCACTGGAAAAACCGACTGATCCAACCGGCATTCCTCTCCCGGCTGGCGGAGTTCACCGCCCCAACCACACCGCTGTGCTTCCGAACCGACCACCAGCCTTACTTCGAAACTGCGCTTGAAGTCGTTTCCGACCACCCTGATTGGGCGCTCGATCCGGCCGGCGAGTGGCCGTTTGAGCATGAGTCGGTCTTCGAGTCGAAGGCCGAGAGTTTCGCCTCCTGGATTGCCCGGCGGAAAACATGACATGATTAGCGTCAATGAGGGTGGGGGAGCGTTTGCGCTAATGATTGCCATCAGTGGGTGCTGAGGAGGTTTCAAAGGTTGACGGGGGAGAGCGCGCGCCCCTACGGATTTTCGTTCCAGTCCTCAAAAGCATCTCCTGGCTTCCATGTCCCGAGTTACAAAACTCCTCACAACTCTTCCCTTTCTTCTCGGTGCCTCCGTGGCGTCCGCCGAGGTATCGCCCCGAGCGGAACCGCTTGTTGAGTCCGGACTGTTCACCAACTCCATTCTGACCGGCTGGATTTATTCGGGCATTATTTTGGCACTCCTCATCTGGGCGGTCGGCAAGCCGTCCATTCGCCCGACCAAAGGCCAGGCGCTGATGGAAGCGCTGCTTACGGGCCTGCGTGATCTCTTTGAGCCGATTGTCGGCAAAAAGGCTTTTCCCGCCGCCTTCCCGTTGTTGGCGACACTCTTCCTCTTCATCTTGGTCAACAATTGGTCGGGGCTGATCCCCGGCGTGGGCACCATCGGCTGGCATGGTGCGGACGGACACTTCACCCCGCTGGTGCGTCCGTTCACAGCCGACTTCAACGGCACGATCGCCCTGGCACTGCTGTCGTTCGGCGCGTGGCTGATCATCGTCTTTAAGTATGCCGGACCGAAGGTGCTGTTTGTCGATCTGTTCGGCAACAAAGCCGACAAGTCCGAGACCCCCGGCTGGCTCTACCCGATTCTCACCCTCGTGTTCTTTGTGGTCGGTTTCATCGAAGTGTTCTCGATCATCATCCGCCCCTTCACCCTTTCCGTTCGCCTCTTCGGCAATGTTTACGGCGGTGAAAACCTGCTCCACGGCACCAGCTTCTTTTTCATTTTCTACTTCCTCGAGCTCTTTGTCGGCCTGATTCAGGCCACGGTCTTCACGCTGCTGAGCGCCGTTTATATCGGTCTCATTTGCAACCACGGCGACGATCACGACCACGAGGAGGGTCACGCCGAGGCCCACTGATCCTTTCCCGTCGGGAGCATGCCAAGCGCGTGCACGGCGGAAACCGCAACCACCCTAAATAAACCACATCATCATGATCATCGCAGAAATCACCGGCAACATCGCCTCTGGTCTCGGTCTGCTCGGCGCCGCCATCGGCGTGGGCCTCATCGGCTTCAAGGCCTGTGAAGCCGTCGGCCGCAACCCCGGCGCTTCGGGTAAGATCCTCGTTCAGGCCATCATCGGCATGGCGCTGGCCGAAGGTCTCGGTATTCTCGCCCTCTTCCTCGCCAGCTAAGCGAGTTTTGTAATCCCCCGCGCCGTTGATTGATCCACTCAGTCCGGCGCGGACTTCACTTTTCCAACCACCCTCCAACCTCCTCGCGATATGATGGCCAACTTGATCCTCGCAGCAGCAGACGCCTCGGCGGCATCCGGCGGCGTGCTCGAGCAATTCGGACTCGGCTCCTTCGGCATCGAAGGCAAATACATCGTGCTGCAGTTGATCGGCTTCTCGATCTTCTTTGCAGTCGTCTACTTCAAGCTGATCAAACCGATCACCTCCGCCATGGAGGAACGCCAGGCCAAGATCGACGCCGGCATCAAGCACACCGAGGAGATGAAGCAGAAGCTCGACGCTGCCGCCGAAGAGAGCGCTGCCATCATCAAAAACGCCCAAGGGGAGGCCACCAAGATCATCGAGGAAGCCCGCGTCTCCGCCAAAGCTTTCCTGGAGAAGCAAACCCAGGAAGCCACCACCAAGGCGCAGGACATCGTGGCAAAAGCCCAGCACGCCACCGAGCTGGAACATCGCAAGATGATCGCCGAAGCCCGCACCGAAATTGCCCGCCTCGTCGTCGCCACCACCCAGCAGGTTTTGGCCAAGGAACTCACCGAGGAGGACCGCAAGCGTTACAACGACGCAGCCGCCAAAGAGCTGACCCTCGCCTGACCGAACCGTGGCCACCGCGAAAAAAGCGCAAGAACTCGCCAAGCAACTCACGGCGTTGAGCCTGGGTTCCGACGGCGCCGTGGATCCCGAACGTGTTGCCGGCGTACTGGCCTACCTCGACAAGCACCAGCCCGCCCAGCTTGTCACCGTGCTCAAGGCCTACCACCGCCGCATCGAACGCGAGCTGCAGAAAACCAACGCCGTGGTTGAGCATGCCGGGGAGGTTTCATCCGAAGTCCTTGCCGCCATCGGCGGAGCCCTCACCCAAAAATACAAGCGCTCCATCGCGACCTCGGCAGCGCGCAACGATGACCTCATCGCCGGCCTGCGCGTCCGTATCGCCGATGACGTTTATGAGTCCACCGTCGCCGGCCAACTCGATGACCTCGCCGCCTCGGTCTGAACCTTTCCTTCCACTTTCAATTAAACAAATCCCCTCAACTTCGTCCGCGTCGACATGAGCTCCGTTCTCGAACAAATCGAATCCCAGATCGCCAACCTCTCCAACAAGGCGGTTAAGAAAAACACCGGCACCATTCGCACCGTCGCCGACGGCGTGGCCAAGATCGATGGCCTCTCCGACGTGATGTATAATGAGATGGTCCAGTTCCCCGGCGGTGCGATCGGCATCGCCCTCAACTTGGAAGAGGACGAGGTCGGCACGGTTGTGCTCGGCGATGTGTCCGAGCTCAAGGAAGGCGACGAGGTCCTCACCACCGGCCGTCTCCTCTCCGTGCCCGTCGGGAAGGCCCTGCTCGGCCGCACGGTCGACGCCCTTGGCAACCCCGTCGACGGCAAAGGGCCGATCGAGGCCAAGGAAACCTATCCGGTCGAACGCATCGCTCCCGGCATCATTCCGCGTAAATCCGTCGACCAGCCCTTGCTGACCGGGATTCAGGCCATCGACTCGATGATCCCGATCGGCCGCGGCCAGCGCGAGCTCATCATTGGTGACCGCGGCACCGGCAAGACCACCATCGCCATCGATACGATCATCAACCAGGCCAAGATCAACAAGGTCGGCCTCGAATCCGGCGACCCGAAGTTCCGTCCCGTCTACTCCATCTACGTCGCGGTGGGGCAGAAGAACTCCAACATCGTACGCACCATTGCCGCCCTTGAGGCAGCCGGCGCCCTCGAATACACCGTGATCGTTTCGGCCCCCGCCGCCGACAACCCGGCCAACCAATACCTGGCCCCGTTCTCCGGTGCGGCCGTCGGCGAATGGTTCATGGAAAACGACATGGATGCCCTCATCGTCTACGATGACCTCTCCAAGCACGCCGTCGCCTACCGCCAGATTTCTCTCATCCTGAAGCGCCCCTCCGGTCGTGAAGCTTATCCGGGTGACGTGTTCTACCTGCACAGCCGCCTGCTTGAGCGCTCCGCGCGCCTCAATGGCAAAGGCTCACTGACCGCGTTGCCGATCATCGAGACCCAGGCCGGTGACGTTTCGGCCTACATTCCCACCAATGTGATCTCGATCACCGATGGACAGATCTTCCTCGAAACCGACCTGTTCAACCAAGGCATCCGCCCGGCGGTCTCGGTGGGTCTCTCCGTTTCCCGCGTCGGTTCCTCCGCCCAGATCAAGGCGACCAAGCAGGTCGGTGGTAAATTGAAAGGCGAACTTGCCCAGTTCCGTGAGTTGGCGGCCTTCGCCCAGTTCGGATCCGACCTTGACGCCAAGACCAAGGCTCAGCTCGACCGCGGCAACCGCATTGTCGAGCTCTTCAAGCAGCCCGCCTTCAACCCGATTCCAATCGAACAACAGGTGGTGACCCTGTGGGCACTGCAAAACGAATATTATAACAAAATCGACACCGACAAAGTGCAGGTTGCTGCCGCCTCGCTCCGGGAGTTTATGGTCACCCGCAAGGACGACCTCCTCACCACCATTCGCGAAACCGCCAAGCTCACCGACGAAATCGAAGCCGACCTCAAAACCGTCTGCGACGAATGGGCGTCCACGCTAAGCTGAGCCAATTTTCGAATTACGAGTTACGAAGGACGAATTGATCCGAACCCGCGAAAACCAATCTGAATTCGTAATTCTGAAATCGTAAATCTACATGCCTTCTACACGAGATATCCGGCGGCGAATTAAGTCCGTAAAGAACACTCGCCAGATTACCAAGGCGATGGAGTTGGTCGCTGCGTCGAAAATGAAGAAGGCCCAGGCCGCCGCCCTCGCCGGTCGCCCCTACGCTCTCCTCATGGCCGACATGCTGGCCGCCTTGGCTCCCAAGGTTGACGCCAACCAACATCCGTTTTTGCAGCCCCGCGAGGTCAAAACCCGCGGCATCCTGCTGATCACGACCGACAAGGGCCTCTGCGGACCGCTCAACGCCAACCTCTTTAAACTGGTCAGCGAGATAGAGGGCCCGGCCAAGTTTGTCGTTTCGGGCCGCAAGGGCGCCCAGTTCCTCGCTCGCACCAAGCGCGACGTGGTGGCTGATTTTGGCATCACCGACAAGGTGCCGTTCCACGAGATCAAAGTCATCGGCGACTTCATGATCGACCTCTTCCTCCAAGGCCAGATCGACACCATCGAGGTCATCTACCCGCGGTTTAAGAACACCCTGGTCCAGGAGCCGGTGCATCGACCCGTTATTCTGCCACTCGACAGCCTCAACGACTTTGTCGCCAACCTCGCCGAGGACGGCGGCGGTGATGCCAAGGCCAAGGCGGACGACCGCCTGATGATCTTCGAGCCCAACGCCCAGACCGTGCTCGAAGCCCTGCTGCCATTCTACGTCAAACGCTTCCTCTATCAACTCGCGCTGTCCACCAAGGCCTCGGAGCACTCCGCCCGCATGGTCGCCATGAAGACCGCCAAGGACAACGCCACCAACCTGCTCGACGACCTGACCCTCGAATACAACAAGGCGCGCCAGGCTGCCATCACCCAGGAAATTCTCGAAATCGCCGCCGCCCAGTTCACGGCAGCGTAGACCATCACCCACCTCCCGCTTCTCCTTTTTAGAAAATGAATACCGGTAACATCGTCCAAGTCATCGGCCCCGTCGTCGACGTGCAATTCGCCGAAGGCAGCATCCCCCCGATCTACCAAGCTCTCACCGTCGAGTTCGAAGTCGACGGCAAGACCGAGCTGCTCACCCTCGAGGTGCAACAGCACTTGGGCGGCGGCATTGCCCGCTCCATCGCCATGTCCTCCTCCGAAGGACTCAAGCGTGGCATGAGTGTGACCGACTCCGGGGCGCCGATCTCCGTTCCCGTGGGCGAGGGCGTGCTCGGCCGCATCTTCGACGTTACCGGCGCTCCCGTGGATGGTCGGGGTGACGTGCCGCACGAGAAGAAGTATCCCATTCACCGCCCGCCTCCGGCGTTGGTCGACCAGGATACCGAAGCCCAGATCCTTGAAACGGGCATCAAGGTCATCGACCTCATCGCCCCCTTCACCAAGGGCGGTAAAGTTGGAGCCTTTGGTGGTGCCGGCGTAGGCAAGACCGTGGTCATCATGGAGCTCATCAACAACATCGCCAAGGCCCACGGGGGGTACTCCGTGTTTGCCGGAGTGGGGGAGCGCTCCCGCGAAGGCAACGACCTCTATCACGAAATGTCCGAGGCCGGTGTCATTGACCAGGAGGACATCGCCAAATCCAAGGTGGCACTTGTCTACGGTCAGATGAACGAGCCACCCGGCGCCCGCATGCGTGTCGCCCTCTCGGCCCTCGCGATGACCGAATACTTCCGCGACGAGAAGAACCAGGACGTGCTCCTCTTCGTGGACAACATCTTCCGCTTCTCCCAGGCCGGTTCCGAGGTGTCCGCTTTGTTGGGGCGCTCACCGTCCGCGGTGGGTTATCAGCCGACCCTGTCCAACGAGATGGGTCTCCTGCAGGAGCGCATTACCTCGACCAAGAAAGGCTCCATTACCTCCTTCCAGGCGGTTTATGTGCCGGCCGACGACCTCACCGACCCGGCCCCGGCCAATACCTTTGCCCACTTGGACTCCACCATCGTGTTGGAGCGCGCCATCGCCGAGCTCGGCATCTACCCCGCGGTGGATCCGCTCGCCTCGGTTTCCAAAGCGCTCGAACCGGCCGTGGTAGGCGACGAACACTACACTGTGGCCCGCGAAGTGCAGCGGGTGCTGCAGCGCTACAAGGACCTGCAGGACATCATCGCGATTCTCGGCCTCGATGAGCTCTCCCCGGATGACAAGCTCACCGTCTACCGCGCCCGCAAGATCCAGCGCTTCCTCTCCCAACCCTTCCACGTGGCGGAAGTCTTCACCGGATCTCCGGGCAAGTATGTGTCGGTCAAGGACACCATCCGTGGGTTCAAAATGATCCTCGACGGTGAACTCGACGACGTGCCCGAGGGCGACTTCTACATGAAGGGTGGCATCGAGGAAGTGCTTGAAACGGCCAAAAAGTGATTTTGGCCTAAGTCAGAATGAGGAAATCCGAATGCAGAATACTGGTCACCCGCAGTCTAAATCTGCATTCATCATTCAAACTTAGAACTTAGAAAGATGTCTCTTTCGTTAGAAATCGTCACCCCTGAGGCCAAGGTTTACTCGGACACGGTCGACCACGTTGTTGTCCCTACCGTCGAAGGCGAAATCGGTGTGCTTCCAGGCCACTTGCCCTTGCTGTCCCAAGTGGCTGATGGCGAACTCCGGGTCACCAAGGGCAACAATTCGGAGACACTGGTGGTGGGCGATGGCTTTGTGGAAGTGCAGGGCGACAAGGTTTCGATCCTCGCCGAACACGCCATCGAAGAGAACCAGATCGACGAAGACGCCGTCGAAAAGGCCATGCAGCGAGCCCAGGCCGCTTTGGAGGAGGCCAAGAAGGACAACCTCGATCCGGCTGAAGTGGAACGCCTTGAAAGTGTCGTCCGCTTCGCTGTCGCCCAACTCGGCATCAAAAAACGCCGCCGGGGTTGACCCGATCACGCTCGAACCCAGCGCCAGGGGCGTTGGCTGGATTTATGCTGCTTTCGGAAGTCGGTGCGCTTCCACGCGAACTTCTGATTGCAAATAATTAACTAAAGCCGAATCTTGCGTCGAAGCTACTATCCGCACAGCTTCTTTCTCCCATCACTTTTCCAACCCTGCCCGTATTACCATGACACTCCTCCGCAAACTTTTAGCTGCCCTGCTCGTCAGTCTTGTCGCGGCAGGTTCAGTCGTCGCCCAAAACATCCCAGCAATCCAGGCCCGGATCGCAGCTCTGGGGGCGAACCCAACTCAGGCCCAGATCCAACAAGCCCTTCAGGCCGCAATCGCTGCTGGTGAGGTTGATATTACCGATGCGGATCAGGTCACGGCGGCTGTTTCCGCCATTGTAGCTGCCGTTCCCACTGCGGATGTCGCGGTTGTTGCCGAAGCCGTTACTCAAGCCGTGGTCGCCGAGGTCGCCGCCAGCCCGAATGCTACCACTTCGGACGTGCAAGCGGTGACTCAAGCCGCCGCGGAAGGTGCCGCGGAAGGTGCTGTCGCTGGCGCGGCGGCCCAAGGCGCCGATGTCCAAGTCGCCGCTCAAGCGGCGGCCGGTGGAGCATCCGCCGGAGCAGTCACCGCAGTGGTCTCTTCGGCCAACCCAGCAATTTCAACTGCATCCGCCGTTGTCGCTCAGGCCGCATCCGCCGGTGCTTCCACCGGTGCATCCAATGCAGCGGCAGCGGCAAACGTTACCGTGGACACCACGGCTGTCGTAACTGCGTCCAACACTGCTGCTTCCGAGGCTATTACAGAGTCGACCACCACAGAGACTATTACGGTCGTCGAAACGCCAACGGATCCGGGCGATGCCCCGGGCGAGATTGACCCGGGTGAAATTGAGCAGATCACCACAACCACGTTCACAATCCAGCTCTCCTACGGCACCCTCACTGTTTCTATTGTGAGCAATGTTACCGGCGGAGAAAGCGTGAGCATCGTGCCCAATGGCACGACCGCCGAAACCGTGGTTTCAAGTAACGGAGGTGATCTCAATGATTTGCTGCTTCCCGGCGTACAGCAACCGGACGGCTCGGTGGTGCCACTCAACACCGCTCAGCTTAATGTCATTGGCGAAGCGATCAGGACTCTTCCCGGTGCTCCGACAAACGTGGTGGTGGACGTTCCCAACAATCCCATCTTTGTCAGCCCCTCGAGCTGATCCGAACATCTTCTCCCTTTTTAAAAGCGCACCTTAGGAAGGTGCGCTTTTTTGTGCCTCTCTGAGGACAGTGGCGATTGACATTGAAAATGAGTCTCAATCGAATTCCGTCCTCCTTATGCCCGACGCTTCATCTGTCAGCCTGTTGCCCCTGTGCCAGCTCCCCGCCGGAGCCTTGGGCGTCGTGACAGAATTGCAGGGTGAGGGGACGTTTCGCCAGCGGGTGCGCGAGCTCGGTTTTGGCGAATCCGCCGAGGTCATGAAGGTCTCGGGCCGCGCGACCATCATTTGCCAAGTGAACGGCTGTCGCATCGCCCTGAGCCACGATGCCGCCCGGCAGATCATGGTGGCTCCGCAGGCGGGCTGAAGCGCCGCGTCTCGACTGCTCCCTTGGTTTAACCCGCATGGCTGACCCAATCGCTTTATCCCACCTCCCCGTTGGCTCACAGGCCAACGTGGTTGACTATCCGCTTTCCGGCACGGCGTTTCTTCGCCTGCGGGAAATGGGGCTGCTGCCCGGAACCACCGTCACGTTGATGCGCAAGGCTCCCCTGGGGGACCCCTTGGAGATCAAGGTCCGCGGCTACAACCTGACCTTGCGCAAGACCGAGGCCGACCACATCACCGTCGAGCCTGTCGCCTGAAATGAGTGTTCCCGAACACGTCAAAACACCGTCGCGCCAGCCGGTCTACGCCTTCGTCGGCAATCCCAATTGCGGCAAGTCCACACTCTTCAACGCCCTGACCGGCCTCAAACAGAAGGTCGGCAACTACCCCGGCGTCACCGTCGAGCGCAAAATCGGCACCGCCTACTCCCAGCACGGTCATCCCATGACCGTGATCGACCTGCCGGGCGCGTATTCGCTCGCCGCCCGCTCACCCGACGAGGCTGTCACCCGTGACGTGCTGCTCGGTCATCGCAGCGAGGATACCCAGATGCCGGACCGCATCGTGTGTATCGTTGATGGGTCCAATCTGGAACGAAACCTTTACCTCGTTCACCAGATTCTCGATCTGGGCCGCCCCGTGATTGTGGTCGTCAACATGATGGATGTAGCGGAAAACGCCGGTCTGCGCATCCGCATCGACCACCTCGAGCAGGAACTCGGCGTGCCGGTCATCGCCACGCAGGCGTCGAAGGGCAGGGGCCTCATTGAGCTTAAGCTCGCGATGAGTCGCAGCGATTTGCCGCTGCCCAAGCATCGTTGGGACGTGCCGGCAAAAGTCGCTCCGGCGGTGGCCGAACTCCAGGCCTCCCTGCAGGACAACGACCAAAAGCCACCACTCATCGCGCGGGCCGAGGCCCTGCTCCTGCTGACTGATCAAAATCCACTCCGGGTGACCGGGTCCGCTCCGCTGAGCCCCCCGACCACCGCCCTGCTAGAGCAGTGGAAGACCCGTTGGCAGGAGGACAAAACCGACTGGGCGGGATCACTTGTAGCTGCCCGTTATGAGGCAATTGGCAAACTCGTCGAAAGCTCGGTCACCGAGTCGACCCCGCAAGCCGTCGACCAGAACACAACCGACAGGATCGACGCCATCGTGACCCACAGTGTCTGGGGCTGGGCGGTGTTTGGTGGTATCATGACCGCGCTGTTCCTCAGTATTTTCACATTGGCCGAGCATCCGATGAACTGGATCGATGCGGGCACCGTGGCGCTGGCCGATGGCGTGAAGAACCTGATGGTACCGGGCGACCTGCGTGACCTGATCACCGATGGTATCATCGCCGGGGTGGGGGGCATTGTGATTTTCCTGCCGCAGATTCTGATTCTGTTTTTCTTCATCGGATTGCTGGAAAGCACGGGTTACATGGCCCGGGCGGCCTTCATCATGGATCGCCTCATGGGCAAGGTCGGGCTCAACGGCAAATCGTTCATTCCTCTGCTGAGTTCTTATGCCTGCGCGATTCCCGGCATCATGGCCACGCGCACCATTGAAGACCCCAAGGACCGGCTGGTCACAATTCTCGTCGCGCCGTTCATGAGTTGCTCGGCCCGCCTGCCGGTCTACCTGCTCATGATCGCGGCGCTCCTGCCCCCCGGCGAAGTGCCCGTGATGACCAAGGTAGGATTGATGATCCTGATGTATGCCCTGGGCACGGTCGGGGCCTTCGGTTTCGCGTGGCTGTTCAAACGCACCCTGCTCAAGGGCGAGCCGCCGCTCATGATCATGGAACTGCCGCCCTATCGCCTGCCCAAGTTCAGGGACGTGCTGCTGCAGATGGCGGAACGGGCCGGCATTTTCCTGCGCCGCGCCGGCACCATCATTCTGGCCATCTCCATCGTGCTGTGGGGGCTGACAACGTATCCAAAATCCAGTGACGATGCTCCCCCGGCTGAACAGGTTGCCCAGAGTTACGCCGGCCAGGCGGGCAAAATGATCGAGCCGATCATCAAGCCGCTGGGCTTCGATTGGCAGATCGGGATCGGTCTCATCAGCTCCTTTGCCGCTCGCGAGGTGTTTGTAAGCGCGACCAGCATCGTCTTTAACGTGGAGGAGGACGAAGAGGATACCGCCCCGCTGTTGGAAGCGCTGCGGGCAGCCACTTGGCCCGACGGTCGGCCGCTGTTCACCCCCTTGGCCTGCCTGTCGCTCATGGTCTTTTACGTGTTCGCCATGCAGTGCATGAGCACGGTCGCCGTGGTGAGACGCGAAACCAACAGCTGGAAATGGCCTCTCTTTCAGGTCGGCTACCAAACTGGCTTCGCGTGGCTCATCTGCCTCGTCATTTTCCAAACCGGCACCGCGTTGGGATTCTGACGCGGCCACCTTTGCCCATGAGTCCCGAATTCCAATCCTACGCCGCGATCACCCTCTTTGTCTTGGCCACGGGTTATTTGGTCGGACGGTGGTGGCGGCGGCGGCGGAGTGCTCAAACCGGCTGCGCCAGTGGCGGCGAATGCGCCTGCCCGACCCCCAAACTGAAGAAACGAACCGAGGCCTGATAAGAAACGGGATCAGTTTCGCTCCAATTTGATCTCAAAAAGCAGGCCGGAGTCGGGCGGGATGGTGCCATACTCCTGGCTGCCATAGCCAAGGCGGGGAGGGATGAAGAGCAGGGCGCGCCCCCCGGGCTTGATCTTTTGCAAGCCTGCGGAGACCCCGGGGATCATCTGCCCGATGCGGGCTTCAATGGGCTCGGTCGTTTTATCAACCTGCGTGCCGTCCTTGAGGGTAACCGTGTAGTTGAAATTGACCTCTGCGCCCGGAACCGGATGCGCCCCGGAACCCTCCTCGTAAACGAGGTAGCCCAGACCCGTCTCCGTCCACGTGATGGCCGGATCGAGTCCGGCCTCGCCAAACAACTCCAGGCGCTCATTGCGCTCAGCCTGCGCACGTTCCTGGCGAATGGCTTCATTTTTCGCCAAGACCTCGGCCCGTCGGTCGGAGGAAACCTTCCACAGCCCAAACCCGATACCGCCAATGATGAGAAGGGTGATGAGGACAGCTTTCATGGTAGTCGGTTCAATCAACGGGGCGCCGGTGGGCGCACTTCTTCCATGAGGCCAACGAGGTTGTTCTCTGGATCCCGCACAAACCCCATCCACAAGTCGTGGTCAGGCATCGGGGCAACCAGCGCGGGTGCACGCTCCTCCGTGGCCCCTTTGGCGACCACGGCGGCATGAGCTGCCTCGATATCGGTTACCTTAAAATACAGGACGGAGTTTTTGCCGGGTTCACCATGACCTTGGGGAGTGGTCAGCATCAGGCGCACTTCACCGGCTTGGAGAAACGCCAGGTTTTCGTTGGGTGAAAACAAAAACGTCAACCCAATGACGTCACGGTAGAATGCCGATGCGATGGATACATCCGCAACGGTAAGGGCAACTTGGCCAAGAGAGGGATTCCGAGACGAGTTATTCATGGCAAAAATCGGACACGAGCGGCGAATATGATCAGTCGGATTTCGCCGGCTGAAACACTATGGGCACAACCGCTCTCGCATCGACAACCTCACCATCTATCATCGGTGGAATGAACTGCCACGATGAAACTGCTTGGGTTGCGGCAAACGCCAAAAGGGGATCGATCTCACCACGGGCCACCGGCAATTCGGCGGCACCTCTTCGATTGATGATGAAGTCGACTTTGACTGTTACGGCTTCGTCCAACTCCATCAAAGGAGGTTGCACCGGGGCTCGGCGGTAAAGGGGCTGAGGCATCTGATCAAGTTGATCAAGCGGATGGAAACATTCGGGATCATTTTCCAACGCATCCAGCAGGCGACTCATTTCCGGCGTGTAAAGCGCGTCGCCCGACGAAGACATTTTGAAGTCGAACGTCATGTTCAAAAGGGCACCGCACGGTTGTCCCTCGCGTAGAGAAGGATCAAAGAGAAACGTATACACTGCCGCGATCGAGGCTCCCACCAAATCTTCGTGCTTCCCCTCGATCGGTTCGGCTTTGAGCACGGTGCCGTTTGGTCCGACCAAGAAGCCAACTTCAACCCGGCCTTCACGTCCGTCCATCAACGCTTGGCGCGGATAAATCGGAGGATTGAAACTGCGGAGCTCGGGCGGTGTATCCCAACGCATTTCGGGCGGAATCGAGTCGGGAAACTTCTTGGGACGCTTAATCTGCCACCCCCAGTTCGTCGGCTGACCTTTAATGCTAAACATAATCGGTACCTGCATCCGGGTATTGACGCGCTCACCATTTCTTTTTCCGGGTCGGAATTTCCACTTTCTCACCGCTTCGATGGCTGCATCCCGAAATCCAGGATGCGTAGATTCGGTGACATAGGGAATCCGCACTCGTCCTTTGGAATCCACCACGAATTGAACGAGAACCCTGCCTTGAATTCCGGCCCGCCGCATCGCAAAAGGATAGTCAGGTTTAACCGTGGAGATGATTTTAGGCTGCTGCTCCGATGCTTCTCCGGCGGGTTCTTTTCCAACCGCCGCCCCGGCCAAAACCACCAAAGTCACGACGCCTACCAACGCATCCCAACGCACGATTTTCATATCCTTCATCACCACTAAAACGAATCGAGTCTTCGATATCTTTCGGTCATCCGCAGTAAAGTTCATTTGTTTGACGGTCCGTGTCGATTGACGTGGACCGACAATTCATCACACGGTCATGACCAGCTTGTGAGTTCAGCTCCAACCGAAAAAGACAGCGCCGAGTCATCCGACCCGGTTGAACCACCCAAACGCAAACGCCGTTGGGGAGTCATCTTTCGTTGGTGGAGTCGCAACCTGCTCAAAGCCGTCTCACTTGACTGGTTCCCCGGCCGCCGATTCCTGCGCAAGCCGCCCAAGGCCACTCTCGCCGCCGACGCCAAGGCCGGCGTGAATGTCGCCCTGTTGGCTTTCCCGCAGTCGATTGCGTATTCCGTTATTGCCGGGCTGCCACCTCAATTCGGCCTGATGAGCAGCGCCGTGGGTTCGGCCACCGGGCCTTTCTTCAGTGGCTCCCGCTTCATCGTCCTGGGCCCCACCAATGCCACGTCGATTCTGATGCTCACCGGCCTCGTTGCCACCGGCCTGCCCGCCGAACAACGCCTCGCCGCCGTACCCCTCTTTGTGCTCTTGGTGGGTTTCTTCATGCTGCTGGGTGCCTTTCTGCGAGCGTCGTTGTTGATCAACTACATCTCGCGCACCGTGGTCACCGGCTACATCACCGCGGCGGCCGCCCTTATTTTCGTCAACCAAGTCCAGAATGCGCTCGGTTTTGATATCGGCGACGCGTCCACCTTCCTCGGGATCGTGTCCAGCACATTGCTGGCCCTGCCGCAGACTCATCTCCCGGAGCTCGGCATGGCCGCCGCCACCCTGGCAACCAACTGGGCTTTGCTGAAATGGTTTCCCAAGCTGCCCAACGTTGCCGTGACCATCGTGATCATGGCCGCATTGGGCTTTGGGTTCGAATACTTGGGTTGGCACCTGAGCTACCTCAGCGGTTTCACCTTGGGTGATCTCGGTTTCCTGCAGGGCGAGTTCGATTTTGACCTTATTGGTTCGTTGGCCGGACCGGCTTTGGCGTTGGCGTTTGTGTCCGTGCTGGAAGGCACGTCCATCGGCAAAACCCTTGCCTCCAAGTCCGGCCGTCGCATCGACGTGAACCAGGAGATGTATGCGATGGGCATCTCCAACGCCATGAGCGCGGTTTGCGGCGGCATGAATTCCTCGGGTTCACTCACCCGGTCGGTCCTGAGCGATTCCTCCGGCGCCAAGTCACCGCTCGCCAGTGTATTTGCGGGACTGTTCGTGCTGGGGCTCATGTTCACCATCGGTTTCGGCATCCAATACATCCCCACCGCCGCGCTTGCGATCGTGGTCATGGGGATCGCTTGGTCGCTGTTCAACCCGCACAATATTAAGATGGCGCTGCGCACGACGCGCTCCGATACGATTGTGTTTCTGGTCACCTGCGGTTCGGCGCTGCTGCTCCAAATCGACTTGGCCATCTACCTTGGTGCATTCACCTCCATCATCCTGTTCCTGCGCAAGGCGGGGACCCCCGAGCTGGTGGAATACAACTTCACCGATGACGGGCAACTCGCGGAACGCGGCCGCACCCGGCGCTCCGTGCCCGGCATATCCATCATGCATGCCGAAGGCGATCTGTTCTTCGGGTCGACCGATATCTTTGATCAGCAAATCCGGCAAATCATCCGCGACCCCAGCCTGCGTGTAATCATCCTGCGCCTGAAAAATGCCCGCAATCTGGACGCGACCGCGGCAGCGGCGATCAGTGAACTGCACGGCTTCCTGAGCAACTCCGATCGGCATCTGGTTATCTCAGGAGCCAGCCGTGAAGTTGCTCGTGTACTGCGCAATGCCGGGACCATAGAGCTTGTCGGCGAGGAGAACTTCTTCCGCGAGGTGCCGACCAATCCCACTCTTTCGACCCGCGATGCATTGAAGCGGGCCACGGAGCTTCTTGGCCGCCGCGATGCCGAGGTGCGCATCTTCGTCGATCAAAACAAGCAGAAGGATAAGTCAGAATAGCCGACCCCAACCGAGCGGGATCGCCCGGCCTGGGACCGACTCCAAGCAGCTTGCCGGCGATTCCGACTTAAACCGGCTCGCGGCCCAACGTGCCAACGAGCGAGGCGAGATAATCCTCGCTGGAGACCCGGGCAAGCTCGTCCTTGGCGTGGGCGATGCGGTCTTTGATCTGCAGGCGCTCGACGGTGTCCTTCATCGACTCGTTATCCAGCACCAGCTCCAACGATTGAATATTACGTTCCCAGATCTGCTTGTCCCAGTCCTGCTTGGCCACGAGGCGCGCCTTATACCAATCGCTCTCGAGCAAGGCCTCACGGGTGAACATGTCACGCACCTCCGGCGCGTCCAGGCCATGACCATTCCAGTCGCCCTTCGCCATGATGTGCAGCAAGGCCTGCAGGGGAGGGCAGGCGAGGTCGATGGTGCTGTCGTCGAAGTAGGCCTGGGCCACCCGTTCGTGGGTCGCGATGATGTTGTCCACGCCTTCCACGAAGATTTCCATGCTCTGTTTCTCGGGACTGAGCATTTCATCGGTGAAGACCACGTGCGGATGATTGAAGACCCGGCCAAAATACGTCGCCGCGAATCGACGGGTGATGCGGTAGCCCAGGCGGCTGGCGAAGATCGTGCGGCCCTCGTATTCGAAGTCCCGGCACTTTTCGAGATACCCACGCTCGAGCATGTGAGCGGGTTCACGCTCTTCCGGTTTCATGCGGCACCAGACTTCTGGAATCAGCAGGCTGACGTCGTGGTCGACGCGTACCTTCGGCCCCACGTATCCTGCCGCCGAAATGAAGGCCGGGTGGCCGGTCAACAGCATCGAGACCAGCGCGGAGTTAAGGTCATACACCGCCGGCAGGCAGTTGAATGGCCCCTTGGTCAAGGCGCCCTCTGAGCCCGCTCCCGTGGTCGACGGTGACTTGCCGGTCATGGAGCTGATGTATTCCACGAACAGCTCGGGCAGTTCGAAGTAGTGGATGGGATTGAACACCGCCAACGAGCGGATGCCGGCTTCAGGATCCGGCGGGTTGTTGCGGCGGCCGGGAACGACCGCGTCAACCGGAGTCAGCACCGGGGCATCGGCATCCAGCTTGCGGTGCAGGCGCGTGGCCATTTCCGCGAGGTGCACCCCCTTGGGATCTTCCAGGTCGGGCCGCATTTGCAGGTAACGCGGGTTCTTGGTGGGCTTGCCATCCACGATGCGCGGATGCGCCGGGGAAACGAAGTAGGAAGGGCCGTCCGGGTTCGTGGCAGCCTCCTTGATGAGCGCTTTGACCGGCTCGGTCCACTGGTCAAAACCGACCGCGTCGGCGACCAGCTCTTTGGCAACATCGACCTCCAGGGGTTCGAAGTTGGAGATAAAGTTGCGTGGTCCGGCGAGATCGCGTTCGGCCTGCTTGTCGTAGCCGCGATGGATGGCGTCGTCGGGGCGTTGGAACAACCGGGTTTCGCAATTTTTGATGAACTTCTGCGACGGACGCTCCCGGCCTTCGGCGACTTGGTTGAGTTGCCCGGCCGGCACGACCACCGAAGCGGTGATATCGTCCTCCATCTGGATTTTCGCCGCCGGATGATAGTCCTCGCGCAGACCGAAGACGCGCCACGAGCCGTCGTCACGGAAACCGACGCGCAGATAGCTGGAAGCCATCTTGCGGTTGTCGCATTTCAACTCGTTGCCCGGGGTGCCGTTGATGATGTCGACGGAGAAATGGCTGCGCCAATCTTCGCCCCATTCCGGGCGGTAATGGCGTTTTATCACGAAGACGAGCTCCTTGAGATACTGGGGAATCACCCGCAGCCAGTCGTTGAATTCGTCGGAATACTCCGCGGAAGGAGTGAGCAGTTTGATGACCGAGCCGAGCGACCGTTCCGCGCTTAATATGGGACGCTTGTCGCTGCCGCGCAGCTCCGGGTCGGCAAACCGATTCTCGTAGGGGTAATCCAGCAACTCCTGCGCACGGTTCATGTCGCGATCGAAATCAGCCACGAAGACCGGACCGGGCAGAATCGCATCAGAGATGGCCTTTGAGATCTCCGACTTGCCACCACCGGAGACGGTGCAGGGTTTGTGGCAGACGGTGCCTTCAGCCACCGTGCCGACGAGGTTCCAACTGCTGTGTCCGGGCGGACGATCCAGGCGCACCTTGTAGCCGGAAGGGCGCACATAATCGATACCGGCCCGCATGGGCAGGACCTGCTCCTTGCCATCGTTTTTCCACGTCACCGTCTGAGCCGTGAGGTCAAACTTCACGTCCTGGGGGACGTAGTAAATGGTGTCGAATTTGCGGTCGATGGCGTAGCCTTCCGGCTGCACGTCGATAAGATCGGCGTAGCGCTCCTTCACCTCGGAGAACGTATGACCGCGCCACTGCACGTGCACGTTGCCGACAAACTCCTCACCCAAATCGTAGGACGGATAAACCCGCGCACCACCAGCGTGCTCTTCCTCGGCCAGACCAAACAAATTCGCCGCATAACCGATCTGGGTCTTCACCTCCTTCTTGCAGTAGCCGAAGTAGTTGTCCGCGATGAGCGTCACCACCACGCCGCGAGCGTCCCGGGCGCAGAGCTTGAACGCGCCACCGTCATTGTAGAGCTCGTCCTCTTCCTTCCAGCACATGCCGTCGCGGCGTTGACGTGGGGTCGCCAAATCCCAATGCGGCATGCCGAGGGTGATCTTTGGCACCGAGACCAAATGCGGCGCCAGGATCACGCAGCCGGTGTGGCCGGTCCAACCATCGATATCGAGGGCGGAGTCATTTTCCGGCAGGTAGGGATCACCCGCGTTGCCAAAGATCGATTCGACGAAATCCAAGTTGGAAACCAACGAGCCCGGCGCAAAGAACCGCGTCTCGAGCGACTTCTTTGAATTCACCCCAGGCACCTCCGGCACCACCATGGGGCGCAGCATCAGTGAAACCAGGCACTCCGCGGGTTGATCCCACTCGGAAGTGTAGGGCAGGCGCGCCAACTCGGGCGGGGGCTTAAGCGCAATTTCCAGCAGCTTCGAGAACGCCTCCAAAGGAGCGGCTTTTTTGTCGTCGGGCACCGGCAGGCCTCCCTCCACGATATGGAATACGCCCTTGGTCGTGCGGCGGTCGCTGCGGGGGTTGTGCAGGACGCCATTGCGCAGCCGGTAGCTCTTCAGGAGTGGGGAGTCGGCGACATCACCATGAGACGGCAGGGTCAACTCCCGGGCCATGCCCGGCTGGTCCAGCACAAAGGTCCGCAGAGGCAGGGAAGGCGCGGGGCCGAGGCTGGAGAGATATTGATTGAGGAAGTGCTGAATCCGACCGTCGACGGGCGAATAACGCTCGACCAGCTGCCGGGTCATCTCGCGATGCCGCGCAAAAATCGGCTCGGTGAGGTGGGTGAGGTCTCCGCTATCTCCGGAAGGACTTGATGGGCAACCGAGTAATTCGAGCCGCAAGGCGATGGCTTGGTGTAATTCCTCGGGAGACAGCGGGCGGTTGGCGGACGTCATAAGCTGCCGAGGTTGGATTAATCGATCCGTCCGGACAATGCATCGATTGCAAAAATTAAATCACAATCGTGCCTGCCAACAACAGACCGCGGGCCGTCCAGGCTACCGTGCGAATCCAGTTGGTCCGGATGAGTTTCTTCAGGGCCAGTGACTCGAAATTCCGACCTAATTGCTGATGCAAAGGAACTTGTAGAACTCCCGTCGACAACCAGTTCACGGCCACCAATACTCCGGCGGCCCACGCCAGGGCACTGCTGGGCGCCACCACCAGCCACCACAACGCGCCGGCCAGCTCGACCAGCATGAGCGGCCCCACCACGGAGCCGACCCTGCGGGTGTAATCCGCGTGGATTTGCGTGAATCGGTCGAGGGGCCAGACGGCCATCATGGGGTAAATCACCCGTTGCACGACCCAGATCAACCCCACCAAGGCCCAAGTCGCTCCCGCATGGAGCCACCACCACCATGTGCCGATAACTGACTCGATGGGCATCCACCAAATTAACCGGCCGCCACCCAACCGCCACTGCCATTGTGAATTTTCAGGCTCACCATTGCCGGAACCCGGCCAGTCGCCCAACGTCGCCCCCATGCAAGTTTTTCACGATGGGAGATGTGTCGACTACGGCTCGGCAGTCCGGCCCGAGCAGCCGGCCCGAGTCGCCCGGACGGCACCGTTTCTCCGGTCACGGCATCCAGACTGGACGTGGCATTGTCCTGCTCCGGCAACCCGCAACCAGGCAACGCGGGCCCACGCGGCGGTGCTTCTCGATCGACTGGGCGAGGCGCAGGATTTTGACGCCGACACCCCGTGGTTCGCGGAGATCGATACCCATGCCTATCGGGCCTCGGGTTGTGCGGTTGCCGCAGTCGGGGCGGCCGTCACGGGCCAAGGACCAGCGATTTCGCTCATGCGCCCGCCGGGACACCATGCCACCCGCGAGCAAGCCATGGGCTTTTGTTATCTCAACCATATCGCCATCGCCGCCTTGCACGCCCAGGTTGAACTTGGAGCTCAGCGCGTGGCGGTTTGGGATTTCGACGCCCACCACGGCAATGGCACCGAGGCAATTCTGGCCGGAAGGCCCCGCACTCTTTTTGCGTCGGTGCATCAATCTCCCTGCTACCCCGGCACCGGGCTCACGTCGTTCGAAAACTGCCACAATTGGCTGGTGCCACCACTGGCATCGCGAGAACGGCATTTCGAGGCCTTGCAAGCGTCCTGGGATCGTGTGATTGCCTTCGACCCCGATCTTGTGCTCGTGTCCGCGGGATTCGATGCCTACGTCGGCGACCCTATTACGGAAATGACTTTGGAAGAACAGGATTTTGCGACCCTTGGCTCGTGGCTGCACGACGCCCGTGTGCCCGTGGCCGCAGTCCTCGAAGGTGGCTACAGCCCGGATTTGCCCGGTTTGGTGGAAGCGTTTTTGGCCGCATGGAACGGGATGGCGGCAAGCGCATGATTAAACGCTTTCTTCCAACCACGGCCCGGCGTTTTCTGGGGGTAAAAGTGAAACCCGAACCGCCGACCTATGAGCTCTACGACCAACCCGGCCAGCTCAAGCCCCTGCTTGATGCCTTGGATCGTGTGGACGAGGTCGCGCTCGATACCGAGGCGGACAACATGAACTGCTACCGGACGAAAATCTGCCTGCTGCAGTTCCTCGTGGAGGGCAAGGTCTACCTGGTCGACGCCCTCGCCCCACTCAACTTCGATGCTCTCTACGAGCGTCTGGCCGACAAACACCTCCTGATGCACGGGAGCGACTACGACCTTCGCCTCCTGCACGACCTCAACGGCTTCACGGCCAAGAGCATGTTCGACACCATGCTCGCTGCCCAGCTGCTCAACCGTCAGCGGGTGGGTCTAGCCGGATTACTCGAGGACTACTTTGGACTCGTGATGTCCAAAGAATCCCAGAAAGCCAATTGGTCGAAGCGCCCGTTGACCAAGAAGCTGCTCGACTACGCTTCCCTCGATGTCTGGCACCTGCCGGAACTGCGCGAAAACCTGTCCAAGGAACTGACCAAACTCGGTCGCATGGAGTGGCTCGAGCAACAATGTCTGCGCCAGATCGAAGCGGGGCAGGCGGGTTTTCCAACCGGCGACGAAAACGCGTGGCGTATCGGCAAATCCGAACGTTTGCGTGGAACCAGCCTCGGGGTCCTGCATGCCGTCTGGCACTGGCGGGAGGCTCAGGCAGAGCGGTTGGACACCCCGCCGTTTAAAATCTGCAACAACAGCCTGCTCCTCAAAATGGCGGAAGCGGCCAAGGATCACGATCAGGCCGATGCCATTGTCGGCGCAATTCATCTGGGTCGGCGTCATCCCCGGCTCATTCGTTCGCTGACCACCGCGGTGAAAAAGGGCCTTGAAACCGACCCGGACTCCTTGCCGCGTCGCAAGCGCAACCGTGATCACCGGCCACTCACGCCCAAGGAACTGGCCTTCCAAGATCGTCTCAAGGCCGATCGCGACGTTCTGGCGGAAAAGCTCCAACTCGACGCCACGCTCATCGCCAACCGTTCCCAGCTGGCGCAAATCGCCCGGGATCCCGCCAGGATGGGCGAGCTACTGCTGCCCTGGCAGTGCGATCTCATCACGTCATTGCCGTCATTCGTCCAAAACGACCCCTGAGCCCTAACTATTTGTGGGTCGGGCTTTACGCATAACTGCTCTGAACCTTTGGTGAGGGCGCTCTCTCTATCCGGTGCCCGATCCGACCTCCAGTGCCTCTGCCAACATCGCCCGCCATCTGCCGTTGATGGCGGACGCACAACCTGGTGTTGCGGCCCTCAAGATACCCCGCGGCCGTACTTCCCACGGCGACATTGATTATCTGACTCTGAGCTTTGCCGAACTCGAGACCGAGGCCGCTGCGTGGCAGCACCGACTTGTCTCAGCCGGAGTCGGGCGCGGCGATCGTGTGCTTGTCATGGTGCGCCAGGGCCTGCCGCTCATCGCCAGCGTGTTTGCCCTTTTCGCCACCGGGGCCGTGCCGGTGGTCATCGACCCGGGCATGGGGCGAAAGTCTTTTTTGCGCTGCGTGGAGCGATCCCGTCCCAAGGCCCTCCTGGGGATTCCACTTGCCCGGATCCTGAGCCACGTCTTTCGCGGAGCGTTCAAGTCGGTCTCGATCCGAGTGAGTGCCAGCGGCACCACCACCGCCCGGTGTAAGCGAGGAATGGATACGCCAACACGACTTGCCGTGGCCGACTCCGCGCCAGATGAGCTGGCCGCGATTTTGTTCACCTCGGGCTCAACCGGGGCGCCCAAGGGCGTTTGCTACGAACACGGCATGTTTGCCGGACAAGTGGAGCTCATTCGCCGCACGTTTGATATCCAACCCGGTGAAATCGACCTGCCGATGTTGCCGATTTTCGCTCTCTTCAACCCCGCCCTCGGCATGACCACCGTCGTGCCGGAGATCGATCCCAGCAAACCCGCCACGGTCGACCCGGCGAAGGTGGTGCAGGCGATCACGCAGGAAGGCATCACCAATTCATTCGGTTCGCCCACCCTGTGGTTGAAGATTGCCCGGCATTGCCAACGCCAGGGTTTGGTTCTCGGTTCGATGAAACGAGTGCTCTCGGCCGGGGCGCCGGTTTCTCCGGAGCTCTGGGAACTGATGCAGTCTGTCCTCGCCCACGGCACCCTGCACAGCCCCTACGGTGCCACCGAAGTGTTGCCCGTCAGCTCAATCGATGCCTCCACTGTCCTGGGCGAAACCGCCGCCCTGACCCTCGCAGGCAAAGGGACGTGTGTCGGCAAAATCGTGTCCGAAAACAAAGTGCGCATCATCGCGCTTCAAGAGGATCCCATCGCCACCTTGGCCGAAACAACACCACTTCCCGCCGGCAAAATCGGCGAAATCATCGTGCGCGGCCCTACCGTGACCAAAACCTACGACGCGCTGCCCGAAGCCACTGCCCGGGCCAAGATTCGGGATGCCGACGGCACGATTTGGCACCGCATCGGCGATTGCGGTTACCTCGATGACGCCGATCGGCTGTGGTTTTGCGGTCGCGCTGCCGAGCGCGTGCGGACGGCCCACGGTCCACTTTACAGCGAACAGGTTGAGCCTGCTTTCAACAACCATGCAGGCGTGCGCCGCAGCGCCTTGATCGGGGTGGGTCCCTCCGATCGCCAACGCGCCGCCATAGTGATCGAACCTCGCGACCCGGCTGTGCTGAAAGCCAGCGCCAAAGGCCGTGAATTGGGCCGCCAACTCCGTGATGCGACACGCGAGCATCCCCATGCCGGACGCATTACGCTCTTCTTTTTTCACCCGAGTTTTCCCGTGGATGTCCGCCACAACGCCAAGATCCACCGGCTCACGTTGGCAAACTGGGCCGAGACTGAAGGCGTCGGCCTCGAAATCGATCCGAAGAAATGAGCGCACTTCCCTCCAGCCCCGTTTTGGTCACCGGCGGCACCGGTTTTCTTGGTTCACACTTGGTTGATCAACTGCTGGCTGCCGGACGTTCCGTGACGGTGGTATCCCGGCAACCTCGGCCGGAGTTGGCCGCGCGGGGGATTCGCGTAGTAACAGGATCACTACACGACTCCACCGTCAGCGCCGAAGCCGTGCGCGACGTGGAGACCGTTTACCACGTGGCGGCCCGGGTGGGGGTCTGGGGTAAGCGTGACGACTTTCACCGCGACAACGTGGTTGCCACGGAAACGCTTCTGGCCGCGGCACAGGCGGCGGAAGTAAGGCGCTTCATTTACACCAGCACGCCGAGTGTCGTCTACAATGGCCAGGACCTCTCCGGGGCCGACGAATCGCTTCCGCTTACGACCGATTGCCCCAGCCCCTATCCGCTTACCAAAGCCCAAGCCGAAGCCAAGGTGATTGCCGCCAACCGCAAAGGGTTTCTCACGACCGCCCTGCGACCTCACTTGATCTGGGGCATCGGTGATCCCCACCTGGTGCCGCGGATATTGGCGCGGGCTCGTGCGGGCCACCTGCGCATCGTCGGTCACGGACGAAACCGCGTCGACATGGTCCACATCACCAACGCCACCCAGGCCCACCTCGATGCAGAGTGTCACTTAATAAGTGACACTTCCCAAGACCCGGGGCCGGCGGGGAGGGCGTATTTTATCACCAATGATGAGCCGGTGAATTTGTGGGAGTGGATCAACGGACTTTTGCGTGCATTGGGAGAGCCGCCGCTCACAAAGCGTATCTCGCTCGCTGCAGCGTCACGCATCGGAGCCGTCTGCGAGGGCCTTTGGGGCGTGTTGCCATTAAAAGGCGAGCCGCCCATGACTCGCTTCATCGCCGCGGAATTGGCCAAGGACCATTGGTTCGACATCAGTGCCGCCCGCCGCGACCTCGGCTACCGACCCACCGTCTCCATGGCCGACGGCACCGCCGAGCTGGTCGCCCACTTGCTCGGTTAACCGCGCTGGCGGACGGCTTCGAAGAGGGTGATGATCGTGGCCATGGCCACGTTGAGAGAGTCGGCCTGGCCCGCCATCGGGATGCGCACGGTGTCGTCCGCTTCCGCCAGCCACTCGTCACTCAGTCCGTATTGTTCGCTGCCCATCACGATGGCCAAAGGCCCGGTTAGGGCGGCGGCGGTATGCAACTGAGTCGCGGCCGGGGTGGTGGCAACCGACCGAATGCCTTTGGCCTGCAACCAGTCCCGCACATCGCCGCTGTCGGCAATCACCACCGGCACCGAAAAAAGCACGCCGGTCGATGCCCGCACCACGTTGGGGTTAAACAAATCGGTAACCGGATCGCAGACGATCAGTCCATCCACTCCCGCGGCATCCGCGCTGCGCAGGATCGTGCCCAGATTACCGGGTTTTTCAATTGCCTCCACCACCAGTAAAAACGGGGACACGGAGAGAGCCAGGTCGTCGAGATCGTTGCGCCACTGGGGCAGGACGGCCAACAGCCCGTCAGGACGCTCGCGGTATGCGACCTTGGCAAACGCGGGCTTGTTGAGTTGGAAAACCCGGGCTCCCGCCGCCTCCGCATCGGCAATCAATCGGGCCTCATTGCCCTGCGCGCCGGGATACCACTCGGGGCACACAAAGAGTTCAACCGGAGGATGGCCTTTGTCGATCGCCCGCCGGATCTGCCGATAACCCTCCACCAGAAACTGCTGGGCCGCATCGCGCGGCCGCCGATCGCGCAACTTGACGAGCTGTTTTACCCGGGGGTTCTGCAGGCTGGTGATGACCTCGGCATCCATACCCACGAAACACACGAAATCGCTCGAAAAGAAAACACTGCATTCCGCCCCTATCGTGTCTTTTCGTGTGTTTCGTGGGCAGAAAGCAAAACCAACGCCGCCGGGACTTTCCGTTTCCCTACCATACTGAGATCGAGCTCGAAATCACGACGCTCACCAATCGCGGCGTAGGTCTCGGTCGGGTGAAAGTCGCCGTTGATCCGGCAAATCAACCATCCGAAATCGACAATTCCGATTCAAGCTGGGTGGTCATGGTGCCCTTTGCGTTGCCCGGCGAGCGCGTGCGGGCGCGGGTGTTTCGCAACCAAAAGAATTTTTCCGAAGCCGATCTGGTGGAGGTTCTGCAGGCTTCGCCCGACCGCATCGAACCGCGCTGTCCGGTGTTTGGGGCCTGCGGTGGCTGTCAGTATCAACATTTTAACTACGATGGGCAGCTGGCTTGGAAACGCCGGCAGGTTACCGAGCTCCTCCGCCACATGGCGGGCATCGAGCACGCCGTGAATCCGGTGATCGGTTCGCCGGAGCAATTCGGCTACCGTTCCAAGATCACGCCTCACTTCCAACTGCCGCGAGAGGGCGATGATCCCGCAGCGCAGCCCATCGGTTTCCTCCGTCAGGGCACCCGCAACCAGATCGTGGACGTGCCGGCATGTCTGATCGCCACCGCCGTCATCAATGCCACGCTCGGGGACGTGCGCGCCGCCGTGCGCCAAAAACTCGGTCAGGGAGGCTACAAAAAGGGCGCCACGTTGCTTCTGCGAGATGCCTCGGGCGAGGTTACCACCGACTACGATCAAATCGTCACGGAGACTGTGGGCGACCTGCAGCTGCGATTCCTGGCCCGCGATTTTTTCCAAAACAACCCCTCCATCCTCCCGGCATTTACGGACTATGCCCGTGAGCAGGCGGCGGGGAGCGGGGCCAAATTCATGGTCGATGCCTACTGCGGCAGTGGACTTTTTGCGCTCACCGCGGCCCCCGCCTTCGAACTGGTGCGGGGCATTGAGATCAGCAAGACCTCAGTGGAATTTGCGACCGCCAACGCCAAGCGGAACGACATTACCAACGCCACTTTTCAAGCTGGCGACGCTTCGGCCATCTTCGCGGATCTGGACTTTCCGCCAGCCGATACGGTTGTGTTGATCGATCCCCCGCGAAAGGGCTGTGATGAGAGTTTCCTGAACCAGCTCTTCGCCTACGGACCGCGGGCGGTGGTCTACGTGAGTTGCGACCCCGCCACTCAGATGCGGGACCTCGTGCATTTCCGCGAAGCTGACTACAAGATCACTGCCGTGCAGCCCTTCGACCTTTTCCCCCAAACCCGCCACCTCGAGTGCGTGGTGACTTTGGTGAAGACCTGAGCGAAATGAATCCCTATGAGAAATTCGCCGTGACCTGAGGATCGCGACAGTGTTCGACTCAAAAAATAGGAAAGTGAAGATTCACGCGGAAGATTCTACCTGTTCGATCCACGATGTCTTGAGAAGCATCATCTTGATCGGATTGTTTGGCTGGGGGCTGCTCCCGAGCTTGTCAGCATGGGATTCGGACGACTTGGGGCTATGGGCCAACGGGAACGTTGAAATCCACCTTCACCTCGGCCTGGCGCCCACTTACCCTGATGGACTCAACCCGAGCAGTGCGGCACAGCAAGCCACCGCCGCTTGGAACGAAGTCATGCAGAATGTGACCCTGGTGCCGATCGTGGAGTCGAACGTGAGTCGGATCACCGACAACGGCCTGAACAACGTAACCTTCGGCACGCAGGTGTTTGGCGAGGAGTTGGGCGAAGGCGTGCTGGCTGTCACCCTCATCAAGTCGGAGAACCGGGTGCGACTGGAAACCGACGTAGTGGTAAACTCAACCCAGACTTGGAGCAGCTACCGCGGTCCACTGCGGGAGGGGTCCGATGACATTTTGCGCGTTCTGATTCACGAGTTCGGCCATGTCATGGGGTTGGACCACCCGGACGAGGCTCAACAAACAGTCGAGGCACTGATGAACTCATACGTCAGCAACATCGATTCACTCATGACCGACGACCGTGATGGGATTGGAGCTCTGTATGGTTTTACCGCCCTAAACCCCGGTCGGCCGCCCATCTTGATCAGCGGCGTGTTTGATCGGTCGATCGAACTCGGCCAACCCCTCCACGTCCTGCCCAATGTGGACGGCGCCAGACCCATGGCGTTTCAGTGGTTTAGGAACGACCAGCCCCTGATTGATCAAACGAGCATTGCCTTGGATATTCCCCAACTCACCCGGAATGACGAGGGGCGTTATTCGGTGGAGATCACAAACGCAGCCGGCATGACATCGGGTTCATTCGAGCTGTCGGTAACGGACCCAGTGGCACCTATCGTCGTCGGACAGCCGCGACGAACTGAGGGCATATTGGATGAGCGCCTTGTCCTCCAATTCACGGTGTATGGCTCGGACCCCAAAACCTACCAATGGTATCTCAACGGTTCTCCCATCGAAGGCGCTTCATCACCTTTCTATGTGATTTCCGATTTGGATGATTCCGACGCCGGATTTTACCATGTTGAGGTATCCAACATCGCGGGGATGGCTTCGAGTTCGACTCATGAAGTCATCATAAAACCATTGCCTGAGCCTCAGTTCTCCGAATGGCCTTTAACGCCACCGGCAATCGTCGCCCTGAATCCCGGAGAAACCTTCGAACTCGGCAGTGGGGGCGGAGTGGGGAGCACTATTTTCCATCAATGGTATCGCAACGGGGTGCCAGTGGCAGGGGCCAATACCCCATGGTTGCGCATAACCCACTCGGCGGAGTCTCCCGGTGAATACGTTCTTGTCACCACCAACCCGACGGGCTCCGCAAACAGCCAAGTCTATCGGGTGCAGAACGTCGATGAAGGTGCGCCCGACAATCCTGTTTTTCCGACCATAGATCCCACCACTCAAAACATTCTGGTGGATGATATCTTCAGGGATGTGCGTGGTGACGTGATTCTGCACAGCCAGCTTTCCAACAACATCTGGCTCTGGAACACTCAAGAGGGGCGGTTTACCCGCACCATCCCACTGCCCATGGGGGTTCATCGCGTCAGCTACTTGCACGACTGGGATTGCCTGTTGTTTCTGCATGACGACGCGCGTATTTCCAAGCTGCCGCTAAATGGGTCCGGCAACGAACTGTCGGAGTTCATCGATGCGCCTTCGTCTGCGGTTGAGTTTGGCGCAGCCGGCGAGTTTTTGATCGTTCAAAAGTCCACTGGCAGCCATTCTGCCTACTACAGCTATGACTCCATCGGAAATCTGCGGGATTCCGTTTCATTCATCGAGAGCTCGACCGACATGGTGTGGAACTCAGCCTTCAAACGGCTTCAGTTTTTTGCCGCGGGTTCCAACGCAATCTACACGTTGCCGATTTCAAATTCGGGTGAAATCGGCACCCAAAACGGGAGGCGTTTTCCGGGATCCGGTCTGGGGATTTCACCATTGGTTCTTTCTCCCGATCAGAGCCTATTGCTCACGGGAGGGGGAATCGTTTTGGAGGCTCTCACACTTCGACTAATCCGTAACTTGGGATTTCGGTTTGAATCCGCGATCTGGACTCAGTCCGGGCCGATCACCGCCACGACCACGACCCAAGGTGTAGCGATCTCGCTACTGAACCCATCCTCATTTGCAGAAACCAAACGCTTCACCGCCCCGGGACATAGTCCTACTCTTTTCGGTATTCCTGATGGCCGCATCATGGCAATCACGACCGTGAAGGATCGGCTGGTTTTTTCACTGCTGAGGGAGAATTTGGAACCGGTCTATCAGCTAAGCCACCGGGGCGTTGATCAGATGGCTACTGAAACAAGCCTAACCAACCTCTCCACCCGAGTATGGATTGATGAGCATCCCAGCCCTCCATTGGTTGCAGGGTTTGTAGTCGATGGCACCGAACCCATCACTGTGCTGCTTCGAGCAATTGGGCCTGGCCTCGAACCTTTCGGGGTGAACGACGTTCTAAGAGACCCCACCATAACCATCTATGATGCTGAAGGATCGGAGGTCGCATACAACGACGATTGGTCAAGCAACGGCTTGACCGACATGGCCCGGTTGTTTGCCCGTCTTGGCGCCTTTACCTTGGCAGACTTCAGCCGTGATTCGGCTCTGCAGACAACCTTGAAACCTGGCCCCTACACCGCTCATGTGGCTGGAAGATACGGCGGAGCCGGGAATGCTCTCTTGGAGGTTTATGAAGCCACACCGCTCAAGGTGGACGCGCGTCTCTCAAATCTCTCCACGCGGATGCCAACCGGATCGGGAGAACGAGCCATGATCTCCGGCTTCGTCATCACTGGAAACCAATCAAGGTCGATCCTGGTTCGGGGGGTAGGGCCCAGTTTGGGCAGTTACGGCGTAGATGATTTCTTGGCAAATCCCGCTCTCGAGCTATTCCAATCAGGCAACCTGCTGGGCAGCAATGACAACTGGGCGGGAGCGCAGGAGACGAAGGATGCCGCCAGGCTGGTGGGAGCGTTTCCCTTGGATTCCGACAATAGCCTCGATGCAGCGATGCTCATAACCCTGACCGCTGGGGTCTACACCACTCAAATTTCGAATGCCGACGGCAATGATCTCGGAAGCGCTTTGATGGAAGTCTACCTTATGGAAGACTGATTCATGTTACCCGCGCTGAGCAATGGCGGCGACGATTTCCTGGCTGGAGACGACCACGCCACCAGGTTTTTCCACGGTAATCACAAAGGCCACGGGTTCACTGACGGCGAGGGCCGCGCGAATGGGCACCACCACTTCACCTTCGCCGGCCGGAATATCGAACACCCCGCCGTCCACCGGACGTTCGTCGCGTTCAGGATCGACGATCCAAAGTTGGTATTGCGCAACCGTCGGATCGTTGGCCGGCAGACCTTCGAAACGCATGTAGCCGGATTGCGAATCATCAGCCCAGACCACATCGCCGGATAGTCCTTCGTAATCGGCAAGCCCGGCGAAGGGAAGTTGGACTGATGATGCGGAGGCCAACAGAGCGTTGCGCGCCTGGGCGGGGTCAACCTCGTCGGGAGCACTCGGTTCGCTGGTGTAGAGTAGAATTCCAAAACAGGCCGCCGCGGCCCACCCCAACGCGGGATGTTTCCAGAACGAAATGATGTCGGCATTAGATTCAACCGACTCGGCTGGTGGAACCGTCTCCGACGCAGGCATGAAGGCCTTGGTTTCCTGCTCAAGTTTTGCGACCAGCCGGGCCGGGGGCCGGGCGGTAGCTTCCGGCAAGGTGGACTCCAGCCCGGCCACGAGCAAGTCGAGCCCGGTGTCGGGTTGGAACCCATGGTCGTCCACGAGCTGCTGCCATTCAGCCCGCTCTTCGGGCGACAGGTCACCCAGGGCGCGCGCAGCGTCCAACTCGTCAAAGCGGGAGGCAAGGTCCGAGGGTTTCATGGTGAGGCGGGGGTGGGTTGGTCAGCGCGCATGAGGGCACGCATTTCGATGAGACCACGGCGCAGGCGCGTTTTCACGGTGCCCAGCGGCAAGCCGGTGCGGTCGGCTATTTCGTGGTGAGTGAGTCCATCGGCAAAGTGCAGATTAAAGAGGTCGCGGATCTCGGTGGGAAGCTGCTTGAGCGCAGCGTGAAGGTTTTCGCTGTCAACACTGCGGCGGTGCGGGTCGGCCGCAGTGAGTTTTTGATCAAAATCTTCCGGCAGGGGTTCGGCTTGGGGACGACGGCCTTTGCGGCGCAACCAGTCGATGCTGCGACGGCGGGCAATGAGTCCGATGAACGTCGCCGCCGAGGCACGTGAACGATCGAAGCGGTCGGCTTTTTGCCAAAGTTCGGTAAAGGCTTCCTGCACGACGTCTTCGGCTTCTGAATCGGGCTGCACGTAGCGGCGCGTGATGTTCCAGACTAAGTTTCCAAATAGAGCGATGCAGTCATTCATCGCCCGCGGTTCGCGACGAGCGACTCGCGGAAGAATATCATCAGCGGCAGGATCTGGTCCCGATTGGGCCATCTCTCAGGGGAAATGACTTTTCTTCCGCGAGACAACTCAGGTCAGCTGTTTTCCATCATGGAGTCGAAGGCGCGGCGCAGGGTCCAAGCGTTGTCGGTCGAGCTGCTGCTATGGCGCACGTCATTGAGGGCCGTCTTCAGCATGCGGACCTGGCCTTCGCTGACGGTGCCTTCGGGCATGAGGAGCAGGGCTTCAGCCGCGAGCTCATAGACCGCCGCGCAGGCGGCATGGTTGCCGTGGTTGTAGAGCGGAGCGCCCTTGTCGATGGCCATGCTCAACAAGGTGGAGGCCTCCTTCGACAGGGAGTGGCTCGCGGTCACGCTGGGCGGCAACAAAACCGCGTCGATGACATGGATGATACCGTTGGATGTTTTGATGTCGGTCTTGATGACCTTCGAGTCGTTGAGAAAGAGATCACCACCGCGGAGGTTGAGATCGATGGTTTTGCCGTTGAGGGCTTCGGCTTCGTCGAGCGTGACGGCTGTTTCGGCCGGAACCTCTGCGGCAACCACGTGGTAGGTAAGAATATCGACGAGTTGGTCGCGATTTTCCGGCTTCAGCAGCGACTCGACCGTGCCGGCCGGAAGCTTGGCAAACGCCTCGTCGGTGGGGGCAAAGACGGTGAAGGGACCGTCGCCTTTGAGGGCGCCGACCAAGTCGGCGGCACCGAGGGCGGCAGCCAGGGTTTGGAACTGACCGGCGGCAACGGCGGTGTCGACGATGTCTTTCTTGGCTTTGGCGCCATGATGGCCGGCAACCGCGAGGGAAAGGGAAGCCAGCATGGCACCGGCGAGGAGAACGGGTTTCAGTTTCATGATGAAAGGATGACGAAGGGAGTGAAGTCGGCTTGGTGGCAGGTCACCACAAGTTCCAACAACCCGGTTTTCGCCCGCGCCGCGTTTTTGGATTCAACAACCCAAAAAATCTCAGCCGAGTCGGGATTTCAGCCTTTCGCCCGCCAGAGCTCGGCGGGCCCGATTCATCGCCGCCTTCACTTGTTCCACCTTCAGGGGCTTGGAAATGTAGTCGTTCATGCCGGCGACAAGGCACCGCTGCCGGTCGCCTTCCATGGCATTGGCCGTCACCGCGATGATCCATGGGGCATCCTTGACCGGATAATTGCGCCGCACTTCACGGGCGGCTTCAAGGCCATCCATGACCGGCATCTGCACGTCCATCAATATGACATCGGGCAGTTCCTCCCGCAGCGCCGGCAGGACCTGGGAACCATCCGAAACCATGCGGAAGTCCTGTTTGAGCACCCCGAGCATCTGCGAAAAGATGCGTTGGTTCACACGATTGTCCTCCGCCACCAAGACCTTCAGAGGGCGATCAATGGAGGCCGGAAAGGGTGAGGTGGTGGTAATTCCTCCACCGGCTCGCTCGGCATCTCCCGCTGACAAACGCAACACCGATTCAAGGACGTTGCGCAACGCGAAGGACCGGACCGGTTTGCGCAGGGTTGCCGCGATGCGTGGGTCGCTGCCCTTGCGTGGAGCCTGGTTGGCTGGATTCAGGAGAATGAGTTTCGCGGCCCGGGTGGCAGCGACATCTTGTAGTTGTTTTGTAACTACAGGTGTGGGCCGGTCCGTCCAGCGGTGGTCGAGCAACACCGCCGTGAATCCTTCCGGCTGACCCGAGATCCGCCGCCAGGCGTCCTGCTCATGAATCGTGGTGGGCTCATATCCCAACAATGCCACCTGCTTGGAAAGCACCTCCCCCAGCGTGCGATTACGAGCAAGGATAAGGATGCGGCTATTCGCGGCAGGGGAGGTCGCCTCCGGCAGTTCCGAGGCGGCGACTTCAAACCGGATGCTGAACCGAAACGTGGTGCCCCGACCCACTTCGCTGGTGCATTCCATTTCTCCGCCCATCATCTCCACCAACCGCTTGGTGATGGCCAATCCCAGGCCGGTGCCGCCAAAGCGCCGGGTAATGGAGGCGTCCGCCTGGGTGAACGAATCGAACAACCGATCAATATCTCCCGGAGCAATACCGATGCCGGTATCGGTGACCTCGAACCGAACAACCAGGGATCCTTCCTTCAACGAACCACCCGCGAGCTCGGCTCGCAGGATGACTTCGCCCTGCTCAGTAAACTTCACTCCGTTGGAGAGCAGGTTGATCAGCACTTGCCGAAGCCGGGTTGAGTCACCCATCACAAACGACGGCACCTGCGGGTCATAATCCAGCAGCAGCTCCAGGTCCTTTTCCGCCGCCCGCATCGTGTTGAGTTCCAAGGCACTTTCGAGGCAGTCAGTCAGTCTGAATGGGGCATGCTCGAGGTCGAGCTGACCCGCCTCCACCTTGCTGAAATCGAGGATATCATTGATGATCGCCACCAAGTCCCCCCCGCTGCGGGCGATGGTTTCGGCGCAATCCTTTTGTTCTTCCGTGAGCTCGGTCTCCAGCAGCAGGGAGGCCATGCCGATGACACCATTCATCGGGGTGCGGATTTCATGGCTCATCATCGCGAGAAATTGGCTCTTCGCCAAACTCGCCTGCTCGGCCTGCTCCTTTGATAGCAGCAAGTCGTGGGCTTGTTGCTTGAGGGTCGAAATGTCGACCATGGCGATTACATCCTGGCGAGCTCCAGTGGCCGGATTATCAAAACGGCGCAAAAGATATTCCACCCAAACCGTGCGCCCGTCCGGATGCACAAAACGCAACTCGTCTTTGGCGATGGTGGCTTCTCCACTATTGATCGAGACCACCATCGCCTCCCAGTTGGGAACGTCGTCGGGATGAATCGCTGTCCGAAAACGGGTTGGGTTGTTGCCATGTTCAGCCGGAATGCTGGTCAACCGCGTGTAAGCCGGGTTCACCAATACTTCCGCCTCCTCGTCATACTCCTGCAACCGAAGACCCACGGGTGAAGCCTCGAACACCGATCGAATTCGAGCCTCCTGCACCGCAAGGTCATCCACCGCGCGCTGGGCCGCCCGCCAGGCCCGCAGCCGACTATCGGTGAGACGAAGCGTTAAAAGCACTGCGCCCAAGGAACCCAGCACTCCCCCGCCCAAGGTGAACCAGGCAAAACGATGCGCCGGATCCCGCACAAGCTCCGGCCGGGGGAACGTGCGCACAGTCCAGGTCTGGCCAAATACACCCACCTCCTCGGAACCAATGAATTTCCGGTCCGGATCATGCCCTTCGCTGTTCCACAGCAGCCTGCCGTCATCGGCGGCGGCGCCTTCGTGCACCGTGAAACTGATTTCCCTCAGGTATTGCTCCTCGATCGGCGCAACCAGTGCGTCGACGCGCACGGCTGCGTAGACCCAACCCAGCAAGTTGGCTTCCCGCTCCGCCGGAGTGGAGATCGGCGCCCCCTTGGTGAACGTGGGGTAAAAGAGCAGGAATCCGGGAGTTACTGTTTCGCCAACGATGACCCGGATTCGACGCGACATCGAAACTCGGTGTTCGCGCATCGCGATCTCCGCGGCCGTGCGCCGGGTCACGCCATTGGCAATGTCGATGCCCAGCGCACCCGCGTTATCGGCAAAAGGTTCGATGAACGCGACCAGGTAGAGCGGGTCGTGTTCACCCGCCCGTTCTGCGACATATTCAGGCAAACCATTCGCCCGCACGCGGGCTTCAAATGCACCCACATCCGCGCGACGAACCCGCTCGATGTAACCCAAGCCAACCGTGCCACTGTCCGAGGAAAGCCCTGCGGCAGCGAGGAAGTCCACCCACATCCCCCGGTCCATGCCGCGAGCCTCCGATACCATGATCGCGCCGGTTTGAAGCGCACGGGCCGTGCTGCGCAACCGCTCGTCAAACCCCGTGCTCAACTGATCGGTCAGATTCTGAAACCGGGCCTGGTCAGCCGCCTGGGCCGCCCGCTTGGTCGAGACAAACGAGACACCGGTTAAGGTGAGTGCGACCACCCCCACGACCAATGCCAACCAAGACAGCCCTCTGCGGGGGCGACCTTCGTTGAATATCGGATCAGAAACCATGGGGGGAAACTTTGGAGGCAATGCCCACCAAGCTGGGAACATCAGGTTCCAAGGCAATTCTCATGAAATGGAATTGCATTTGAATGCACCGCAGAAACCGGGATCCAGCCAACGCCTAAAAATACCGCGCACTGCGTCCGAAGTAGTTCAGCGACCAAGCCTCTTTCCACACCCGGTAGCGACCCTCGGAGGTCATTTTGCCATACTCTTCCCGCTCATGATGCGGAAACAAGAAGCCCAACTCGGTGTTTACCTGCTCGAGGGCGTGTTGCTGGGCGTTGAGATCGGCAAGCGGCTCAATTTCCCAAGTTCTGAGGGCCTCCGACTCAAGCGCGAGGCGCGCCTCGTGCCGCCGCAGCAAGGAGCTTAGGGACCGACGCCACGGGTTCCGATCCACCAGCCAATTTTCGGGGTAGAACCCCGCGAAGGGCAGGTAGAGATTGTCAGTCACGTAACGAGTGCCGTCTTCGGTCTGCGACAGGAAACTCGCACACATCACGATGTTTCCCCCTGGTTGCGGCAGGAAAAGGATCTGCACCCGCACATTGCCTTCCAATCTTTCGTAGACCGACATGCGCAAATAGATGCTGGGAGCGATCTCAGCGCGAAGTGACTGCACGGACTTGAAGCCGGTTTGGCGCAGCCAATCACGCTCCTTGAGCAGGCGGGGTTGGGTGGGCCACTCGTCGCCGCTGGAATTCACCGCAAATCGCGGAAAGAGCGGGATTGGGCTCAGGCTCACCGCCTTGATCTCCAGCCAGCGGTAAACGGTTTCGATCAGCGAGTATCCCAAAAGAAACACTGCTGAAAGCACCCAGTAAGGTCGATCGCTCCAGCCAAAATCCAAAGTGATTTTGGCGAGCCCGAAGCCAAAGATAAGCCATCGCAGCCATCGATTGAAGATCGCCAAAACCGGCGATGCCCGGCGCTGATTGACCTGATAAAGGATCAACGAGACGACCATGGCGGCAACAAGTGGATAAATGGGATCCATCAGTGAATAACTTGAGCAGATCTCCAGATTTGCCAGCCACCAACCAATATCCAGTCAGCTGCCATCAACCGACGTTGCGCGGTCAGCTCAATCGCACCGGCATGATCACACAGATAAAGCTTTCCAGCGTTTTGAACACACCCGGGCTCACTTCGTCCTTGAGTTCAAAGAAAACCTCGTCCTTTGCCAATGCCTTGAGCGGATCCAACATAAATTGTGGGTTAAAAGCAACTTGTAGATCTGGCCCACTGTAGCTGATGGCCATGGACTCGTGTGCTTCGCCAAAATCCGGGCTCTGGGCGGTAATCTCGAGGAGGTTGGAGGAGAGCTTCAATTTTACGGAGTTTGACTTCTCACTACACACCAAGGCAGCCCGGTGAATGCACTGTTGCAGGAGCTCTCGCTCCAGCTTGATCCGCTGGTGGGTTTCCTTGGGGATAACCTGTTGGTAATTGGGATAATTTCCTTCAACGACCTTTGAGTACAGGTAGATCGAATCCACCAAACCGCTTGAATCCTTGTCAGTGGAAATCTGAAAAGCAGCCCGGCGTTCGTTGAACGAGACGTTCAGTTTCTCGCCCTTGTCCAGCATGCGTTGAAGTTCACCCACGGTCTTGGCCGGCAAAATGATTGCACCTGCAGTTTCCTCCGGAACGTCCAGTTCCTTCGATGTCAGTGCCAAACGACGGCCATCCGTGGCGACAAGGGAGAGTTTGCCTTCCTTGAAGTTAAAATAAACGCCGTTGAGGATGTAACGCGTCTCGTCGGAGGATTGGGCGTAAGCAACACTCTTGAGCATGGCCGTGAGCTCTTCCTGCTCGAGAGTGAACGTGCGATCGTTTCCAAACTCCGGCAGCGGCGGGAACTCGTCCTTGCCAATGCCCATGATGCGGAAGTTGGAACCACCGGAGGTCAGCTTCACCTGATGATTGGGCGTCGCGGTGAGGTTAACTTCGACGTTGGGGAGCTCACGAACAATAGTAGCGAGGCGTTTCACCGGCAGGGTGACGGCCCCCCCATCCTTGATCTCTGCCTTGATTTTGCAACGGATGCCCAAATCAAGGTTGGTGGTGGTCAGGGTCACGTGATCCCGTTCGGCCTCGATCAGCACATTGCTGAGAATCGGCATGGTGGCTTTGGAGCCAACAACGTTGAGAACTTGGGCGAGTCCGTTGCTGAAATGGTCGCGGTTGATCTTGAGTTTCATGACGAGGGGGGGGCCCGGAATCGGGTGGGGAGGGCGGAAGTTAACAAAGCCTAAAAGATACCTGATTCAATAAGTAATTAGAGCAGTAGTATTATGTGCGTTAAAAACACCAACAATCACTCTCAAACCGTGGATTTTCAGAGGTAATCTTTCTTCAGCGGTGGCTGCGATTAACTTCCGAGAAACTGCGAACAACTTGGGGGGTTATTCACGGACCAAAATCTGTTGGGAGCAAACCCCCAGCTTGTTCACACGCTTTTCGACTGGGCCCGGCCTTTTCGCCAAGCCCGAAAGATTCCATAAAAAATGTAGCTGAGCATGACGATCAGCATACCGATTTCCTTAAACGCGATCACTGCCACGAAGGCGATCAACAGCAGCACAAACGAAGGCAGCGGAGTCTTGGTCTGCAGGTCGATTTGCTTGCCGGAGGGGTAGCGGATCTTGCTCACCATCATCAGTGCAATAAGCAGCAGCAACGGCGGCAGCACCAAGGCCCACCGCTGAAGGTCGCGGTCGTTTTCGGCAAGATTGAGGAGAAACAAAACCAGCGCCGCCACCGTTCCCGCAGCAGCAGGCACGGGCAGACCCACAAAATCCTTATCCGGCAAAGGCTCGTTTTTATGAATCAGGGGGTGGGTGATCACGTTGAACCGGGCGAGCCTGACTCCCGCGCAAAGCAGGTAGATGAAACCGAAGAACCAACCGATGTTTTGGAAAATGGGATAACCCTGAGTGGGCGACAGGATGAGGAAGAACATCATCAGGGCCGGGGCCACGCCAAACGAAACCATGTCGGTCAAGGAATCGAATTCGCCGCCAAACAGTGATTCCCGGCCTCCCATGCGGGCCAGCCGCCCGTCGAGCGAATCGAAGGCCATGGCCCCAAAAATGAACCACACGGCTTCTTTGAAGAGCACGATTGATTCCGGTGTGATCACATCCGAGCCCCGCATGAAGTAATGCGCTTGGATGCACTTGATGACAGCCACAAATCCGCAGAACAGGTTGCCCGCGGTCATGAGGTTGGGGAGCAAGTAGATCCGACTCGCGTTCTCCATCGAAAACGGATTGTGGGAGTCGATCGTTTTCGGCTCTTCTTCCCTAGGAGCGGAGTTCATGGTCGAAGACGGGTCAGGTTTGCACTCGGCAGCAGCGAAGACCCGCCATCTATCGTTTGGTCAGCCCTTCCAGATACTTCCAAAACTTCGAGTGCTGCTCGACCAGTTGTTCATCCGAAACCGGCAGACGATTGCGCAACAGGAAGTCCTCCAGCGAGTGCTCATGCAAAATGTAGAGCACGTGCAGGGTGTCGTTACCCTTGACCTCGAAATAAAAACGAAGGTCACCACTACGCAGCCGAAAGAGGTCCTGGCCCGCGCGCACAAATTTGCCCAACGGCTCCCGCGGGTGCTCCAAGTCGGTCTGGCGTAGACTGCTGACCGGATCCAACGCAGTGAGCTGGGTCAGCTTGTCGAGCTTGTTGAGCTCGGTCATGGCTTGGGAGGCGAAGGTAACCTGAAACATGGAAAAAATGATTTTGCCCCAAAATGTAACCGGAGCGTCTGGTTCACGTCTTTGCCTGAGTAAGTCACGAATCTCAACTCCCGAAAACGAAATGAAAAACGCCCTCTTCAAAGCCACTCTCGCTCTCACGACACTCTCCGTTGCCAGTGCGGTCACACTCTCCGCCCAAGACGAAGACACCCAACCCCCGCGGCCCGACCGCCAGGCTCTCCTCGAGCGCTTTGATACCAATGGCGATGGCCAGCTTGATCAAGCCGAGCGCCAAACTGCCCGCGAAGCGATGAAAGCACGAGCTGAGCAGCGAGGCGAACGCCGGGGACCTGGCAACCGCCGCGGTGGGCCCGGCCAGTTTGATACCGATGGCGATGGTGTGCTCAGCGACGCCGAACGCAATGCCGCCGCCGCTCAAATGCGCGAGCGGGCCAGCTCCAACCCGCGTGCCATGCAACGCCTCGACACGGACGGCGATGGTGTGCTCAGCGACGCGGAGTGGGAAACCGCCCGCAGCGAGTGGCAAAAGCGCATGGACCAGCGCCCCCTGCGGGGTGGCAAGGGCAAAGGCAAGCCCGAAGCCAGTGAATAGTTTATGATCTTGTTAGGAAGGTAAGGTCATGTGGAGGCGGCCCCTTTGGGGTGGGGCCGCCTCTTTCTTTTGCATCGCCGGGTGGGAACGTTTGAGTGAGGCATGCCCGTTACCCTGTCGTCCATCCGCGCCGCGGCTCGCCGCATTGCCGATGGCGTTTTGCTTTCGCCCTGCCCCGAATCAGTCGCCCTGTCCGAGCTCACCGGCGCGCGTGTTTTCTGCAAACTCGACAACTTGCAGTGCACCGGTTCGTTCAAGGAGCGGGGTGCCCGTAACGCATTGCTGCAGCTCACCGCGGCCCAACGACGTCGCGGCGTGATTGCGGCGTCGGCCGGTAATCATGCGCTGGGCCTGGCTTACCACGGCTCCCTGCTGAAAATTCCCGTGACCGTGGTCATGCCGGACTACGCGCCGTTGATTAAAGTCACCACCTGCCGGGGACTGGGAGCCAAAGTGCTGGTCAAAGGGGCGGATTTTGCCGCAGCGCGGGCACATGCCGATGCACTCACGGAAAAGAAAGACCTCACCTACGTGCACGGATTCGACGATCCCGCCATCATTGCCGGCCAAGGCACCATGGCACTCGAGATCCTCAAACAGGTGCCGCGGGTGGATGCCATCGTCGCCCCCATCGGCGGCGCGGGTTTGATTGCGGGTCTCGCGGTTGCGGTCAAGGCCCTGCGGCCGGAAGTCCAGGTGATTGGGGTGGAGTCGAGTGCCACGGCGAGTTTTTCGGCGGCGATGAAAAAGGATCGACCGGTCACCATCCCGCGCAAATCCACCCTGGCCGACGGCTTGGCGGTCCTGCGGGTGGGCGACAACGCGTTCCCGTTGGCTCGCGACCACGTTGACCGCGTTGTCAAGGTCAGCGAAAATTGGATCGCGCTGGCCATTCTGCGTTACGCCGAACGGGAAAAGACCGTGGTCGAAGGCGCGGCGGCGGCCCCGTTGGGCGCTATGCTTGCCGGCAAATTGCCCGAGCTAAAAGGCAAGCGTGTTGTGCTGGCAGTTTGCGGGGGCAACATCGATCCGGCTGTATTGAGCCGGGTCATACAACGGGGCCTGGTTGCCGACGGCCGGCTTTGTCGGTTCCGCGCCACGATCAGTGACCAGCCGGGGGGTCTCGCCGCGCTCAGCAAGACGATCGCCGATTTAGGCGCGAGCATTCGCGACATCGCCCATGACCGGATGTTCAGTGGATCGGACGTGAGTGCAGTGCACGCGATCTGCACCGTCGACACTCGCGACCACGCCCACATCCGCGCCCTCCACCGCGGCCTGGCCAAGGCGGGATTTCCGGTGGTGAAAGGCTAAGGGTTTTTAGTTTTGGGGAGTTAAGTTTTCGAGTTTTTGACCTTGTCGATGTCGCCGGGTGAGCAATCGGAAGTAGCTGCCAGCAACGGTTCCGATCAAAGCAGGTATCCAGGAAATTATGACAATTCCCCAGTTGGGTTCGAAGGGCTGAAACATGACGTTGAAACTCAAAACTCCCAGTCCGGCCCAAACCAATTCTGTGCCATAGCGGTGAGTCAACCACCCCCGGGTGCACTTGAAAAATGTCAGCGGTAGAACGACCAACAGCCATCCCACGATCGCAAATGCGGATACGACGGCACCCAGAAATAATGCTCCACCTAGATTTCGAGGCTTTAGCCAGTTGGCCGGGTCAACGGCTGCGTCGTAAAGATAGACGACGACCCCTAGGACAATGAGCAACGATCCCAAAGCCATAAACATCGCCAGCAATGATCGCCACCACAGCCCCCTTGGGTATTCGCGTGGTGTTGGCTTCATTTGAAGCCTTCCCTACGCCGGTTGGCGAGATCAGCTGCTGCGTCATCCCATCGTGGATACGCAAAGGTGAAGCCCGATTCGACGAGCCGCCTGGGCACAACCCGTCGGCTTTTCAGCACGAGCTCACTTTCGGTTCGGAGCAGCCAGCATCCGATTTCGAGCAGCGGTGTGGGCGTCGGGAGACCGAGCGAACGACCCCAGGCAGTCCGCAAACCGGCCATGAATTCACGGTTGGGAATAGGGAGGGGTGAGCAAAGGTTCACCGGTCCGCTGATTTCATCCCGTTCGATCAACCACTCCAAGGCGCGAACAAAATCCTCTTCGTGAATCCATGAGACAAACTGGCGGCCGCTACCGACGGTGCCCCCGGCCCCCAACCGCACTATTCGGGACAACACATCGAAGACACTGCCACGGTCGGGACTCATGGTCATCGCACTGCGCAGGATAACCTTTCGGGTGTCCGGTGTGGGAACCCTGTTGACCGCCTCTTCCCAGGCTCGGGCGATGGCGATGCTGGCCTTCCATTTCGCCGGCGCATCGACTTCTTCTCCCCCAAGGCTGCCGTCGACCTCATCATTGGGAGCGTCAAAGCGGTGCGCGTAGAGAGTGGCGGTGCCTGCCTGAAGCCATAACGTGGGAGGAGACTTGGCCATGCTGATCGCACGGCCGATTGCGGTGGTAGAAAGCAGCCGCGACTCCATCATTTCAGCGAGGTTTCGCGCATGGTAGCGGCAGTCCACCGAGCGTCCGGCCAGGTTGATTACGACATCGGCGCCTTCGAGTTCTTGGGTCCAATCAGCGAGTGTTTTACCATCCCACCGAACTACTCGGGTTGCTCCAAGCAAAGGCTTGGTATCCCGGCTTAGCACTACGATCACTCGGTTGGGTTGGGCCAAGCCCCGACGAAGCACTGCCCCGACGTGGCCTGACCCTCCGGCAATTACGATTTTCACATTTGGTTCCTCCAGATGGTTATTCTTCGCTCACGCGTTGGGAACTGCCGTGTTCGGCGGCTCCGCCGCGGCGTTGCGTTTCGCTTTGCGGCGCATTTTGTCGAAGTTGAACAGGTTGAAGAAGTGCATCGCGCCAAGCACCAGCATCGCCAGCCCGACCTTGGTGCTCACGTAAACGAAGACCGTCTCGAGATCGGTGGGCGGCTTTCCGTAGCGCAGGGCCAAAGTTACGAAGCCCAGATTAATCAGATAGAATCCCACCACCAGGAGGTGGTTGACCGAATCCGCCATCTCAATGCGACCGCGGAAGGCGTCGATGAGGAAGACGCGTCCATTGCGATGGAGCGTGCGCGCAACCCAGATGGTCAACGCGATGCTGATGCTGAGATAGAGGCCGTAACCGAGGAGGGTGTAGCTCATGGTATTTCTTTGTTTTTGTAATTTCAGTATATATTGAAATTTTGAGTTAAAATTGAGATCAGTCGATCAGGCGAAAAATGGTGTCTCCCAATTGGGCGAGTTTCCTCATCTTGGGGGCGCTGAGAGAAGTGGTGCGCCGTCCCCAGGACGCGGACAGTTGGATAAACTCGTGCATGGCGACCAGACGGGCATGCCGGTCCGGATCATCCGCGGCTTCGTTGGCGGCACTTTCGTCCACGCACTCCTCAAGGAGGCGGGCCGTGGGGTCTATCTCCCGCTTTTGGCGCTCGATGATAATGATTCTAAAGAGTTCCCAAACATCATATTGGGTCTCGAAATGGTCTTTGCGGTCCCCTCTCAGGTGTACGGTGCGGATGAGGCCCCAGCCCTTCAGCTCTTTCAGACTCATGCTCACATTGGAGCGGGCGATATCCAGATGCTCCACCAACTCGTCGGCGGTAAGGGGTTCACCTGCCAGATAAAGCAGCGCGTGGATCTGTGCCACCGATCGGTTGATCCCCCATTGGGTGCCCATTTCTCCCCAGTGAAGAATGAACTTTCGCATAACGGGGGTTGTTTCCATAGTTTCAGTAGAAACTGAAAATATAGCCTTCGTCAACCGGAATTTCAATCATCTCTGAAATCAGGGTGTATTTGCCGTGAACTCAGTCAGGTCGATGTATTCATCGGTCTCGCGAATGTGCACCGTCAGGATCTCATAGTCCCAGATCTCACCTTGATGGGTTGCCAGCACGTAGACGGTGGCTTTGCCACGCGGGCCTTGAACGGGTATGGCCAGATCGGCCTCTTTTCTGCCTCCGCTGGTACTAACCGTTCCAGTGACCATCCAGCTCGCTTCGATCGGTTCCCCAATTTCCGCTATGACCCGTTCGTTGGCCTGGGTCCGAGCCAGCGCGTTCCGGTAGGCATCATTCGATTTCATCAAGGCCATGGTGGCGACAATGACGGCCCCCATGAAACCGAGGGCCAAGATCACGACGGCGGGCACAAACCACGGCCAGTTGCGGCTCCACCAATCGGGCCGGCGTCTGTTTGGTAAAGGTGGAGGAACGCTCATGATGGTATCAGGCTTTTGGTGACGGAGTTGAGGATGAAGAAAGCGGTTCTCCGCCTAGTCTTCCTTACGCCCGAAGTCGTGATGGATTTTTATGAGGGCACAGGCGATGATGGAGGGGATGGCGCAGGCGACCACCCACCAGAAGAAATTCGCGTAGCCGAGTTGTTCCTGAATCCAGCCCGCGATCATACCGGGCAACATGATGCCGAGCGCCATGAAACCCGTGCAGATGGCGTAGTGCGCGGTTTTGTGCGGACCGTCCGCGACCATCATCATGTAAACCATGTAGGCGGTGAATCCAAAGCCGTAGCCGAGCTGTTCCACCACAATCGCTCCACCGATGAGGGTCAGGCTGGTGGGTTGGATCAGAGCCAATCCGACAAACACGAGGTTGGGCACGTGCATCGCGGCGACCATCCACCATAACATCCGGCGCAGACCCTGGCGCGAGACCAACCAGCCCCCGACCAATCCTCCCACGGTCAGCGCAATAATGCCAAACGTGCCGTAAAGCACTCCGATCTGTTCATTGTTAAGGGCCAGCCCTCCCGCCTCGCGGTCATCCAGCATGAAGGGAATGAACAGTTTCAGCAGTTGGGCTTCGGCGATGCGGAAGAGCAGGAGAAAGCCCAAAACCACCGCGAGATCCCGGCGTTGGAAAAACGCCTTGAACACCCCCCACCAACCCGCCCACGGCGACTCACTTGTTTCGGCCGGCCGGTCGGCGGCAACCTTCGGCAGCGCCCAGACGTGATACCACGCTGCCAAAAAAAACGTCCCGGCCAGCAAACCAAACACCCACGCCCAAGCCTGTACGAACTGCTCATCGTCGCCAGCCAGCCAACCCGCGAGAAACACCAGTCCCCCCTGGCCTGCGATCATCGAGATCCGGAAGAAGGTGCTGCGCACGCCAACAAAGGCCGCTTGGTCTGATTTTTTGAGCGCTAGCAGATAAAATCCGTCAGCCGCAATGTCGTGCGTGGCCGAGCTGAACGCGATCAACCAAAACACGGCCAGGGTGGCTTGGAAGAAGAACGCCGTCGGGAGCGTAAAGGCGATCAACCCCATGCCCGCCCCGACCACAAACTGCAGGGCGATCACCCAGCCGCGTTTGCTTCCGCGCAGCTCCACGAAAGGTGACCACAGCGGCTTGATGACCCAGGGCAGGTAGAGCCAGCTGGTGTAAAAGGCGATCTCCGTATTGGAGATGCCCAGGTTCGCATACATTGCCACCGCCAGGGTTGCGACAGCGACATTGGGCAGGCCTTGGACGAAGTAGAGGGTTGGTATCCAGCGCCATGGGCTGCTGGGTGTGGTGGGAGGTTTGGACATCAGGCGAGCGACCCCGGTAATGGGGATCGCTCCCGAACCGCGCAACCCGATGTTGCGCCGGCAGCGGCAATCACTCCTCCTCTGCGGCGTCCTGTTCGCGCCGGATCGCAGCCTCGGCGTCGTTCATCGTGCTGGCCAGGATGGTCCTGGCGGTGGCCGCGTCGGCCTCGGCGACTTGCACGCTGATGCCTCCGGACGCCCACAGGTAGGGCGGGGCGATTTCGGCCGTTTGCTCGTGGGGAATGACCGCCTCGATGCCGTGTCCCTGCAAAACCGAGCGGATGAGTTGAGCTTCAGCGATTTCGGAGACTTGGGCGATGGTTTCCATTAAAAAATCGTAACCAAAGCCCGCCAATTCGCCAGTCGTGGACAGCGGTTAACCGTTTGGAAAATGAATGGGAGAAATGAGCGATTACGGCTCGCGCCGGAAGCAGACCGATGCCACCCCTGTCTTCCCATCATGTCCTCCCCCGCGACACCCTTTGCCGACATTCCCCTGAAGGACGCAGAACTCTTCGAGTGGCTGCACCGGGCGGTGAACGAACACGCCATCATGGCGGTGACCGATGCCGAGGGCGTGATCCTGCATGTCAATGATCGCTTCTGCACCATCTCTGGCTATTCACGGGAAGAACTGATCGGCCAGACCCATCGGATTATCAAAAGCGACGAGCATCCCCCCGAGTTTTTTGCGAATCTCTGGGAGACCCTCAACGAAGGGCGATCCTGGCAGGGCACCTTCTGCAATCGGGCGAAGAGCGGAAAACTCTATTGGGTCACGAGCACCATTGTTCCGTTGCTGGACGACGATGGAAAACCGCGGTTCCATCTCGCCCTTCGCACGGATGTCACGCCGTTGAAGAATGCCGAAAAAAACCTGCGCGACGAGCAAACGGCCCTTGAAGAACAGGTTCGCATCCTCGCCAACAAACAGGAGGAGTTGGCGGCGTTCTACGACCACGCTCCCATCGGCATCTCGTGGCGTGAATTCGACCCCGACGGCAACCCGTCGATAAACCACGTTAACAAACGGTTTTGCGACATCGTCGGGCTTACGGTCGATGAAGCGGCCGACATCCGAAACATCCAGCGGATCACTCACCCGGATGATCGATCCCTGCAGGAAAAGCTCACCCGTGAACTCTATTCCGGCCAGCGCAACATGTTCTCCATGGAGAAGCGCTACCTCTGGGCGGACGGGTCCGTAGTATGGGCCAACATCACCATTGTGGTGCTGCGCGACAACGATGGTCGGGTGACCCACCACTTCGGGATGTTGCAGGACATCACCCAGCGCAAAAAAGCCATCAGTGAATTGGAGAGCAAGGAGGCGCGGTGGCGCACCTACCTCAATACCGCGAGCGAGATCCTGCAGACCATCACGCCGGAGGGGCGGGTGAAGTGGGTATCCTCGGCCATCACCCTGAAACTGGGTTACGGAGCCGACGAAATCCTCAACCAGCGTTACCTTGATTTTGTGCACCCGGATGATCGTGAGGCGTGGGAAAAGTTCTTTCACCGCACGCTCTCCGAAGGGGTCAGTTCCGTGGCGATCGAGTATCGGGTGCTGCACGCCGATGGACGCTGGATCTGGCATGCCATGAGCGCCTCCAGCTACAGTGACCGGGATGACCGGACGGCGTTTCTCGGGGTCGGGCGCGACATCACCCTGCGGCGCGAGGCTCAAAGCCAACTCAAGGCCGCCCTGGCCCGGCGCGAGGAGATGGAGCGGATCGTGGATCGCTCCCCGTCAGTTGTGGTGCTCTGGCGAGCGGGAGAAAACTGGCCGGTCGAATACGTGTCGGCCAGTGTGCGCCAATACGGCTACGAACCGGAGTACTTTACGGCTACCCAACGCGGATTCATCGCCATCACCCACCCCGGCGACACCGCCCGCGTCACGGCGGAATTGGAAGCGCATGCCCAGGCCGGCCACGATGAATACAATCAGGAATACCGCATAGTCTGCGCTGATGGTTCGGTGCGTTGGGTGGCGGACCACACCGTGGTGCGACGTAACGAAAAAGGCGTGGTCACTCACCACGAGGGACTCATTACGGACATCACCGAGCGCAAGGCGGCCGAGGAACGCGAACGCGCCGCCCGCGAACGCGACATGCGCACCGCCGCCGAGGTGCAATCACATCTCCTGCCGCAGACGTTTCCCGAAAACGACGTGTTGGAGATCGAGGCCCTGTCGCGCCCATCCATGCTCATTGGAGGCGACTACTACGATGTGCTCGCCGTCGATGAAAAGCGGCTGGGATTTGTCATTGCCGATGTTTCGGGCAAAGGCGCCAGCGCCGCCCTCGTGATGACAGAGTGTCGCGCGGCCATGCGACTGTTGGCCGAAAACGAAGGCAGCCCGGCGATAGTCCTGCGCCGGGTCAATCGCATGATGCAGCCCGACATGCGGCCGGGCATGTTCGTGGCCCTCTTCTACGGTATCATTGATTTGGATACAAAGGTCATGCGTTTCTGCCGGGCCGGCCACGAGCCGCCCATTTTGTTGCACGCCAACGGCGAAGTCGACCAGCTGCCGGGAGCCGGTTTGGCCGTGGGTCTCGACGAGGGAGAGCTGTTTGACGAGATGCTGGAAGAGCACGAGGTTCAGCTGACGGAGGGAGACCTCCTTGCCCTTTACACCGACGGCATCACCGAGGCCACCAATCCGGAGGGCGAGGAGTTTGAGCGGGTGCGCTTGGCCACCAGTTTGGAGCGCCATCTGGATCGTCCGCTCGATGAGGTGGTCAAAACGGTCGATCGTTACGTGCGCAATTTCTGTGTGCTCGAACCCAATCACGACGACCGCACTCTGCTGCTTGTGCGCGTGAGCTAGCCGTGGGCGGAAAAAGGGGCGCACGTTTCACGAATTCCACGCTGGAGCGCCCGCCGGGTGCGCAAGTTTCGCGGTCTGTCGCTTCCCGAAATTCAGGGGAACAGGCGTTGCTCGGACCAAGTGCCGTCCTCGGTTCGTTCGCAACGAATCCGGTCGTGCAGGCGAAAGGGCTTTTCTTCCCAGAACTCGATCCACTGCGGCACAACCCGGTAGCCGCTCCAGTGGGGAGGGCGGGGGACCTTCCGAGGGTATTTTAGGGCGACCGCGGCGGCGGCTTTCACCAGGGCGGCCCGGCTGGACAACGGCTGCGATTGTTGCGACGCCCAGGCCCCAACCTGGCTCTGGTAGGCCCGCGAGGCGAAGTAGGCATCGGCCTCACTTTCACTCACCGGCTCGACCTCCCCATGCACCCGGACCTGCCGTCCCGGGGGATTCCAGTAAAAACACAGTTCGGCCACGGCGGTTTGCGCCAGATGGAAACCCTTGGGGCTGCGGGTGTTGGTATAGAAAACGAATCCTGCCGCGTCGGCCTGCTTGAGCAAAACCATGCGAACGGAGGGCCGGCCCGCTTCGTCGACCGTGGCAAGTGACGTCGCGGTCGGTTCGGGTTGCCGGCTGTTTTTGGCGTCCTGGAGCCAACGTTGAAATCGGGTGATCGGGTCCATGGTTGACCCCCGCAGCCTAGGCGCCCGCTCCGCTTTCGACTCCGCATATGTTGTTGGTCGCATTCGGTTTCCGGCCCGCGTCAGAAGCCGGTTACGATCGTGGTTCCGAAGTTGAACCTCCGGGAAGTTTGGTTGTCGGTATCGCCATGCATTCGTCCCACCGCTTCCTTCTCCTCTTTCTTGCCGCGCTGATCCTGGCCCCTGCGGGGGTGTTTGCCAAAAGCAAGACGGACAAGAAGCGCGAAAACATCCGGGAGATGCGCGAAGAGGTTTTGACCGCGCTCTATGAGGAAAGCCCGCGGTATAAAAATCAGATCCGCAATGCAGCGGGACATGCCGTGTTTTCCAATGTCGGCGTGAATCTCATCATTGCCTCATTTGCCGGTGGGCGCGGGGTGGTGGTTGATGCGGACGGCAACGAAACGTTTATGAACATGGGTTCAGCCGGTATCGGGCTTGGCGCCGGCGTGAAGGATTTCCGTGGCATCTTCATTTTCTACGACGAGCAAAAGCTGGAGGACTTCATCAAGCACGGCTGGGACTTCGGGGCGCAAGCTGACGCCGCAGCAAAGTCCGACGAAAAGGGCGGCCAGGTGGGCCTGGCCGGCAATATTTTCGAAGGCGTGGAGGTCATTCAGATCACGGAAAACGGCCTTGCCCTGCAGGCGACGTTGCAAGGAACCAAATACTGGCCGGCCAAGGATCTGAATTACGGCAAAGACTGATCTCCGAACCCGTCAGTGAACGAATCGTAACGGTGGGATTGAGCTGCGGGACATCCCCCGTAGGATCATGTCCGTGAAAAAACCCATTCTCGCCAGCCTCACGTTCGGCGTCCTGCCCCTGATGTCTTTCGCCGCCGATCACCAAGCCCCCTCGGTCCAACCTCCCGCTGACTTGGCGGTCGAGCAGGTGCCGCAATTCGTGATGATCGGTTTCGACGACAATCCCGACGTCGATCCGATGCGGTGGATCGTGGATCATGTTGCCGACGTCACCAACCCGGTTGGCAGCGGCCAGGCTGCGACTTTTGATGGTGCGCCGGTGCGGTTCGCGTTCTACTCCAACGGCAAGTATCTCGACGATTCAGCCGAGCTGCGCGACGTGCACCGCGACGCTTGGAAGGCGGGACATGAGATCGCCAACCACACCCACAATCATTACCACGGCGGGCAGTTTTCAGTCGAAGAGTGGTTTGAGGAGATGAAGGTCTGCCAGGCGAGTCTGGTTGCCTGTGGTATCCCGACCGAGGAGATCACCGGATTCCGCACCCCGTTTCTCGAATACAACGACCACATGTTTTCAGCCGCTCGCAAGATGGGCTTCGTTTACGACACTTCCGTTGAGGAAGGTTATCAGTCCTGGCACGACGGCACAAACTTCCTCTGGCCCTATACCATGGACGAAGGCAGCCCGGGCAATGCCTGGACCAAGATGCCCGGGGCCATCGATCGGGCGACTTCCCATCCGGGGTTTTGGCAGATTCCAATCCACGCCTTTCTGGTACCCTTGGATAAACACGCGGAGAAATACGGTTTTGCACCCGGCCTGATCAGTCGGATGGACAACTACATTGCCGAAAATGGCGGTTGGGATTGGCCGGCGGAGGCGCGCAAGATTTCCGGACTCGACTGGAATGTTTTGGAAGCGGCGGGCTGCGACGGTCCGGAATTCCTGGCCATCATGAAGCATACGCTCGATCTGCGGCTGGCCGGCAATCGCGCCCCCATGATGATCGGGGCGCATACCGCGATGTTCCCGGCCGATATGCCTGACCGCCGCCAGGCCGTGGAGGACTTTGTGGCCTACGCACTCAAACACCCCGAGGTGCGAATCGTTACGCCCCAGCAACTCCTCGCGTGGTTGCGCAATCCGGTGCCGTTGGCTGAATAAATACAAAACCCGCGGCTGATGCCGCGGGTGAAGGTGAGACGGAAATAGCCGTCGGGTCAGGCTTGCTCTTGAGCAAGCATCTCGCGGGTGCCGAGCTCGAGGGCTTTGTGACCTGCTTCGTAAGCCGGGGCGTAATCGCGGGCCATTTCGTCGGTAAAGACTTCCTCGGCTCCGGACTCGATGGCGTCGAGGATCGTATTGGCAACATTGGCCGGGGTTTCCTTGGTGAACTCGATGTCCTTGGCCAGATCGGTATCGACCGGCCCCGGGTAAACACCCAGCACCTTCACACCCGTGCCGGTGAGCAGGTGGCGGGTGCCTTGGGTGAGGGAGTGAACCGCAGCTTTGGAATCGCTGTAGGTCGGAAACATCGGGAAGTTGGTGAGTCCGGCGATGCTCGAAACGTTGGCGATCGTGCCGCTGCCGCGGGTTTTAAGTTGAGGAGCAAAGGCCCGGGTCATGCGGAGCACTCCCCAGTAGTTGACGGCAAACTCCCGCTCAGGGCCTTTAAGGGAGTTGTCGAACATGTCACCATGCAAGGCAACGCCGGCGTTGTTGACAACGATGGTGGCGTCGGAAGCGGCGGACGCTGCCGCGTCGACCTGGCCTTGATCGGTGACATCGAGCTGTAAGGGGACAACCTTGCCGCCGGAAGCGGCCACAAGATCGGCGAGGGAGTCGGGGTTGCGTGCGCCGGCGTAAACCTTGGCGGCACCACGTGCCAACAGGGCTTCAACGATGGCTTTGCCGATGCCGCGATTGGCTCCGGTGACGAGGGCGATGGAATCTTGAATGGATTGAGACATTTGGAATGAAGAGGGTTGAATTAAATAATTGAACGAACGCTCAAGAAAGAAGCCACATGTGGAAGGCGGTCAAGATTTTTATTGAACAATCATTCAATTATTTTTCTATTTCTGTTTGTTATGGCCCGTCCTCCTCAATTCAACCGTTCCGAAGTCCTCGAAAAAGCGACCCATTTGTTCTGGGAAAGAGGGTATCGAGGGGTGTCCATCAGCGATCTGGTTAAGGCAACAGGCCTGCTACCCGGAAGCATCTACGCCGGTTTCGGCAACAAGGAGGGGTTGTTTGTTGCGTGCTTGGAACACTACAGCGCCCAAGGGGATGCTTTGCGGGCCCAGTTCGAAAGTGCCGAATCTCCGCTGGCGGTGGTGCGCAACTTCTACACTGCCATGAGTGATCAGGCGGCGTCGAGCGATGATCGCCGGGGGTGCTTTTTGGTGAACGCTTCCTTGGAGTGCGACGATTCCGAGCAATCCATCAAATCCCACGTTCGGTCATGCATGGAGAAAGGCGAAGGTTGGTTGAAGGATCAGCTTGATGCCGCTCGCCGGGTGGGGGAATTACGGGAGAACACCGATACCGCCCGGCTGGCCGCGTGTTTGATGGGTTCGATGTTTGGTTTTCGCGTCATGTCACGTGCCCAGGAAGGCTCGGACAAGATCCGCGCCGTGGCCGAAGCGAGTTTCGACAGTCTCGTCTCGCCCTGGCAGCAGGTTGCGGCCTGATCTCACTCTTCATCGTCTTCTTGGGAGTGTTTGTCTCCCTCAATGAGGTGCCGGAATTTTTGGTAGGAAAATCCGACCCAGAGCAGCAACAGCCCCAGCACGATAAATGCGGCAATCCGATGTTCGGCTTCGGTAATGTCATGCACGAACACTCGCGGAATGCAGCCCAGCAGCACCACCAGGCCCACCAGCCGATGGAGGCGTTCGCGTCCGGCGATTCCGATGCCAAACAATACGATGCCGCCCAAAGCCCATATCACCGTGCCGTAGGCACTCCAGATGGCGTTTGGATCAAGTGAAAAGAGGGTGATTGAAGCCACCGCGACGAGGACATTCAAAATCGTGACCATGCGAACGCCGGTATGCGAAAAGACGTCATTTGATTTGCGCAGAAACAGGGGCTGACTGGCCACTGCCAGTGCCAAAGTCGCCACACTGGCCAGCGCGGTCAGGGCAACCGGCCCGGGTTCCCAAAGCAAAACCACCCAATGGTGGGCCAGGCCGGAAAACCCGAGAGCTGTCGCTGCGAGGCAGGGCCATATGCTTTTTAGGCGGAGTCCCAAGGCTGTGAAGCCGACCCCAATGGCAATGATGGCCAGCGCAACCACCAACTCGGGCCAGTTCCACTGCAACGCCGCCAGCACCAGTGGCACCCCGACGATCGCGATCAAGGCGTTGCCGACTTCAATCTGAGGTTTATCTACCCGGGGCCGCCGACTTCCAATCCACCAAAGGACCGGCACGCCCAGAGCAGCCAGTCGGAACCAGATTTCACTGGCATGTCCGACCCCGGAATCGAAGCCAGAGACCGCGGTCATCATGGCGCCTGTCAGAAGTCCAACCATACCAATCAAAGTCAGGATCGGGCCTTTTTCGCGTAGTCCAACGGCCGCCACCGCCGCCGCCAGACCACCCGAAAGGGCAAGCGTCGGTGTAGAACCAAAGGTGTGGAGTGATGCGGCGATCCAAGTCGCCAACCCAACTGATCCGGTGGCAAATCCCAGACCCGACTTCTCATGGCGGGTGAGCAAGGCTCCGCCGGCCACTCCGATCAAACCCAGCGGGGTCGCGGCCCCCCAGAGCCAAACCATCCCGTGTTGCGATACTTCGAATACATGAATCGCCAGATTGGCTCCCACGTAGACCACCGCCAGCCCCGGCAGCCAGACCCGGGAACGCAGCGCCCAAGCCAAGGCCGCAAAGATCACCGTCAACACCAGCCCAAGCGTCGGGCTCCATGCCGCATCGAACCCCCGGGCCGTGAAAACCAACAACGGCAGCGCTCCCATAATACCAAACAATACCTGCAGGGTGTTGATTCCGGATATGCCTGCCTTCCGCCACTGTCGGGCCAGTCCCTCGAACAACGCCAGTCCGATCAAAACATATCCCAGGGCGGCGGCTCCCGTCGCTGATGCCAGTTCTCCGGACCAGCCCTCCATTTCGCGAAGGAAAAACAGCAACGAGAGCGCCCAGGCTCCGAGACTGGCCGCCCGCATCGAGTTGCGACCGGATCGTTGAGCTGCCGCCAGGAGCACCACGGCTTCGACCAACAATGCCAACCACCGGGTATGGGCGTCCCAGTGGGCAATCGTGGCGAGGGCAAAAAGCGACGCTGCTTTCACTCCCCACATGCCGACGACCCGGTCGCCGGGAGCCTGGCGGGAGGCCGCCAAGGCAAGTCCGAGCAGCGCGACGCCGGCCACGGTGAAGAAACCGGCCGGGGTTGCATAATCGTGCCAGACCAGCGTGGCGGCAAAACCGACGACAAGCGAGAGGGACGTATTCAGAGCCTGCAGCCTGCGACCCTTGGCGGACAGCTGAGCCGGCCGTTGGCGCAGTTCGTATGCTGCCGCCAAAAGATGAACGACGAACCCCGCGGTGAGCAGTCCATACGCACTCCACCAAACCATGCCGCGACTGCCGGCTTCCAACATCACGCCGAACAGCAGGATCGGATTGAGTGCCGTGCTGATGAACACCGGCCACCACCAATCGCGCCGCACGCGGAACCCCACGGCGGCGAGGGCCAGCAACACTCCACCCACCGCGGCCATCATGTGCAGGTCGCTCGCCACCGTGAAAAAGGCCGAAACAAATCCCAATGCCACGCCCATGGTTGCGGTGGTGGGCGACTCGCGCCGCCAGCCGGCCCACGCGATGTAGGCCACCGCCGCCGCTTGCAGAGCTGCCGCGATGATGGGTGACGTCACGATCCTCACCGCCTCCACGCCGGACGCCGCAAATGCCGTGAAGAATACCAGCGCATGACCGGCACCGATGATCACGGGTCCCACCCGAAGGCCGCGACGATCCAGCCAGTGTCCTCCCCCCAGCACTCCTCCGGCGATGGCGGCCAACTCCAACCATCGCACCCATGGGGCGGTGTTGGCCGAGATATAGATGCCAAAAAACACCACGCCGATGACCGCCAACAGGGCGCCGATGCGCGTGGCCCACCACCCTCCGATTTGCGCCTCGCCACTTTCCCCGGGCTTGGGGGGAAGCAGATTCATGGCGGCCAGCAGTTCCTGAAATCGGGAAGGGACTGATTCGGTCGGCTCCGGCGTCTGCACCGGAGGCGGAGAGGTGCGCTCAGGAACGGAGGGCGCTGCCACCGGTGGTGAAAGTTCGCTGCGAGGCGGCACCGGCACCGGCTTAGGGGTGGGCAGGGGCGGAGGTTCAACAACTTTGGTTGTTCCCTTCGGGACTTCCGGTTGTGCCGGAGCTTCTGCGGTCGGTTTTTCAAGTCGCTGCACGCGAGCCCGGAGGCGTTCAACCTCCGTCTCGAGATGGGCGACTCGATGGTGCAGTTCGGGGATCGAGTTCATGAGCCTGGACAGGTTGGAAAGAGGGCTATTTGGCCGGCAGCCCGGCTTCGAAGGCGGCCGCGGAGGCTTCCAGTGTTCCCAAGGCGCGAGTGACCGATTTTGCCTGGACGGGGGTCAACACCCCCACGACTTCGGCCGCGGCCTTTTCGTAGATGGGGTGGACTTTTTGCCAAAGCTTCCGTCCCGCGGTCGTCAGGCGAATTTGGTAAGCGCGTCGATCACCCGGCACCGGTTGGCGTTTCACCCAACCTGCGGTTTCCATCCGATCGACCAAACCCGTGACGTTCGAGCGGTCCACCACCAGGATATCGCTGAGTTCGCGTTGCGTGAGCTGAGTGTCGGATTCCGCCAGGACGTGCAGGATGTTGAACTGTGCTTCAGTCAGGCCAAACGGCCGAAACAGGCGGCGACTGGTTCGCCACATGGTGTTGCTGAGACGAAGGGCGGAGACAACGAGTTCAATCTCGGGGGTGACGGGCATGTCATATTGAAGATATATCAATTGTTGATATGTCAACTAATTATCCACCCCGATTGTCCGGGAAGATGCGGAACTGCGTGGTCTGATTGTGGCTTAGGAAGCCGAGGGAAGTCCTTGCGGGACGCCAAAACCGTGCTTCGCTGCCTATCCCCCGACTTTCATCCCAGCTTCCCTGATTCGTTCCATGTCTGCATCCGCGTCCGTTCCTCTTCGCCCCGTGGCCAAACTAATGGCAGCCAACCGCTCCGAAATTGCCGTCCGGGTGTTTCGAGCGGGCACCGAACTCGGTATGCGCACCGTGGCCGTGTTTGCCCAGGAAGACCGGTTCTGCATCCACCGTTTCAAGGCCGACGAGGCGTATCAAGTCGGGGAGGGCAAGGGACCGGTGGCCGCCTATCTGGATATCGAAAGTGTCATCGGCATCGCCAAGGAGAAAGGCGTCGACGCGATCCATCCGGGCTACGGTTTTTTATCGGAAAATCCCGACTTCGCCCGCGCTTGCGAGGAGGCCGGCATCATTTGGGTGGGCCCGCGTCCGGAGTTGTTGGACAACATGGGTGACAAGACCGCCGCCCGCGCCATGGCGCAAAAGGTGGGCGTGCCGGTTTTACCCGGCACCGAGGACCCAGTATCCGACCGCGCTGAGGCCAAACGCATCGCCAGGCAGATTGGCTTCCCGCTTATCATCAAAGCCGCGTTTGGCGGCGGTGGCCGGGGCATGCGCATCGTGAAGAAAGCGGCCGATCTTGACGCGCTGCTGGATGAAGCCCAGGGCGAAGCCGAACGGGCTTTCGGCAACCCGGCCGTGTTTTTGGAGAAATACATCCAGAACGCGAAGCACATCGAAGTGCAGATCCTCGGCGACAAACACGGCAACGTGATCCACCTGCACGAACGCGACTGCTCCGTGCAACGCCGCCACCAGAAGGTTGTGGAGGTGGCCCCCAGTTACGGCCTGCCGGAGAAGGTCATCAGCGAGCTTTGCGAAGCCGCCGCCGCCCTCGCCCGCTCGATAAGGTATGACAACGCCGGCACGGTGGAATTCCTCTACGATCTCGACCGCCACGAGTGGTTCTTCATCGAGATGAACCCGCGTATCCAAGTTGAACATACGGTCACCGAGGTTGTCACCGGCCTCGACCTCGTGCGCGCCCAGGTGCTGGTCGCCCAGGGGCACTCCCTGCACTCCCCGGAGGTGGGCATGCCGGCGCAGGCGGACATCCCCCGCAACGGCTTTGCGCTGCAGTCGCGCGTGACGACGGAGGATCCGGAAAACAAGTTCATGCCCGACTATGGCCGCCTTGCGGTCTACCGTTCGCCGGGGGGACTCGGGATCCGCATCGATGGCGGCATGGGTTTCGCGGGCGCCGTGATCACCCCGTTTTATGATTCGATGTTGGCCAAGCTGGTCGCTTTCGGCCCGACGTATGAGATCGCGATGGCTCGCATGCACCGGGCGTTGGCGGAGTATCGCATCCGCGGGGTGAAGACCAACATCCCCTTTCTGGAGAACGTGATCGCTCATGAGAAGTTCCGCAGTGGCCAGGCCACGACAACGCTCATTGATACGACCCCGGAGCTTTTCCGGTTCAAGCGCCGCCGCGACCGGGCGACCAAGCTGCTCAACTTCATCGGCGACATCACCGTCAACGGCAACCCGCACGCCAAGGGCTTCAAGCCGGCGGTGTCGTTTGGGATTCCCGCCCCGCCGATCTACGATCACCGCCGGGAGCCCCCGGCGGGTACCCGCCAACTGCTCCTGGAGTTGGGCGCCAAGAAGTTTGGCGAATGGACGCGCAAACAACGCCGCCTGCTCGTCACGGACACGACCTTCCGCGACGCCCACCAGTCACTCATGGCAACGCGCGTGCGGTCTTTCGACATGCTCGCCTCAGCTGATGCGTTGGCCCGCGAAGTCCCGGGATTGTTTTCCCTCGAGATGTGGGGTGGGGCGACCTTCGACACCGCCATGCGTTTCCTCAATGAGGATCCGTGGGAGCGGTTGCGCCAGCTGCGCGCCAAGGTGCCCAACATCTGTTTCCAGATGCTCTTCCGGGGAGCCAACGCGGTGGGCTACACCAACTACCCGGACCATGTGGTCGCTGGATTCGTGAGGCATGCCGCCGCCAACGGCATGGATATCTTCCGCATCTTCGACTCCCTGAACTACCTGCCGAACCTGCGGGTGGCGATGGAGGCAGTGCAGGACACCCACGCGGTCTGCGAGGGCACGGTTTGCTACACCGGTGACATCCTCGACCCCAAGCGCGACAAGTATGACCTGAAATACTACGTCCGCCTCGCCAAGGAGTTGGAAAAGATGGGCGCACACATGATTGCGATCAAGGACATGGCGGGCCTCTGCCGTCCCGTCGCGGCGGCAAAGCTTGTGAAGACGTTGCGCCAGGAGGTTGGTTTGCCCATTCACTTCCACACCCACGACACCAGTGGCATCAACGCGAGCTCCGTGCTGCGTGCCGCCGACTCCGGCGCCGACGCGGTGGACCTGGCCCTGGCCGCCATGAGTGGCAGCACCTCGCAGCCCAACCTCAATTCCGTGGTGGCTGCGCTTCAGGGCACCCCGCGGGATACCCAGCTCGACCTGGCCGCCCTCGACCGCTTCTCCGACTATTGGGAAAAGGTTCGCCCGATTTACACGCCGTTCGACACGGCGCCGAAGAGCGGGTCGGCGGAAGTCTACCTGCACGAGATGCCGGGCGGGCAGTTCACCAACCTCAAGGAACAGGCCAACTCGATGGGCGTGGGCCACCGCTGGCCCGAAATCGCCCGCACCTATGCCGAAGTAAACCAGCTCTTTGGCGACATCGTGAAGGTTACGCCATCGTCCAAGGTCGTGGGCGACATGGCACTCTTCCTTTTCTCACGCGGCATCAAACCCGCCGACGTGGTGAACCTTGAACCCGGTGCGACGCCTTTCCCGGAAAGTGTCATCGACATGCTTTCGGGCGGGCTCGGCTGGCCCGATGGCGGCTGGCCGGTGGATGTTTCCAAGGCTGTGCTCGGTCCGGAAAAGCACAAGCAGGCGCGAGCCCGCTACAATGCCGCGATGCGTCGCAAGGCCCCCAAGCCCCTGCGTTCGGCCGCGGCCCGGGCGAAGGCAATCGAGAAAGGCATGGCCGAGCTTCGCAACGAACTCGCGGCCAAGCACCACGCCAATCCGAGCGAGGACGAACTCTACTCGCATCTCATGTATCCGTCGGTGTTTGAAGCCTTTCGCAAGCATCAGCGCCAATATGGCGACGTGAGCGTGCTGCCGTCTTCGACCTTCTTTTACGGCTTGCAGCCGGGTGAGGAGATCTCCGTCGAAATCGAGGAAGGCAAGGTGCTTATCATCCGGTTGATTGGAGTGGGTGAAGCCGACAAGGACGGCAAACGACTCGTCAGCTATGAGCTCAACGGTATTGCCCGCGAAATTTTGATCGCCGACCGCAACGTCACCGCCTCCACCAAGACCCGCGCCAAGGCCGATCCGGCCGACTCCAGCCAGGTGGGTGCCCCGATCCCCGGACTCATCGCCTCGCTGTCGGCGACTGTGGGTGGCAAGGTCAAGAAGGGTGAAAAGCTGCTCTTGATGGAGGCCATGAAGATGCAGACCACGGTCTACGCCCCCTGTGACGGCGTGATCAGCGAGGTCACCGTCGAAATCGGCGAGACCGTCGAAAGCAAGGACCTGCTCGTCCGGATCAAACCGGCGTAGCTGGAAGCTGCCGCCTTTCGTTTCCTGGCTCCGCACCCCTCCAAAGAGGGATGCAGCTCGGTTGAATTGCCCCCAAACATGACTTTTCTCATGCCCGGCTTTTCCCTATCTGAAGGGAGTGTTCTCCGATTCAGAGATCCGACAGTTCTCCGATGCGGCGGCCGAATTGTATCGGCCGGGGCTGTGTTGGGAGAATTTCGCTGCCAGATCGTTTGAATTCCTCAGCCAGATGGTGCCGAACGAGTTTGTCGCCTTTGGCTCCATCGACACGCGGTCCCAAGTCTTGGATATTGGCTTTAACCGCCCCGTGACTGATTTCCCCAAAGCCATGGGAGCCTTCGGCGAACTCATGGGGGGCTACCCCTTGTTTCGATTTGATCCGAGCGTGAACGAGGGCATGCCGTTCACACGTTCGGATTTTTTCTCTGATCGGGAGTTTAGACAGCTCGATATTTTTGCGGAGGTTTACCAAGTGCTCGGCATTGACAATCATTGCGCCGTGCACGTGCCCACTGGCGCGGATGAGATTGCGTTCTTCGGGATCGAGCGCCGGGGTGGCCCGGATTTTAGTGATGCGGAGCGGCGGATGCTGCGGTTGGGGCAGACTCACCTCGCCAATGCCCGATCACTCGTCAAAGCAAGACTGGTCGAGGGGGAAGAGGGAGTTAATCCACAGTTTCTCATGCAAGGAGACCTGACCGTGCGCGAGGCGGATGTATTGACTTGGATCGCAGAGGGAAAATCCAACGAAGAAATTGCCATCCTGCTGGGCATCGGACTGTTCACGGTGAAGGATCACGTGAAGTCGATTTTTCGAAAAATTGGTGCACCCAACCGCTTGGCGGCGGCCTTGTGGGCTTTGCGGACCTCACGGATGGGCCGAGCTCGGGCAGCAGCCGAAATGCAGGGTTTCGTAAGCGTGCCCACCCACATCGAGCGGGGCATGGAGCAGATTTAACCCCTCTCTTGGGGGATGGTCGACTCCTGAGCCATGTGGTAACTTGGCCGAGACATCGAAGCCGGAAGTGGTTTCGGGTGTCCCGCTACCTTCAGTTTCCATCCCGCCCCGTTCCCACCGGCGCCTCCACCCGTATGAGCCACCGACAACCTACCGGCATCATCTTCCTGATCGCGTTTGGACTGATCGGTTTACTAAGGGATGGATGCGAAACCACACGCGAGGCCTGGAACACGCTCCGAGGTCGCCGCCGCCGGTAGTGGGTGCCTGTCCTACGGCCGGGAAAAAGACCGAGAGTGACCGCGGTCTCTTGCCGACTCTAGGGTTGCCACCGCACCAGCGGCTGGTCGGCGCGTACGTAGAGGGGGTGGCGGGGATGGCCGTCCTTGGTGGTGCCGAGGCACCAGAGGTCGAAGTCCTTGAGCAGCTTCACAACCGCTTTGGCGCGGTCCATGAATTCACCGTGCACGCCCCAAGCCGCGACGACACGTTCGCAGCGCGATGCGGCCTCCAGTAGTGCCGCATCGTTGCCGGGGCCGTTGGGATCAGGCGCCGCCTTCATCACCGCCGGGTCGGTCGCTCGCATCCCGAACAAGTTGCCCATCCAAAATCCGTCCATGCCCTCGCGCTCGGAGAAACGTGCGATGCGGGTGAGCGTGGGATCGAGTTGCTGCTCGTCCGCGGTGCTGGGATTTAGCCCGATCCAAAGCATGAGCCGGTCGCCGCCCATGAGGGGATTCAGCCGATGAATCAGCGTGTAGCGGTGCACGCGATCCGGGGAGAAGACGCATTCGTTGTTCAAGCGCGTTTTGTGAACCAACGATCCGCTGCCGCCAATCTCCTAGTTTCGGGCCGTGAAGTGGCGGTCGGCGAAGTCCAGATAGCGCTGCCAGTCGTAGATGGTGACATCATGTTTACCGGTGCGAACGTGATAGCCGATGGTATCGCCCACCGGCTGGTTGACCGGAGGAAAGTTTTCGATCCCCAATCCGGACCTTCCCAGCAGGGCATACACCGGCTCGGCATGCCGTGCCGCCAGGAACTCACCCCGCGGATCCGCCCACAAGTCTTCGACCGCGCTGGCGACGTAAACCGGCCGCGGGGCCATCAGGGCCAACAACATGTGTTGATCGATCGGTAGATCGTCCTCCCGTCCGTTGTAGCGCTGGTGCCCTCCGCAGAACCAATGCGGGAAGCTGGTATTGATGCGCTCAATCGTTTCGCCGAAACGGCGCCGGGACAAAGCGGCTCCTCCGCAACCGGAGTTGTTGGAAATGACCAAGGCAAATCGCTCATCCCGGGCGCCCGCCCACAGGGCGGCTTTCCCCAGCCGGGAATGGCCCAACACCGCCACGCGGGAAGCATCAATCGTGTTGTCCGTTTCCAGGTAGTCGAGGCTCCGGCTGAGTCCCCACGCCCATGCCGCCAGGGTGCCCCATTCGTTGGCCGCCGGTTGCGTCTGGCCGTTGGCATAAAACAACGGATGCACGCCGTTCTGAAAACCGTCGTCGACATCGGGGTCGATGTCCCCGGAGTAGAGCGTGGCGAGGCCGTAGCCCCGTTGCAGGATCAGTTCGACCGGCCACCGCCTGGCATACGCGCCCCGGGAGTCCGCGGTCGCTCGATGGTCCACCACTCCAATCTCCGGGTTCGATCGCATCCAATTCTGGTTAAGGTGCACCTCCGGATCAGTCGTGATGGTGTGGTTGCCAAAAAAATTCAGGCCCAGGAAAAGGGGAACCGGTCCCGTGGCGGTACGAGGCAGGTAGATCAACAGGTCCGCGGCGATTTCGTGCCCGTTGGCCCGAAAATGCAGTCGCACCTGCTGGCGCCGGGCTCGTCCGTCGAAAACATGGTCATTCGACTCCGTCAGCTCGTGGTGCACGTCAACGGCGCCGGGCGGGGTGTGCCCGTAAACATGCTCGGCGAAGAGCCCCAGGACTTCGCTCCGCCGTTGTCCCGTCCATTGCTCGGCCGTGTTCACGGGGTCGCCGACCAGATTCACCAAGGGATCCGGCAGAGCGTAGGCTGGCACAGCGGATTCGTCGTAGTTGAAACCGGCGGGTTGGGACACGGCCCCAGGGATTAGCACCGTCATCAGGCTGGCGGCCAGTCGGATCCGGTTGAAGGGCGTAGGCGGAGGCAGGATGGCCATGAATCCCGATTCTGCGGCGTGGGTGGTGCGGGGTCAAATTTAGCGCCGACGCAAAAAAAGACCAAAACCCGGCTGGACGTTCCCGCCCGGATGGGTTCCCGCTGGAGGGAATGATTAGACACGGAGGAGCAGGAACACGTGCAGCAATGGCCCGGGCCGAGGCGGGCCCGGGAGCCGGCCGGGCCCGGAACCCGTTTCGGCGCGTCGCGGCCTACCTGTTCCGTTACAAGGGGCTTTTTGCCCTCACCATCGGTTTGGCGGTGGGCAGCACCATGTTCCTCGTCTCCATCCCGCAGGTGATCAAGTGGGTCGTTGACGAGGTGATCGGGGCCGGACGGAAGGACTTGTTGCTGTGGGGCGTGGCCGCCCTGACCGGCTGCTACTTCCTGCGCGACGCGTTTAACTCGCTGCGCATTCGCGTTAACAACAACCTTGAGCAAAAGGTGCTCATCGACTTGCGCGGCGACCTGCATTCACGGCTCCTCGACCTGCCGGTGGGTTACTACGACAAGCGCCAGACCGGGGAAATCGCCTCCCGCGTTATCGAGGATGTGCAAAACGTCGAACGGGCGCTCCTCGATGGCACCGAGCAGGGCACCGTGAGCCTGATGACCCTGATCGGCATCAGCACGATCCTCTTTATCCAGCAACCGTTGCTCGCCGCCATGGTGCTGGCGCCCCTGCCATTTGTCATCTACCTCGGGCGACTTCACTTTAGGGCAAGCCGCCGGCTCTGGCGGGACGCCCGCGATGCCGCGGGCGCACTGAATGGCCTGCTCATGGAGAACATCTCCGGCCACCGTCTGATCAGTTCGTTTGCCCTCGGTGATCGTGAACGAGGTCGCTTCGCCGACGCTGCCCGCGATGTGCAACGCACGACATTACGCGCGATGTATCGTTGGTCGCTGCATGGCCCCGGCACCAATTTTCTCAGCAGCCTGGGCGCTGTTGCAGTGGTGGGCGTAGGAGGTGCATTGCTCATGGAAAGCCAGGCGACGGGTGGCTCGTTCACGTTCGGTGACTTTGTCAGTTTCTTCGCTTACGCGGCGCTCGTGTATGAGCCGGTGAGCCGGCTCAACCAGCTCAATCAAATGATGGCTGCGGCCCGCGCTTCCAGCGACCGGGTGTTCGAAGTGCTGGATCACCCGTTGGAGATTACTCCGCCCGAAACCCCGCAATCATTTCCGAGCGGTGTCCCGGCGGTCCGGTTTGAAGACGTCGACTACGGCTACCCCGATCGACCACCCATCCTGAACGAGTTTTCGTTGGAGTTGCCGGCAGGCAAAGTCACCGCGTTGGTGGGTCACACCGGCGCCGGAAAAACCACTTTGGCGAACCTGATGCTGCGTTACTACGACGTGGGTTCGGGAGGTGTCACCATCGGGGGGGTCGATGTGCGCAAATTGGATCTCACGGATCTGCGTTCCCGCATCGGTCTGGTGGCCCAGGAACCGTTTCTTTTCAACGGCACCGTGGCCGACAACCTGCGCCTGGCCCGTCCCGATGCCGCCGACTCCGATATCAAATCCGCTCTCAAGGCCGCCGCCGCGTGGGAATTTGTGAACAACCTGCCGGACGGCATGGAGACCCAGATCGGCGAGCGGGGAGTGCGGCTTTCCCAAGGCGAGAAACAACGCCTCACCATTGCTCGGGTCATCCTGCGCAACCCCCCACTGGTCATTCTCGATGAAGCCACCGCCAGCGTCGACACGTTGACCGAAGCGGCCATCCAGCGTGCCCTCGCGAGTTTGGTGGAGGAGCGGACGACCCTGGTGATCGCCCATCGCCTTTCGACGGTGCGGCGGGCGGATCAGATCGTGGTGCTGGCCCACGGCCGCATCGTGGAAAAAGGCACGCACGAAGAGCTGCTGAAAGCCGATGGCGCCTACGCCAAACTCTGGCGCGCCCAGGCCCAGGCCGACCAGCATTCCTTCGAGGCCCTCAGCGAACTCTGACCAACTGACGCCCCTCCCCACCGTCACCTCCCAAACCCTTTCGTCTCCACCTAATGTTCGTATTACGAACATTGGGTGGATCCCGAATCATTCTCGTCCCACGGATGTGGCGCGAGGATTGGGATGGATGTTCGTAATACGAACATCGCTTCGGAGCGGATGTTTGCGGAGGCCTTCGCCTTGGGTCGGCGGGTGATGGTTTTGCCGGTTTGGCGGGAGCCCAGCAGCTTCGAAAGTCTACCGATACCGGTCCACGATGCGCTGCATTTCGGGTTCGGCTTCCTCCATGCTGCGCAGCAGGGTGAACTGGCCGCGGGCGCGGTCGAGGTTGTGGTGTTCGCGTTTGGTTTTGTAGTAGACGTCGCCGAGCAGGTAGTCGCCGAGAAAGCGAATGCCGACCTCGAATGCCAGCAACCGCCCCGCCACGACGAGGTGGGCCAGCTCGGCCTCGTTGAGGATCGACCGGGCGCTGCCCAGGTATCCCGCGACCAATTGTTCAAAAATCGGCAACTGGGTGCGCACCTTGCCGAGGTCCAACTCATCCTCCAGGCACGGATTGGTGGCGGAGCGGACCAGGTCGCCGAAATCATAGAGCGCGAGTCCCGGCATCACTGTATCCAGATCGATGACACACACGCCCGCGCCGGTGTTATCGTCCAGCATCACGTTGCTGATTTTTGTATCGTTGTGGGTCACGCGCTCCGGAATCTCGCCGCGTTCGTGCGGTGCGAGCAGGGCGTGGGTCAGGGGTTCATGTTTTAAGGCGAAATCTATCTCGGGACCCACCGCTGCTGCCCGGCCCACCGGGTCGGTTCGGATCGCCTCACGCAGATCGGCGAAGCGTTTGGGCGTGTGGTGAAAATTGGGGATGGTTTCGTGCAGGCGGGGACCGGGGAGGTCGACGAGGTCGCGTTGAAACTCCCCGAATGCCGCCGCCGCCGCACGGGCCTGGTCGGGCGAAGTGAGGGCGTCGTGTGAAGTCGCGCCTTCGATGAAGTTGTAACAGCGCCAAAAACAACTCGAGGCGTCCCGGTGATAGGCGTCGCCGGACTGGGTCCGAACGATGTGCAGCGGTTGATGGGCCGTGTCCGTTGGTTTGGCGGAAATGTGATCGGTCACGCGCCGGATGTTTTCCATGAGCGCCGGGACGTCTTTAAACACCCGGTGGTTGATCCGCTGAAAAACAAACCGGAGCGGTTCGCCGCCGCGCGTCGTGCGGATCGCAAAAGTATCGTTGATCAGGCCGTGTCCGTGCGGCCGTCCGTCCACAAAATCCGCCCCCAGTTTAAAAGCGGCGGCAACATCGGCGAGGTCGGCTTGGGACACGGGGGGCAGCGGCGGGGTGCTCATGCGGGGCGCACCCTTGCGCATGTGTTGGGTAAATCAAATCAGAACCGGTGGAATAATGCGGCTCTGCTCTCGCCAATCTGCGGCACGCGCAGACACTACGCGTTGTCATGCCCCCGGACCCGCCCATCGAAATCCAAACCGAACTCCTGATTGCAGGTGGCGGCATGGCGGGGGTGTGTTGTGCCTTGGCGGCGGCGCGCCAGGGGCGGCAGGTGGTGCTGTGCCAAGACCGGTCTGTGCTGGGTGGCAACGCGTCAAGTGAGGTGCGCATGCACATCGTGGGGGCGACCGGCCTGCGCGGCGGCCGGGCCCTTGAGACCGAGTTGCGTGAGAGTGGCATCATCGAAGAGATCCGACTCGAGCTGGCGGTGCACAATCCGCAGCGCTCGGCCCCGATGCTGGACCTTGTGCTCTACGACAAATGCCGCCGTGAACCCAACCTTACCCTCATGCTCAACACATCGGTGAACCATGCCGAGGTGGCCGGCGGCTTGATCCGCGCCGTGCGCGCGACCCGGGCTTCGACCGAGGATCAGTTTCGAATTTCGGCCCAAGTGTTTGTGGATGCCACGGGAGACGGGCGACTCGGCGCCGAGGCGGGGGCCGCCTACCGTTTCGGGCGGGAAGGCACGGAGGAGTTTGGCGAATCGCTGGCCGCGCCGGAGCCCGACCACAAGACGCTGGGGTCCACGATCATGTTCCAAGCCCGGCGGCACGACCGGCCAATGCCGTTCGTCGCTCCGCCTTGGGTGCGTAAATTCAAAGAGTCGGATTTCAGGCTGCGGCCTTACGGCCAACCGCACTCCGACCTGGGTCTGGAGTATGGCTACTGGTGGGCGGAATGGGGCGGGTGCCTGAACACCCTGAAGGACAACGAAGCCATTCGTGACGAGCTGCTGGCCATCACGCTCGGCGTGTGGAATCACGTCAAAAATGAGTCCGACCTCGACGCCTCGCATTGGGCTTTGGAGTGGGTCGGCTTTCTGCCGGGCAAACGCGAGAGCCGCCGTTTTATCGGTCGGCACGTGCTGACCGAACACGATGTGCTGCCGTCGAAACCGGCCGCCGATGCCATTGCCTATGGCGGTTGGCCCATCGACACGCATCCACCCGAGGGAGTGGATGCACCGGAAAAGTCGCCCTGCGAACAACACCATTTGCCTTACCTCTACGACATCCCGCTGCGTTGTTGTGTGGCTCGTGACATCGGCAACTTGATGTTTGCCGGGAGGAACATCTCGGCGACCCATATCGCCTTTGCCACGACCCGAGTGATGGCCACCTGTGCGGTGATCGGACAAGGTGTGGGCACGGCGGCGGCCACGGCGCTGGCGAATGGTGTCACTCCCGCCGAGCTGACCGATCGACCGGACCTCATCGGGACAATACAACAACAGTTATTGCGCGACGATGCTTACCTCATCGGGGTGCGCAATTCCGACCCGAACGACTTGGTGGCGCGGGCAAACCACATCATCGCCTCCAGTCATCAGACGAGAGGCGAACCCGAGCTCATTCGCAGCGGCCAGAACCGTGCCGTCCACGGCGACGCGTCAGCCGGAGCCGAAGAAGTCAACCTGTGGGAGAACGTGTTGGCAGAGGTGAAGTCGGGCACATCCTCGTCCACGCCCGTTACCTGCGCGCCTCCCGATCGCGCCCGGCCGGGCATGCACCGTTGGATGAGCGATCCCGCAGCCGGGTTGCCGGCTGCCATCGAGGTCAAATGGGATGGGGCGGTTGATTGCTGCGAAATCACCGTCGTATTCGATACGGGATTGCATCGGCTGCTGACACTTTCGGCAGCTGACGGCTACACCGCCAAGATGCAATGGGGGCAGCCCCAGGAAGAGACCGTGCGCGACTACGTGGTCGAGGTCCACTCGGGCGGGGACTGGGTGAGGGTTGCGACGGTTAAAAACAACTACCAGCGCCTGCGCCGTCACAACCTGACGAAGCCTTTGCCGATCACTTCACTGAGGATTACCGTCACGGCGACCAACGGCATTGATCATGCGCGAATTATGGAAATTCGGGCGCAGGGTTGAGCCAAGTGGAGGGTAGTTTGGCCACCAATTCCGGCCAGTCGTCATCAGAGGTGGCGCAATAGGGCGGCAGAAGCCGCAGCGGAAACTCCGGCACCAACAGTTTGAGATGAAGTTTGTCGTAAGCTCCATCCATGTGCGCACCGGCGGCGTGGACGTGGTCGTGCAAAATCTCTCGCGCCGCCTGCGCCTCATTCGCCATGGCGGTGAGCGTCTCTCCACGCGCCTCGAAGAATCGTTTTGCCCATGCCGGCTTACCTCCCGCCAGGGCCGGGATGTAGCCGCACTCGTAGCGGTCTCGCATGGCCGCGTAACCGAACTCGACAAAGAAACACTGCAGTTCCGGCGCCGCTTCCAGGATCTCCTCGAGCTTCGAGTTGTCCGGGCTGCCCATCTTCATGGCCACTAAGTTGGGATGCCGGTCCGCGATCCGGGCATATTCTGCTCCACCCAACATTCGTTTGGTGCGGGGCAGGTTGTAGTGCAGGAATCGGCAGTCGGGGAACGCTCCACAGGTCGCGGCGAAAAAGTTGTCGATTTCGGCATCATTCAACGCCCCCCAGCTGGGAAACGAAATCTGGAAATCGTGCAGCCCCAGCTCACGGCAGAAACGAATCCGTTCGATCCCGGTGGCAAGCGAGTTGCTGATGATTCCGACCATCGGCCGGGAGTCGGCGGGCAGCGCGGCTTGGAATGTCGTCACGATCTCTTGGAACTGCCGGTCTGTCACCGCGTGGCCTTCACCGGCGGTGCCGAAGACGTAAAGGTGGGGTGTCATTTCCGTTGCGAGGGTCTGCACGCAACGGCGGAACAGGGGGGTATCCAGCTGGTATTCGGGGGTCCACGGGATACAGCAAGTGGCGAGAATGACAGAGGGGTAGCGCTTGGGTGACGACATGGGAATCAACTACGCCCACCCCTATGCCGATGCGTCGATGGCGTCGATGAGATCCTTTCCTGGCCGCGGGGCGAGTGGTTTACTCACAATAATTGCATAAAATTGCATTGACAGGATTAATATTCTGAATTCCCGGTGTGGTCGCTTGGGAGAGCCTCTGGTTCTCCGGTTAACCCCCACAATTCCCCATGAAAAATCCCCGTCTTGGTGTCCCGCGCATGTTCGCGAAATGGAAGTTTGGTATTTCCGCCCTGTCCGTGTCCCTTGGTCTGCTGGTGCCGCAAATCGCCGCGGCGTCATTTACGGTGGAAGGCCGGGAGATTCATCTCGACGGTTCCGCGTTTCAGATTCGCGGGGTGTGTTATCAACCCGCACCGATCGGTGACAATCCGTCGGCTTCGGCACCGTTTGGCGATTACTTCACCCCCAATTACCGTGCGTTGTGGGAGCGTGACCTGCCGCTCATTCGTGACCTCGGTGCCAACGTGATCCGCATCTATGGCTGGAGCGAAACGGCGGACCACACTGCGTTTCTCGACGCCTGCTACAACAACGGCGTCGATCCAATCTACGTCATGATCAACCGCTGGATCGACCCCAATACCAACTGGGGGGATGCCGGTGCCATTGCGGCGGTCCGGCAGACCTTTGTGCAGATTGATCAAAACCTCGGATCCCACCCGGCGGTGATGGGGATCATCCTCGGCAACGAAGCCAACATCTACAACGGCAACGGCGACAACCCGGCCTTCTGGCAGGCGATGAATACCGTCGCCCAGGCCATCAAAGATCAGACGCCAGCCCGCCTGCTGTCGGTCGCGATCACTGACGCGATCCCGCAAGTCGCGGCACATGACAGTCTGGTTCCGGCCCTCGATTTCTGGAGTGTGCAAACCTACCGCGGGGTTTCGCTGGGCACGTTTTTCACGGAATACGCGGCGGCCTCAACGAAGCCCCTCGCCATCACCGAATTTGGCATGGATGCGTTCGACCATGCCACCCAAGCCGAGTATCCGAACAACGCGGAGTTTGTCGGCCAAACCGTAGCCGGTCTGTGGCGGGAGATCGCGGCCAACAGCGCTATCGCCGCGGGCGGTTGCGTCTTTGAATTTGGCGACGAGTGGTGGAAATCCCAGGGAGGCTCGCCTTCCGTCCAGGACGCGGGTGGTTTTCCCATCAGTTTGCCCGATGGCTTCGCCAATGAAGAGTGGTGGGGCCTCTATCGGGTAGTCGATAATGGCTCCGACCTCGACATTCTCGAGCCGCGGGCAACCGTCGCTGCGCTGAAAGAAGCCTGGGCCGTGGCGGATGAGCCGGACCCCTCCGGCGACCTGGTCATCATTGAGCCGCCGTTGAGCCAGACGATCGCTCCGGGCGGGACGGCAACTTTTTCCGTGACGCACTCTGATCCCGGGGCGGATGCCGTGGTCACTTATCAATGGCTGAAAGATGGTGCCGTGCTGGCGGGCGAAACCGGCGCAGTTCTCGAGTTGACGAACCTATCGACCGCGCAAAGCGGTGACTACGCAGTGCGGGTTGACGACGGTGCGTCGACAGTGACCAGTCGGTCAGCGCGACTCTTGGTCGCCGTTCCGGTTCCGAGTCGGCTTAAAAACCTCTCGGTGCGCAGTCGCTCCGGCATGGGCGCGGATGCCCTGGTGGTGGGGTTTGTTGTCGCGGGAGGTTCGGCGGATTTGTTGGTGCGTGGAATCGGCCCGGAGTTGGTCAACTTTGACGTGACCGGGGCGTCACCGGATCCCGAGCTTCAACTCTACACCGGCCAGACTGCCGGCACCTTCAACGAGGACTGGGGCACGGATGCAACTGCCATTGCCGCGGCGGCCCGGACGGTGGGCGCGTTTGCCCTGACCGCCGAATCGAAGGACGCAGCCATGTTGGTTTCGGTCGATGGGTCACGATCGGTTCACGTGCGCGATGAAAGTCCCGGGGTCGCGCTTGCCGAAGTTTACGAGATAGGCGAGGGCGCCGGTCAGTTGGTCAACGTATCGGCCCGCACGTTGGCGGGAACCGGTGATGAGGTGCTGGTCGTGGGATTTGTGATCGATGGCAACGTGCCCAAGCGGCTGCTTCTGCGTGGGGTAGGGCCCACCCTTGGCGGATTTGGGGTGGGCGGAGCGTTGTCCGATCCAGCGCTGCGGCTGTTTGACGCCGACAGCGAAGTTGTGGCGGAAAATGATGATTGGAATGCCAGCCTGGTGACCGAGGTTGCGAGTTCAGTGGGTGCGTTCGCTCTTGATGCCAACAGTGCAGACGCGGCGTTGGTTTACACAGCCGTGCCCGGGGCCTACACCGCCCAAGTCAGCGGAGCCGATGGAGGCACCGGCATTGCCTTGGTCGAAGTCTACGAGGTCCTCTGAGCTCATTTCCCAATCCTCCGACCCAGCCGTCCATCGATTCAATGTTCGTAATACGAACATTCAGTCTGCACCCTGGACTCGTTTCGCTTGCTCCTGACGCCGCGCCACCCAGATCAAAAGTTGCAAGGCGCGTTCGGCATCAGGCATGGCGGTTTGGGTGTCAAAATACTCTCCGATGCGCGCACGGTGAACGCCCAGTTCCCGAGCCAAAACGGCACGATCTCCGCGCTTTTTAAGGTGTGGTTTGACCTGTGAAATCACAGCATTCCAAAGAGGTGTTTCTGCACTGGGGCGCAGCGTTGAGCCCCGCCGAGCCCGCGGTTTACGGCTGTCGATTTTTCTCTTGGCGGCGATGGATAGTTCGCGGGCCGCAAGCTCCAACACTTCTCCCATAGCGATCAACAAAGAGAAACGAACATCGTTTTTCGAAAACATAAATGTTCGTAATACGAACTTAGCCCTTCGGGCAACAGGTTTGCTAACGAGTGATTGATCGAGGTTAAATGTTCGTAATACGAACATTGTGACAGGCCTGAGCGGTCTGTTTGAGGGGGGCGAGGCAACAGGGATCAGACAGGGGTTGGCATCGTGGCTTCGGTGATCTGATGCTGGGGCCATGAACCCCCGAGCCCTGCTGTTGTGCCTTACCGCCGTCGCCCTTGCGGCTGAACCCCTTGAGATTGATCGCGAACGTTACCGCGACGGTTTGGAGGGTTTTTGGCTGGCGCAGTGTATTGCCAACTGGACGGGATTGATCACCGAGATGGACCGGGCGGAGCCGCCGTTTTTCACGGATGCGGACTGGGGTGGACCGGATCACCCGAACCTGTGGGGCGATTATTCCCATCACGATACCGTGGAGTTCATCCTGGTGCGGGAGGGCGGCGTCTGGGGGGCGGACGATGATACGGACATCGAATATGTGTATCAACATCTCCACTACACACATGAAACGTCGATGCTCACGACTGAACAAATCCGCGATGGTTGGCTCAAGCACATGTGGTCCGACAACTTCAATCAGGACGGCCAGAACTACCTGTGGGTTTCCAATGAGAACGCCTTTGAGCTGATGCGCGAAGGCCACCTCCCGCCCGACACGAGCGATCCGGCGTTGAACCCAAACTTCGACATGATCGACGCACAGCTCACGACCGAGATCTTTGGCCTGTTTGCGCCCGGTCGGCCGGATGTGGCGCTGAAGATTGCCGAGCTGCCGGTGCAAACCACGGCCCGGGCGAACGCCGAGGCGGCGGCCAATTTCTACATTATCATGCATGCACTGGCAGCGACGGTTGACCGGAATGCGCCGCTCAAACCGCAGTTGTTCGCCATGGCGGCCGAGGCCCGGACCCACACCCCGGACGATACGGTAATCGCAAGCATGTATGACTTTGTGAGAGCCCGCTACGAAGCCGACCCAAGCGACGAGCATTGGGAGGCGGCGCGCGATGCGCTTTACGAGGAGTATCAGGTCGGTGGACGGGGCGGATATGTCTACCAACATCCCTATGACGCCGGAATCAACTTTGGCGCCAGCATGGTAAGTCTGTTTTACGGCGAAGGGGACTTGAAGCGCACCATTCAGATTGGCTCGCTGGCGGGGTGGGACTCGGACAATCCAACCGCTACCTGGGCGGGTTTGATCGGATTTATGTTGGGACGCAGTGGCGTCGAGAAGGTCTTCGGTGATGATCTCTCGGAAACCTATTGGATCACCCGCACGCGCCGTGATTTTCCCGATCATACGCCGGATAGGGAGGGGGAGGACACATTCCCGCTGATGGCTGATCGCGGACTCGCTATCATCGACCGCGTGGTGAAGGAACGGCTGGACGGGGAGATCACGAGTGAATCATGGATCATTCCCGCCTGGAAGTGACCAGTCCGGATTGGATCAGGCTTGGCGGCGGGTGCAACGGGTGTTAACCTCCTTCCAACCCAACAAGGAGGTTCATATGTCAGTTGTAAGAGTTCATTTGGAACCGGGTGAGATTCACGTGGTGGAACGACTCGCCAAAGCGATCGATGTATCGAAGGAGGATGTGGTTTATGCCGCCTTGGATCGGCTCATGACCGATTCGCAGAGTCCGTCGGTGCAGACATTCATCCGCGAATGCAGCGCGGGCCGTAAGGACAACCTTCCGCTGTGGGCGGACTCCGAGCGATCCGTTCATGCCTACGAGGGGGGTCACGATGACCAACCGGAAGAGCGCATGAAATTCGAATAGGGTCTCGGGATAGATTTTATCGAGACCCCGGCTCAACCGCCTGGCTTCAGCCCGGCGGGCGGAAGTCCGCAGCTGCGGCCGGGGCGTTCTGCTCCGGTTTGGCCTCGCTCCGGGCGACTGCCCCCCGGTAAGGCTCATTCATGATCGAAGAAGCGCCCAAACCGGATCCGCGCTTACCAGGTCGCTCCGCCAGAGAAGCGGAGGGTTGTCGTGGAGCATCGGATACGCCGGTTGAATGGACCCTTGATCGTTGATGCGGTGATGCAGATCCGTGTTTTAATCATACTCTTTCTGATCACCGCCAATTTGGTAAGAGGCGTCATTATGGGTGGAACGCCGGTGACGCTTGATTTCACGGCGGAGGAATCTGCAGCTGAGCATACAACCTGGAGCGAGTGGTTGGAGGTTATGGCCGATGGTTCCGGATTGGGCTGTGAGCTGCCACCAAATGCGACTCGGGATGTTTGGATTCAGACCCGACCCATCGGATTGGGCATGGCGTGGCGTCCTTGTCGGTCTGCCAGCTTCATCATCGATTTTACCCCCACGCTTGAAGCCAAACCCACGGGTTCGTCCGGTTACTATTACCCCGGACTCGGAAACATGTTTGTTCGGCACAGTATTGATCTTCGGACCTGGTCGAACTGGCAGGCGGTCCAATTCGACCATCAATCAACCCAAAAGAAAAACGAGATGCGTTTTGTTGGAATTGTCGCCACGCCATCTTCCGAACGAACCGACTACGAAAAGCGACTGCGGGAATTCCAACGATCAGATGTCCCTTGGATCGATGACGAGGAGAGCTTGATGGCCCTTATTCTCGAAGATGACCCGACCTATTTGGAGCGACACACTCCGTTTATCGGCTACGTGCAGTTCCGATATGAGTTTGGCATCTCGAGTGGTCAGCGAGTCCAAACCATCGATATTCTTTTAAGTTGGATGCTTGGTGGCCTGCACCAACCCCCGAAGGATCCAGATTTAAGGAAACTCAAAAGGGGCCCATGGCGATTCCGGCATCCGGAATTGACCACATCAAATGATCCTTCAGTGCCGGACAGCAACCAATAGGCCTCGCGTTGTTTTTAGATTCGTAGCGAGAGCAGTTGAGCCGCTCGCTAATTCTCGTGGGAGCAGGAGCTAAGTAGAGTTCAACGAGAGCGGTGCCGGTTTCGCCGTTGGTCCCTTCCACGGCGACGGTGTAGAGTCCGGCTTCAAGGCTCACCAGGAGGGCGGCATCGGCGCTTTCCTCCGCGAGGGCGAATGCTCCGGCGGCCATCGCAGCGTCGGCAACGAGTGGGTCCTCGCCCCAGGCGGTGTTGGTGGCAATCGCCTCCGATCCACGGAACAGCGTAAGGCGTGGATCGGCCAGGGCATCGGTCACGCCAAACTCCGTCAATCCGGGGCCGACGGCCCGAATGAGCAGGCGAGCGGTGCCGGTGCCATTTACCACGAAGCCAGGCACCAGGATGCCGTCGCCGGTGCCGACGAATGCCCGGGTCGAGGTGTTGGCGACGCGGAGGGATCGGTCGGTCGGGTCGGCATCGTAGATTTCCAACAGGGTGACCCCGGTGGTGTCTGCATTGGAGGCAACCGGTGTGGTATAGGCGCCGTTGGAAAATTCCGTGACGATCGCCGCGTCGGTGCTTTCGTTGCGCAGGGGAAATGCGCCCACCGAGGCGAAAGCGTCTGCGTCGGTGGCGTCCCATTGGGTGTTGGTGGCGATGCTGGTGGCATCGCGGATCACTTCGAGACCTGGGTCGGGATGTGCGTTGGTTACGCCATAGTCGGCGAGGGTGGGACCCACCGCCCGGAGCACCATCTCCTTGGTGCCGTCGCCCGTCAGCACGAAGCCCGGAATAGGCGAGCCGGCGGTTCCTCCAGCGGAGGCGCGCACAGAGATGTTGGCCAGTCCGATGGTGGAATTGCTCGAAAAATCGGCGCGCATGCGGGCCTGTTCGGCTTCGAAAGTGGTGATCAGAGCAGCGGCCAAGTCGGGTTGTAAGCCGCTCAAGTCGTTGGCTTCATGGGGATCCACCTCAAGGTTGTAGACCGTGTAGTCGCCCTGTTGGTCGACGTAGATTTTGGTAAGGTCGGTTTGGTAGGAAGCGGTGCGTTGGGCGACGGTCAGCAGGGTGCGGGGCGTGTCGTGGCCGGGATCGAGCAACGCGGCCGACAGGTCGAGTCCATCGAGGGGGGCCGTGGTGCCCGGCGTGGTTTCGGCCACGGTGGCGAGGGTGGGCAACCAGTCCACATCGGCGATGACCTGTTGGCTCACGGTGCCCGCCGGGACGCTGCCGGGCCAATGGGCCAGCCCGGGCAGGCGCACGCCGCCTTCGAGGGCGTTGCCTTTTGAACCGCGGAAGTCGCCGTTGTCGCCGTGGGTATCCGCATTCACCGCACCGTTGTCCGACACAAAAATGATCAAGGTGTCGTTGATCATGCCGCGGGCCGCCAGGGCGTCGAAGATTTGGCCGATGGCGAGATCCATGCTTTCGATCATCGCGGCGTAGGTGCGGGCGTCCTCGGTCAATTCCGGGTAGTTGGCCTCCAGCTCGGCGGGTGCCTCCAGGGGCGTGTGCGGCGCGTTGAAACAGACCATCAGGAACAACGGTTGGCCGAGGTCGTGTGCGGCGATGATATTGGCGGCCTCGTCGCCAAACAGGTCCGTGGAATAGCCGGTGTCGGTGACGGGTTCGAGATCCCGGAGCCAATTGCGCCGCACGCCGTCGTTGAGCGTGCCAAAGTAGTCGGTGCCGCCACCGAGGAATCCGAAGAAGTGGTCAAAGCCCCGGGAGGTGGGGTAGTAGTCCTCGGTATCGAGCCCGAGGTGCCACTTGCCCACCAAGTGGGTGGCGTAGCCGGCGGCTCGCAGGGTTTCGGGGAGGAAATGCTCGTTCAAAGGCGGGAAGCCCGTGCCGGGTGAAGTGATGCCGAAGCGGTAGGGATTGCGCCCGGTTTGGAGGGCAACGCGGGTTGGCACGCACGACGGATGGGCGTAATAGCGCTCGAACTCCATGCCACCGGTGCGCAATTGATCGAGCCGCGGCGTGCGGGCATCTCCTCCCCGCCAGGACACGTCGCCCCAGCCGAGGTCATCGGCGATCATGAAGACGATATGGGGTTGGGCTGACACGGTCAGCGCAACGCCGACGAGCCATGCCAGCGTGAGGGCAATGCGGGTGGGAAGAGTCACGTAACGTCTACAGACGCCTGTCGGCGCCCTTGGTTGCGTAGTTGGCAACAATTTCCCGGTCCTGAAAGAGTTCGGGGCGAGGTTGCGCTTCGGGAGATTCTGCCCCGAGTTTGCCCCATGGCCGATCTGCCCGATCCAGACTTCAATCCAGACTTACCGCCGACGCCACCCGAGGAAACCATTGCGGTAACCGAAAAACGGATACGTCGGTTGAGCGGTGCCCTGATCGTGGATGCGGCCCTGGGTGCATTCAACGCGGAGCGAGGGTTCCTTTTTACCATCCGTGAGTTTGTGCTCAGGCCCCGCCAGGCATTCGAAGGTTATCTGGGCGAAGATCGAATGCGTTACAGCAACCCGCTGAAGATGGTCATTTTCCTTTCTGCTATCGCGGCTTTCCTGATGCACCAGTTTCCGATTATGGAGATCATCCAGGGCCGCAGCGGTGCGGAACTCACGGCGGAAGAGGCGGAGGCTGCGGAATTTGCTCAGCGGAACTATAACCTGCTGCTGCTCGCCTCGCTGCCGGTGATGGCGGTGGTCTCACGTTTGTTTTACTGGGGTCGGGCTTACAACCTGGTGGAGCACATCGCGCTGAACTCGTTTCAGGTAAGCGTAATCACGGTGGCTTACTTCATCATGTTGCCGGCGGTCGTGCTTTGGCCCAATACGGTTCTGGTCTACCTGGTGTTGTCCTTGGCGTATCAGGTTTGGCTTTACCGCAGGGTGTTGGGTCCCGGCTGGATTCGGGCTATCATCGCCACCCTGGTGGTGACAGTGGCCTACCTGACTTCCATGTCTGTGATTGGGACGATCTGGCAGTCGCTATTTTGACCGCCAGATATCCTACAACCGCCCGCCAAGTTTGACCAAAAGGTCGCGGGTGGCGGCGATGCCGACCGCGGGATCCATCTCCCTGCCCTCGAACTCAATCCCGATGTAGCCAGTGAAACCGTGGTCTTTCACGATCTTCATCAAGCGGCGGAAATCCATGGTGCTTTCCTCGCCGTTCTCGTCGAAGTTCTTGGTCTTGGCGCTGACGCCCTTCGCGTACGGCATGCTCTGCGCGGTGCCGAGGTAGAAGCTGTATTCCCAGCCTTCGCGCTTGCTGCCATAGTTGGCGAAGTCGGGCAGGGTGCCGACCCGGGGATGGCCCACGAGGTCCATGAGGGCGGCCAACCAGGCGCCGTTGGACGAAAGGCCGCCGTGGGGCTCGACGAGGACACTAAGGTCATAGTCGTCTCCGATTTCACAGAGGCGACGCAGGCCGTCGGCGCAGCGGTCGAGCTGGGTGCCATAGCTTTCCGATTTTTCGGTATGGGCATTCACCCGAATCGCGTGGCAACCGAGGGTCTTGGCCGCGTCGAGCCACGGCACATGGGCTTCCACTGACTCGGTCTGTTTCTTGGGGTCGGGATCGCCGAGGCGGCCGCAACGGTCACACATGATGAGCACGTTCTTCACGCCCTCGCCATCAGAGACGCGCTTGAGCTCGGCGGTAACCGCCGGCGAAAAACCATCCATGTAGAATTGGTTCACGTATTCGATCGCGTTGATGCCGTATTCACGCTTGGTGATTTCGGCGAAACGCATCTTGTCCTTTTTGCCGCTCCAATAGTCCTTGTTGTCCGACCACTGGGCGAGGGAGATGTCGAACCACGTGTCGGTGTCCGCGCTTCCGGATTTATGATGGGCGGCGATAAGGGCGGGAGTGGTGATGGATGCGGCCGTGAGCCCAAGGGCTCCCCGGGTGAGAAATTGGCGACGGGTATTCATGGGGTAGGGTAGATGTAGTCCAAACCGGGGGGAATTTCAATCAACCGGGGCCAGGAAACGGATCACGTTGTTCACGTGATCGTCGAGAGTGATGCCCAGGTGCTCGCAACCGGTGTAAATGGTGGCGCGGTCGACTTTGGCGGCGAACCCCTTGTCCTTGATCTTCTTCTTGATCGATTTGGCCTTCATTTCGCCATACGGCACCGGGTTCATTTTCCGGTAGGCGTAGAAGATGCCGCAAAGTTCATCCGTTGCGAGCAGGGCGGCGGCCAGCGGAGAGCGGGGCAGGGTGTCGAAGCCGTTGTAGCCGTAGGCGTGTGCCTCGACGGCATGGATGAGATCGTCGGGATAACCCCATTCGGCGAACCAGCCCAGCGACGGGCGGGGATGCTCGTCGGGGTGTTGTTCGAAATCGATATCGTGAAGCAGCCCGGTGAGATACCAAAGATGCGGATCGTCGGCGTCGAGATGTTGCCCGTAGCCCTCCAGGGCGGTCGCGACCATGCGGGCATGAACGCGCTGATACTCATCTTGCACGTGGGATTCGAGGAGGCGTTGAGCTTCGGTTCGGCCGGGAAGGGGCATGGACGGGACAGTGAGAGGACACTCACCCGGAGTCGAGCAGGACGGTGCCTCCGGGGGGACTTGGTAAGTCAATTTGAAGCGGCCGCACATTGGGCCTGGGCGTGGTTGCGGTTAAGTTACCTTAAATCAGACCGATAATTCGTTGCATGACTCGACTCGATTTACGTCCCCTGGTGTCCTTTTGCCTGGCAATGGCGATCACCCCACCCTTGGTCTCCAACGCGGGCGATGGGCAGGCGCCGCAAGAGGTCTTGGCCGAAATCGCCCTGCTAAAACAGCGTCTGGGTGAGTTGGAAGCGATGGTCGCGTCCTCAATGGACGACTCCTCGGCACCGTCGACCGCCTACCGGCCGATTCCCACGGTGCCTGCACCGGCACCTGCCACCTTTGCGGCACCCGTGCCCGATCCGGTTGAGCCAGCGCGAACATTCCAGTTTTACGGCTACGTCAAGGTCGATGCATTTGCGGAGTCGATGGATACCAACGTCGACGCGATCCCATTTTGGGTGTGTCCAGAGGGTCCCGACGGGGCGAACATGGACACGGAATTCGGGCTGACGGCCAAGGAATCGCGGTTTGGCGTGGTGCTGAATCCGATGGAGATGGCAGGCGGCCAGGTTGGTGGTCGATTCGAATTCGATTTCTACGGCAACATGGGCTTGTCCGGTCGTCACGCCTACACGCCGCGTAGCCGCCATGCCTACGTGGAGTGGACCGGCGACAATTGGTCCTTTTTGGCGGGCGAGACGTGGGAACCCTTCATCGTCACCTTCCCTCGAACGGTGAATTTCTCCGCCTACAACATGCAGGGCCAGCTTGGCCTGCGCCATACCCAAGTGCGTGCGACGCATCGGATGCGACTGGATGGGGAACGGCAGTTCACCTCACGATTCGCCATCACGGAGCCGTTGGCCGGGGTGCACGGCGCGGATCTCGATGGTGACAGTCAGGATGATGCCGCTCAAACCGGGGTGCCGTCGGTGGCCTACAATTTTGAGTATCAGGCCGAGCGACTTCGTATTGCCCTCGCGGGCTTCTATGGTCGGGAGGAGCTGGGGGAAACCTCCATCTTTGATGCGCAAAAGCACGATGCGTGGGCCGTCATCGTGGGCGGCGAGCTCCCGCTCACAGACTCGGTTGTCCTGCGCGGCTCGACTTGGATGGGCACCAACCTCGACGGCGCCTGGGGTGGTATCGGACAAGGCATTAACCCTACGCTCGGCCGTTCGATCGATGCTTACGGCGGATGGACGCAGCTGGGATGGAGCGTAATGCCGGGCCTTTCCTGCAACGTCGGCTACAGCATCGACAACCCGGCCGACGATGACCTCAACCCCGGCCAGCGCACGTTTAACGAATCCTACCTCATTAACGGCTTCTATGCAGCCACCGAGGATCTGACGTTTGGGCTGGAATTCCTCCACCTGCGCACCGGCTATAAAAGTCAATCCACGGCGGTGGCCAATCGCCTCCAAGGATCGGTGAAGTATCAATTCTAGCAAGTGCCGGAGGAGTGGGTTGGGTGTCCGCGCGTCTGCGCGGCGCATGACCGCGGACATGGTTGCCGGCTCCGGAAAAGTCGCACCATCTCCGGCCAAAACCCCTGCAACGGGCCAGCCCATCGTCGAAGGCATTTCCCGGGGAGGCGCTTTCGACATTTACCTCGCATGACCAATCTGGTGCTTGCCACGGTTTGCTGATGATCAGTGGGCCCTCTTGTTTCGAGACCACGCGTTTAAGCATCCGTCGCCTCACCCCGGCGGATGAGGCAAAGATGTTTGCCGTTTACAGTGATCCCGTGGGCGCGCGGTTTGTGGGTGACGGCCAGCCCATTGAGCGCAATGAGGTGCTGCCGTGGATTGAGAAGACGCAGACCAACTACGCGATCCATGGCTACGGCATGATGGCGATCGAGTGGCGGCAGACCGGTGAGGTGATCGGCTTCATCGGCCTCGTACATCCGGGTGGGCAGCCTGAAACCGAGGTAAAGTATTCCATTGCGCGTGACTGGTGGGGGCGGGGGATCGCGTCGGAAGCCGTGCAGGGAGTTGTCGCCTACGCGCACGCAGACCATGGCCTGAACCACCTCATCGCCACGGTTGATCCCGACCATCTCGCCTCGCAGCGGGTTTTGGCCAAAGCGGGTTTTTCCCTCGATAGGGATCAGCCCAACGACGATGGCAGTGTCACTCGCGAGATGGTGTGGTCGGCGCCGGAACCGGAGCAGTTGCGCGGGACCTAGTGGTGCTTCTCGAGCAGCCGGGCGACCAGCGCGGTCCATCCGGTTTGGTGGCTCGCGCCAAGACCTTCACCGGTGTCGCCGTGGAAGTATTCGTAGAAAAGCACCAAGTCCCGCCAGTGGGGGTCGGTCGCGTAGCGCGGATCGTTGCCATGTGTCGGTCGTTGGCCGGTTTCCTTGTTCGGGATGAACAAACGGGTCAAACGATGGGCCAGGTCGTCGGCGATGGCTTGAAGCGTGAGCTGGTTGCCGCTGCCCGTCGGATACTCCATCGTGAACGCGTCGCCGTAGAAATGATGATAGCGCTCAAGGGCCTCAATCAACAGGTAGTTGAGCGGAAACCAAATGGGGCCACGCCAATTGGAGTTCCCTCCAAACATGAAGGAATCCGATTCGCCGGGCACGTAGCCAACCGAATGGGTTTGGTCGCCGGTTTGCATGACAAAGGGGTGCTCGGCGTGCGCCTTGGAGAGCGAACGAACGCCGTAAGGCGAAAGGAATTCCGCTTCATCGAACACATAGCGCAGCACACGCTCAAGTCGCTCCCGCGAGGGGATGGCCAACAAGTGTTGGCCGTGCGTGCACCCATCGGCATTGAAGTAGGAAATCTGTTTCGCGAGGTCGGGCCGGTGTTTGAGGAACCAACGGGTTCGCCGGGCGAATCCGGGCAAATGGTCGAGGCGGGACTCATCGATGAATTCGACGGCAAACAGCGGAATGATGCCCACCATGGATCGCACGCGCAGGGGCAACGGCTCACCATCCGGCGGCAGATATTGGTCGTAATAAAAACCGTCCTCTTCGTGCCAAAGGCCATCACCGCCGAGGGTGTTCATGGCGTCGACGATTGAGACGAAGTGCTCGAAGAACTTGGACGCGATGTCCTCGTATTCCGGTTGAAACTCGGCCAGCTCCAACGCCATCGCCAGCATGGTGCTGCAGTAAAACGCCATCCAGGCCGTGCCATCCGCCTGCGCCAGTGAGCCGCCAATGGGCAGCTCCTTGGAGCGGTCAAACACCCCGATGTTGTCGAGTCCGAGGAAGCCTCCTGCGAACAGATTGTTGCCGTTGGGGTCCTTGCGGTTCACCCACCAGGTGAAGTTGAGCAACAGCTTCTGAAACGTGTGGGCGAGAAAAACCCGGTCTCGCTTTCCCCGGGGGCCGGTGAGCTTATAGACCCGCCAGCACGCCCAGGCGTGGACGGGTGGATTGACGTCGGAAAAATTCCATTCGTAGGCCGGGATCTGCCCGTTGGGGTGCATATACCATTCGCGCATCATGAGGTTGAGCTGATGCTTGGCGAAGTGAGGATCGATATGGGCAAAAGGGATCATGTGAAACGCCAGATCCCAGGCGGCGAACCACGGATACTCCCACTTGTCTGGCATGGACAGGATGCCACGATTGTAGAGGTGTGGCCAATCGGAGTTGCGGACCGCGGCGCGCTCGGGCGGCGGCGGGGGTTCGTTGCCGTCGCCCTTCAACCAGTCTGCGACGATATAGTGGTAAAATTGTTTGGTCCACAGCAGGCCGGCGTAGGCCTGGGTGACGATGGCCGCCTTGGCCGGGTCCTGTGGCCGCCCGGGCAGGTGAGCAAAAAATGCGTCCGACTCGGCCCGGCGGGCGGTGAAGATTTCATCGAATGCCGCGCCGAACCAAGCGGTATCCTCCGTCGGCGCTTCATCGGCCGCCGCAAACCGGGCGCGGATGATTTTGCTTTCGCCCGGGGCCAGTTCCGCCTCGTGGTGCGAGGCAAACTTGGTGCCGTAATTCTCCGGATTCACCGCCTCGGCCTCGCCGTGGACAACCCGGCGCTGGATGCCGTCCTTGGCGAAACGGGAAGCGTTGGGCTGCCCAAACAGACGTTGGTGGTTGGTCTCGTTGTTGGTGAAGTGGAGGGGGGCGTCGGGATCCTCCACCGCAAATCGCCAGTCGCCCAAAGACTCCTGGTGGCCCTCCACGCGACCGGGGGCGGTCGCCCGCATGCGCGGTTTCAGTTCGCAGCCTTCGTGCGCGCATCCCCAGGCCCAGGAGTTGCGATACCACCATGTAGGTAAGATGTGAATACGAGCGGGATCCGGCCCCCGGTTGACGGCCTCGATCTCGATCAGGATGTCGTTGGGTCCAGCCTTGGCGTAGCGCACGAAGACGTCGAAGTAACGGCTTTTGTCGAAAATGCCGGTATCGGCCAACTCATACTCCGGCTGAAGGCGGTCGCGGCGGCGGTTTTCGGCCACCAGATCTTCGTAGGGAAAGGCGGCCTGCGGGTATTTGTAGAGCGCCTGCATCCAACTGTGGGTGGGGGTGCTTTCGAGATGATAGTAGCACTCCTTGACGTCCTCGCCGTGATTTCCCTCCGGCCCGGTAAGACCAAAAAGACGTTCCTTTAGGATCGGGTCCTGTCCGTTCCAAAGCGCGAGGCCGAAGCACAATCGTCCCTTGGCGTCGGTCAGGCCCAGCAATCCGTCTTCGCCCCAGCGGTAGGCTCGCGCGGCGGCTTGATCGTGCGGGAAGGCGTTCCAGGCGTCGCCGTTGGCGGAGTAGTCCTCCCGGACCGTGCCCCACTGGCGGTCGGCAAGGTAGGGCCCCCAGCGCTTCCAATAGACTTCGCGGTTGGCATCCTGTTTGAGGCGTTCGATTTCGGCTTGGGGGGAAGACATGTGGGGGCGAAGTCTAGCGAGGCTTTGGCCAAAGCGAAAGCGGTGGCGCGGGTTTGATTTCGGTTGTAGAAGTTGCGAATGCGACCGCGCTGGTTATCGCAATACCCATGCTTTTCTGGGGTTCCATTATCGCCGGCGCGATCTGCCTCGTCCTCTTTGCCATCTGGTGGCCGATGCGCGACTACGTGGCGATCCGCCGCAAGGATTGCTGTGGAAAGGGCTGCGGCTGCCTGTTCCCGGTGAACCTGGAGAACCAAAAAAAGGACTAATGCTTAGGGAAAACGAAGGTTCAGAGCGTAAGAACACCCCGCAGTTCCTCGCTTAGCCGCTGCGCCACTGGGCGGATTTGGGCAATGCGTGGATTCCAGGCGAGCACCAGATCGCGGCTGAGGGAATCGAAGGTGTCATCGGCCAGTATCAGGTAGGATTTCGCCGGCAGGTCGTGCGTCGCAATCCGCGGTAACACGGCTGCGTAGTTCCCGGTTTTTACCGCCGCCAAGCTTTGGGGAAACGACTCACACAGCAGGGCAGGGCGGAACTCTTCCCCATCGCCGCTGGCGATTTCCTGCAACCGACGGGTGAATTGTCCGTCGGATTTTTGCGTCACAAACGGCACCTCATGCCAAGCGGTCGATATCCGGCGCGAGCCGCGGCCCGAACGCAGCGCCCGCGGAATCACCAAGACGTATTCCAGTTTGCCCAACGGTTTCGCCTTCAGCCCCTCGGTCACGGCGTTTCGGCGCATCACTCCAAAGTCGATGCGACATTCGGTCAGACCCTGGGCGATCTGCTGCGTGCGCAGGTTGGCGGTGGCGAAACGCACGCTGTTCAAACTGCGCGGCAGTTTTCCCAAACGCGGCAGCACCAGCCACTGGATCAAGCTGTCGCCGCCGGCGATAGTGTAGTCGACGCTTTCATTGCGGGTCTGCGACCAGAGATCCTGCAGGGACTGCAAATGCTGTCGCGCCAGCGTGGCAATGCGCACTCCGGCTGGCGTGAGCTTGAGCACCTTGCCCTGGCGGTGGGTGACCTCACAGCCGAAAAACTCCGCTAGCTCGCGCACCTGACGACTGTATTGGCTCTGCCGCACGGGATCGCCCGGGGCGGCCGCGGCAATGCTGCCTGCCTCGTGGATTTCCACCAACACCCGCAGGCGGTCGAGCGACAAACCCCGTTCGGAGAAGAGTGATTCAAACATGACTAAAGAGTCAGGTAAGCTGTGCCATTGGACATGGCAAGAAATCGCTCAATCCGCTAGGGTTCCGGCGTATTCAATTACTCCCGCCAATTTTTTAAGCAAATTTAGATCCTACTCTTGATCCAGCAAAACCGCCGACCGTTGTAACCGACTAATCTTCTTTTCGTCTTCTCTTAACTGCCATGATTACCAAGCGATATTTATCCAACCCGAGCCTCATAAACGAGGCGACTGAGGGTGCGACGTCGCTGTGGCAACAGACCATGGAGGCGCAGGGTAGACCTGATTTTAGTGAACCCCCTCACGTCGATTTTTATGAAAGTGGTGCCGACTAGCATCTGCGCTTAACTGCGATTCTGACTGCCCACTTTCCCCTCCCGGAAGTGGGTTTTTTGTGTCTAGCGCGACCGCTTCCGGAGTTCCGAGACCCCCATCTCGGTCACTCATATTCCGTAAGCGGCTTCACCGCTGAGCCCAGTCAATCAGCCAAGGTCCACAAAATCCTGTGGGTGTCCAAACCGGCAATCGCCGAGAGGGGCGGGGTGGTTCTTTGGTTTAATTTTGGGGAACCTGGCGAGGCACGCCAGGTGTCGGTCGACAACGCATGTCGATTTTCCCGCCCACGGTGCGCACGGACAGGCGTTAAATGGTAAATCCAGCCGGGACGGGATCTCTTCACCGGGTCGTCTAATGAGAACAGGACCCTGGCCTTTCAAGCCAGTGAATGCGGGTGCGAGTCCCGTCCCGGTGACCATTTTTAAGGCGTGCATGGCGTAGGAGTAACGCGGCGGTCTGCCAGTCCGCAGTCGGGGGTGCGAAGCCTCCTGCACGCACCAAGGGAGTCGTGGTGTAACAGTAGCACAGCGGATTTTTACTCCGCCCAGCGGGGGTGCAAATCCCTCCGGCTCCACCATTTTGCGGTTGGCGGCGGGACGTGTCCAAGAGGAGGAGGAACACGTCCCGTCGCCGGTTGGGTTGGAGCTCATCGGGCATAAAGCCAGACCCACATGAGGAGAGCAGTTCTTGTGGGTTGGGCTTTATGCCCGACAATCTCCGCGTGTGGCAGACGAAGCACGAAGTGCGAAGATGGCGTAGCCTAGAGCTAAGCGAGAGGTGAATCGAGCGGGCGCCCTGATGGGCAGCTCGGTGAACAATAGCAATTGCACTCCGCTGTAAACGGAGCGGCCGAGAGGCCTACGAAGGTGCGAGTGACTCGTTTCACTCGGGTCTACTGACCCAGCCTGACGGCTGCCCATCTTCGCTGCGCTTCGTCCTTCTGCGCGGACCATGGGCTTGTAGCTCAACAGCAGAGCATCCGGTCGATAACCGGACGACCGCGGAGCGTCACCGCGCAAGCCTACCAATTTTACTTATCCGGCCATGTTCCACAGCGGCGACGGAGACTCCAAACCTCAGTGTGGTGGGTGCGAGCCCCACGCCGGATGCCATCTCTTTAGACGAACGTCTGGTGAAGCAAGTGCTCACGCCCGGTCGAAACCCGGGAGAACCCGGCGCGATACCGGGGGCGTTCACCAATTTCATTTTTTGCAGGGAGCCAAGCGGCCGAGGCGTCTCATAAGCGACCTCTCCCGGGGGCAGTTCCCGGCCCTGCATCCAGTTTATCGGTCTGAGGTGTTACAGTAGCATCTTCCGTCTGGGGCGGAAGGGCCTCGGTGCGACTCCGAGCAGACCGACCAGTTTTCAGGTGCGTAGCTCAATGAGACAGAGCATCGCGTTGTGACCGCGAGGATTCCGGGGCGGAGCCGGGCCACCTGACCAGTTTTTGTGGAGTAGTGTCAAAGGAGCACGACGGCTTGTTACGCCGCGCAGTGGTGGTGCAAGTCCACCCTCCACAGCCAGTTTAGAAGTCCCCTGGTGTAAAGTATCACACACGCCTTTGAAGCGTTGAGATCACAGTGCGAGTCTGTGGGGGACTGCCAGTTTTGGGCACCGTGGCGCAATCCTTAGCGCAGCTCCCTCGTAAGGAGAAGGTCGCTGGTGAAAACCCAGTCGGTGCCTCCATTTCTCCGAGTGCCTCGAAAAGAAAGGGCACCGTCTTCTAAACGGTGTCATGCAGGTGCGACCCCTGCCTCGGAGACCATTTGCCCCGATCGACAACTGTAGAGTCAGCCGCGCTACGAACGCGGATAAGTGCAGGTTAGAGTCCTGCTCGGGGCGCCAGTTTCCAATCTTCGCCTAGCGAGAAACTTAAGCTTCTCGGTAATTCGCTGTCGGGCGTAAAGCCCGACCCACGAACAGTTCGCTGGCACGGTGTGGGTCGGGCTTTACGCCCGACACTCCCCCCTCTCATCAAAACCAAAGAACCTCTTAGATTTTTAACTCCCAACTCCCATGAACCAAGACATCATCAACAAAGCCGTTGTGCTCTCGCTCAACCGCGTGTGGCAGCCCATCGGTCATCGCACCGTGCGGCAGGCCTTGGTCGCGCTGATGGGCGGAGGCTCGGGCAATCCGCCCGCCCTCGGTCTCGATATCGATTACGAGGTCCAGCCCGACGGTTCGGTCAATTTCGACGCTCCCAGCATCGTGCGACCGGTGTCTTGGGCGGAGTGGCTTGAGCTGCCGATTCGCGACTTCGACTTCTCGCTCCGGACGCCTTCGCGGATTGTCCGGGTGCCGACCGTCATCGTGGCCACGCAGTTCAGCCGGATGCCGATGTTTCAGCCGAAACCCAGCCGCCAGGCGATCTTCGCTCGCGACGGTGGGATCTGCCAATACACCGGCGAAGTCGTCGGCAAACGGGGCGGCAACCTGGACCACGTGGTGCCCAAGCAGCGTGGCGGCCGGGACACCTTCGAAAACCTCGTTTGGGCCAAGCGGGAGATCAACTCGCTCAAGGCCAACCGGCTGCCGCATGAGGCCGGACTCAGGCTGTTGCGTCGTCCGCGTCAGCCAGGCCCGCTGCCAATCTCGGCTGCTATCCGCGAACCACGTCACCGCGACTGGCGCCACTTCCTGCCGCGTTAGTCGCACCGGCGGATTCCGATCCGCCGGCAATCCAATTTCTCTCCAACCATCACACCGATGAGATCCCCTTTTTGTCATGAATTTCCCTTTCCCAAAACCAAAGATCCCCGACTCCATCTACGTGCAGAACAAGGTCTGCGGCGTTGAGATTCCGCATCCCGCCCTGCAACGCGGTTGGCTGCATTGCCGACAGCTTCGGGCCAAATGGGACTCCGCCAAAATCGCCTCTACCATTGGCTCCGGGTGTTGGCTCAGCCACTACGGGACCGACACCTCTGCTGAAAATGATCCCGGCAAGGTTCGTCTGATGGTCTGGGTGGGCTTCTGGCCGTCTGGTGGGTTTGTTGAGTTCTACCAAGGCTGTAACAATCCCAACGATGAGCACCCGCTCGGCACCGTCGCAGTTTATGCCGGTTCGCCCGCCGCCGCTCAGGCGTTGTTGGATGAACTCTACCGCGACTACCGTGTGACCAACGAGACCAACGTGCCTGAACACCGGATCGGTTTTCTCCATGAATCCTACGGCGACATCGAGGTCCGGCGGGTGCCGATTTCCCCTAGTCAAGTGATCGCCCGGCAGGACTGTTTGCTCTACTACGGCAACGGCTTCCCCGACTGGCTCGATCAGTGGATCGACAAGATGGCCGCGCGACGCTACGGCCTCTCGCTGCTATCGGGGGCTCCGGGCACCGGCAAGACGTCGCTGATTCGTTCGATGGCCCATTGGCTGGCCAAGACCCACCAGTTCTACGTGATGTCCGCCTCCCGGTTCACCCAGCTCGAAGCGGGTGAAATTGTCACTTTCTGGGCCGAGGAAAACCGCACGTCGCGCCTGCGCAAAGTGCTGATCCTCGAGGACGCCGAGAGCGTCTTGATGAGGCGGGACTCCGACAACCGTGAACGTGTCGCCTTGTTGCTCAACCTCACCGATGGAATGACCGGTGATGCGCTCGGTCTCCAAGTGGTCTGCACCTTGAACGGTGAGGTCAGCGAACTGGATCCGGCACTCTTACGCCCGGGACGACTCGTGGCCCATCATGAGTTTGGTCCCCTGTCAGCTGTCGAGGCGGAGCGACTCGCCCGGCATCTCGATTTGGGCACCAAGGTCCTCAATCGTCCCATGACGTTGGCCGAAATTATGAACCCACCGGACGCTGCAGTTGCCTCCGTTCGCCAAGAGGTGAACCGCCGTCGGGCCATGGGTTTTATGTCTGAACTCAGTCGTAAATCCCAATAATCAATGCAAACCCTAAACCTGACTTTTCAGTCAGTTATACCACACATATCGCGCTATTCGAAATCTGCGCAGTATGTTACTTTCAAACTCAATTTAACTCAAAACCGTAACTTGATCGGGAACGCGGGACTTACCGTCCGGCCCGATCACCCAAGAAGAAATCAGAAAAATGAACATGGAAATCAAAGCTCGTGACTTGATCGCTGCCGGCTGGCACGAAGGCCGTCGGCTGGGTGCCGCCCTGCGTCGGGCGCGCCAACTCGAAGCTGAAGGTATTGCTCGCGAGGATCTCCTGGTCCAGCTGGAGGAGGAATTTCCCAAACAACTGATCGTGGCTCTGCCGCGAACCGAGCCGGCCCCACTTGCCGAGGCCATTGAAGCCGAAACCGAAGAGGAAACCGACAACGTGCTCCAGGTGCGCCAGCGCATGATTGAGCTCCTGCACATGCCCGTGATCAATCGCGGGGTGATCATGCCCGACGCCTGCCCCGTGGGTGGGGGGCCAGGCACGATTCCGGTCGGCGGCGCGATTGCCGTCGAGAATGCCATCATCCCGGGGGCCCACTCGGCCGACATCTGCTGCTCGATGTTCGCCACCTTCTTTCCGGCCAACCACCCGACCACTGAAATCATGGATCACCTGCAAAAGGTGACCCACTTCGGTTGGGGTGGGCGTCCGCGCGGTGACCAGTGGACCTCGCCGGTTCTCGAGGAGCCAGTTTGGGACAACCCGTTTCTGGCTCAGTTGCGGAGCCGTGCGCAGGACTTCCTGGGAACTCAGGGCGACGGCAATCACTTTGCTTACGTGGGCCACGTGAACTTCACGGAGGATCAACGTGCTGCCTTGGAGTCCGCCGGTTACACCGACTTGTCCAAGTGGATCGAGCGGCGTGACGGCGAGTTCAACGTGTTGGTGACGCATCACGGTTCGCGTGGTCTGGGTGCCGACGTCTACAAACGTGGCATCAAGGCCGCCAAAAAGTGGTGCCGGGAAAACGCCAAGAACATCCCGGATGCTGCTGCCTGGCTGCCGTTCGATTCACCGGAAGGTCAGTCCTACTGGGACGCCCTGCAATACGTTGGTCGCTGGACCAAGCAGAACCACGCTTCGATCCACGACGCCCTGCTGCGTCGGCTGGGTCAACGGGCCCTGGTGCAGATCGGCAACGAGCACAACTTCGTGTGGAAACGCGGGGATGTGTTTATGCACGGCAAGGGTGCCACGCCGGCCTGGAAGGACGACGAGGGCCGCCCGTTGCTGGGGCTGATCCCGCTCAACATGGCGCGGGAAATCCTGCTCGTGCTCGGCAACGATAACGACGATTACCTTTCGTTCTGCCCACACGGAGCCGGTCGCAATCGTTCACGCACGGCCACGCTGAAGGACTTCCGCAACGACGACGGTGAGCTCGATCCGGGTCGGGTGCAGGAGTCGTTGGCTGAGACGACGGCCGGTCTCGATATTCGCTGGTTCAGTGGATCACCGGACCTGTCGGAGTCGCCGATCGGCTACAAGGACGCCACCAAGGTCAAAGCGCAGATAGACCGGTTCAAACTTGCTCACGTGGTGGGCGAGATTCAACCGCGAGGCTGCATCATGGCCGGCGAGGCTCCCGAAATGCCGTGGCAAAAAGCCCGTCGTCTCAAAAAAGCCGCCCACAAGGCAGAGCGCCGCGAAGGTGCGGCGGAAGCCGCCATGGATTGAACCGGCATCCGTAAACTCAACCAATCACAAGCCCTTTTGCCCCGGCGCCGTAAGGCTGAAAACCTACACGTCGCCCGTTGTCTGATTAAGATTCGTTCGGGCCTATCTGACACGTTTTTACAACCAAATGGACGGCGCTCCGGGGCATCCAACTTCGAAGGAAAACCCTACTCATGAAAAAAGACATTATCATCAAAGACACCCACCGGGCCGTTTGGTATGAAGACGGCGAGGTCAGCAAAGTGCTGGGCCCGGGGCGCTACCGGGTGCCGCGGCGTCCATGGTATCGCCGGGAGAAAAACCACCCGGTGATCGAGCTGCAGTTCGTCGACGTGCGCGAACAGGACTTCACCATCAAGGGCCAGGAAATCCTGACCGCCGACAAGGTGGCGATCCGGGTCAGCATCATCGTGCAGTTCAAGGTCAGCGACCCCGTTGCCGCTCTGCACAACGTCAACAGCTTCGCCGATCGGCTTTACAGTGACGTGCAGCTGTCGGCTCGCCGTTCTCTGGCGGCCATGTCGCTGGAGCAGATCCTGACGAACCGAAACCAGCTGAGCGAAAACATCCTCGACGAGGTCAAACAGACCGCCGCCAGCTATGGCGTATCGATCCTGCGAGCGGACGTGAAGGACCTGATCTTCCCGGGCAACCTGCAGGAAGTGATGAACAAGGTCCTGACCGCCGAACGCCTGAGTGAAGCCAAGCTGGTGGATAGCCGCACGCTGGCCAACCAGCGCAAAATCGAAGCCGAAGCCCAGGCCACGACCAAACGGATCGAGGCCGAGCTGGCGGCGGAGACCGATGCCATGACGTCAGCCACGCTGGCCGCCTCCCGGCTCGAAGAGGCGCGGGCCGAAGCGGAGGCCCTGCGTATCAAGACTGAAGCCGAACAGTTTGCCCTGCGTGAACAGGCCAAGGGGGCGGAAGCGTATGCGACCCACCCGGTCCTGGTCCGCCTGCGTGAACTGGAAGCGCTGGCCTCCGCCGCGGAGAACGCCAACGCCCGCATTTACGTGGGTTTTGATAAACATGCTGGTTCGCCGGTTGTCGCAGAGGAGGAAGGCTAGTTGATTCCGTCATTCGCCTGCTCTGAGCTGATGAGGTGATCCATGAAGGCTGATGATTCCAACAATCCCGTCTCGGCGGGGACCCAAGTTGTTGTCCGTGAACCGTCGACCGGAGCTCACGGTCAGCCGGTGCATCCCGCGCGGGCGGTGGGAATCATTGTGCGCACGCCGGTGGGATCGGAGACGGGATACTTGATCCGATTTCACGATGGCTTTGAGGTCACGCTCCCTCGGTCCGGATTTGATATCCTCAAACACTTCAAGGACCGGCTCCCGGGGCACGAGTCCCATGATGCGTTTGAATTGGAAAATCTGGTGGTTTTTCGGTGCGTGGTTGGTTCACGAGCCTACGGCTTGGAGCACGAAGAATCTGATACCGACCTGCGCGGAGTGTTTGTGGCTCCCGCTGAAATGGAGTGGTCGCTGTACGGAGCTCCCGAGCAGTTCGAAGACAACGAAACGCAGAGCTGCTATTGGGAGCTGAAGAAGTTTCTGACCATGGCGCTCAAAGCGAATCCCAATGTTCTGGAATGCCTGTATTCTCCCTTGGTCGAGAAAACGACGATAGTGGGAGAGGAGCTTTTGGCCATCCGCTCCCGGTTTTTGTCTCAAATGGTTTTTCAAACCTTCAACGGCTACTCCCTCAGTCAGTTTAAAAAGCTCGAGCAGGACCTGCGCAACCGCGGCAAGGTGCGTTGGAAGCACGCCATGCACCTGCTGCGGCTTTTGATCACCGGCAAGGCAACGTTGCAGGAGGGGCGGGTGCCCGTGCGGGTCGAATCGCATCGGGACGACCTCCTGGCGATTAAGCGGGGTGATTGGAAGTGGGCGCGGGTCGACGCTTGGCGCAAGCAACTGCATCGAGAGTTTGAAGCTGCGCTGGTGGAGACCGCGCTACCAGAAAGACCCGACTATGAGGCGGCGAACGACTTTCTGATCCGGACACGCCTAGCCCAACTGAGTTGATCCATGGAAAAAGACCCAAGATTACAGAGAATTGTAGAGGCCCAGCCTTATCCTCTGGTCTTTGCGACCATTAGTGGAGCGCATCTCTACGGCTTTCCCAGCCCGGATTCGGATGTCGATTTGCGCGGAGCACATTGTACCTTCCTGCCAGCTTTGTTGGGACTCACCGTGCGGGATGAAACCCTGGAGGACTCACGCATCATCGAGGGGCTTGAAATGGATATCGTCAGCCACGATATCCGAAAATTCATGGGCCTCATGCTGAAGCGAAACGGTTATGTGCTGGAGCAGCTTTATTCACCCTTGATTGTTCGCACCTCGCCGGAACACGACGAACTGAAAAGAATCGGGGAAGGGTGTATCACCCGGTATCACGCCCACCACTACTTGGGGTTTGCCCAAACCCAGTGGAAGTTGTTCCACAAAGAGTCACCGCGGCGGGTGAAGCCTTTGCTCTACGTGTTTCGCGTATTGCTCACCGGGATTTGGTTGATGCGCACGGGTCGGATCGAAGCCGATCTGCCGACTTTGAATGTAGAGTTCCGGTTGAGCTATCTCCCCGAGCTGATTGCGAGCAAAGTGGAGGGAAAGGAAAAGCAAACCCTGCCGGACACTGACGTGAAGTTCTTTGAGGCGGAGTTTGAAAGACTCGTTGCGGAATTGGAGAAGGCTCGAGACGCAAGTGAGCTTCGCGAAAGCCCGGAGCCGGAAACTGTAAAGGAGCTGAATGATCTTCTGCTGAGGCTGCGTTTGAGTGGAGGCAGTTAGGAAAGCGCTCTCTAAATCGCCGCAATTTGCCTCAATTGAAGTTTTTAGGCCTTCGGTCAGAAGGCAATGAGCTCGAATAAAGACCTCTCCAGCGAGTAGGTCCTCTCACTCTTGACGGGAATGAGGAATGTCCGATGTCTGAGCTTAATCCGGCTTCTGGGTCGAGAGATCACGGATTAGGTTTAGAGCACCGGTAATTGATAAGTTATAGGACTGGAAAAGTTCAGCTTCGGAGATCGCCTGCAATTCGGGATCTGTCGAGCAATGTAACAGAGTGATGATTCGATCATGATCGGCGGTTTTGAGGGCGGAATAGTCGCGCATGTAGACAAGATGGTTTGTCAACTTGCGTGATTGCTGGGATACGACGGAGAGCCACTGAGGTCTCCAAATTTTGGTTATCTAGCTGAAGTATATGGCTTTGATTTCCTAAAAGCGTTGGAATAAAAACCCAACGATGGGATAACTCAGTTCACGAAATCTTCGAAATTGCTCAAGGAAGCCTCCGAATTGGTTCGAGAGGCCTATGAAATTCAAAAATCGGTGTCCTTTCACCACGTTGATCGTCTTGACGTATTCGCTGACGAATTGTCGTCGATTTCCTCATTGATCGAGTCGGGGCAGATTGCCTCGGCCCAGTCGCGGATTAATTTTCTTCTGAAGTCCTCCGATGCTCTTAGGCATATCGGTCCGCAAAGCCTAGATGCGTCAGTCGCGGCGAGAGTTATGGGGAGAGTGAAGACAAGGAAGAAAGCAGATGCAGCTAAGGAGAATGGTAGACTGGGCGGGCGCCCGCGAAACCGTATCCGGTGATTTCATGAGTTGGATCGGCAAGAGAAACCTTAAATGTTTCGTACCTCGTGAATCGTGCTGTCTAGAGCTCTTTCGCACTAAAGACAGAGCATGAACTAAGCTAACGTGAGTTCCTCCGGAAATCGCTACCAAGATGTTTACCCGTCTTCGCCGCTTTTGCGCAGCGGAGACCGCGCGCGGCGGCAGGCTGCGGAGCTCATCACACTGGAGTATTTTGAGGCAAAACCGGACCGGATGCCGACCCGGGTTTTCGACCAGCATCACATTCTCTTGAACTTAAACCCCGAACCTCACCGGGTGGAAAACTGGCGGGGTGGGGAGCACCGGGACTTCATTTACCGGCAGAATGAAGTGATCGTGACACCGGCCGGCATGGAGTCCGGCTGGCGCTGGCATGCCCCGTCTCGGGTCATCGTGATCACTCTCGAGCCCGCGAAACTGAAACGATTTGCCCAAGCCGAAGCCGGAATCCTGCTCACCGCCGACCAACTCAAGGATGTGCCGCAGTTTGTGGATGAGGAGCTTGTTCAAGCCGGGGTAATGCTGCTCGAAGCACTGCGACTGGAAGGTGCCGGATCGGCGGTGATGTTCGAGTCACTGGCCCGGGTGTTTCTGATCAAGCTCATCCAACGCTACGGTCGGGAGCACGACGAGGACTACACGTTCTCCCAGAGCTTCACAGCGCGCCATTTCGAGCGGGTGCTCAACTTCGTAAGCGAGCGTTACGGCCGGACCATCCAACTGGAGGAGCTTGCGGAGCAGGCGGGTTTAAGTCCGTTTCATTTTTCCCGGGTGTTCAAAAAAACCATTGGCCAAACCCCCCACCAGTTTGTGACCAGCTACCGGGTCGAACAGGCCAAACGCCAGCTGGCGGACCCGGAGGAGCCGCTGATCGACATCGCCATGGCGTGCGGATTCTCCGACCAGGCTCATTTCACCCGGGTGTTCAAGCAGCTCACTGGCCGCACTCCGCGCGGGTGGCGGCTGCACGAGCAGGATTCTTCAAAAACTTAGCAGCGGGCTGCAAGAGACGGGCCGTCTTTTCGGCTAAGGTTGGGACGTTCACAGCAACATTAATCTCAACTCGAAACGACAACATCATGAAAACCCTCTCTCAACTTGCTCTCAGTGCCTCACTCCTCGGCACCACCCAAATCAATGCCGCGCAGACGGAGCGCGTGACCTTCGCCAGCGAAGGCGAAACCCTGGTCGGCACGCTTTTCCTGCCGGATAATTTCCAACCCGAACAAGCTCACGCCGCCGTCGTTGTCACCGGTTCCTGGACCTCGGTGAAAGAACAGATGCCCTCCACTTACGCCCGTGCTTTGGCCCAGGAAGGTTTTGTCGCCTTGGCGTTTGACTTCCGCGGGTGGGGCGAATCATCCGGTGACTTCCGTTACGTCGAGGATCCCGTGGCCAAGACCCGGGACATCATCAACGCAGCGGCATTCCTGGCCACGCACCGAGGTGTTGATGCCGGAGCGATTTCGACTCTGGGCATCTGTGCCAGTGCGGGCTATGCGATCGATGCGGCTCACCAGAGTCCACAGATCCAAGCGGTGGCCGTGGTGGCTCCCTGGTTGCACGATGGGGAAATTGTGGAAGCCGTTTACGGCGGTGAGGAAGGCGTGGCTGGGTTGATTGCCACAGCGCGTGAGGCCCGCGCAAAGTTCGAAACCACCGGCGAACTCATAACCCTGCCGGCGGCCAGCACCACCGATTCCACCGCGGTGATGTATCAAGCTCCCTACTACACCGAGCCGGAACGGGGACTTATCCCCAGCTACGACAACAAGTTCAACCTCGCGACGTGGGAGCCGTGGCTGACCTACGACGCCGTTGCCACCGCCGGGGTGCTGCAGAAACCCGTTTTGCTCGTCCACTCGGAGTCCGCCGCCATTCCGCAGGGTGCACACAGGTTTGCTGATCGTGTGGGTTCGAATGGTCGCATCGTGTGGCTTGAGGACGTCAGCCAATTCGACTTTTATGATGATACCGCCGCGATTGAGCAGGCGCTTGCGGAGGTTGCTCCATTTCTTCGCTCACTCCCCGGGCAAGCCGCCCGGGACGAAGCCGCCATTCAAACGATGGTTGAGTCTGTCGCCACGCTGGCCGATCGCGGTGAGTTCGATGCCTTGGAGTCCCTCTACGCGGATGAGGTCACGGTCGATTACACGTCCCTCGCCGGTGGGGAAGTCGAATTGAAGAGTGCCCGTCAACTCATGACGGAGTGGGCCAGCGTCTTGCCGGGATTCGATCGGACCCGTCACCAGATCTCAGACGTGCAGCTGCACGTGACCGGACGGTCGGCTCAGGCGACGGCGCACGTGGTGGCCGACCACTGGGTGGAGAAACTTCACTGGCAGGTGACCGGGCGCTATACCTATCGTTTCGAAAACGACGGCGACTGGCGGATCGTTTACCACCGGTTCGAACTCGAGGCGGAGCAGGGGACACGGGAGGTGTTTGGTCCCGCCGCCGCGAACGCCCAAAAGAATCCGGCAGCCTACATCCAACGCCAACAAACCGAAGCGGCCGTCCGGGATTTTCTGGGCTCGCTGGAAACCAAGGACATGGACCGTTTTGCCGAGCTGTGGGCGGAGGATGCGGTGCAGGACATGCCGTTCTCCCCGGAAGGTTTCCCGAAGCGCGTCTCGGGCCGGGAGCATTTGATCGCCCACTATGCGGCGTGGCCGGAAGTGAGTGGTGAGGCTGATTTTACATCGCAGTTGAAATTCTACCCGACCCGCGATCCTCAAGTGGTCTTTGCCGAGTGGCGGGGCGACGTGAAAATCATCCCTACGGGGCGCCGCTACGAGCAGACCTACGGCGGCCTGTTCCAGGTGGAGGGGGGACAGATTGCCCTGTTCCGCGAATACTTCGACCCGGCGCCATTCATCTACGCGTTCGGGCTCGCGCGTTAAATGCAATGGGGCTGAAGCTAGCCTTTTGGCTCTTTCGTTTATTCACCCGACTAGGGATCGAGAACCTAATTCCTATCCGCCTCCCGAGTTGTCTTCCAGCCGAATGCTCTTGCCTGCGAACCAAGCAATCAGACACGCGGTTACGAACGGCCAATGACCGGTGATTCCCTCTTCACCCAAGTCCGTAATTAAAAGTGCGCTCAAGGTAAGTATCAGAGCGATGACAAATTGAGAAATCTCCCTGAAAAGACCAGGCGTCTTCCGGTTTTGGACAACTTCCTTCGATTTCTTTTTGCTTTGAAAGCTCATTGTTAAGCCTTTCTAGGCCTAACTCTCGAATCATAATGAGTTTTTCAAAAAGGCTACCACAACTATCCGACAAGTTATTCACAATGAAATGGGGATAACTCCAACTATGCTGGAAGTTGAGGAAATCTCCGATTAGCTGGAAGTAGTGCTTTTGGAAACGTAGCACGGTATTGATCGCGTGATCGATATCGAGTGACAGGACGTTTACAGAAGTGTCACAGGAACCCTTTGAGGAGGTCGGAAATCTATTATGGGATCGATCTATCCGACTTCGTTTGGTGTCCGAACAACTACCGAAAGGTGCTAATCTTACCACACTGCAACCAAGTCTGGGTGGTCGGTGAACATACCGTCCACTCCGGCTTCGTCTACCAATGCTTGAATCAGCAAGGGAAGGTCGGAGAACGCAGCTGGCAGTGCGTCGTTGCGCACGGTGAAGGGGTGAACCTGCAGGCCGAGAGCATGCGCGTCGGCAACCAACGAGGTGGGCGGTTTATTGGGAGCTTTGACTACTTGGCTGAGGTGCGGACCAATGCCTTGCGCGTAGGTCGCAACGTCGGCCAGGCCTTCCGGCGTGCGCATGGCGCTGTAGTTGGCGGTGGACTCCCTCCAGACGTTTTTGCCGATAAGCTGGACGAGGCGAAGCTTGGTCTTCAATTCAAAGCGCAGTCGCTTGAGTTCGGCCGGGTCGAAGCACTGCACGAAGACTGGATCGGTTGCTTCCCGATAGCCGTAACGATCGAGCAGTGCCAATAACGCTGCACCCGGGTCCTTGCCTGCAGCAGCGTGCCAAGCGGGTTTTTTGATCTCGGGATAGATCCCGGCATTGCGGCCGGTGCTTTGGTTGAGCCCATGAATCAGCTGGATCTGGTCCTCCATGCGGCAGAGGCGGAAAGGGCCCGGCTGGATTGGAAATCGATCGGGGTAAACCCGCTGGCCCGTTGTCGCGTTGATGCGTTCATTAACCTCGAGCTGCTGCAACTCCGCCCAATCAAAATCGATGGCGTAGAACCGACCGTCGTCCCGGGCGCGGTTAGGAAACTTGGTAGCCACGTCTGTGGTGGTTTCGAGATGGATGTCGTGCAGCACGACCAATACACCATCCCGCGACATCACCAAGTCCTGCTCAATGTAATCGGCGCCCAACGCATGCGCATAGGCGGCCGACTCCAACGTATGCTCGGGCAGGTAACCTGAAGCCCCCCGATGCGCGATGACGATTGGGCGCGTTTCAGCCATGGCTGAGACACAAAGCAAAATCATCAGGAAGATCGAGACTCGGGGCATCACGCGGGCAGACAAATAACCTGCCGTGAACCCAATCCCAATCACCTTTCGCTGCAACGCCGCCCCTGTGACACTTGGGCAACGGATGCATGCCGTCAGGCCGTGACGGTTGGTGCCACGAGGTTTTTGGCGAGGCCGATCAATTCCTGTTTCTCGGCCAGAGTCAGTTCAAGGGGAAGCTGGGCCAAGCCGACCAGACGGCGAATGATTTCAATTCCGGCGAATTTCCAAACGAATGATTCTTCGATATCGCGCTGCTGACGATAGTGGCTGAGATGCGATTCGACGTTCGAAAGTGGCTGCCCGGCCACGAGGAGGTGAGCGGCAAATACCCCGAGATCGAATTCCGCGTGGCCCAGATAGGCGAACTCGGGATCGATGACTTTGAGCCCTGCCGCGGTGCTCAACCAACTGCCAGGATAGAAGTCCCCGTGAATCAGCACCGGTCCCGTGCCAAGATAGATTTCACCCAGCGCGGCTGCTCGTTCGCGAAGTTCTTTGTCCTCGTGAATCGGTTGGGCCAGTTGTTTCAACCCCGGTTGAACGGCGTCCAAGTCAAAGCCGTTGTCGGCTCTGAAGGGCAGGTCAAAGATGTGGGCGTGGTTGAGCTGCTTGAGGGCTTGGTTGGCCGGGAAAGTGTCGCGAGGGCCATGAACTGATTCTCTGTGCAGCCGGACCAGATAGTCGATCAAGGCGGTGGTGTCCTCGGAGGAGATGTCACCCTTTGACTGATACACGGAGGTGTAGTCCGAACTGGCACCGAGGTCCTCGGTGACCATGACCAGATTGTCCGGATCAAACGTGACGAGGGCAGGGGACATCGCGCTCAGCTGAGGGACTCGCGCGACGAATCGATAGAACGCCGTCTCGGCCTCCAATCGTTCCACGGGGGCAGCGACCTGCGGATACTTTTCCACCCAAGGCCGGCTCTGTTTGATAATGATCGAGCGCCGATTCGTAACGACCCGGCGCACAAAGTTCATGTTGCCCTCGCCGGGTTTCTCCGTGCGCACGATGACTTCATCCGGAGCGAGAATATCAAGAGACGTCAGCAAAGGCTCCAGCCCATCGAGATGATCGGCTCCCAGATAGGTGGCGTTGGGAAACTGGTGGTGGAATCGGGTGGCGAGGTCGGACATGGCAAACAGGCAGGCGCCTGTAAGGAAGAGTCCCGACTCGCCAAAAGATTCCGAACTTTATTGCTACTCCTCCCGCAGGGTGATGGCGGGATCGACCCGGGTGGCGCGGCGGGCGGGGACCCAGCACGCGGTGAGCACGGCGGCGAGCAGGATGACCGCGCTACCGATCAGGGTCGGGGTATTGCTGCCGCTCGACTCGTAGAGCATTGCCGAAAGGATCCGACTGGTGCCGACAGCGAGGGTCACACCGATGCCGATGCCGACCGCCGCCTGCAGGGTGCCTTGGCGCAGAATAAGTCCCATCACATCGACCGAGCGCGCGCCCAAAGCCATGCGGATACCAATCTCGCGGGTGCGGGAAGAGACGGCGTGAGACTTCACGCCGTAGACTCCCACGATGGCCAACACGAGAGCCACTCCACCGAAGACACCAAAGGTGATTCCCGCCATTTTGATCAGCAGCGTGTTGATATTGAGCTCAATAAAGCTCGCCAGCGGCCGGATAAACAGCACCGGAGTGGCATCGTCGAATTGCCGCAGTTCACGTCGTAGCGTTGCAATCTCCTGTATCTCGTCGCGTGAAGCCACGTGCAGGTAGAGGTTGCGCGGTCGGGCTTGTCCAAAGGGTCGATAGATGCGTTCCGGAGCGTTGCGGCGGAAGATCTCCTCCCGCGGGCTGCGCACGATGCCCACCACCTCCATGGCGTGAGTGGGGTCTCCGCTGGCGGCCGCATCTTCACCCAGATAGATGTATTGGCCCAAAGGGTCGACATCATCAAAAAGCAACTCAGCGAGTTGGGTATCGATGATCGCGACCTTGGGCCCATCGGCTTGCGTGGACTCCGCATAGGTAAAGGTGCGACCGCGGAGGACGGGGATGTTCAGGGTGTCAAAATAGGTTTCGCTGACAGCGGTGTGGCCGGCCCAGAACTTGGGGCCATAGGGATCGGTCTCGGTGGCGTTCTGTCGACCATCGGCCCGGTAGATGGGGCGCCAGTTGAGCTCAAAATTGTAGGGCACACTGGAGGAGAGTGCCACGTTGTCCTCTCCGGAAACGCCCGCCATGTGGCGCAGCAGTTCGTTTTGTCGGGTCTCGAGACCGGTTTCATCGAGATCGGTCAATCCGTAGTCCAGGTGGGCAACAACCTGGCCTTCGGTCTCATACCCCTGATCCATGTATGCGATGCTGTTGGCACTGCGCACAAAAAGCGCGGCAGCGAACAACATCGCGAGCGACAGCGCGATCTGGAGCATGACCAAGCTGTTGCCGAGGGAGAAGAATCGACGCCAATTCGATCCCGCGCCCCCGCCGGAACCTTGTCGTTTGATGTCCTCGACGAGGTCGGGGCGGGTGATGCGCAGGGCGGGGCCCAGGCTGGCGGCCAACGTTGCGAGAGCGCAGAACGCGAGGGTGACCCCAATGATGGAAACATCGAAGTAGGGCTGGACGCTGAGGACAAACTTGCTGGCCGCAAAAAACTCCAATGCGAACGCCAGCATGGCTTCACCGGCCCAGTAGCTGAGATAGAGTCCCACGGCTCCCCCCAGCAGGGAAAGCAACATGCCCTCAGTGGCGAGTTGACGAACAATGCGTCCCCGCGAGGCACCCAAGGAGAGGCGAATGGCGATCTCTTTTCGACGGTTGGTGCCGCGGGCCAGGATCATGTTGGTGAGATTCAGGCACGCCACAATCAGCACGGTGGCCGCGAGGCACATGGAGAGGATGGCGAATAGCTCGAGATAGCTCTCATCCCGGGGCTGGTTATTGCCCAAATTGTTCCGTGATGGCGGCGCGATAATCAATTGGCGTGGTCCATTGTCCTCGGGCAAGGCTTGGTCGTTCAGGTGCTGGTTCACGCTCGCCAAACGGGCCTTGGCAGCTTCGAGGGGCATACCTCGGGGAAGGCTTCCGACCAGATTTAGCGGATACAAAACGGCGTCTTTGATACTGCGGCCAAACACCGCTTCATTCATGCCCAGCGGCAACCATACATCGGGCCCGATGGAAGTATTGAGGCCGACGAAACCTTCGGGGGTGATTCCGATGACAGTGTATTCCGTTTTGTTCACCCGGATCGTGCTACCAACGAAATCCGACCCTCCACCCGTGCGCTGCCAGAAGGTGTGGTTGGCGACCGCGACCGGTTGCATCGCATCGGGCGCAGCCTCTTCGTCGGTGAAGAACCTTCCTTGGATGGGTTTTACTCCCACAACGTCGAAGTAGTTGGCCGAGACCATGCAGATAAAACGACCTTGCAGGTCCTCACCTTGGCCGACGGCTTGCTCACTGAAGGATTGGGCGGCGACATTCTGAAACAGGCCTTCGTGAGCCAGCAGGTTTTCGTATTCGCGATAGCTCCAACGTCGATAATCGCGATCGGTATCCGCCCGGCTGTTGTAGATTTCCACGAGGTTGAGCTGTTTGTCCCGGGCCAGCGGCTTCAGCACGGCGTCACGAACAAATGAATACATGATGGCGTTGACGCCGATGCCGAGGCTGAGGGTAAACACCGCGATCAGGGTGAACCCGGGCACGCGGGCGAGAGATTTGGCCGCGTATCGCAGGTCGCGGATGAAATCGGTGATCAAACGCACGCCCCAGGCGTCGCGGCTCTCTTCCTTGGCCTGGTCGATGCCGCCGAATTCCTTCATGGCCTGGCGCCGGGCTTCGATGGGCGACATGCCGCGTTCCAAGTTACGCTCGATCGACTGCTCGAGGTGAAACCGCATCTCCTCGTCGAGTTCATCTTCGAAGCGGCGACGGCCGAAAAGCCGGGCGATTCGGGTGAAAAGCGTCATCGTGTCAGGCTGATTCGATCAGCAGGTTGAGGCTGGTGGAGAATTCCCGCCATTGGCCGACCTCAATCTCGAGGCGTTTGCGGCCGGCCGCGGTGAGCGAGTAGTATTTGGCCCGACGGCCATTCTCGGTGGTGCGCCATTCGGATTCGATCAGGCCGGCGTTGCCGAGACGGATGAGGGCGGGGTAGAGGGAGCCCTGTTTGAGCGAAAGCGCTTCGCTGCCGATCTGTTCGATACGTTGCTGTATGCCCCAGCCGTGGCGGTCCTCGGCTCGCAGGGTCGAGAGGATGAGCAGGTCAACGGTGCCTTGCAGCAGGCTGTTTTTCTTCTTCGACATGGTTACTCTCGACCGTTGAGAGGAGGAAGGCCCGCTTCCTCTCGATGGTCAAGAGTGAATCGAATACCCTGAACATTGAAGGTGTCTAGGTGAGATTTGGATGGGATTTATATCAGCTAATTATCTGTTAATTAATTTAATAATACGGTCTACCTGATGTATATGGTCCATATCGTGTTGCCTATTATTATAATCTGTTAGTTAATTCGAGATAAATGGCCCGTCCAGTCACATTCTCGTTGCGCGATATGGCCCTGCGTTTGCAGGTGTCTGGTCCTTTGACGGCCATTGAACTGGCCGCATTGGGAGGGGTGGCGCGATCGCGAGTGTCTCAATTGCTCACTCAAACGGGCACGGCACATAGCATTGTGCAAATCGGCGGTGCACGACGGTCACGCTACGCCTTGCGCCGGTCGATCCGTTCGGTTGGAATGCGATGGCCGATTCACCGGATCGACGAAAACGGACGGGCCCACGAATGGGCGGAGTGCGAAGCCTTTCATGGCGGTTATCGACTTACTTGGGCTGATGGTCGGCCAGCGTGGGCCAACCTTGTAGCAGATGCTGATGGGTGGATGGACGGTTTCCCTTTCTTTCTCGGTGACCTCCGTCCCCAAGGGTTCGTCGGCCGTGCGATCGGATTGCGAGTAGGTGCTGGGTTGGGGCTGCCAACCGACATTGGCCGGTGGGGTGACGACGAAACCATCACGTTTCTGCAGACCGAGGGGTCGGATCTACCGGGAGATCTGGTCATGGGCGAAGGTCCATTGCGGATCGCTTTGGCCAATCAAATCGATTCAGCCGGTGTAGTCGGTAAATCCGAAGTGGAATCGGTTTACCCCCGACTGGCGGCAGCCGCGATGGAAGCTGGCCTGCCAGGATCCTCCGCAGGCGGTGAACAACCAAAGTTTCTCACTCGGGTCGGCTCAAGTTCCGGTGCTGCCAGTCGAGCGGTATTGGTGAAGTTTTCCCCTCCGATGGAATCCCAAGCTGGCCGACGTTGGGCCGATTTGCTGGCGGCGGAGGGTCATGCATTGGCGATCTTATCGGAAACAGGTGAGGCGCTGGGTGGTGCCCGGGTGCTTGATGCTGGTGGTCGTCGATTTCTGGAAGTGCCCAGATTCGACCGCACGGGTGATTTTGGACGTCGCGGAGTGGTTTCTTTGGCGGCGTTGCAGGCAGCCATAGACTATTCAGATGCAGCCCGGTGGGAAGATGCCGTCACTGCGCTCGCCGGCAGGGGGTTCGTTGACTTGGAAAGTGTGGAAGCGGTTGTCCGACGATCGATGCTGGGCGAACTGATTGGCAACTCCGACATGCATGCCGGGAACCTGGCGTTTTGGCTTACTGATGATAGTCCGCTGTCCATAGCTCCGACATACGATATGTTGCCGATGTTGTGGGCGCCGGCCGCCGGAGGAGAATTGGTCGAGCGACGTTTTGCGCCTGTACCACCCACCCCGGCACAAGCGGAATCATGGACCGTGGCGGCGCGCTGGGCGTTGGAGTTTTGGGAGCGCGTGGCAGGCGACTCGATGATCTCAGCAAGTTTTCGTGCGATTGCCGATCAATCGGGAGAACGGGTGCAGGCATTGCTGTATCGGTTCGGGTAAGGCTTCAGCTGTGGATTACTGAAGCCAACCCACTCCGCCGTGAGGTGTCAGTGCGACTGGTCTGTAAAGCACGGTCAGCGGGTCTGGTGTGTTGACCTTATAGAACACTTTCCCCTTGACCAAATAGGGGAAGACGTGCTTTCCCTCATACAACTAGGGAAACCCATGACAAAACACATCTTCCCCCAGGGGGCATTGGAAATGGTCGTATTGCGGGTGCTGCGCGCGGAGCCCAATCACGGCTGGGGCATTGCCCAAAAGATTCATCTCATCTCGCGTGATGTGCTGCGCGTCGAGGAGGGGTCGCTCTACCCGGCGCTCGCCCGAATGGTGCAGAAGGGGTGGTTGAAGTCGGAGTGGGGAACTTCGGAAAACAATCGCCGGGCGAAGTATTACTCGCTCACCCGGTTGGGCCGGAAGCGGCTCGAGTCCGAACAGGAGAATTGGCAGGCGATGGCCGCGGCCATCGCGGACATTCTCACCAACGAGAGCTGATGGGAAAATCCCGGAGGGCCTGCGCCATGGAAACCATCCACCGTCTATACCGCGCCATCGTGAACCTTTTTCGACGCCGGCGATTGGATGCCGAGATGAAGGAGGAGCTGGAGCATCACCTGACGATGGCCATGGAGCGCAACGTGGCGGCGGGAATGAATGCGGAAGCTGCCCGGCGAATGGCGCGGACCGATTTCGGTGGGGTTGATCAAGTGGCAGAACGTGTCCGCGACACCTGGGGCACCCGGATGATTGATGGTATTTGGCGGGATCTTCGTCTGGTCGGCCGGCAGTTGCGGAGGAGCCCGGGTTTCACGGTTGTCGCCTTGGCGACGCTGGCCCTGAGTCTCGGGGCCAACACGGCGATCTTCAGCCTGGTCCACGGTGTGCTTTTGCGTCCTCTGCCCTACGCGGAATCTCATCGGATTGTTCGGGTGTTGACCGTCTCGCCGGGAGGCGGGCTCAACGGCATTTCGACTTTGGATTTCCTCGATTGGCAAAGTCAGAACACCTGTTTCGATTTCATGGCTGCCCATTGGAGCGATTCGGTTTCGCTGACCAAGATGGGGGAAGCGGTTCAAATCCCCGAAGAGCGGGTGTCGGCACGCTATTTTGATATCTTTGGGGTTCGGGCCGCATTGGGCCGAACCTTTGTCGAGGGAGAGGACCAGGTTGGAAAGGACCAAGTGGTCGTAATCAGCCATGGCCTGTGGCAATCACAGTTCGGGGGAGTGGCTGACATTGTCGGAGGTTCCATCCACCTCAACGGGACCCCCCACACTGTGATTGGGGTGCTGCCTCAGAACGTCCCGTTCGAACGTCAATCGGCCCGGCTCTGGCGGCCGCTGGCCTTCAAACCCGAGAACATGACCCGTGACTTTCACTGGTTGGGTTCGTTTGCCCGGCTGCGGGAAGGCGTGAGCTTGCAAATGGCCCGGGCGGAGATGGACGCGATCGGGGCGAGCCTGGCGGAGAGCTTTCCGGAGTCGAACGAGGATTCGGGGGTCGCCGTCGATGCATTCTCCGAGGTTGTGGTCGGGGACGATTTGCGTCGGTCCTTTTATACACTGTTCGCCGCGGTGGGCATGGTTCAACTCATCGCCTGTGCCAACCTGGCGAACTTGTCCTTGATGCGGGCGGTTGGGCGGGAGCGTGAGATTTCCATAAGGGTCGCCATTGGTGCTGGTCGCAAGGTGCTGGTCCGACAGTTCCTAACGGAAAGCCTGGTCCTTGCGCTGTTGGGAGGTGGGTTGGGGATTCTGATAGGTCAGCTCGCGTTGGAGGGATTCCAAGCCGCCCTGCCTCCGTTTGCGCTGCCTTCGGAGGCCGTGATTGGTCTAAGCCAGCCGGTCCTTTGGTTTTCGTTTCTCCTCACGCTGCTGACGGGGGTCGGAGTAGGGTTGTTGCCGGCGTTGCATGCGGCGCGCCCGAACCTGACCTCCTCCCTGCGGCAGGGTGGCGGCGGGGCGGGCAGCAGCCCGACGCTAACCAAGGTGCGTAATGTCCTGGTGGTGGGAGAAATCGCTCTCGCCTTTGTTCTGCTCGCGGGTTCGGGACTCCTTATGCAAAGCCTCAGCAAGCTGGGGGAGGTAGACCCAGGGTTTGATTCGGCCAATGTCCTTACCTTCGGCCTGCCCATGTCGCCGGAACAGTATCCCGACCCGGTCGAATTGAATACCTATCTTGGTGATATAAGGTCTCGAATCGAAGCCCTGCCCGGGGTGACGGGAGTGGCAATGACCACGTCTTTACCCATGAGGGGATGGGGTTTTGGGGTGCCGTTCGAGATCGCGGGTCAGGATGCCGGAGCGTCATCCGATCGCAAAGTGTGTTTCTACAAGATGGTGAGTCCGTCGTATTTTCAGACTTTGGGAATGAACCTGCGGCGGGGTCGCCCCCTGCGGGAGACCGACACCCGGGGATCATCTCCAGTCACCGTTATCAACGAACGGTTGGTGGACCGCTTTTTTGCCGGAGAGGATCCGATCGGAAAGCGAATCATCGCCCAAGAGATCGTGCCGGGCAAAAGCCAGCTCGGGGCTGAAATCGCCTGGGAAGTGGTGGGTGTCGTGTGGAATGAGGCGGTGGGCGGACTGCGCCGACAAAACCGGGGAACTCCCGGCATGTATGTGACAAACTATCAGAACGCAGCTTATCAACAATCGGTTGTTGTTCGGAGTGAAATCGATACGACGTTGCTTCGACCGGCGATCCTCTCCGCCGTGCGCACCATCAACCCCGATCAGGCCATCACGGAGTTGAAAGCGCTTGAGGATATAAAAAACGATTCACTCAGTAACAGTCGTTTCCGAGTGACGTTGTTTGGATTGTTCGCGGGCGTTTCGCTCCTGTTGGCTGCGATTGGCATCTACGGGGTCATTTCATATGCGGTTACCCAGCGCACCCGAGAGATCGGAATTCGCCGCGCCTTGGGGGCGAGTCAACCCAACGTGCTTTGGCAGGTTTTGCGGAACGGGCTTTCTCTGACCGGTTTTGGACTGGTGCTGGGTGGGCTTGGGGCACTTGGGCTCGGTCGGTTCATCTCGTCCCTGCTGTTTGGAGTCGACGAACGGGATCCCCTGATCCTGATCGGGGTCGCGGGTGCGCTTGCCGTGGTGTCGGTCATAGCGTGTTTTTTGCCGGCGCTTCGTGCCACCAAAGTTGAACCTACGATCGCCCTGCGCGCCGAGTAGATCGCTCGTGGAAACCTGCAAATCACCCGTCCCATCAAACTGATCCATCATCCGCGCCACATGATTGGCAAAGCTCCTCCGTTGCTGGCCCGAGCGATCAGGGTTTTCCAATAGGCTCAATCTACGTTCGCTGCGGCAGGTCGTCCCTCGGTCCCGTGGCCAACCACAGGATGTTGCCGTCAGGGTCGGCGACTTTCATTTCGTAGCCCCAGTTCCAATTCTCCGGCTCCTGCACGACGGTCACGCCGGCTTGGCGGTAGACTTCAAACAGGGTGTCGTCGTGGAGCCCGATCCACGCCGTGCTGCCACCGTTTACGGGAATCAGTTGCGAAAGCATAAGTCGGCCATTGTCGCGATGCACCGACCCCATGTTGTCACTGCTCCATTCCAGCGCCCAACCCAGGGTCTCGGTG
>JANQKV010000041.1 GCA_028280945.1 Opitutaceae bacterium
GTGTGATCGCGTTTTGGTTGGGTTGGCTCGGCCTCCTGCTTTTGTTGAATCGTGCCGGGCTGAGCAGCAGCGCCAGTGTCCTGGTGGGATGTGTGGTGCTTACGACGCCGGTGATGTGGTTTTATTCCCGGGCGGTTTTGATTGAATCGATGGCATGGAGTGCCTCGGTTTGGTTTCTTTGGTCTCTCCTGCGCTATCGTGAGTCCGAGCGTGAGGTTCACCTCGGACTCACTCTTGGATTTGGATTGATTGCGGTGTTGGTGAAGCCGACGACCTGGGCAGTGGCGTGTTTGCCCTGGGCAGCATTGTGGTTGCGAGATCTCTGGCTCCGCGATCCGAACCGTTTTCGTCGATTAACCGTGGAAGCGGCTGGTATCGGATTTCCGCTCCTTTTGGTGGGGTTCATTTGGGTCAAGTATGCGGACGGCGTGAAATCAGCCAACCCGATAGCCCACTTCCTGATCTCCGGTCAGTTGGTCGGATTCAATTTTGGAGAATGGGAAGAAAAGCTGTCCCTATCGACTTGGCAGCAATTGGGAAACCATTGGTGGGAAATTGTGATCAATCCCGTTGTGTTGGTTTTGGGTCTGGCGGTTTCGCTGTGGGAAGGACGGGCACGTAAACTCTGCGGGTTGGGTATGCTTAGCTTTCTGGGTGCTCAGGTGATCTTTACGAACCTGTATCATGCTCACGACTACTACTTTTATGCCTGCGCTGTCGGTCTGGTCGTGGCCGTTGCGAGTGGCTTGGCGTTTTGGTGGGATCGCCCTGGAATATCGGTCGTCACGCGCGCCATGTTATTCGGCGTGTTTCTCTTCCTGTTGGGAAGCCAGCTGCGGCTTTACCGATCCGGTTTGTTTAAGCTCCAGGAAGGAGCGCAACCGCCGCATGTTGGACTCGCCGAATTCCTCCGGGATGCCACCCGACCGGATGATGTGGTTGTAGCGCAAATGGGCGATTGGGAAAGCTCCCTGGCCTTTTATACAGATCGGCGAATGCTGATGATCCCTGATGCCCAGATGTTTTATCATCCGGCCATCGTGGATGAGAGCATCGCACTTCTTCACGATGAGAATGTGGCGGCTTTGGTGGTGAGTGGAGAAGCGGCTCGGCACCCTGAATGGATTTCGCGGCGGGTGGCTCAACTCAGCCTCTGGCCCGAGCCAGTCATTTCGTGGTTGGACGTGGTGCAGGTATTTGTCCAAGCCGATCAACGAGCCGCTTTTTTTGACGTAACCGCTCGGAACTCCTACCCGGGAATTCAGCCCTTGGTTGGGAGCCTTGATTCGACCGCCACCGAGGAACTGCGCATCGAAGGGGCAGAGCAGGAGCAGGCGCTGGATTTTCTGGGGGTTATCCCAGTCCAGGGGCGATTTCCTCACGGTTTTCGGACGGGAAATTTTGCCGGGCAAGATGCGTTGCTGGTTCATGCTCCGACCGAGTTGTATTTTCCGGTGCCCGGCCAGCGAGGGACTTGGTCATTTGATTTGATCGTCAGTCCCGATGCTTTCGTTCATCGGGACTTTGATGGAGCGGCGGTGGTAGTGGAGTTTGGCAATGGGTCGCGCGAACGCGATATGCGGCACGTGGAGCTCTTTCTGCCCGGGGAAGGAGAAGACCGCCGAGAGATCATAGTGCCTCAGGTGCAGGGCGCTGCTGAGCGCGTATTTTTGAGCATCCTGCCGGGAGTTTCCGGCCACTCGGCCTTTGATCAAGTGTGGCTTCTGGGAGCCGAGTTCGAGTCTGATAATCCTCAGACCACTTCGGCAAAATAATCCTCGGTCTTATAAAGGACAACCACGTCCTGCATGCCCCAGGATTCTTCGATGTAGGATCGAAGAATGAGGTTGGTATGCTTCTCGATCTGGCGGGTCACCCATTGGGGAGAGGTGAGGGCGATACCGTAATCGTTCGCATGCCGATCAAAGTAGTTCTGGTAGGAGAACCCCTCTTTTTTGAAATCGGCCAGCAAAGCGGCCTTATCCACGTCGTCAGCGATGTAGGGCTGTTTGTCAGCCAGAGCGCTGGCAAAATAGCGCCCCTGCAGTGTCAGGATGATGACGCCGCACTCGGCCGTTGATTCCACCAGGAAATCGAACGTTTTCTCCCATGCTTCCTGGTCCAAGTGGGTCAAAACCGATCCGCACCAGATCAGGTCGAACTTTCGATCGAAGTTGATCTCGGAAACATCGGTGGACGAGAGAACGGGAAGTGCCCCCCAATGTTTGGCGCAGAAATCAATGCAGGATTGATCCAGCTCACACGCGGTGATCTCGGCGTAATGGTGTTGGGGACGCAGCCAACGCAGCACGCGCGCGTATCCGCAGCCAAAATCAAGGATGTTGGGGAAATGAGGCTTGTCACAAAGTTGCGCTGCAAATTCGACGATTTCGAGTGCGCGGTGGCCGATCTCGAAATACTGATCCTCCCGACCGGGCACGATCATAGTGTCTCGAGGGGAGATCGTGCGATCGATTTCCAGATGGCTAAAGTCGTAAAGGGGCATGGGCTCTTGGTTAAGTAGGGAAATCGTCAGACAAACTTAAGTTTGCGGGCGGCGAAAATCACCATCCGCAGCAGCAACATGCCGCCGGTCCAGCGATTGATGTTGGTGGTTCCGTAGGTGCGATCCTTGTAGCGGATGGGGATGTCGCGAATCTTCAGGTTCAAGCGATCGGCTCCGAAAAGCAGGTCAAAATCGCCATACGGGTCAAACTCACCGAAGTAGGCACGGTTTTCGGCGATGCGTTCGTAGTTCACCCTACTGAGCACCTTGGTGCCGCACAACGTATCCTTGATGGGTTGGCCCAACAGCCACGAGAACGTGATACCGAATGACTTGTTGGCGATCATGTTGAGGAAACGCATCGCCTCATCGTCCATGGGGTAGACCAAGCGGCATCCGTTGGCGAATTCACAGTGCCCATCCAGAATCGCGTCGACATACTTGGGCAGCTCTTCCGGTGGCATGGTGAGGTCGGCATCGAGAATCATGAGGATGTCACCCTCGGCCTCAGCGAATGCTTCCCGCACGGCGTTGCCTTTGCCCTTTTGGGTCTGCTGCATGATTTTGATCTTCAGCCCCGGGTATTCCCGATGGATGCGCTGAATTTCCTCCCAGGTATTATCACTGGACCCGCCTTCGATGAAGATGAACTCGGTCCACTTGCCCATGTCGGGGGTGCGGGTGATGGCCGCTTCGATATTACCGGCCTCATTACGCGCGGGCACTACCACTGAGACTGTAATCTCAGCAGCGGATATCTCGCCTTGCTTGGGATGGTGGACAGCGGAACGTTGCAACACCTTCGGTCGGGCAACGACAAATTGCGTTACGCAAAACCAGGGGAGAATGGGGGCAAGCCAACGATTGATCAGCCTTTCAATAAAGCCCCCCGAGAAGGGGATCAAAGCACGCGGTTGGGTCTTGATGACTTCCCATTGCGCCAGGTGCAGCAAGTTCTCCACATCCTTGCCGGAAAGCCAACTGTTATTGGGTTGAGAAGCCCGTAAACCTAAAACCTGAGCCAAGCTGAAAAGCGGCCGCCACAACGTATTGGGCATGTTCACCAAAAGGCGGGTGGCCGGGTGCGATTGGCTGCGAAGATGGGCAAAAAGCTGCTGCACATCCTCGACGTAGTTGATGGTGTCGGATACGATGATGTATTCAAAATCGTCCGACGTGGTGAAGGATTCGCCTTCTGCCACTATGTATTCTGAATCGGGATCGTTGGTGCGGGCGCGTTCGATTTGGGATCCGGAGCGATCGATGCCTATCCTACGATTGACGGAGAGGTTTTTCAGCAGTTCGCCGGTTCCACATCCCACCTCCAGCACCGAACTGTCCGACGGAATCAGCACGTTGTAATAACGAGCTAGCAGCCGGCGGTATCCTTTCGCTAGAGATGATAGCGGCTTTACCCGTGAGTCATAATGCTCACGGACGTCATCCGTATGTCGCGAGTTGGTGGAGCCCTCAGGCATAAGCGCTCAAACGTGACGTCCTAAATCGAACCACAACAAGACTATTTCTGATCGAAAGATCGGTTCACAATTTGGGCGACGGAAACTGCCCGCTCGTCGGGTTCCTGAAGTTGGGCAACTTCGCGATAGAAGCCGATCAGGCTTTCGGCGCTACGCGTCCATGAAAAATGAGTTTGGGCGAATTGAGCGGCTCCGGCAGCCAACCGCTCTTGCAGGGACTGATCTGTGCTGATCGTGTCAATGGCGTCGGCGATGGCAGATGCATCGGCATCGGGCAGGACGAAGGCATCCTTGAGATGCCGCACCACCTTGCCCAAATTTGAGGCAGGTAGGATCACCGGTTGGCCCAAAGCGAAGAATTCGGGTAGTTTGGAAGGGAAGCGGAAATCGTTGAAAGCGCCCGGCGAGCCGGGCTGAACGAAAAAATCGGCCATGCTCATTAACGTAGGCAGATCTTCGGCGCGTTTGATAAAGCCAAGATGCACGAGTTTGGACCCCAGTAGTGATCCAAACGTTTCCTCGAACTTTGGGGTGTCACGTCCGGTCCGCACCAGCACGGTCGAGCGGCCTCGTCGATTCAACTCCGCCACAGCGCGATAAAGTTCCCCGACCTCAGATACATTGGTGTTGTGAGTATTCCCATGATAGAAAATCACGGTCTGTTCATCGGATATTCCCAATTGGCGCCTTAGGGGCAGGTTTCGCTCTTGCTGGGCGAATGCTTCAGTCGCAGCCGGCCAAAATACAAGTTGCGGCAAGCTGGAAGGAATCAACTCCAGCAATGAATCGTATATCGCGGTGATGCCGGCGGCTGCTTGCATCAATTCCCTCGAGTGATGCGGGTGACTGAGATTTTCAGGGATAAGATCGTCGAGCTTGGAAGCGGATAGCGCATTTAACTCATCGACAGTCATGCCGAGGTGATCAGCTACCAATACGTCTTCATTGTCCTCAAGATGAACGACGAGTGAAGATTCGTATCTCTCGTCGATTTGCTGCCAAAAGGTCCTCAGGTGCTCCCGAGGGGTCCAGAGATGAGTCACCCTTGGACCATGCCCGTCGCGAAACAGGTTGAGTAGACTATCGATCTCGGAAAACTCCAGAGAAAGAAAGCGAGCATCGAGCTGAGCTCCGATGGTTTCGCCGTCGCGGGGCACCGCGACCACGCAATCGTATCCTAGGGCGATGAGCGCGTTAGCCAGGGCAGTGACGTGATAGGCACTGTTTGTGGCGAAATTGCCGTGTAGCACGAACAGAACATTTGATGGTCCTGAGGGAATCTTATCGCCGATGGATCTTTGCTCATCAGATACTTCCGTTGGTGGAAGCTTAAGTTCCCACATTTCGGGAGGGGCGCGAAGTGGGGCAAAAGCGCCCGTTTTGATGTCGGCTTCATATCCCGAGTCGAGGAAGCAAACGCGTCCGCATGTTGTCGTTACCTGAAGGCGGATTTTTCCACGACCTCTAGGTAAGTTCTCGGCGGTCATGAACCCTGCAAACCGCGCTTCGGGTTGATCAGGGAAACGCTCGGCGACATCCGGTCGCTCCTGTTTCAATAGCAGTGGAACCTCAACATCGCCCTGCAACAACACCACAGAGTCGATCTCAAGTTCGGGATGCCAACACCACCCGGCAAGTCGTGTTGTTTTGGTGATTTTTCCGTCAATGCCCGCGGGTTCAAATCCTCCCATCAACGGATGTGGTGAGACGGGAATGGCAAGATCGCGGGCTTCGACCCAGGTGTTTCCGTCATCGGCAGAAAACTCCAACACGCCCTCGTGCATTCCCGCCGGCAGCAGAACGACAAAGAGGAAGCCGCTTTGAGACGCGAAAGGGTCGTTTGGAAATCTCTCGGCTACGTCCTCCCGTAGGGTGATGGATTCTGGCGCATGCACCGACTCGCCGATACGGAGGCGGGCGACTGAGGGACTTTCCTGGCCGGGAATGAAGCCCCACCCTTCAAGACGCATGTAGTGAGGACTCGGGGCGAGTGGAGTGGGCGTCTCCAGTCCGAATTCCGGGCTGATCATAGCTTGGGGCCGAACAGGGTTCGCCAGAGTTGGCCGAGCTTCCACCAGAGAGATGACTCAATGGTGTCCAGTCTTTGGGTGGCGCCTTTCAGCGCGGACTCTTCTTGATCGAGCTGGTTTTGCGTTTGTGATAGCTCCTGCCGCAGTTCGCTAAGTTTATTTTCCAAGTCACTGATTGTGCTTTTGGCTGCGGTGACCTGTTGGCGGCTCTCTTCGAGATTTAGACGCAGGCCTTCGATTTCCGACTCGGTTTTTTGGAGACGTTCCGCGGTGGTTGCTTGTTGCTTCTCGGCTTGGGTTCGAGCCTGCGCTTGCTCATGTCGCTGTTGGTCGATTTCTCGCGCGATGCTGTGGACTTTGCCGATCTCCTGGTTAGCAGTCTCCAGCTTCGCCGCGAGGTCCTTGATGATTTTGTCTCGTTCCGTCCGATTGCGTTCATCGGTTGCCTCCAATTCTCCGATGCGAGAGCCCCGGTTTTCAATCTCTTCAGACTTTCGATCACATTCTTCCTCCAATTCCCGGATACGGCGGTTCAACGAGTCATCGAGTTTTAGAATGTAGGCGATTTTGTGCTCCAGCAGGTTTTCGGCTTGGCCAAGAAGACTAACGGCTTCGCTGTTTTCGGTCTGTTGTTGCTGGATACGGTCTTGCAGCTCAAGGACTCGAGTTTTTTCGATGACAACCTCTCGCCGCAGGTCCCTAACGAGGGTCTCCAGCTCGTCCAGGGAGAGGGAATCGGCAGAGGATTTGGACATCTCGTTGAAAACGGTAAACACCAGAACTGGCGTTCCAAGTCAGATTCATTAGTGCACGCTAAGTTACTTCCAATGTTGAAGTTAAGGGGATTCTGATAAATAAAACCAAATGATTACCCCGCTTTGAATTTGAGGGACTTGAGGTCGGGGAAACCCATCACGGAGTTAACCAGCGGACTCCGCTTGTCGCTGAGAGTGGTAGCTGTCTCGAAGAAAGGCTGTGAGTGCCGGGTGGTAGGTTATTTCCTCCTGAGTGAGGTCTCGTCCGAAAGTTCGGCGGCGTAATTGATCGATCTCCTTTTGTCCGATCTGCGCCATTTGCGCGGAGGTCTTCTGCGCGGAATGGACTCGGAACAAGCCCAGGAATTCCGGCAGGTGATGAAAACGGGCTCCGGCTTCCTGAAAACGGAGCAGTAGATCCCAATCGAGCGCGAACTGCCATCGCGGATTCAATCCGCCCACCTCATTCCAGATCTGCCGTCGCCAGAACAAGGTTTCCTGAGGGATATAATCATTCAGTTTCAACACCTCCGGGTCATGTCGAGGCAAGAACCACCGGTTGATTTCGTTCCCTTTTTCATCGACTACAATCCTGTTGGCGTAGACTACGTCGACCTCCGGGTGTTCGTGGAAGAAGGAGCGCACAAAGTCCAGAGCCCTCGGGATATAAAAGTCGTCGGAATTGATCCACGCCATGAGGTCCGAGTCCGAACCGCGGGTTTGGGCGAAGCCTTTTTGAATCGCGTCAGCTTGCCCCTGATCGGCCTCTGAAAACCACCTCAGATGGGGGTAATTTTGACCCTGTAGCAACTCCCGGGTGTAATCGGTGGAACCTCCGTCCATGATTACGTGTTCCACCCCGGCTAGATCGTTCGTTTCCACTGATTTGATAGTCTGTCCAATGAACCTTGCTTGTTGGTAGCTGGGAGTGACGAGGCTCAGACGGGGATAGTTGTTATGGGGGCGGTGCGGCAAATCTGGGAAAGACACGGGCTTCGGCGGATGTTTCGCGTGGATACCGAGCTGAAAAGCCACGAGTTTGTCGGGATCAGTTCGCAATTCCTCCGGGGTCAAGGGGGGGGGCTCGATCACCACCGACAAAGATGTGACACAAATCCATTCCGGAGAGGGTTCGGTTTGAACCTCGAAGTGCAGATCGTGAGTTCCGAGAGGCAGCTCGAACCGAAACTCGATTCCAGGACGGAGCGATTCCGGCGCGTTGAGATATGAAACGACATCCGCACGACTGATCCCCGTATGGGCGGGTATCTCCCAGCTCCCGATTCTCAGTCTAGCCCGCCGGATCGCACATTTACCTGTGTCCACGCACCACCCGATAACGCGCAGGCGACCGTCACGGGTGCGTTGGGGAAGAGGGAGATCGTATTCGAATTCCATGCTACCCACTTTCAGTGGAGAACTCGCCTGATTCCTAGCGGCAGCGGGGCAGGGAGAATCCGGCGCGGCAGAAATCCGTGAAGTCTGTTCGCTTGGCCGATGCCAGTATTCGCAGTGCGGGGTCGGGATCTCCAACCTCAACCTCTTGGAATCCAACGTCACTGCACCATGACCGCAGGCAGGAAGGTGAGGGCATGAAGTAATTCCATCCCCCTCGATTCAGGCTCTGCCGCGAACTACCATCATTGTGCGTGATCGCCGGTCCTTCGTAATGGCAGACCGAATCCGGCGACGGGTAGCCCAAGGTTTCTACGAAGCAAATCCCGCCGTCCTTCAATGCCGTGAAGATCAACCGCAGCGACAGCAGGGGGTCAGAAACGTGATAGAGCACGCCGGAATAGATCACATAGTCGAATGAATCGGCAAACATCGGCAACGCATCATAAAGACCCATCGGCAAACACTTTACCTGGGAATTCAGGCCAAAGGTGCTGGCTAGGATGTTCACCATTTCCGCATATTTCTTAACTTCCTCAAGTGCGGTGACGTTCGCTCCCATGGCGGCGAGTAGCAGCGAAGTGCCTCCCGTCCATACCCCGATATCGAGGACGTTTTTTCCGCTCAAATCGACGGGCAGTTGGTAACTGCTGACAAACTTTGAGATGATATCAAGGTGCCGGTCGCCCATCAGGCCTTGGTAAGACGCTCCGTTGCCGAAATCGTGGTTGTGCCCCCAGTGGAATTTGAGGGAGAGATCACGTTGATTTTCACTATCGAGGAAACCCTCCATATTGGAATCAATTGATCCGATTCGCCGGTCAATTTCCGCAAACAACATGTCGGCTTTGCCTCCCACCACGTTCGCTGAGGAAAACCTCTCAGTGAAAAGATCCTTGAGTGCTTCGTTGGTGGTTTGGAGTGAATTGGTATCAGTATTCATGCATGCAGTTTAGAGGGAGCTGGGCAGGCGAGGTCGGTGTTGACCCTTGCAGCCGGTAACATGATGGGCGAGGGGATGGGAAGAACCCTTTGCCCAGCTCCGAACAGAGGCAGCGACCCGGGGCGAGTCGAGCTGAATTTCAGGGGTTGGATTTGAGCTTTGAATACTGGCCTGGTCGGCTATCAATTCTTGTTAGACAACTATGAAAATGTGGAGGTTGCCGTTGTCTGGGGGGCGATTTAAACCCGTCCAGTGGGCGGTAGTGACTTTCCACCCTATTCTCGGGAATACCTGAATTTGGGTATACGATTGTCGCGTAGGAAGGCTGGGTCGGGTTTGATCTTCACGTGGCATACCGAACCCTTCCAGCTTGCGACCAATGTTGTCACCGCCTCGGCGGGACGGGGCATTTCCATGTGGATTGAAGTAGATGACATCGTGCCGTCTGACCTGCCGATTGCTGGCGACATGGACGGTGACGCCATTGGTGAGGTGCTGTGGCAGGACGTGGGCAGCGGGCGGCGCAGCCTGCGCGAGTTGGACGGCAACGCGAGTGAACTCATGTCGATTCCGGTTGGCTGATGGATCGAGGCGATGGGTGACTTCAACCTGGACCGAATCAACGACGTGATCGCGCGCAACCTGGAGACCGGCGAATAACGCTACTGGCTGAGCGGGGCCTCGGGCCTGACCGAGTCCGCGGCCCTTAGCGAGATCGATCCTTCGTGGTCTCTGGCCGGCGCGGCCGACTTCGACACTGACGGCTACGCTGACCTACTCTGGCGCCACCAGCAACAGAGCCAACTGGTTATCTGGCTGATGCAGGACGGTGTCTTCCAGTCCGGAGCCGACATGGGCCCAGTGGGTTCAGACCATGCACTCAATGGCACGGGTGACTTTGATGGCAACGGTAGCCCGGATCTGATCTGGCGCCACCGACCGAGTGGCACGGTGGGTATCTGGCTGATGACCGGGACTACCATCAACAGCTATACCGTGTTGGGAGCGGTCAGCAGTGACTACAAGGTGCGCGGCACGGGCGACCTCAACGCAGATGGTGAGACCGACATCATCTTCCGCCATACTCCTTCCGGAGAAGTGGGGGCTTGGCTGATGACGGGCACGATCATCAACAGCTATGCACGCATCTCTTCGGCCGGCTCCGACTATGTGCTCAGCGGAGTGTGGGACTATGACGACGACGGCAAGGTCGACATCTTGTGGCGTCACACCTCAACGGGAGAGGTGGGTGCCTGGACCCTGGACGGCACTGCTGTCACGGGCTACGCCCGCATCGATGCGGTCAGCAGCGAATATCACCTTTCCAAAAATGGTGAACCCGAGGATGAAGAGGAGTAGGCTCAGCTCAAACTCGACCTTAACCGGGATGGCCATGAGGACATTCTGTGGCGCAATACCTCCACGGGCCAAGCCATCGTGTGGTTGATGGACGGCACCAGCCTTACGACCTTTGCCGACTTGGGCACGGTGGACTTGGCCTACGAACTAGCGACCTGGGGTGACTTTAACCAAGACGGGCACATCGACCTGATCTGGCGCCACACGACCTTCGGCGAAGTGGGCGTCTGGGTAATGAATGGCTCAAGCGTATCGACTTATGTGTCGATATCCTCAGTCGACACGGACTACTCGATCACCGGCACGGGTAACTTCAACGGCGACAGGCACGAGGACATCCTGTGGCGCCATGACGCCAGCGGAGTGCTCGGGGTCTGGACGATGAACGGCACAACCGTGACCGGCTACACCCACATCGACAGCGTCGCCCCCGTCTGGCGCGTCAGGAACTGACCGGATTCGACCTGCCCGGGTAGAAAATCAACTGCTACGCGGGCAGGATCAGAGAGTATAGCCAGCGGCCTCGGCATCGTGTGCGAACATGCGCACGGTGTCGAGGGACAGCTCCCCCAGATCCATGCCGAGCAGTTTGCCCGCCTTGGCGAGGATGGAATGGGGGACTGTGACGATGTCGCAGCCACTTTCGGCGGCCTGCACTATGTTGAGAACCTCGCGCACGCTGGCCCAAAGTAACTCCGCCTTGAGAAGCTCCCTAAGCATGGTCTTGGATTCCTGCATGATTGGTATCGGATCCACTCCGGTATCTGCAATCCGTCCGGCGAAAACCGAAACCACGGCAGGGACTGCCGGGTTCAGGGTATCAGCTACGCCTGCGACCTGATCCAAGGTCAGGATCGCCGTGATGTTGAGCTTCACGCCTTCGACAGCGAGTTCCTTTATCAATGGTAGGCTGGATTTTCCCTCCGAGTTGGTGATGGGGATCTTGACGTAGACGTTGTCTGCCCAAGAGGCGATTTTCAGGGCCTGGCGCTTCATCTCAGCCGGATCGTCGGTAAGCACCTCGAGCGAGATGGGCTTGTCAGTGACGCTCTGCAAAATATCCCGGGAAAATCCCTCGTAGTCCGCGATGCCAGCCTTGCGCATCAGCGTGGGATTGGTGGTCAGCCCCTTGATAAAGGGTTGGGCGTAGAGATCGAGAATTCCCGATTTGTCGGCGCCGTCGGCATAGATCTGAACATCGAGTTCTTGAAGGGTATTCATGTGGGGGTGAGGATGTTGGTTAAAGGGGCGGGAGGCTAGACAGAATAATGCCGGCCGCCTCGTCGAGGGAGTTGGCGGTGTGGTGCGGAGCCTTTTGGGAGTGGGTTTCGGCAGGACGAGGAGCCACCAAAATGGTCCGGCAACCGGCGGCATGGCCGGCGTCGATGTCTCCCGCCCGGTCGCCCACCATCCAGCTCAGGCGAGGATCCAGTTCCAGGGCCGCCGCCGCATCCAACAGCATGCCGGGTTCCGGCTTGCGGCGGCGATTGTCTGGATGGGAGATGCCTCTCCCGGGAGAATAACAGACCTCAACCCGGTCAATTTCGGGGATCCACTGGAGTAATTGATCGTTCATGGCCTCCACCACCTCCTGGGTCTGGGTGCCGCGGCCCACATCCGGCTGATTGGTTACCACCACCAGCATGTAGCCGGCAGACTTCAAACGCCGGCAGGCCTCAGCGGCTCCCGGAAGCAATTGGAAGGCATCCAGGGTCGCGGGGGGGTGAGGCACATCGCCAATGAAATGGCACACGTTCAGGGTGCCATCCCTGTCGATGAATACCGCCGGTTTCATGGGAGGCGGAGGCGACTCACCGAATCAGCGGGTGGATTCCCACTTTGTCTGATTGGACTTCAAACTCGGATGAGAGACAAACAGGTGCCAAATAACCCCCTGAAAAGCCTCGGAATGGGGAGTGATGTTGCCGGGATTGACGACCGGGACAATCACGCAGGCGTCCGCCACCTGTGCGGTATATCCGCCGTCCTTGCCCACGATGCCCACAATCTTGGCTCCCACCTCCTGGGCGTGCTGCAACGCGTAGACCAGGTTCGGGGAGACATTCTTCTCCAAGTTTCCGCCTCCGACCGAATATACTAGAATGACGTCTTTGTTGCTGAGTCGGGAGGTCTTGAGCCACTCCACAAATACAGTCGGCCAACCCTCATCGTTGGTGCGGGCGGTCAGTTCGGAGACGTTGTCGGTGGGAGCGTAGGCCTCGAATCCGCCAATCTTGCGAAAATCATTCACGGCGTGAGATGCGTTGGCCGCACTGCCGCCCACTCCGAGGATGAACAGGCGTCCTCCGGCGGCTTTCGCGGCGGCCAGGGTGGCCACACATTTTTCGCAGTCGTCAGCGGACAACTGACCGACAATTTCAGCGGTTTCTTGCAGGTGTTGGGCGGAATAGGATGAGGCCATAGGATGGATAGATTACGGGGTTAAAGGGGGAATCAGGATTGAAGCAAGGTGTTCAGTTCAGCCAGGCCGGCATGCGAGCCGACCTCGTAAAAACGCTCGTAGACCTCGTAGCCGATGAGCTCCCCGCGGGCAACAAGTTCAGACTGAATCGCCGACAGGTCGCAAAACTCGTCCGGTTGGCACGAGGCGAAGGCGGAGGCGCGGAAGACCCCGAGACCATAGTCAATGTGCTTCATGTGGGGGTTTTTTTCCGTCTTGGAGTATTGGCGAATGCAGCCGTTCTCATACCAGACATTGCTCGCATCATAGGCCTCCCGGTTCTCAAAAACGGTCATGAGTCCCGATGCCTGGGAGTCCAGAAAGCGGCGGCCGACAGCCTGGCAGTCGACCATTAGATAACTGTCCCCATACAGGACATAGAAAGCGTCACCGAGCAGCGGGATAGCCCGGGCCAGGGCGCCACCGGTGCCCAGCAGTTTGTCCCCGTCAAATGAATACTCGATGCTCATGCCGTGTTCACGACCGTCGCCGTAGGCATCGACGATCATTTCCCCGAGATGGCCGACACAGACCACCACCCGGCGGAGGCCGTTCCGGCGCAGCAGTTCGAGTTGGTGGCTAAAGAACGGCCGACCGGCCACCTCCACCAGCAACTTGGGAATTTTCTCCGTGATCGGGCGCAGGCGGGTGGCCAGGCCGCCAGCCAGCAGTGCCACGGGCAACTCACCGGTTTCCGCCATGGTCAGTTTTGCACCACCACCTTGGTGCCCTCGAAGTCGAACCGGAAACGAACCTCCTTCAGACCCTGCTCACGCATGGCGTGGCGCAGGCGGGTTTTGTCCCGGGCATAGAACATCAGGAAGCCACCCCCGCCGGCCCCGATCAACTTGCCGCCCAGGGCACCGTTGGCCGTGGCGTGATCATACCACTCGTTGATATGGGCGTTGCTCATGCCCGAGCTCCGGGCCTTCTTGCGTTGCCAGTGCACATCCATCAACCGGGCGAACTCGTCGAGATTGCCGGACTCAAGGGCATCCAGAGACTGGTAGCCGAGGTCCTTGGTGAAGTGCAGGTTGTCCAGCATGGACTGGTTCTGCTGCTTGGACTTGTCGTTCTGGTCCTTGAGGATGGCGGAGGCGGATCGGGAATAACCGGTGAAGAAAAGCAGCAGGTTGTCCTCGAGGTTGAACAGGGTTTCCTCGGAAATGTCGCAGGGCCGGTATTCCACCCGGCCGTCCGGATGAAAGGTGAATGCCGTGATACCCCCGACCGCGGCGATGTATTGGTCCTGCTTGCCGATGGGCTCGCGCAGCTTGTTGATCTCAATGTCGCAGGCCTGTTCGGCCAACTCCGCCGGAGAAACGATGTTCTTGCGGCAGGTGTGGAGCACCTTCAGCAGGGCGGTGGCGAAACTGCCCGAGGAGCCCAATCCAGTGCCGGCGGGAATGTCGGCCATCGAGGTGATCTCCATGCTGGGTTCGACATACCCTGCCATCTTGAAGGCCTCCCGCATGATGGGATGTTCAACCTCATCGACGCGCTGAACTTTTTCCAACTGGGAGTATTTAAGGATGATCTCCTGGCGGAAGGTGTGGTGCTGCGTGAGGTAGACGTATTTGTCGATGGCCGCGGCGACAAGGAAACCGCCGTGCTCGGTATAGTAGGAGGGCAGGTCGGTGCCCCCGCCGCCCAGGGATACTCTAAGTGGGGATCGTGCGATGATCATGCTTTTATGCGGAGGAGAGCAGGCCCTGGTCGCGGCACCAGCCGATGGCGGCCTTCATGCCGCCTTCCAGTTCCTGGGTGGGTTGATAATCCAATTCGCGGCGGGCCTTTTCAATCGAAACCCCGACATGCCAATCCGCCTCGCCCACGAGGTGAAGGTTCTGCCAGTAGAGGCCCAGGGCGGCCAGGGTGCGGTCGCCCCAGTAGGCGAGGGGGGCCATCAGCCCGGGCAGCTTGAGGTAGTTGAGGTCGGTTTCGAGAGCCTGGGCCATGGCTTCGATAATGCGTTTCGTGGTATAGACCTCGGCATCCGCGATGTAGTAAGTCTGGCCCACCGCCGCCGCCTTGGTCAGGGCAAGCCAGCATCCCTGGACGAGGTTGTCGATGTGGGTGACACTGCGGGCATAGTTTCCGTGCCCCACCAACGGCATCCTGCCGTTTCGAATCCGTTCGTAGATGTCGACATGGCGCGCCGGCACGGGAGGACCGTAGAACATGCAGGGACGGATCACGACCCCCTCCATTGACGATTGGAGGCTCAACTGCTCGGCGAGGAGCTTGCTCCGGCCGTAGTGGGACCTGGGGGCAGGGCGGTCACTCTCCTGCATCAGGTAGTCCGGGCCCGAGCTGCGGCCCCCGGCGGCGTTACTGCTGATCAGGACCAGCCGTTTGGTCCCGGCTGCCTCCGCCGCCTCAATCAGCCGGGCCGTTCCGTCCGTGTTGATCCGATACCAATCGGCAGTTCGCCTGACGTGAAGAATGCCGGCGGCGTGCAGGATGGCATCACAGCCCTTGACGGCCTCCGCCACGGCCGCGGGGTCGTTCAAGTCTCCCACCACCGGAACAAACGTGACCCCCGAGGGAGGAGACACGGGAAGGTCCCCGGGGCGCAGCATCATGCATCGGACCTCTTCGAGGTCGGCGGGTGGATTCGTGGCGATCGATTCCAGAAAAGCGTTGGTCAACCAGCCGGGAACACCGGTCACAAGGAGTCGTTTCATTCGCCAGGATGCGGTTTGCGCAGGGTGAGGTAGTAGTAGAACAGGGTGGAACTGGAGCGCTCCACCTCGAACCGGCCCTCCCAGAGGTGTTGTCGCACCTGGGGCCATTGCGGCAGGTAGTCCTTCAGGAAACACCACTCCTCCTGGATGATGCTGCCGAAATACTTGAGGTAGGGCGTGACGTGCAGCCGGGGTTGCCGGAAAAACCAGAACGCCATCTTGATTTGGGGCGAACCCGGGAAATCGAGCACCGAAAGGCGCCCGCCCGGCTTCAACAGGCGCCAGCTCTCATCCATGAACTTGGCCACGTTTTCCGCACTGGCCAGGTGATGCAGGCTGTGGATGCAGGTGAGCCAGTCGTAGGACTCGTCGGGCAGGTCCGTCTTGGTGACATCCCCCTGGTGGATGGTGAAGCGGGAATCGGCGGCCAGTTCCTCGGAGATGGTCAGGTCAATGCCCGTGAGGTTCTTGAAGTCGAGGCTGTGGAACACGTCCAGGGCCTCACCATGACCGCAGCAGAGATCGAGGAGTTGGATGTCGCGGGGAGCATCCATCAGGCCGAGGCGCTCAAGCTTCGCCGGCATTTCCTTTCGCCGCCGCTTCCGCTCGTCCTCATTGGCATAGGTTTCCAGCCAGGCGTCGGATTCGTTGCGGTCCTCCGAGGTCGCGTTGATCTTGAAGTCACTCATCCGGCAGCATTCCAGGGTTGGGCATTCTCCGCCAGAGGCCGGGAATACACTTTGGTGAAGTCCCGGAGGCGGATCTTCAGCATGTCCAACGGGTCACGCACCATGCAGGCGGCGATGTTGATGCGGGAGCCGGGCTTGTTGTCCCAATGCACCGGCACAAACCGGCAGGAGACGCCGGTCTTGTGCATCAGGTAGAACAGTTCCACGTCGAGCATGCCTCCGTCCACCCGGGCTAGGGGAAAAACCTTCTGCACGGTTTCGCGGGTGAAGAGTTTGAACCCGCATTGGCTGTCGACCACCGCCTTTTGGAACACGACCACATGGGCCAGCAACTGGCCGAGCAAGCCGATGATGCGACGGCCCCGGGACTCATCCTCCTGGTAGGTGCGGACCCCGGCCACGGCGTCGGCATTCTCGTCGCGCATCGCCGGGGCGAATTTGTCGAGTTCCTGGATGGGCGTGGAGTGGTCGGCATCCATGAAAAGCACCCAGTCACCCTTGGCTTCCAGGCATCCCCGTCGCACCGCCGCTCCTTTGCCAATCTTGCCCGGTTGGGTGACCAGGCGGATCTGGGGATGCCGGCGGGCATAGTCCTCCACGATGTCACCGGTCCCGTCCGGACTGTTGTCATCAACCACCAGGATCTCGTGGCTGGGATAAGATCCTTCCAGGAATGGCAGAATCTCGTCGAACGTTTGAGGAAGACGGGCCGACTCCTTGTAGGTCGGAATGATGATGGAAAGGTGGGGGGAGGACGGGGCGGACTCGTCCGCGGGCCGGTCGTTGGCTGGCATGTTGAATAGGGGGTCAGACCCGCTTGTATTCCACATAGATTGCCACGCTCGAGCACTGCCAGCGGAAGAATGGCACCTTCTCTATGGTCCGGTTCCACCAGACCAGCAGCGGCATGAGCTTGGCGGGGACCTTGAATGGGAACAGGAAGGGGAAAATCTCGAATTTGGTCAGTTCATACCCCTCGTGGCCCTCGAAGAAACTACGCCATTTTCCGGGGGTGAATGATTGCTCGCCGGCGGCGCGGTGTCCGGGGGTGAGTTCCTTGAGTTTGCGGAAGATGCTCAGTCCGTTGGACTCGGTCAGCAGGCAACGCCCGCGGGCCGTGCGCATCATCTCTCGCGCCATGGCGCGTTGGTCCTCAACATGGTGCATGACGTCGAACTCCACGGTAACATCAAATGCCTCATCCTCGAGGGGGAGCTGCTGCGCATCCGCCTGAACCGCGTCCAAACCGATGCTCTTGAGCCAATCCACGCCTTCCTCAAAATACTCGGAGACAACGTATTTGCCAATCTGACCCTGATTTGCGGCAAGCATTGCCTTGCTCATGTCACCGTTGCCGGAGCCGATCTCAAAAAAAGAGGCCTCCTTGTCCTGGTCGAAGTGGTCATAAAAGAACTCAACGTAGCGCGGGACGATGAACACGTCGCTGATTTCCCCCACGATCTTCTTTCGCCAGGATGATTTTTGATCGTGAATTTCGGCCCAGTTTTCTTGCCTTGGTAGCTTCATGCAGTTTCAAAAAGGAGCACTGGCTGCAATATTACAAGATCACGTTGATCCTGTGTTCCCAGCTACTGATGTGGTGGTAACGATGCCTGTATGGGGGGTAAATTAGTGGAAAAAATTGTATTTTAGGATGGCGTAGATGGCCCGGAAGCCGTCACGCCAACCGATCTTCTTGCCTTCGCTATAGGTGCGGCCATAGTAACTGATGCCCACTTCATATATTCTACAGCCTTTGATTTTGGCAACTCTTGCTGTAATTTCAGGTTCAAATCCAAAGCGGTCTTCCTTAATTATTATACTTTGAATGATCTCGCGACGGAAAACTTTGTAGCATGTTTCCATGTCCGTGAGGTTGAGGTTGGTAAACATGTTAGAAAGCATGGTGAGGAATCGGTTCCCGATCATGTGCCAGAAGTAAACCACGCGGTGTGCTTGTCCGCCCATAAATCGAGAACCGAAGACTACGTCAGCTTTACCATCCAGAATTGGCTTGAGCAACAACGGGTATTCACGTGGGTCGTATTCCAAGTCGGCATCTTGGATGATAACGGCTTCACCTGTGGCTACGGCTATACCGGAGCGTAAAGCGGCACCCTTGCCTTGGTTAGCTTGATGATAAATTACTTTTTGGACCAGCGGTTCGATTTCAGTGCGTAGAATGTCACGTGTGCTGTCCTGCGAGCAGTCGTCTACAATAATGATCTCCTTGTCCTTCACCGGCGCGGCCCGCACGGCCTCCACGATGGTGCGAATCGTTTTTTGCTCATTGTAGCACGGGATTACGATCGATAGTTTCATTAAATAAGATATACTGTCAATTGGGTTTGCTTCACGGTTATACGCTGATTGAGCAATGAAAATTACTACTGCTTCGCCGTTGGTGAATCGATTTAGAATATTTGATAGTTTTGTGCGGCACCCTCCAGTGGTGGAGCTGTGAACACATGATTCAGAATTAAACCGGAGGCATCGATGGTTTCGGACGCGAGCGGGTTTCCTAAAAGCTCGACCAAGAGTAGCACAATATTACTTCGGGTAAGTGAAGAGAGGTCCTCAACGACGGATGTGTTGCCTTCCCTGGAGGAAATGAATCTCACATTGGGAATCTTTTTCATCAGCATCGGTAACGTAATGTTTCCATGCCGGTAAGCCATGAGGGGAATGACTAAAATGGGACGCATCGATTGAAATATTCTAGTTTGGAGATATATTTCTATTTCGGCTAGACCACTACCGGAGGGCCATCCCGAAATTTACTGAGTCCGATCACTGGGAGGGCGCGGGAACTGGTCGGGTCTGGTAAGTAATCGCAAGTCACGAGAAATGAACAGCAGACCAGTTGCCGCAGTGAGTATAAGGCGTAAACGAATGCCCCAAGCACCGGTTGAGGATTCGGTTTTGCTCCCGTTGGACGCAACACCGAAACCAGCGGCTATGGCAAAAGGAACCACAATACAGTAAAGTAGCGTTTCGCGACAAATCCTTTGAAAATAAGGGTATACAATAAAAATACACCAAGCCCGATCAGTAGACAGCTTTAGCGGGGGGTTGGAGTGGACCCCAACGGTTGGACAATTGGCGAGGGTTAATTGTATATGAGAGCGGGTGGGATAGGCCGATTCATGCCTCTTCCGAGAATGGGCATAAAACTCGTCGGAGGAAGCATCCGCGACTGGTAGGTTTTGGGCGTCGGCCTGAATGGCATTGAGAGCGATCGGTCAACCAATCGACCCCCTCCGGGAAATACTCGGAGACTACATAACGTCCGATTTGGTCTTGGTTGGCTGCCAGCACTGCCTTGCTCATGTCGCCGTTGCCCGAACCGATCTCGAAAAACGAGGCCTCCTGATCGCGGCCAAAGTGGCCGTAGAAGAATTCAATGTAGCGAGGAACGATGAACACATCGCTGATCTCGCCTACGATCTTCTTTCGCCAGGACGACTCCTGATCGTGGATTTCGGCCCAGTTTTTGTTCGATGGGTTATTCAAATTCTTACTGAGAGCTTGATAGTGCCACGTTTGATTTGACGTGGTTCACGGAGAATGACCGGAACGTTTTCGCCGGATTTATTGGCTGGAACAGAATGTGAAAATGACTCAATTTCCGCGTTCTCTTTCAAGATCATGTATTCCAACCAAACATTTGGTGCACCGTTTGGTGGGCGTTCGACCACGATGGTGTTGTCGACTGTGCAGTTGGCACTTCTCAGACGGCCGAAATAGGCAAAAGCGGGCAGGTCGTCCGTTTGGTAGGTTGGACTGGCGAGCAGAAACCAATTTCTAGTGGGAAATGAAGGAAGGCTGACATTCCGGGGGTGAAACGGAATAGACATTCCTAGATGGAGTTGGGAGAATTCTGAGTTTTCCCAGCGTTGCAGATAATCTCTTTCGACGACGATGTCGCTAATCTCTCCAGAACGATCCCATTGCTGAAGGGCCAATGCGGTGACATCCCGTGGTGTCTTCCAAAACGCATTCCGGATTTGAACCACAGCATTGTTTCGTGAGACATTACCTGCAAACAATATTACGATGGCCACGCAGCCCAACCCATAAAGAGCCAGTAGAGATTTATTGCGTTGTCCTCGCAGCCAATTGAGCAGAGTGCCGAGAATCAGGGCCAAGCCGAAAGTTTGCACGTAAAGTTGCAAGTAGCCCATTCCCCATTTTAACTCTAGTTGGTATTTTACGGTGATCGCGGTGAGGACAGGGGGAACTGTAATAAAGCAGACCCCTCCCACCACTGGGACCATCCAACGATGAAATGGTAGTTTCTGTATTTTTGTGCTCGCGGAGCGAGTCAACCAAATCAGAAGGCAAACAACGGCCACCCCTCCGGTGATCGCGCTAGGTGTGATGGTCGGTATTTGCCGCCAGACGGAAGGCGTCATTGAATCGCCGACGAATACTGGGATCGTGCTAGCAAGCTGGACCAAGTAAGCATGTAGGATGCTCTGCAAAGATGATACCTGAATTGTGGTTCCTGTATTCAAGCTAGATTGTTTCAGTAGCAAATTGAGCACGCCGAACAATATACCCCAACCGATCGGAATCAGCAGTAATGTCCATTTACGTTTGAAAGGCGTGGAAGAGAGCAAGTTCTGTCCTAATGTTGCTACCGCTACGACGATGGCTGCTTCCCAAGTCAATATAGCAAGAAAGACCCAAGCCAAATGTTTGATGACTAAGCGGCGCGGAAAGGTGGAGGTTTCGTTGATGTGAACCAGAAGTTGATCGTAGGATGAAATAGCTTGAACCATAAACCCCGTGAGCAGAGGTAGGTAAGCAAAGTAGCTAGTGAAAGAGTCGTGGTAGTTCTGGAACTGTGAACAACTAACAAAAATTATAAGGACCAACGATGCGGGAATATGGCTTGAAAAGAGCCGAGTTAATCCCGACTGAATTAGAAGAAAAGAAAGGAGGTAGATGATCCCGAAATAGATGCGGTAGGCAACCAGATCGTTGCCAATTTCAAGCAAGATCGGAAGTAATCCGAACGAAAAAACTAAAGGAAATCGGCCTTGAAATTTTAGGAAATTCACGAAATTTTCGTAGCAATAATCCCACAGGGTGTGCCCCCATATTTCTAGTTTCTGGTTCCATAGTGAAATTACGGAGTCATCATCATAAAAACCGGCCGACCAGATTTGAGCGATCATCAGAGTCGCGAGCAGCACGGAAGGGCCATATATATCAAGAATGTTCGATCGGGCTGCTGTTACGGTGGATCGGTTGGTGTGGTGCATTGATTTGAGTAAGCTGATCGGCCGAAAAAAGTCGGTCTTGGTCGTGGTCAAGTGGAGATGAAAAGGTTTCTCAAGGTAAACTGGAGCGAAACTATGTCGTTCAAATCGTGCATGAATCTGATCAGGTCTGAGATTGTCAGGTGCTGACGTAGTAATTAATCAGAATCGACCGTTATTCGCAAACCCAGCTTCCGAGGGTCATTCGGAGGTAAGTGAGGTGGGCTTGATTCAATGACGATACGGTCAGATTCTTGACTGATTCCAATTTTGATTGTCCGACGCTCGTGCGCTTGCAGCTCAGTTTGATGGTAGAAGTGGTCGGCTTTAATTACTATATTCCTTTTCAAAGCTGTCGGATTCCATAGCGCTAAGCTAATTTCACCGGATTCCGATGAGTATGTGCGAATCACTGCTTTTTCTGCAGTCCATCCATCGGCAAAAAACCCGCCTTCAAATACAATGCTTGGCATTGGATTGTCTGTTTTTTGGGGTAATGATTCCCATAGACTTGATCCACTTTCTGAAGTAAAGGACTGCACCAACCTGAATTTGCTGATTTTTTCTGTTTCCAAGTCATCTCTATTGACGACTAGCAGAGCTACGGGAATATCGTTCTCTCGAATGCTACCGATCCTTTCTGCGGAAAGTGTTGAGGCGACCGGTCTCATCTTCAATTCGTGAGAATTTAGAAACGGCAATACCCAAGAATCGCTTCCTGCAAACAGATACATTCGTCCGTTTGGGTTTGATTTTCGCCAACTTATAGTCGAGTGCCAAATCGGAAGTAGCGTCGGTCGCTCGACAAACTGTTGCTCCACTCTAGCCTGCAATGCCCTTGCTAGGTCTCGTGGACGTTTGTTGAACGAGAAGAGTGGATAAATGACCGTGCCATAGCCAAAGACTGCCAGTAGTATCCAATGTGATGCGGGATGGCGGGCTCGCATAGCCAGTGCAGCTGTCCAAAATACGAAAGGAAGGAGAAGGAATCGATTGTTCCAAGGCATCCAAGCCACGAGTAAACAAACCAAAGCCCAACAAACTGTTCCCGCTACGGCTAGTCGCCACCAAGCAGACTGAGGGCGCCAGCGAAATAGTGAGAACATCGCGATAGCCAAGCAAAGACTTCCGGTTGCTCCGAAATCACTGGCTGCATCCATGCCCATCCGGTTAACCGAGAATGTTTCGTCACTAAAGTCGAACCGGTAACCTACATCGCGAAGCCCCATCATTTTGAGGGTGTTTCTGCAGGCTTCTTCCCAAAAAGGTGAGTGACCGGGGTCTTCTTGGAATGGCTCTGTTCCGGTTGCCATATTGGCGTATATATAGCGAACAGAATTGGCCGCCGCCCCTTTAAGGCCGTCGGGGTTCCGGTGTGCTTTTTGGAAGCTGAGGGAACCCAGTGGATGATCATGGCGCAAAAAAGATGCAACATATGTCTCGATACTTCCGCAAAAGAACATGCCAACAATAAGTGTTACCAGCATTACTAAAGCCCCATTGCGATTGCATCTTAGGACAATCAAGCTCAACCCAGAAGCTAGGACGGCCAACGGAAGACCACTCGTTTTTGATCCTGCTGCAAAAGCAAGGCCGAGCGCTGCAAAGGCCAAATGAATTTTTCCACGGGTTCTTTGCCAGCGCAACATGCCATGAACCCAGACTCCCACGCCGAATACGACTGCAATATCGTTTTTTGTCCCGGTGGCCTGAAATACCAGCATGGGCATACTGAGGAATCCGAGCACGGTGAGCCACGCTATACATTTGCCGCGCAATTCGTTGACCCACACCCACGCAATGATGCAAATCCCCATAAAGCATAGGAAACTTGGCAACGCGTATCCCCAGCGAAGGGACAACAGTGGCAGATGGATGGCGTCAAAAGTCCATGGGAAGACGAGTTGACGCTCCGTGGTCCAATAAGGGTTGTCCCAAAGTCCTCCCCAAACGGTTAAGGGCAATCGTCCGAGGTTGTAGACGTGCGCATCCCAGATCGTAACCGGGGCCAGTAGTGCCATTGAAGCCCAATAGCAAAAAACAAAAATACACAACCACTTCGCAGTCTGTGCAACAACGTCGGCGCTCTTGGACTCGGTAGCGTTCATTTCGTAATCAAGTATAGTCGACTAACCAAAGATATAAGAGTGAGGATAACGATAATGACGTAGGGGATATCCGCCCATTGCAACGCCCGCCGCTGTTCCGGCGTTGTTTCATATTGTTTTTGGTTTTGAGGGGGCATTCTATATAGCACTGGGGCGTTCTAATACAAGTATCCAACGTAGCCAAAGGCGTGGATCGATGGTTTCCCATTTAACACAGCGAAAAAGCTGGGGAATGAGACCTGCTTCCCGAGCCGGATTGATCACACGACGCAAAAGGGCATCGGGCGAGTAGTGGCGGCCGAAGCGGTTTTGCCATTCGGGAATCAGACAATAATACCTCGCTTCAGTATCGAAACCGATCTTTTCATGGATGTTCGCATCGGTCTCTCCGGTGATGTTACAGTGATTTGCGTTCAGATAAAGGGGGAGAATTATCGTGCGACCGCCGGGTTTAAGTAAACGGGCACACTCACGCACATAGGCCGTATCGGCGTCGCCTTCAAAGTGTTCGAAGGTGCAATGCAACATCATGAAGTCGACGCTGGCATTGGGTAAGGGAATAGAGGCGGCACTGCTGCCGATGCGGTCTCCGTGCACGCCTGCGGGGTAGACCAAGTCTTGTTCGTAACATCGAACATCATGCAGGCGGCGAAGCATGCCGGGCACCACTGACTTACAGCTGCCGATATCCACGGCGGTCTGCCCGGGCATCGGTTGGGCTATCGCGAGACTCAGGTAGTGTTCCAGTGACTTCTCCAACAGGCAATGATGGTTCGGGCCACCGTAGATCCGGTATTCACCGGCATATTCCTCGAGTTGCAAGTGGGCTTCGAAGCCGGCCAGGTGTGGGGCCACGGAGAAATCCTCGGTAGGGACGCCCAGTTCGGTCAATTGCTCTTCCACGCGATCGAGGGCCGGGTGTGAGATGTCGATGTATTTCCAACCGGATTGTTCAAGGACGGGAGGCATAGGTAGGGTTCAGCTCAAGCTGGTTTCGAGGAGGAGGACAGAGAGTTTGCGATCGTCGGGTGTATTGTGGACGTCGCGGGGGATAAAGAAACTGTTGGTGCGGATTTCGACCTGGCAGGCGGGTTGGTTGATGTCGGCCACGGTGCCTTCCAGCACGAAATCCTGTTCCTCGGTCACCTTCGCCACCGCCTGTTTCCGGCCATTGATGCGCAGTTCGCAAACCACGTCGCGGTGGTGGCCCTGGGGCAGGTGTTTCAGAGTGAAGACAAGTTTTTGGGCCCCCGCCTCCAGCGGAATGGCGCGGCGGTAAACGGGGCCGATCCACCCGTCACCGTGTTGATCGGTGAACCCGTCGTCGGTGGTGATAAGGCGTTCGAAAAACCGCAGTCGATGGGTGGCGAGCCACGCCCGCAGGAGGCGGTCCCGGGCCATGCGGGGAGAGAAGGTCAGGGTCTTGAGAAACTGGATGAACGCCCGGACACTTCTGCCTTCGCGCGCGGCATCCTCCGCCGAGCGGGCGTAGTGCCGGGCCCGCTCGTGAAGGTCCCGGTTGTGCAGCCAATAGGAGATCTCGCAGCGCCATCGGCGGGGATGCCACCACCCGCCCCAGTAGCGGCGGCTCACCTTGATGCTCATTTCGAAGATGTCAGCCTCGGTGCTCATGGCTGACTTGGATACGGCATGCATCCGGTAGGTGCTCCAGAGCTCATCCACCCGGTGGAAGCTGAACCGTCGCCCGAAACGGCAGAACAGGTCGTAATCCATGACATGGTGTTCCTTCACATTGAATCCCCCACACTTCTCCCAGACTTTCCGGTGCCAGAAGACGGAGGGTTGCGGCAGGATGTTGTAGCCCCGTTTCCAGATGGCGAGGAACTCGTAAAAGGAGGGGAATTCCGCCGGATGCTCGATTCCCACGTAGGGTGAATCTTCCCCGGTAAACAGGCACCGGCCAAACACGACGTATTTCCCCTGGGAGGGATCCATCTCCCGGGCCACACTCTGCAGGCATCCCGGGTAGAGCGTGTCGTCGGAGTTCAGGAAGCCGAGAACCTCGCCCTTGGCCCGCTTGAACCCCCGGTTCAGCGCGTCGGCCTGCCCCTCGTCCTTTTCCACGAAAAGATGGAAGATCTGCGGGTGTTTCTCGGCGAATTCCCGGGCGATCTCCGCGGCACCGTCGGTGGATCCCCCGTCTTGAATGATGACCTCCAGGTTCGGGTAATCCTGATCCACCAGGCTTTGCAGGGTTTCCGCGATGAAGCGGCCCTGGTTGAAGGAGGGAACGATGATGGAGATGGCGGGTGGCTTGTTCATCCGTATACCGCGTCAAATACACGACGGTAGAGGGAGAGGGTTTTGATTGCGGTCATGCGAGCCGAAAAGATATTCCGGCGCCGAAACGCGGCGCTGATCAGTTCCTCCCGGCGCTCCGGATCGTTGATGCAACGCAGCAGGCTGGCCCCGATTTCGTGAACGTTGTGGGGATCAAACACATCGGCGGCGTCGCCCGCCACTTCCGGGAGCGACGTGCCCGCGGAGCAGGCCACGGGTTTTCCGGCAATGATCGCCTCGGCGACGGGCATGCCAAATCCCTCGAACAGGGACGGGAAGACCAGGAGTTCGCAGCCGTGGAACAAGGCCTTCATTTCCAGCGGCGAACGGTAGCCCAGGTGACGCACCCGCCCCCGGAGTTCCGGCCGTTCCATCCAGGCTCGGGCCGGGTGGTCGTCCTCGAACATTCGCCCGGTGAAGATCAATTGGAGGTTTTTCGGCAGGTGGGGCAGAATCAGGGCGAAGGCCTCCACCAGCTTGGCGTGGTTCTTGTGGGGCCAGCCGTGGGCGGGGAAGAACAGGAACGGGCCCGAGATCCCCATCTTTTCCAGCAGCCGATTGCGCCGGCCGGTGCTGAGTGGCTTCCAGACGTTGCGGCTGGGGATGTTCCAGATGGTGGTGATCTTCTCCAGCGGTATGCCGTAGTTCTCATGCAGGCATTGTTGGGTGAATTCGGAAATGGCGACCACATGGACGGCGCGATTGGCGGAATCCCGATAGAGCTTGTCCCTTTCCTTGAATTCCTCCTCGCCGAAAAACTGGGGTAGCGCGAGGTGCTGCAGGTCGTGCACCGTCACGATCTGGGGAAACTTGGCGAGGTCCGGGTGCACGTAGCCGCAGGTGGAATGCACCAGGTCGAAATCCAACTCGCGGTAGGTGCGAAGGGTGCGCATCTCCGGGGTGAGGACCGGTTGGCGCCCCACGGATTCGGCCAGACGGTTGGTGAGTCCGGCAAGGGACCGTTCCGCATCCCGCACCACCGGATCCGAATAGACCGGGTTGAGCTTGAACTTGGGGTCAAGTTTCCACTCGTGAAAGGAACTCCGGGGCACGTAGGCGCTGTAGTGGTTCGTGTGGTCCAGCTGGCTGATGGCATGAATCAGTTCATGGCTCATTTGCTCGGTCCCTCCGGACCGTCCTATTTCCATCCAGCGCAGGTCATACAGCAGGCGGAAGGGTTGCTCCCGGCGCGACCGAATCGATCGTTCACACAGGGTGGTGAACTTCTTGCCGGCGACCTCAATGGAATGCTCGTCCCGGGCCACGCCGGCCGCAGTCTCGAGGACCTTGGCCGGGGCCGGTTTTTCCAGCAGCGAGGCCACGCGCTCGGCAAAGTCTGAGGGATCGTCCTCCAGCCAGGCGTTGCCTTGGTGGGCCGCCTCGGACCCTTCCGCGGCCATGGTGGTCATGACCACCGGGACCCGCATGCTCCAAGCCTCGAATATTTTCTGCCGCACGCCGCCGCCGAACCTCATGGGTATCACGTAGACGTCGGCGTCCCAGAAGTAGGGTCTGATGTCCGGCACGTCCTCGTGCAGTGAGGCATTGGTGGCTTCAGCCAGCGCCGAACGGACCTCGGCAACCGGTTGCATTCCCGCCAGGACCAACCGTGCCTCCGGGCATTGTGTGATCACCCGGGGCCAGATGTCCCGCACCAGAAACTGAATGGCATCGACATTGGGCGGGTGCCCGAGGTGGCCGGTGAAAAGCACGGTTTTTTCGCCAGATCGCCGCCAGTCCGGGGACGGGGGGGTGAAGTAGTCCTGATCCACCGGGATCGGGGCGACCACGGTGTTTGGGGGCAGCGCCAGCAGGCGGCGGGCAATTGACAGATCGGCTTCAGAAACAAAGCCCACGGCGTCGGCGTTCGCGCAGACCCGCTGCTCCTGTTGATGCACCTTCCTCAGGGTGGATGAGGGGAGTGGGGGAATGTTCCGTCTATGGTAGTCCGCACGCACATCGTGAAAATAGACGCACTTGGCCCCGAAGCGCGGCAGGTATTCCAGCCAAGGCCGGTTGGAGGTTTGAATGATTACAAAGCCCTGCCAAGACTCTGACTCCATCGCGGCGAGCAACTGGGGGGCACAATTCGACAGGACGGCAAGACGCAGGAAGGCATCGTCCGGGTCTTGTTCCAGCCCCAGGAGTCTCTCCAGCAGGGAAACGCGCCATTTGGCCGGCAGCTTCAACAGCCAGCCCTTGAGTTGACCGTCACTAACCTCTTGGATGATCAAGGGAGACGCCGGTGCACTGCGGGGCCAAAGAAAGGTGCTCCCTACCGCCTGCTCGAGATTGGCCACTCCTTCCGCCGGGTGGTGTTCATACAACGGCGCCACCACACCCACCCGGTGAGATTGCGCCAACAGCCGCAGGTTGAAGAAATCATGGCCGTTTCTTCCCGGGAAGTAGGGGAGATCGGTGGTGAGAACTAGAAAACTGGACATCGCTTCGCGGTCAGGGTGACGCTTGCTCCTCACCCTCGGCTCTCGTTTTCCAGGCATCTCGGTCCTGTTCGGTCAGCCAGACTGATTTTTTCAGCTCCTCCACTTGGGAATACAGTTGGTTCATTTTCTCAAGCTGGCCGTGGATGGTCGCCTCCAGTTCGGCCGCCTTTTTACCTTGGTTTTCAATCACGGTGCCCCGTTCATTGTAGTCACTTTCCAGCGCCGTGAAGTTCTTTTCGAGATCGGCTAATTGTGCCTCCGCCATGTTGGCCCGGTTGGCCGCCTTGTCCTTCTCCTCGCAGGCTGCCGTCAGCTCCCGCTGCATCTCCTCCAATTGCGAGCGCAATAGTTCGATCTCCCAGTCCTTGGCCTCGCCAGCCGAAGTCGAATTCCGACTGAGCTCGTCGAGTTGGGATCGCAAGAGATCAATCTCCTGGTCCTTATCCTTGCCGGCCAAGACGGAATTTTTGCTCAGATCGTCCAACTGTGTCCGGAGGTTCCGAAGCTCCTCCTGGGCAGCGGACAATTGCCTGCGAATGGCAAAGTGGTTGTCTGCCGGGTCTTTCGGTTTGGCCTGGTCCGGCTTCGACCGCGGCAGGGTGCCGCCAATCATGCCCAAGGCTTCATCGTATTCCTCCGCGTAGCCCTGTTCGGCGAAGCAGTCCCGGCCCAGTCTTGTCAAGACCAAGGTCAATTCATCGCGGTCGAGCCCGGTTTTCCAGCGGCCAATCGAGCCGCGGTGGGCGGTTTTGTGCTGCCAAACCTTGTCGTCGCCAAACCGGGGGGAATCCTGGTCGGCGGATGATCCTGGCGAGGCCTGATACTGTAGGGGATCACCCTTCGGAGCGGCGAGCCCCAGTTGCTCGAACAGGTGCCGCAACGAGGTGCCCCCGTCTGAAACCAGGTCCTCGTATTTGATGCGGGGGGCTTCGGGTCTCTCTCCGAAGAACCGATTAAGCTTGGTGAATGCCGTGGTGCAGTCGTGCGTGTGGGGGGAGGCCTGTTCCCCCATCTGCTCGGCTACACTGATGCCCCAGTGCGACTTGCAGGAGGTGATCACGTCTAGGGGGGATCGTCTCAACCAGATCATCCGGGCCGCGGGCCAGCGCTCGCTCAAGAACCAGGGGATATGGTAGTAACGCGGGGTCTTGTCGATCAGGCATCGGGTTCCGGACTTGGCCAGCAACTGGGAGTAGTGGCGCCGGATGGCCTCATGGACGGGTTCCGTGCCATCCTTGTCGCGGGGAAACAGCGTGACAATCGCCTCATTGGCCAGGTTCTGGTCATAGTCCGCATCCACCAGCTTTTGGTTGGGGTCCAATGCGGCGTAGGGAAGCTGGATCCACAGCTCCGACGGACAGGTGGCCTCCTCGGAAGCGGACAGCAACACACCCAGCAGCGTCGACCCGGATCGCGGCGCCGACATGATGAATATGAGATTGTCGCCCTGGGGTGTAATCATGACGCCACCCTGTCCACCTTGTGTTGGCCCTGCCATTCCACCACGTCCATGAGCCCGGCGTTGCGGAACCGGCCAATCACCGGAACCCGCAGGATGTCCAGCTTTCGGCACAGAAACTGATCCTTCTCGGCGTGGGCACAACCGGCCGAAAAGAACAGGTGCCCGGGACTCACCGGCAGATTGAGTTGCCAAGTCACCACGATTTCGTCCCCCGATTGGAAAGAGCCGGTGTTGCGATGCCCCAGCATCTCGGTGTTGGCGGATGTCAGCAAAACCCCGTGGACGTTGGTCACCCTCAGCCCGTAGATTGGGTGGTCCACGGCTTCGTGGAATTTGATGCGGTAACAGAAGTCGAAGGCGCTGCCACTCTCCACGCTCTCCACCTTTTCACCGTCCGGAGTTTGAATCCAGATATCGGTAAAGGAAGCCTCGCCTGATCCGTAGGACTTGATCTCCGCCTCCACTTTCTCGCCGAATATCTTTTGCTGGTAGATGTTGCCGCAGACCTTCGGGTCATCGATGGCAAGGACCTCGCCCTGTTCCAGCAGGACCGCCCGTTCACACAGGTTGGTGACGGTGTTGATGTCGTGGGAGACAAACAGAAACGTGCAGCCTCGCTCCCGCAACTCCTCGATCCGCCGAAAACAGCGACGCTGGAAGCCCATGTCTCCCACCGACAGGGCTTCGTCGACAATGAGAATGTCGGGCTTGACCGCGATGGTGACAGCAAATGCCAGTCGCACCATCATGCCGCTGGAATAGGTTTTCACCGGTTGGTCGAGAAATTCCCCGATGTCCGCAAACGCCGCGATGTCGTCAAACTGTGCATGGATCTCCTCCCGGCTCAACCCCAGGACTGCTGCGTTCATGAACACGTTTTCCCGTCCGGTGAATTCCGGATTGAAGCCGCTCCCCAACTCCAGCAAGGCCGCAACCCGTCCGGTTTTTGTCACGCTTCCGCTGGTGGGCTGGAGGGTGCCGGCAATCGTTTGCAGCAGGGTGGACTTGCCCGATCCGTTGCGTCCGATGATGCCCACGCTCTCCCCCTTGCGAACCGTCAGAGAAATGTCCCGCAGGGCCCAGAAATCAGTGAAGTGCGAGTCGGCGCGGCGTTGGAGTGCCTTCGAGCGCGTCAGATTGCCCAGTCCCTTCAAGACCGGGCTGATCATACGGGAGGAGGGCTCGTTCCAAATGCGGTAGACCTTGGAAAGATTGCGGACCTCGATGGCGTTTTCGTTACTCATGGGTGGCGGCAGCCGGGTCAAAGGACGTCCGCGAAGGCAGGTTTGACTTTGCGGAACATGAACTGTCCCAGCAGGAATACCATGGCGCTGGCGGCATAGACAAAGGCAAGGTGATTCAGATTGATCGACCGGCCCCACAGAACCGCGTCACGGCTCATCTCCACGATCAGCAGCACGGGGTTCAGCCGCATCCAAAACCAGGCCTCGGGGGGAATGCTATGGGCGGGATAGAACACGGCACTGGCAAACATCACCGCCATGGTGGCGAAGGGAATCAATTGGGTGATGTCCCGGAAAAAGACTCCGAGGGCCGACAGGATCCAGGATACTCCCAGCAGGAAAAACACCATGGGCAGCAGAATCACGATCAACCACAGTGAATTGACGGTCAATCCAGGGCCGATCCACGCCACTCCGACAAGTAGAATGGCCAAGCTGATCAAAAAGTGGAAAAGTCCGCCCAGAACAACTGAGGCCGGCAGAACCTCCAGGGGAAACACTACTTTCTTTACGAGGTTGGGTTGGGTCACGATGACGGCGGGAGCCAGTCCACCCACCTCCCCAAACGCGTGAAAGATGGTGAGCCCCATGAAGATGCCCAGACCGTAGTCCACCTTGGTTTCATTGGGAATGATGCCGAAGCTGCCGCCAAAAATGTATCCGAAGACGAAAACATACAGGCTCAACAGCAAGAGCGGAGCGATCACCGACCAAACCAGGCCCAAGTGACTGCCTTTGTGACGCAGTTCCACGTTTCGGGTGGTGAACTGCCAAAGGAGCTCTCGGTTCGACCATAGTTTACCCAGGAGTGAATCTATCGCGCTTGCCATTGATTTTAAGTGATCAGTCACCCGTCATCGGATTCGACTCAAGCATCGATTGGTATTGGGAGTTTAAGCGGGCCGCGATATCATCGTCAGCTTTTTCTCGTCTCGCAAACTTGATGTGACACCGTTACTTGGAAACCGGTCCCTAATGTTTGTGGCTAAAGCGTGGAGTGTGTTTAAGGATGGTTATTGGTCGTGCGCCGCGCTTCAATGTTTTGCTGCGGAGCCTCAATGTCGAAGCATAGATGCACTTGAGCACTCATCGCGCAGACGGTCGATGAAACTCAATGTAGCCGTTTGGGGTGGTTTTGTCCGGCCGGATAAAGTTGAGCGTCACTCCGGATCGATATGCCCAACTGTCTATCACCTTGCTGTAAAATAGCTTCGCATGTCGTTGCTAAGGTCCTCGGAACCCAGCCATTGTCGACTCTGATCAAACGGAGTATTTTACGTTTTTCACAAAACCGATTCAAGTATTGGGCGACCTTCTCGCCACTTATGGGAGGTTTACGCCTGATCAGCAGTGCCTCGCGGGTGTGGGTATCAATCAACGTCAGGATACAAAACCACCTGTGATCCTCAAAGCGCTCAGCCACAAGATCCATCGCCCAGAGTTGATTCCCACACACTGGTGCCTCCAGTGGCGCACGGGTTTTTGCCGGCGCTTCTTCTTGTGCTTGTGACTCAGGTCCAGCTCCTCCCCTTGGTAGAGGCGGTAAAATCCGCCTAGCGTTCACTTTCCAGCCTTCGCGTCGCAGCATGATGGTCACTACGGTATCCAGAGTGGATGCACTTGGCGGCCAGTTCCCGCAGATGACACCGCAACAGCGGTTCCGCAGGATCCGGTTTGTTCTTTTAAGTAATAGGAAGAGGAGGCCAGCGGCATTAGCCTGCACTCCTGATGGTTGCCATTTGAATAAGCCTCGATCAGCCACCCGGCGAGCTCCCGTTTGCGCGCAGGCTTCAGAGTTTTTTTTGAAATGACCTCTTGAAGCATGTCCTTGCCCATACTCAGTTCGGCCTCCAGTTGCTCAAGCTTGGCGTTATCCTCACGCAGCTGACGCATCTCGCGGATCTCCGAAACGCTCATGTCTCTGAAGCGCTTGCGCCTGTTGTAAAACGTTGATTCGGGGACGCCCATCCCGGCGGCATAGATAGGCGATTTTCTCGCCGTTCTAGGCCCGCTTGAGCACATAGACAATCTGCTCGTTCGTGCATCGCTTCTTCATTGGTGATGTCCTTTCGGTTAAGGCACCACCTCAGCCAATTCCTCTAGGTCGTTTCCGTCCAGTTTAAGGGTCAACGTCATCTCGGTGTCCAAGTTGATGGGGTCACTTCACTGATCAGATCGACCAGCACTTTGGTGAATCTGGATTCCTTGACACAAAATGAGCCGGTGAACTCAAAATCTCTCTTAGTTTGAGCTTGCACGCTGGGATAAGCGTGTGGCCTCGTTCAATCGGGGTCGGTCGGCTTACTTATACGGTTTGGCCTGAAATACACACACAGTTCCCTAATGCCAAAAATCCACCTAAACAAATTATTTGCAGCATGCGGTGTAATGGCTGCAGTCACTTGCTCGGTTTTCTCTAAAACCCATCACCCTTCCTTGCCCGAGGATTCTTTGCCTGAATTGCAAAAGATCATCAATGAAGCATTAGATGTTTCTCCGAGGATGATGATTCGGCGGGCCGATGCTGCCGCGACACTGGCAAACTTGGATGGTGCGAAGTCTTCTCGTTGGCCAAGAGTCGGTGGTTGGGCCAGCTATTATCGAGTCGAAGACGACAGGAACGATCCTCTTGGGTCTCGGCCTGGCACCACGTTGAATTACCGCGTATCAATTGATCAGCCCGCTTACCATTGGGGCAACATATCTCGAAACATTCGTAATGCCGAGATAAGGTCCTTGATCGATTCGAATCAAACGCGATTGGCCTACCTGAATTTGGCCAGAGATGTTCGGTTACAGTATCTGAATTTGATCCGGGCTCGCAGGGGAATCGATCGTGCGGAATTGGGTTTGAAAATCAACGAGGCCGGTTTAAGACGCGCCTTGCAGCAACGAGAGCAAGATCAAGGATCGGAAGCTGAAGTCATTGCCGCCCGATTGATGCAACAGCGCGGTCAATTGGCTGCTGCTGAGGCGGAGGATTGGTTTCTTCGAGAGAGCAGAGTGTTGGCCCGCTTGGTGGGGTCTGAACCCCTCGCAGCAGACGATGTTCCCGATTGGTTCTCCGTGCCGGATTTTGTCGACGATGCTCCTATCGTAATTTCTCTGATGGCTTCATTTCTCGCGGCTGGAGATCCGGAAAACAGTGAAATCATCAATGCCCAGCGGGAACTGGAGATCGCGCAAAACAATCACAAAAATACGAAGACGGCGCTGCGTCCATTCTTCGATGTAACCGCCGGAATATCTCAGCAGGACCAGGATTTTTCGTTGAGCGCGAATGATTACAACTTCAGGCAGCTTTTTGCGGGAGTTTCGGTCAGGTGGACTCTCTGGGACAGTTTCGCAACGAAAGCCAGGGTTCGATCAAGTTTGGCAAATCTTCGTGCCGCGGAAGTGCGTTTGCAGGAAACGCAACATAGGTTGATCGACAACGCTGATGACCTGGGTCGTCTCATAAAACGTGATGCGATGCGGATTTCGATTGTGGAAAGTGAGCTGGAATCGGCCCGAGGTCACCTTGATTACACACTCGATTTAAGAGAACGCGGTGAGGCCTCGGAATCGGATGTCCTGAATTCGGAATACGCGTTGCAGCAGAAAATCGAGGAGGCTCTTTTCGTGCGGACGAGTTATTGGAACCGAATTTCGGATTTGTTGGTCATGATCGAAATGGACCCCATTTTGGCTCAAGTCCCGAACACTGCGGAATGAAAAAACTTTTTTTGATAATTGGTGTGGTCGGAGTCGCCGTTGCTGGTTTTGTTTTCTCCAACAGACCGGAAGCGATCACTCGTGCCGCTTGGAACGGCAAGGCGGTTCAAGCCGTGCCGGGAAGCATCACGGTGTTGGCCGAGTTCGAGATGGACCTCAAAAGCGAGATAGGCGGGCGTGTGATCGAGTCCGCGCTGGATCCGGGAGCGGCCTTCAAGGAAGGTGCGATTTTGGTGCAAATTGACTCCAGTGACTTGGAATTGGAGATCGAGCGCATCCAAGGCGAGTATGAAGCCGCCCGGGATCGCATTGCCGTGGGATCCTCCATCGCGCTTGAACTCGCTTCGGCTCAGGAGGATTTGGCGGCAGCGGAGCGTCTCATGCGCAGTGGCAACATGTCTGAGGCGGTATTTCGCAAGCAGGAACGCGAGATGCAACAGATCGAAAAGCGTCTCGAGTTGGAGCGGGTGAACAACGAGCTTTTAATTGCGAATTTTGAAAACACCCTGGCGCAAAAACAGCGGGAGTTGGAAAAAATGCAGGTCATGGCTCCGTTTGAGTGTGTTGTTGCCGAAGTATATGCCCACCCCGGTGACTTGATTGGTTCGGGAGCCCCCATTGCCAAACTTATTTCAACCTCCCGCACCGTTGAAGCTCGAATCAGTGAAGAGAATTTCTCCAACATCCGCGTAGGACAGATCGCCTCGACTCGCCTTTTGGGCTACGGCAGTGAACAGTTCAACGCCACCGTCTCCAAAGTGCTGCCTTCGGCCGATGCCGAGACCCAGCGTTACATCGTTCATCTCGATGTTGAAATTGAGCTCGATAAGCT
>JANQKV010000058.1 GCA_028280945.1 Opitutaceae bacterium
GGTAAGTTCAAGAGTGCGATCGAACCCTACACGCGCGAAGACTTGAGTCCTGAAAACCGCGAGCAACTGGAGCACATCCTCAATGATTTATGGTCAGATATCAGGGATACGATCGCGGCGGCTCGGGATATCGATCCCCAAGAGCTGCAACGCCTCGTCGATGTGGGGGAAGCATTTCTGGCCGATGATGTTTTGGCGGCGGGCATGGTCGATCGCCTGATCTATTTTGACGAGTTTATCGACGAGCTCAAGGAGGCCACGGGTTATGGAAATTCACCCAAGCCCTTCAAGCAGGTGAGCTTTCGCAACTACATCAGCCAAATCAATCAGGTGCGGGCCGGGGCCGAGGCCGAACCCGAACAAACCGGGGGCGAATCGGGTCGAGTCGGCGTGGTGGTTGCGGAAGGTGTCATCGTCGATGGGGAAGGCCGCTTTGACCAGATCGGCGGCGCCCGGTTTGCCCGGGCGATTCGCAGCATGCGCCAGGATTCCGACATCAAGGCTTTGGTGCTTCGGGTGAACAGTCCCGGTGGCTCTGCCACCGCTTCCGACCAAATTCGCCGGGAGCTGTCGTTGGCGGCGGAGAAGATGCCGGTAATCGTTTCGATGGGAGGGTATGCCGCTTCCGGCGGTTATTGGATCTCGGCTGAAAGCGACAAGATCTTCGCCGAGCCTACCACCGTGACCGGCTCGATTGGAGTCTACGGCATGCTCATCAACATTCAGGAGCTGGGCAACGAGTATGGGGTGACTTGGGACACGGTGAAGACCGGCACGTTTGCCGATGCGGCAACGTTGGCGCGACCGAAGACCGAGGCTGAGATGGCTTTGTTCGAACGAGCGATCACGGATGTTTATGACGACTTCATCCACTTGGTTTCGACGGGGCGTGAGATCGATCCTCAAGCCGTCAATGAGATTGCTCAAGGTCGAGTATGGTCGGGGTTTGCCGCCAGAGAGATCGGTTTGGTCGACGAGTTGGGCGGCCTCGCTGATGCCATCGCGGCGGCGGCCGAGCAGGCTGGTCTCGAGAGTGGATTTCGGTTGACCGAGTTCCCCCGGAAGCGGGCATTGGCAGATGCTCTCGCGGAGGCGATCAACCGTATGCCTGCCCGGGTTTTTACGCCGAGCCTTGCCAAGGAATTGCTGAGCAGTTTGAGCCGGGTTTCCGACGAGCTGGGACAGTTCAACGATCCGCGGGGAATCTATGCGCGCATGCCGTTGGAGTTGCAGCTCTAGCGGTTCACGCTTCCGCCTTTTCAATCGGGCGAAATCAGGTCATCGATAGTTTATGAACGAATCGACGCTCACTCGTGCCGTGGCAGCCACGGTGATCCCGGCGGGCTCCCCGGTGGAGTTACCGGCCGGGACCGCTGTCATGATCGTGCAGACCTTGGGGGGAAATGTGACGGTCCGGACTGATCAAGGCCTGTGTCGCATTGCCGAAAAGGATGCTGATGCGATCGACGGCTATGACCCCAGCGAGGCCGCGACGGCAGAATCGGAGGTGACTGAGTTTAGCGAACAGGCGGTTTGGGATGCGCTGAAGACCTGTTTTGATCCAGAGATTCCGCTCAACATCGTCGACCTTGGCCTGATCTACGACATGGCCGTCGAGGATCTGGGTGAAAGCGGACGAACGGTTGAGGTGAAAATGACCCTGACGGCCCCCGGGTGTGGCATGGGTCCGGTCATAGCCGAGGATGCACGCAAAAAAGTGGCAGCTCTTCCCACTGTGGCGGACGCCAAGGTTCATATTGTGTGGGACCCGACCTGGACTCCGCATATGATTTCCGATGAGGGCCGCAAAGTGCTCGGACTGGAGTAGGGAAGCGTTGCCAGGCTTCAACTGCTGCAGGTGGGTTCCAGCGGCGCCTCGCAATTGGGCCGGGCAATCACTCCGGAGTAAGGTTCGTTGGCGAACGGAGTTTCCGGGTTTTGCAGCAGATGTTGTTGGCAGACATTGAACAACTCCACCGCACTGTGGGTGCGGCGCATGTCGTGGAGAAACTTTCCTTCTGAATCCACGCCCTGGCCGACAAAATTGAGAAACTTCTTCATCCGATTCACGTGGGCGCGTTCGGGAATGCCGGGGGTCTGGGTGGCGGCGAACAAACGCTCGATGTATTCATGCACATCGCGCAGCGTGCGAGGTTCCGGGGCTCTTCCGGCAAACCGTTCGCGGCATTGCTGGAAGATCCAAGGGTTACGGATGGCGTGACGGCCGATCATGACGCCCGCTGCCCCAGTTGATTCGACAATACGCACCGCCGCATCAGCGGAGGTTACATTGCCGTTGGCCAGGACCGGGCACGGCACGGTGCGGACGGCATGGCCGATGAGATCGTAGTCGACCGCGCTACGATAACCGCCCTTTACCGTGCGACCATGCACCGTCAGCAGATCAACTTGATGGCGGCGAACGGAGTCCAGGATCTCATTGTAGGGACTCGAGTCCTCGAACCCGATTCGCATTTTGACGGTGAACAAGCCGGGGGAGGCCGCCCGCAAAGCAGCCAGGATGCGGTCGACCCGGGCCGGATCCCGGAGTAGGCCGCCGCCGACGTTTTTCTTGTAAACCTTGGGCGCAGGACAACCAAGGTTCAGATCGATTCCGGCAATGGGATGGTCGAGCAACAGCGCCACCGTGCGTTCCAGGTGGGGGATCGATTCCCCAATGAGTTGGGCAAAGACCGGACGCCCGGTTTTGTTTTCGTCGATCGACCGAAGGATGTGTTTCTCCGGACGCGACATGTCGTGCACCCGAAAGAACTCCGTGACGAAAATGTCGGGAGCACCATAGTGCGCCACCACACGCATGAATTCCAGCGTCGTGACATCCTGCATGGGGGCCAATGCCGTAAGCGGTTGTCCCGCGACGATGGGCGCAGGCAACGCCCTGGGTTCAGCCGTTGCCATCACCGCCGGATGACTCCTCTTCGCGTTGGCGCAAAACCCGTTCAAGAATTTCGGTCATGTCTTCGACCCGATCAAACACCCGGGGAGCAACGAGGATGGGTCGCTGCTGCCGCAGGGCCAAAACCATCGAGTCGCTGGGCCGGGCGTCGATCTCGATGATCTTTTGCCCCAGCTCATTGTTCATGTGCAGGAGGATGCGCGCGAAAAAAGTGCCTTGGTCCACATCGTTGATGAGCACCTGCTTGAGCTCCACTCCCAGGCCGAGGAATATTTGCCCCATCAGTTCGTGGGTAAGCGGGCGTTCTTTTTTCACTCCGTCCAGGGTCATCTGAATCACATTTCCGACCGAGTGATCGACGTAGATCACAAACGTCTTCGAGGCGTTGCCCAGGAACACCGCGCAGCCATTGGCAGCCGGCATCACGCCGCGGACGGAGACTTCGATGTTGTCGGATGACATTAAAGCGAAAGCTGACCCGTTGATTCGAGGAGCGCAAGCGAGGGGATGGACTCAGGCTGAGAATCCTCGAATACTGATGCTCCAATCCCGGGCCTGTTTTTCGACGGCCGGTCGATCGAGCAAAATCACACTGTCGGATTCCAAGGCGACAGCCCGGATGCCGGCTTCGCGCAGCGTCTCCAGAGTGCGCATGCCGAAACAGGGCACATCGAAGCGGTAGTCCTGCTGGGTTTTAACGGTTTTCACGAAGAGCGCTTGATCGGTTTTGAAGGTTCCCGCGCGCCGGATCATTTCGTCGGTGCCTTCGAAGGCTTCGACCGCCAGCACGGTGCCTTTTCGCACGACACAACCTTGGCCGATGTCAAGACGTGCGCACTCACGGGCAATTTCAACGCCGTGTTCCAGGTATTCGTCTTCAATCGGGAAACCGGAGGCGCCGATCGTGGATGTAGGGGCAAGGTGTGCATCCAAGAAACTGCGGGCATCGAGCAACGTGATTCCGAGTTTCTGGATTTCCTCGGCGATTGCACCGAAGATGGTTTCGGCATTGCGCCGTTTCAGCGAAAACAGAATGCGGGTTGCTTTAAGGTCGGGGTGCAGGCCCCTGAAAAGCCGGCGCGGGGTGATCTGTCCGGCCATGTAAGCGTAACCCGATTTAAACGTGCTCAGGGATTTTAGCATCCTGCCCAGTTGCCCGACTTTGATGGTTACACGTTCGGACTCGGGAAAGGAATCCACCAGAGGGCTTGGGGTTTCCTCCTCGAAAGCTATCAAACGAAGAGGCACACCGTTTGCCCGGATCGCATCAGCTACAATCTGGGGATAGGTGCCTTGGCCGGCGATGAGAGTCACCGGCCGACTGGCGTCATAGTCCGCCGGCAGAAAACGGGAAAGCATAGGGCGAGATACTTAGACGATCCGACCAACGGGTTTCCAATAGAAACGTGGGGGACCAGCGGTGGTCCGCTCAGGCCTCCGCTCCATAGTATTTCTTGTAACTGCGGTAATACCGGTAATTGGAGTAATACTCGATGCGGCGTGGCGACAGGCCATTAAGCACGATGCCCAGCAGGTCTTTCTTGGCGCCCTGCAGGGCACGAATGTATTGCCGGATGTGCTTCTTGTAGGCGCGGTTGAAGCGGCAGACGTAAACCACCTCGTCGATCTGCTCGGCGATGAGCAGCGAATCGGTCACGGCCCCGAGGGGCGGTGAGTCGACCACGATCAACTCGAACTCCCTTTGGAGACGTTCGATCAGCTCTCCAAAGGACCGCGATTCCAAGATTTCGGTTGGCGTACGCGAACGACCACCCGAGCGCAACAGGTGGAGGTTTTCGCCGACCTGCAAAACTCCCAGGTCAGGATGGTTCGTCATATTGTCCATCATGGTCGCGCCTGCTTCGAACCAGGTGATGATGCCCTTGTCGTTTTCTTGCGAAAAATGGCGGTGCATCATCGGCCGACGGAGGTCGCAGTCGATCAACAGGGTTTTCCGACCATGACGAGCGAACCCGCCCGAAAGATTGCTCGAGATGAGCGTCTTGCCTTCCCCCGGAATTGTGCTGGTCACCAGCATCGATTTGGGAAAATCCAGTTTGGAATGGATTTTGGCCGCGCTGTAGACGCTCAAGAACGACTCGGTCCCCGGTGTCTGTCTGTTTTCCAACACCAACGAGTATTTTTCTTCATCCTTCAGGGAGCTCAGGTCGGGTATGATCCCGAGAAGATTGACGCCAATGAAGTGCTCGACGTCCCAGGCACTCTTGATGCGATCATCAATGAAGCTCAGGCCAATGGCGACCCCGAGGAACACCACCACAAAAAGCATGATGGCGGTGCGGATGATTTGATTGCGATTGGGTTGAAAGGGGGCTCCGGGTTGCACCGCCGGGTCGAGCGGCCGGATCGGAACCTCCTCCAAGCGCTTTTGCACGTTAATGTTGGCGAGTCGGTCAGCTATCTGGACGAAGTTATTTCGGGCAATCTCAGCCTGGTTCTGGAGGCTGTTGTATTCGGTTGAAAGATCGTTGAGTCGCTGCTGTTCAGCCTCGGCGATTTCATATTCCCGCTGCATTGCCGCCTCGGAAGCCTTGGATTTCTCAAACGTGGACCGCAGGTCGGCGATTGCATTTTCGATCTCGGTCACGAGCTGCTGTTCAGTGATCGCAATTTCGTTGGCGGCCAAAATCATCCGGGGGTGACGTTCGAGGTAACGTTCTGCGAGAATGGATTGGTTTTTCCGCAGTTCGGAAAGAGTGACCGAAATATTCTGGATGGTTCCGTATCCGGATATGTAGGAAATTTCCAGCAGGCTGCGCCCTTGGGCTTGGAAGTTCTCCACCTGGCTGAGCAGTTCTCCTACCCGGATCCGATCAAGTCGGGCTGCGGTCAGGGCCTGGTCCGCTTGAATCAGTCGATTTTGCACCAAGTTGGTACTGCTGTCCAAGGAAAGCAGGTTGTGTCTGCGTTGGTATTGGCTGAGTGCTCGATCAGCTTCCTCCGCCTCCAATTGCAATTGCTCCGCGCGTTCCGCCAGAAAGTCAGCCGCGCCGAAAGTGCCTTCGGAGCGTTGGTCCAAAATGTAGCGCATGAACTCGTCCACGAATCGATTGGCCACCAAGGCGGCAGCCTCAGGATCGCGGTGCGTTACGCCCACCCGGACGATGTAACTTTCCCGAATGTCACTGACGCTCAGGTTTCCCAGAGCCCCTCCGGCTGAAGGGGGTTCCTGACCGGGAGCGAGGTCGGCGAGATAGGGTCGTTGCAGGATTCGAATCTCATCGGGAGTGAGAGATCGCACGACCCGGCTGCGCATCTGGCCGCTGCCCAATTCCTGAAGATATGTGTTGAGGTCGAGCCGGCCTTTGATGTCACCGGCATCGGCCACGGTGGGACCGCCAGTGATGCCCACGGAGGGTCGCTCAAAGCGCATTGTTGCAGCCGTATAGTAGAGCGGCGTCTGGCTGGCTTTGTGATAAGCGTAGCCGATGGAAACCAGGAGTGCCAAAGGAAGGGCGATCCAAAACCGCTCCCGCAGAATGATGATGTAATCACGCAGTGTGCGCCGTTCGGTCAGGGGCTCATCTTGAGCTGCTGACGAACTTGAATGCTGGGCGAGGGAAGACGGGGTGGGTTGAGCCATGTGGCGCTTAGATGAATTTCATCGGCACGTAGACGATGTCGTCGGGCAGAAGAAGCATGGAGGAGTCGGTTTCATCGGCGGTTTTGCGCCCCCGCAGGACATTTTTCACGTCGACGGTGGTAGTCTGCTTGGTGCCGTCGGGGAGTGTGCGGGTTACCGTGACCGCATCACCCTTGGCCAGATCGGTGAATCCACCTGCCTTGGTGATGGCGTCCAGCACAGTCATGCCCGACTCGATGGGAAGCGGGATGCGTCCCGGTTGCACGACTTCACCTTGAACGATGACTTCACGGGCTGCGTATTCCTCCACGATGATGGTGACCTGGGGGTCCCGCAAAAAGCGTTGGTCGCGGTAAGCATTCTCGACGGCCACTTCGGCCTGCTCGATTGTCATCCCCGCTACCTCTACGGGCCCAACAAGCTGCAGATTAACCCGTCCCTTTGAATCGACGCGCGAGATGACGCCGAGGTCGTTTTCCTGGAAGATATCAACACGCAGGCGGTCGGTCAGCGCGATGACGTAGGTGATGGCCCGGCTGTTAGGGCCAGGGCTGTAGGCTTCCGGGGCCGGTTGGGCATGGATATTTTGGACAAACGACAGTACCAACAACAGTCCCAGCAAGCGTCTGAACGTGAATGGTTTTTGTAGCATTTGTTTCATGGTGAAATCCTCAAAAACGGCTGGAGGCGTCAAAAGTAATCGAATCTCGTTCAAAATCAGAAAACGCCAAGGTCGACCAGTTCCGGAAATAAGAGTAGCTGGCCCCCACCCGGAGCCATTCGCCAAAGGTGTATTGCACGCGCCCGTAATAGTTAAAGTAAGTATCCTCGCGGTTGCCTCCGATATCGCCGAGAAACTTGGTGATACCAGCGCCGACACCGGCGGAGAAGGTCAGTTTGGCCGAACGGGCATACTGCAGGTCCAAACCCCCGCTCAGCACGTCGGTCGATATGTTGGTCGACGTGACACTGAAATCTTTCGAGATTCTGCCGGAAAGGGCGACGGCGCGGGTGAAGCTCCACGTAGAGCTCAGGCTGGCATTATAGCCCGAGTTGTCCAGGCCGGTTCCGTTGAGGTCGACACGATTTTGGAAACCGAATCTAGCCGTGCCGTTAAGTCCACGAATCAGACGGCCGGCGACGCCAGCGGAGACCGAATGGTCTGCGAACCGGCTATCTCCGGTCGTTTCACTGAAACGGAGACGATATCCACCAAACAAATCCCGTTCCGGGGTGAACACATAAAACCAATCAGCGGCCAGGGAGGTTGTATCGATGTCCACCAGAAACGTGTTGTCGGAGTAATCCTGACGAGCCCAGTCCAAGCCACCGGTGACACTGTGGCGCTCATTGATGGGATACTTCAGTCTCAACTCGGCTCCATAGTTCCAGGAATCGGTCCGGGCATTTGCCGCAGGATCGGCTCGGCTGGAGCGTTGAGCATTAAACCCAAGGGTTCCCGTGGTGCGTCCGGTATCTTTGGTGAATTCCAACCGCATCGAGGGGTTGGTGAAATTTTCATCCACGTTTTCCGAAAAATTGGCGATCGCGAAGCCAACATTGGCGTTCACGCCGATCAAACCCGCCTGTCGGCGATACTCGATGCCGAGAGAACCGCGGATGATGTCATCTCCTGACTCTTCCGCATTGGTGTAGATGTTGGAATCATACATCCACGTGGCACCGGTCGATACATGAATCTGGTCTTTGCCTTCGTTCCAACGCATCAACGCATGAGTGGGCACACTGCTGGCGGCGGTCACCACGAGCAGCAGGCACAGTCTTGGCAGCGTTGGGAATCGATAGGGCATTTGGTTTTCAGTTTCAGGCCGGTTGTGGAACTAGCCGCCAGTCGTCACCGCGGAGGGGCTGATCGTGTTGACCTGCTCGCGATCCACTGTGTCAACCGGGGTAAGTTCGACGGGAACAATTTCCTGTGCGCCTTCCTCACCGGTCGGCTCTTCGAGGAAGATCTCACCAAAGCTTGGAGCTTCACCGCCAGTCTCATCGGATTCACCGCCAATGTCTGGATTGCTTTCAGTTTCCGGATCACTCTCCTCGGTGTCGCCTTCGTCCTCTTCCTCCTCTTCTTTGGGGGCGTCCTCCGGCAGGGTCGTTTCGGTAGTATCGTTCAATTCGGATTTCTGCTCTGCGACTTCAAAGTAGACGGTGCGGCGCGCATTGCAGGCCATCGTCACTTTGTCCTCCACGATCGGAACTTCCTCCTCGGGAATGGGACGGATATCAATGACGGGAGCCTGGCCGGGCAGGCGAGTGATGACGGCCTGTTGTCCGTCGCTGATGACCCGGCCGCTGCTGCCGGTTCCTTCGCCCGTCACGGTGACTTCACCCTCGACGCTTGAGATCTTTGTTTCGAAGTCGTTTGCTTCCACCACGACTCTTTTACCACGAATGGACACCGATGCGTGCGGGGTGGCGTAGACCATCGAGCTGCCGGCGACCATGCGCGGCGCACAAATGCCTACGCGGCCCCGGGGAACAAATCCATAGGTTTGGGAAATCGAGGGTTCGGTTTCGAGATCGGTTCGATTCGGGGTGAAGGGCTCCTGCACAAAGCGGCGCACTTCGACGCGGGTTTCCGGGTCGAGGAAAATACCGGTGCCGTTGGAAAACACCATCGAGTTGTTGGAATCGACTTTCGTCTCAATGACCGTGCCTTGGGCGTTGTGCACCGATTTGGCCCGGATCTCCTCGATACGCTCGCCGGTATCGATTTCGGACTGACCCTCGAGGTCGGCGACGTAAAGCTTGCTCGTTGGGTTGCGGTTCTGGGCAAATGTCAGGCTCGTGCACACGAGCAGGCCTAGCAGTACTCCCCGGACCAGCTTGATTGGGCGAACATCGGTTTTCATGGCAAAATCATCTCCATTCTTGACAGGAAGCGCAAACTTTGACCGCCAGCAAAATCACCGGCTGGGCCTCCACTAGTGCCTCCAAATTAACTAAGGTATATACCCTAGATGGAGAGAAAAGTGCCCTATGCAACTACAATATTTAAAATCCTGCCTGGCACGTAGATGACGCGTCGCACCGTTTTTCCTTCAAGATGATTGGCGATTCCGCCTTCCTTCTGCGCCAAAGTCAACGCGTCGCCCTCGCTTGCGTCCTTTTGCAACTCGATCTCACCACGGCGTTTGCCATTCACCTGCACTACAAGCTTCTGCGTCTGAGATTCGAGCTGCTTGGGATCAAACTCGGGCCATGCCGCATCCTGAATCATTCCATCTGCCCCCAGTCGCTGCCACAATTCCTCGCCAATGTGTGGCGCAAAGGGTGCGAGCAATTGGACAAACGCCTGAGCCGAGCTTCGGCGGATTACCGGAGCCTTGGCCAGCGCGTTCGCAAAGATCATCATTTGAGAGATCGCGGTGTTGAAGCGAAGACCTTCAATATCTTCAGTCACTTTTTTGATGGTCTCGTGCAGCGCGCGAGTGATTTCGGCCGCTTCGGATGCATCTTCGGCAGATGAGACTCTTTCGTGCAGCTCTCCATCTTCGCCGACAAGTGCTCGCCAGACCTTTTGCAGGAAGCGGTGTACACCTTCAATACCACGAGGGTTCCAGGGTTTCATCGCTTCAAGTGGACCCAGGAACATCAGGTAGAGGCGCAACGTGTCCGCTCCGTGGGATTCTATAATGGTGTCCGGATTGGCCACGTTGCCGCGGCTTTTGGACATTTTTTCCCCGTCTTCACCCAATATGATGCCCTGATGAAAGAGCCGCCTGAAGGGCTCGTCCGTAGGCACGACACCGGCATCAAAAAGCACCTTGTGCCAGAACCGGGCGTATAGGAGGTGAAGCACCGCATGTTCCGCTCCCCCCACGTAGAGATCCGGGGTTCCCCAATAGGCCAACGCCTCCGAACCGGCGACCGCTTCCGACGAGGTGGGGTCTGTGTAGCGCAAGTAATACCAGCACGAACCGGCCCACTGCGGCATGGTGTTGGTCTCACGTCGTCCGCGCAGCCATAGACCGGAATCGGGTTGAGCGTCGGTTGCACTGACCGCTTGGCCGGAGACGGGATTATACCAAACTTCGACCCAATCGGTGGCGTGAGCGAGGGGACTCTCGCCGCTGTCGCTCGGTTGAAAGGAAGCGACTTCGGGAAGTCCCAAAGGCAGGGCCGAGACGGGGACGGGCAGGGCATAATGGGTCTTTCCATCCGCTTCAAACGTCACCGGTTCTTTCGGCACGTCCGTCACTCCGGCAGCCAAGGCGCTTTCGTATGCCTCGCGGTTGACCCATACGATCGGAATGGGCTCTCCCCAATAGCGTTGTCGGGAAAACAGCCAGTCGCGGAGTTTGAAATTGATGGTGGCATTCCCACGCTGCTTGGCCGCGAGATCCGTGGTGATTTGCCGCTTGGCCTCTCGCCACGGCAGTCCGCTGTAGCCGTCCGAATGGATCAAGTTGCCCTCGCCGATGTAGGGCAGTTGCGGCCGACCTTCTCCATTGCCGGAGTGATCACTCGGCTCGATCACTTGCACGATCGGAATGTCGAACTTTTGGGCAAATTCGTAATCACGCTCATCGTGCGCCGGCACGGCCATGATCGCGCCGGTGCCGTAACCCATGAGCACGTAATCTGCCACCCAGATCGGCAGTTTCTGGCCATTGACGGGGTTGATGGCGAACGACCCGGAGAATACTCCGGACTTGTCCTTCGCCAAATCCGTGCGTTCCAGGTCGCTTTTGGCCGCCGCCTGCTTGCGGTAGCTTTCAACCTCGGCGCGTTGCTCGGCCTTGGTGAGCTTTTCGACCAACGGATGCTCCGGCGCCATGACCATGTAGGTCGCCCCGAACAGGGTGTCCGGCCGCGTGGTGAAAACAGTCAGATCACCCAGATTGGAGTCTTCCAGGCTGAATTTGATTTCCGCACCGTCGCTGCGCCCGATCCATGCCTCCTGCATCCGCTTGGTGGATTCGGGCCAGTCCAGATCCTTGAGGTCCTGCAGCAATCGTTCGGCGTAGGCGGTGATGCGCAGCACCCACTGGCGCAGGGCGCGACGCTCGACGGGATGACCGCCCACTTCGGATTTGCCGTCGACGACTTCTTCATTGGCGAGGACGGCTTTCAGCTCCGGGCACCACCACACCGGTCGTTCGTCGACGTAGGCCAAGCCTCGCCTGAACAGCTCCAAAAAGATCCATTGCGTCCAACGAAAATAGTCCGGGTCTGTCGTATTAACCTCGCGGGAAAAGTCGTAGGAAACACCGAGCTTCTTCAACTGTTCGCGAAAGGCGGCAATGTTTTCCCGGGTCACGTCGGCCGGGTGCCGGCCTGTTTTGACCGCATAGTTTTCGGTTGGCAGACCGAAGGCATCCCACCCGATCGGGTAGAGCACGTTTTCCCCTTTGGCACGGTGATAGCGGGCCGTCACATCGGTAATGGTGTAGTTCTCACAGTGTCCCAAGTGCAGGCCGGCCCCCGATGGATACGGGAACATATCAAGCAGGTAGTATTTGGGTTTTGGAGACGCCGTCTCTGCTGCAAACGCCTGATTTTCTGCCCAGTGGGTTTGCCACCGGGATTCTATGGAAGAAAAGTCGTAGTCTTTGCTATGGGTTGCCATCGGAACGAATCGGCCACTGTGACACTTTCACTATCACGGTCAATGACATGGCTCGCCGCCACCTTGATTGGACTGTTTTTGCTGCAATCGCGCACCGTGGCGGAGCCAACGGAAGGTTTTCGCCAGCTGCTGGATGCGGTGGTGCGGATTGATGTGCGCGAGTATGCCTATGAGGCGGGCTCAAAGCGTTTTCAGAGTGGCGTCGGGTCGGGGGTCATTGTTTCGGACGACGGGCTTATCCTGACCAACGCGCACGTCGTGGGTTTGCGGGCGGTCGAGATCAACGTGACGCTGTCCAACCTGGAGCGCGTTGGGGCGGAGCTGGTGGGATGGGATCACTGGACTGACTTGGCCTTGCTCCGGCTGGATGCGGAGGAGGTCGCCCGGAAGGGCTTCGAGTTTACGGTCGCGGAGTTTGGCGATACAAAAGACCTCTACCCGGGTGAGACGGTTTATGCGGTGGGCACGCCCCACGGGCTTACGCGCACGGTTACGCGGGGAATCATTTCCAACCCACGCCGATTCTTTGCCGATTCTCGCGGGGTCAAGGGATATGAGACGGGGCAGTTTAATACCTGGCTGCAAACCGACGCGGCCATCAACCCCGGAAACAGCGGTGGACCGCTGGTCACCTCGGCGGGGCGAATTGTGGGCATCAACTCCCGGGGTTACACCGGCGCGGACAATCTGGGTTTTGCCATTCCTTCGGATACGGCGCAACGGGTGATGCACGGGCTCGCGGCCGATGGTCGCATCACCCGAAGTTACATCGGCATTGTTCCCGGGGCGTTGCGGGACCTGGAGGATTTCTACGACCTCGAGCTCAATACCGGCATGTTGATCAACAGTGTTGATCCGGGATCCCCCGCCGCCCAGGCCGGTTTGAGAGGCGGAGACATTCTGCTCGCGATTGATGGCGAACCGGTGGACGGCCGTTTCCCCGAGCAACTTCCACCAATCAAGCACCGCATCGCGATCCAGCCGGTGGGGAGCGAGCTGAGCCTTACGGTCAAACGCAACGGCGAAACGAAGGACTACGTTGTCGAAACAGAGGAGCTGGTGAGTCGGGTTGGGGAGGAGTCGGTGGTCGAAGTCTGGGGTCTGAGCATACGGGAGGTTTCGCGGACCTATGCCCGGGAGAACCAATTTCCCGATGAAGAGGGTGTATTGGTAATTGGGGTGCAACGCGGGTTTCCCGCCCGCGTCGCCGGTTTGAGCACCGGGGATGTGATCACCAAAATCAACGATCAGCCGGTGAGCACCATCGAGGACGTCATGGCGGCGGCGGAGGCCTACGCCGCAAATCCAGAGAAAGTTTTAGTGGAAGCACGGCGGCAATTTCGTGTCTCTCTCTACGTCCTCAAACCATGAGATTTTCCATTCTTTCCCGATTTCTCCTCTTCGCCGGCATTTGTGCGAACGGCCTCGAAGCGGATTCATCCGACTTCGCCACCCTGCTTGAAGAGCGACTCTCAACGGTGGTTGCCGTGGAGTTTGCCATCGAGCACGAGCTCGACCGCACGGTGAACTACACCCACGCCTTGGTTATCGACAACAACGGCACGGCGATCATTGAGGCGAGTGCCATCAGTGACCGTGCGACTCCGGACCAGCTGGTGGAGTTCAAAGTCTATCGTCCCGGCCAGCCGACAACGCAGTTCTCGTCGGCCGAGTATCTCGGCCAGGACGGCTACACCACCTGGCACTTTATCCGTATCGAACCGGCCGGGCGCATTGGGCTGCGGCCGATCACCGATTTTTTGGCGGAAGACGCTTCGGCTTTGCCCCGAATCGCCGAACCGATCTGGGGAATCGGTTTGCGGCAAAAAGACGAGGATTTTGCCCCGTATTTCCTGCGTTCCCATCTGAGCATGATCCAACGCCTGCCCCAGCTCACGGGCATAGCACTCAACGAGGTAGCGAGCCGGGCGTGTCCTGTCTTCAATGACCGGGGTGAATTCATTGGTGTCGGAGCCTCCGGATTTGGCCAACGCATGATGATCTACTCCCAACGCCGGCGCGGCGAGATGTCGGTCTTGATTAACCCCGACGAGGCCGCGGGATTCAGACTTGCGGGAGAGGTGCTTTCGGCGCTCGGGCGGGTGCCGGACAATCCATTTGGGCGACCGCTGCCGTGGTTTGGCATCGACGGGATCGATCCCGTCGATCCGGATGTCGCCCAGTTTTTGGGACTGGGATCCGGGGCGGGCCTGGTGATTTCGGAGATCCTCAAGGGCAGCCCGGCAGAGGATGCCGGGTTGTTGCCTCGCGATATCATCATTGCGCTCGATGGCATGCCCTTGCCGCGGCTCAAGCCCGACGAGGTGGTCTCCGCTCACCTCATGCGGGAGGTGCTCAAGCGCGAACCCGGCGTGACGCTTTCTCTCACGATCCTGCGGGACCGCACCGAGCTCGAGATTCCGATTGAATTGGGCAACGCACCAAAAACGCCCAAAGAGTCCTCCCGCCGCTACTTCGAGGATCTGGGTGTCACGGTGCGGGAAACGGTGTTCTCCGACGTCGTGGCGCGCCGGGAGGATCCGAGTGATCTCAACGGCGTGATTGTGCATTTCGTAAAACCCAGCAGTCCGGTCGGCACGGCGGGCGTGCGCATGGACGACTGGATCAAGGAGATCGATGGCACTGCAGTGGGTGATTACGATCAGGCTTTGTCGCTCCTTGAGGCTGCAGAGGCGAGTGGTCGCCCCGAGCTGGTGATGTTGGTGAGCCGGGGAGGCGAGACTGCGGTCATGCGGGCCAAACTCTCCCCGGGTTCTTAGGAACAAAGCCTGTCCAGACTTGCCTGCAGCCCGCTGCTCGCGTGTGCATTATGCCATGTTCACCGGCATCGTCGAAGAAACAGGCACTGTAATGTCGTTCACCCAATCAGAGCAGAGCTGGCGTCTGGTGGTGGGAGCCCAAAAAGTCGTGGAGGATGCCGCCATCGGCGACAGCATCGCCGTCAACGGTTGTTGCCTTACTTTGGTGCAGTTTGACGCGCAGTCTCTGCAGTTTGACCTGCTCGAAGAAACGCGGCGCCTGACAACGTTCGATGCCCTTGATGCGGGCAGTGAGGTCAACCTGGAGCGTGCGGCTCGACTCAATGGAAAGATGGGGGGGCATTTTGTGACCGGTCACATTGATGGACTTGGCGAGATCGAAGTTATCGAACCCCGGGGAGCCGATACTTACCTGCGGGTGCGGGCCCCCGACGGCACCGGGCGCTATCTGGTCCACAAGGGCAGCATAGCCATTGAGGGGATTTCGCTCACGGTCGCCGAAGTCGAGGGAGACGTGTTTTCGGTTTGGCTCATTCCGCATACGATGAGCGAAACGAATCTGCACGCGAAGCAGGCGGGCGATGGCGTAAATCTCGAATTTGATATGCTCGGAAAATACGTCGAAAAACTGGTCGCCCCGACGCTGACCTGAAACGAGTCTTGCCCATCATGCGCGCGACCCTGCTGGCTCTGAACGAGGAATTACTGCGATTAAAGGCATCCGGGGTCGATACGGTCTCTGTATCCAATGATTCACTACGCATCCTCCGCAAATTGGCGGGGGGCGGGGCACCATCCCAACCGCCTGCGCCGGACTCCTCGCGGTCAGCTCGCGAACCGGGAGGAGCGGCTGCGGTGAAAACACCGCGCTTCGACGATACGAAACGGAATCCACCCCCGGCGGAGAAAGTCCCGGCGAAGTCGACCTTGCCTGAGCCGCCGGTTGTCAAACTGCCGGAGGGGGACAAGCAGGAGCGATGGGACGCTTTGCTCCGGCAGGTGCAGCAGGATCCGGTCTGCCAAAAATCGGTCCGGCCAGGCAAAAAGGTTGTCCTGGGGGTGGGGAATTTGGACTCGTCGATTTTCTTTTGTGGCGAGGCTCCGGGGGCCGAGGAAGAGGTACAAGGGGAGCCGTTTGTGGGGCCGGCGGGGCAGTTGTTGACCAAAATGATCGGGGCGATGGAGCTGCAAAGGTCGGATGTCTACATCGGCAACATCATGAATTGGCGGCCGCAGATTCCGACCAAAGCGGGACGGGAACAGGTGGGGAATCGTCCGCCCACGCCTGAGGAGATGGCCTACTGCCTGCCCTACATCCAGGCTCAGTTGGAGATCGTGCAACCCCGGGTCATCGTGGCGCTGGGGGCGACTGCGGCCCGGGGATTACTGGGGCAGGATCGATTCAGGGCCCTCGGTGAAGTCCGGGGCAAGTGGCAGGAGTTTGCCGGCACTCCCGTTATGGTGACCTACCACCCGAGCTACATTCTGCGGAACCAATCGATCCGATCGAAGCGGATCATCTGGGAAGATCTCCTCGAGGTCATGGCGAAGGTGGATCTGCCCATCTCGGATAAACAACGCGGTTATTTTCGCGCGAAAACGTAATTCCGATCACGAGCGGTTGCGCGGACCGGAGGAGCGGTCGTAAACCCATTTTTCCTCCTACCGACCATGATTAAAGCCCTGCGCGACTTGATTGCCGAACTGCGTGCGATGCCGCGCACACTTTGGGTGCTTACGGGTGGGCAGTTTATCAATCGGTTTGGTTCCTTTGTCTTCCCGTTTCTGGCGCTGTATCTGCAGGAGCGGGGGCTGCCGTTGTCTCAGGTTGCCTGGGTGTTGGGAGCGATTTCCGTCGGTGGAACGGTGGCACCGTTTTTTGGTGGCTATCTGGCGGATGCGATCGGGCGGCGGAACACGATCACGATATCCCTGGTAGGTTCCGCGTGCTCGGTATTGGCCATGTATTACAGCCCGAACCTGGAGACGCTGCTCGTCTGCGCCTTTGGCCATGGCGTGCTCACTTACATTTTTGGACCGGCGGCGAATGCCCTGATGACCGACGTATTGCCTCCGGAAAAACGGGTTCTGGGGTTCGCGGTTTTTCGATTGGCGCTCAATGCGGGTTTTGCGGCCGGTCCGGCCGTCGCCGGGTTCCTGTTCACGCGATCGCAGGCATTGATTTTTTGGGGTGACGCATTGACGACTCTTGTTTTTGCGGTGTTGGCGTTTACGCTGCTCCCGCAAGGACTGCGCACCGTGAAAGGGCGGGTAACGTCACCGCAAGTGGCTTGGCAAAGTTGGCGCGAGGCGGCGATCGACGGCTGGCGCAACGGACCTTTTCTGCAGTTGCTCACGGCCAAACTCCTGATGGCGATCGCATTTGTGCAGGTGTTTAATGTGCTCGCCTTGGACTCCACCGAACGGGGACTGACGATGGTGGAGTATGGCCTGGTCATGGGTTTTAACGGGTTCCTGATCATGTTTTTGGAGTTGCCGCTCGCCAACTGGGTGAAGCGTTTCCCGCCCAAGCGCATCTCCGGGATTGGCTTTGCCACTTTGGGGCTTGGGTGCACCAGCTTCGCGGCGGTCGATTCGCTTGGCGGATTCTTTCTGGCAATGGGGCTTTTCACCCTCGGCGAAATGATAGCGCTGCCGGTGAGCGCGGCTTATGGATCGGAGTTGGCCCCGAAAGACTACCGGGGGCGCTATTTCGGATTCTTCAGCATTATGTGGGGGATATCCGCTCTGGTGGGGAGCGCGGGAGTTTGGATCTACGGTTTTGTTGGCGTGAACTGGTGGTGGTTCACCGGTCTTTTTGGGGTCGCCGCCGGTGCGCTCATGGCGCTGACGTTACGCGATCGCCGGCCGGATTTTGACTCCGCACCAGAGTCACCTCCGAAGTCTGCCTGAAGAGGTTTGTCGTTCGTCTCGTTCGATCCGTGCTGGCTGCGGCAAACCGATCAGATCAGCGTGCATCTTAAGAAGAAGCTGAGGTTATGCATTGCCGGAGTTGCCGGGGCTGTTGTGCTCGTCGCGATGACGAACTTGAGGGCTGAGCTCGAACCGCGGTTGGAACGGTTTTCCTATGCCGGCGAGGACCTTTATCGCTGGTTTCTCTCGCATTCCTTGTAGAACCGTTGAGCTTTCAGCACGCCAAAGCTGGCTGACCTTCCTATGTTTCCCACCAATCAAGGTTCTCTCCGACTCTTCCAACTGCTGGGCATCAGCGTCTGGCTGCATTGGAGCTGGGGCCTTGTTGCCATCTGGGCTTTGTCCCAGCGGCAGCATCTCTATTCCTCGCCGTGGTGGAATCTGGCGGAAACCGTTGGACTCTTCACCATCGTGTTGATGCATGAGTTTGGTCACGCCTTGGCTTGTCGCCAAGTGGGGGGGCGAGCCGATGAAATTGTGCTTTGGCCATTCGGTGGAGTGGCTTATGTGCAGGCGCCACAAAGGCCAGGGGCCCAGCTCTGGAGTATCTTGGCGGGGCCCTTGGTAAACGTGGTGCTGATCCCGGTGTTCCTGGTGCTGCCCACGCTCATTCTCAAATCAGGTTTGGCACCGGATTCCGAAGATTTCTGGAGGTGGTTGTATGTCATGTCGGCCGTGAATGTGGTCCTGCTGATTTTCAACATGCTCCCGGTTTACCCACTCGATGGAGGACAGACATTGCGGTCTTTGCTTTGGTTTAAGCTCGGTCCGATCCGTAGTCTTTTCTACGCCAGTGCCGTGGGTTTGGTCGGATGTGCGGGCTTGCTCGTCTACGCTTTGGTTAACCAAAGCATTTGGGCGACGATCCTGGTGCTCCTGATCGGATCATACTGCTGGCGCGCCTTCAAGGCGGCTCGTCAAGCCGTTGCCGAAGGCCGGGGGTAGAAGACTACAACGCCTCCAGGGCAATTTTAACTTCTTCGAACTGAGTCACCAATTCGGCGATATCGCCCTCCAAGTCCTCGAGCGACTCACGCCGAGATTTTTCTTCGATGTGCTTTGCAATCTCGATGACTTTTTGAGCCCCGAGATTGGCAGACGCTCCCTTGATGCTGTGCGCCGCTCGGGTCAGGCGAACTGCATCAGCCGAAGCCAGGCATTCTTTGATCTCGTCTATGCGCTTGGGTGTATCCGACAGGTAGATATCGATGACCTCTTTGAGAAAGCTATCGTCATCCATTTCATCGCCCAAGGCGCGAAGGTTTTCGATGGCTTCGGAGTCGAGAATACTGGAGTCGGACATGGTGGGCAGCTGGCAAGGTCGCCGCGAGGGTTCAATGGCAGAGTGAAATTAGCCAAGGCGCGAGGTTTTTGTGATTAACCAATTAACATATCAATAAATTAGGATATGTTGATATAAAACTTGCGGTGAGCTTGATCGTGGCTTGGCTGGTAAGCCTTTCTTATGGCTAATTCATTCGTATTTTCATCAGAGTCTGTGGGCGAGGGTCACCCCGACAAAGTCTCGGACTTCATTTCCGACAGCGTGCTCGACGCCTGCCTCCAGATCGATCGCAACAGCCGCGTGGCCTGCGAAACGTTGGTGAAATCCAACGTGGTCGTTTTGGCAGGGGAAATCTCCATTCCCAAGCTCAAGGGCAAGCCGCTCGAGACAGTGATCAATCTCGATGCCATTGTGCGCGACGCCATCCGGGAAATCGGTTATGTGAATGACGACGACCTCTTCCACGCCGACAAGGTTTTCATCCAGAATCTGCTGACCAGCCAATCTGCCGACATCGGCCAAGGAGTCGACGCGCGGAAGGCGGAAGGCAAAACCCACGCTGAACAAGGTGCTGGCGATCAGGGGATCATGTTTGGATATGCCTGCACCGAGACGGAGGAGCTCATGCCGACGCCGGTGATGTTGGCCCATTTGCTGGGCCGCGAACTCGCGCGAGTCCGCAAGTCCGGCAAGGCGAATTGGCTACGGCCGGACGCGAAGTCCCAGGTTTCCGTGCGATACGTCGACGGCAAGCCTACCGAAGTCGTGAATGTGGTGATTTCCACCCAGCACACCGAGGAGGTCACCCGTCCGCAGATCGAGTCCTACTTGATCAAGAACGTCATTCGCAAAGTCATCCCCAGGAAACTGCTCTCCAAGAACACCGAGTTCCTCATCAATCCAACCGGGCGCTTTGTGATCGGCGGGCCCCAAGGCGACTCCGGCCTGACCGGTCGTAAGATTATTGTGGATACGTACGGAGGGTGGGGCCGCCATGGCGGTGGCGCCTTTTCGGGCAAGGATCCCTCGAAGGTCGATCGTTCGGCAGCCTACATGGCACGCTGGGTGGCGAAAAACGTCGTTGCCGCCGGTCTCGCCCCGATCGCCGAAATTCAATTGGCCTATGCCATTGGCCACCCCGAGCCGGTCAGCGTTTTTGTCGACACGTTCGATACGGGCATCGTGCCGGACAGCGTGATTTCCGAGGCGGTCACAACCGTTTTCAGCTTCAAACCAGCGGCCATCGTCAAGCAGCTCAAGTTGCTCCAGCCGATCTACCGCACCACCACCAACTACGGTCACTTCGGCAAAGCGGATTTGCCGTGGGAAAAGACCACCAAGGCCAGGGCCCTTTCGGCCGCCGCCGCGCGACTCAACAAATGATCAAACTCGTATTTGAAAAATGACTACCACAGCCGAACTCACCGACTACCGCGTCGCCGACATCAGTCTGGCCGACTGGGGCCACAAGGAAATTGCCATCGCCGAGCACGAAATGCCCGGCCTGATGGCAGTCCGGGAAAAGTTCCCCAACAAGCCGCTGCAAGGCGTGCGCGTCATGGGCTCCTTGCACATGACGATCCAGACCGCGGTCCTTATCGAAACCCTGGTCGATCTCGGCGCCACCGTGCGCTGGTGCTCCTGCAATATTTTTTCCACCCAGGATCATGCCGCCGCCGCCATCGCGGACAATGGCGTGCCGGTCTTCGCCTGGAAGGGTGAATCCCTTGAGGAATACTGGGATTGCACCTGGAACGCCCTTGTCGGCCCGGACGGCCTTGGTCCGCAAATGGTCGTCGACGACGGTGGCGACGTGACCCTGCTGATCCATAAAGGCTACGAGCTCGAGAATGGCAGCGATTGGGTGAACACCGAATCAGGTTCTGAAGAGGAACAGGTCATCAAAAACCTGCTCAAACGGGTGCATGCCGAAGACCCGACGATCTTCCACCGCATTGCGGAAGACTGGAAGGGCGTTTCCGAAGAGACCACCACCGGGGTCCACCGACTCTACGAACTTGCTGAGAAAAACCAGCTGCTGGTGCCGTCCATCAACGTGAACGACTCCGTCACGAAGTCGAAATTTGACAACCTTTATGGATGCCGTGAATCGCTGGCCGATGGCCTGAAGCGTGCCACCGACGTGATGATTGCCGGCAAGGTGGCCTGCGTTTGCGGATACGGCGACGTTGGCAAGGGCTGTGCCCACTCGCTCAAGAGCTTCGGTGCCCGCGTGATTGTCACCGAAATCGATCCGATCAACGCCCTGCAGGCCGCCATGGAAGGGTTTGAGGTCAACACGATCGAAAGCACGCTTGGTCAAGCTGACATCTACGTTACGACCACGGGCAACAAGGACATTATCACCGCTGAACACCTCCGCGGCATGAAAGACCAGGCCATCGTCTGCAACATCGGCCACTTCGATAATGAAATCCAGGTTGCCAAAATGCAGAAAGAGCCGGGGATCATCCGCACCGAGATCAAGCCGCAGTATGACAAATACACCTATGCTGACGGGAAGAGCATCTACCTGCTGGCGGAGGGTCGTTTGGTTAACCTGGGCTGCGCGACCGGACACCCGTCCTTCGTCATGTCGGCCTCCTTCACCAATCAAGTATTGGCTCAGATCGATCTGTGGGAAAATCGCGAGACCTACACGCCAAGTGTCATGCGTCTGCCCAAGCACCTCGACGAAGAGGTGGCCCGTCTGCATCTCGAGCGCATCGGAGCCAAGCTGACGACACTCTCGCAGGAGCAGGCCGACTACATCGGTGTGCCAGTGGAGGGACCGTTCAAGCCGGACCACTATCGTTACTAATCCCCACCGACTCTCTGTTTCAGGCCGGTCTCGAAAGAGGCCGGCTTTTTTTGGGTCCAGATCGCAACAAGCTATGACGAGCTCGAGGCGATTCCAGGCCAGTCGCTTAAATTTCAAGTAAAACTTTTGATAATCGTGCCGATCAGATGGGGGTATCTCACCACAACCCACTCGACTCATGAAACTTACCTCCAAGATCACTTGGGCCGCGGTTGGCGCCGTGCTTTGCGGCCTTACCATCGGCACAGCCATTCAACGATTTGCCCTTCTTCAATTCGGCGCAGAAGAGGCACGAAAACAAATGCGCACCATTGTGCGCGGAGCCGAAGCAGTCCGAGAGCACATGGCTCGGCTCGGTGCCCGAGAAATTTATGATGTAGCTTCGATTGAAGCTGATCTGAAATTGGGAAAACCGGCCTCTGAAACATCGCTATTTGAGGCGGTTCCAATCGTCGCGGCCATTAACAATGCTAGGGAAACGGCGGCCGAAGCGGGTTACGATTTCAGAGTCCCGAAATTTCAACCACGTAATCCGCGTAATGAGCCCACGGCGGCCGAAGCGGAGATTCTGCGTTATCTCAAAGAGTCGGGGGAGGAGGAATACTTCGAAGTTGATTCTGATCTCGGCGAGGTGGTCTTTGCTCGCCCCATCAAACTGTCGAATGATTGCCTGCAGTGCCACGGCGACCCGGCCAACAGCCCCAATGGGGATGGGACGGATGTCTTTGGCCAACCCATGGAGGGGTGGAAAGCTGGCGAGATTCACGGCGCATTCGTTTTGCGAAATGATCTCTCCAATATCAACGCAGCGAGCCGCGATGCCTTTGTGGCAAGTCTGGGCGTCACGCTTGCCGTCATTCTCCCCATTGTGGGGCTAACGATTTTTGGATTCTGGCGATTTAACAAACGATTTGTCGTCAGCCCACTCGCGAAGATTACCCAGAAAGTCCTCGGACAAGTCGATCAACAGCGCTGCGCCGCTTCGGAAGCGGCGGACACAGCCCAGAACGTAGCCCGGGTGAGTTGTTCGCAGGCAGCAGCCGTGGAGGAGACCAGTGCGTCAATTGATGAGATGACAAGCATCACCTCAGGATTCGCCGACCATGCCTCTCAAACCACGGAACTCGCGGCCCAATCCCGTTCGTCTGTCGAGCAGTGCGTGAACCGGGCGGAACGACTGGGAGAGGCCATGTCGGCCATTCAAGAGTCCAGCGATAGTATCTCTTCCATTATCTCGACCATCGAAGAGATCGCTTTCCAAACCAATCTACTTGCCCTCAACGCGTCAGTGGAGGCGGCTCGTGCCGGTGAAGCAGGCGCAGGGTTCGCTGTTGTGGCGGATGGTGTTCGTGCATTGGCCATGCGCGCTTCCGACGCGGCCAAGGAAAGTGCGGGTCGAATCGAAGAGGCCTCTGAACGCTCACGCGAAGGGGTCGAGATTGGCAGGGAATTCAGCGAACGATTGCAGGGTATTGGCCAGGATATGGCGGAAATTGATCAACGGATGGGTGACATCGCAGCGTCAGCGCGGCGGCACACCGATCAGACCGGCCAAATCAAGGTTGCGATCGACGAGATTGATCGAGCCACCCAGGGGCAGGCGGCTGCTGCTGACGAAAGCGCTGGAATTAGCCAAAGCCTGGCCGATGGAACCGATGAGTTGGAACGACTTGCCCTCCGGCTGGCGGAAATGATCGGTCAAGACACCGGTGGCGAATCCGGCAAGCCTGCTGTTGAAGGTGCTCAGCGTGCGTCCACCAAACCGTCACCGGAACTTGATGGATATACGGTTTCGCCAACTGAATTTCCGGAAAGTACAGCTTCGGAAAAATCCGAGAAGTTAGTAATGACTCGATAAATAAAGCGACCGTCTTGGGCAGACGCCTTTGAAGCCTGGTCTCTTGAGAGTCAGGCTGATAGGGCGGCCCTTGGACGGTGACGGGAGAGGTAAAATTTTACGCGGACCTTTGTAAAACAGTTCGAATCCGGTGAACGGCCGAACCTTATTTTCAGTAGCAGAACTAATATAAGTCAGGTTTCACGTCCCGGCTGAATCATGTAACAGTCAGATAGGTAAGGAGATAGATTTAATGTAAGCCCAAACAATAGGGTGGCATGGGTGGGTGGCTAACGCAGACCTCTGAATGAGGATTCTACATTAACAAGTTTTTTACGAATCATTCTTGATTTAATTATGATAGAGAACTTTGTCGTCAGTGCTTACGCCCTGACATGGCCACCCCGTCACTGATCGATAACGAACGCATTGCCGCGATCAAAGCCACCGAACTGTTGGATACTCCCCCTGAGGAGTGTTTCGATCAGTATTCCCGGCTCGCCAAACGCCTATTGGGGGCAGAGATGGCAATCGTTTCGCTGGTTCTGGCGGATCGGCAGTTTTATAAAAGCTGTGTGGGGTTGTGTGGCCCTTTGGAGAACAAACGCGAGTCTCCCATCGCTTTCAGCCTTTGTAAGATTGGAGTCGAACGACGCGCTCCTCTGGTCATCAGCGATGGATTAAACGATCCCGAGTTCAAAGATCATCCGGCCATTACCGAGTTAAAGGTGAGATCCTATGCGGGGGTTCCGCTGCTCGACGAGGATGACCATGTTTTGGGAACCCTTTGCGTGGCCAACCTTGCCCCTCGAGATTGGACAAAAGACGATTTGGAAACCCTTGAGGTATTGGCCGCAGCCGTGCGCAACGAGATTCGTCTTCGCAAACTCGAGCTCCAGCAGCGCGCCGCCCAGTCCACCAAGGATCTATTGGTCCAGATTCTGGAAACCAGCATCGCTGCAATTGCCGTAGTCGACATGGAGGGACGGATTCTTTTCTGCAATCGGGCGGCTGAGCGATTATTGGGCCTGACACCTTCCGAGGTGGAGGGCAGGGCATACGATGATCCGGAATGGCGGTCCACCGATGTGGATGGCGGACCGTGGCCCGATGAAGACCGGCCGTTCCAACGCGTCAAAACAACCGGTGAACCAATCCATGATATACGCCATGCGATCGAATGGCCCGATGGCACGCGAAGGATCATATCGGTAAGCGGAGCACCCCTTCGCGACCATACCGGGCAGATGACCCGGATGGTCTTTCTTATCTCAGACATCACCGAGGAATTCATGGCTCATCGGCGGGTCGAAAAAGTGGCTGGACAGTTTCAACAAACGTTTCGGATTTCACCTAACTTTGCGGTTTTATGCAGCAGGTCGGACAACAAGATTGTTGAGGTCAGCAAAGGGTTTTTGGAGGCGCTCAAAATCTCTCGCGAACAGTGTATCGGAAAACGTTTGGATGAGCTGGAGGCAGGGTTCTCCGAGGACGAAATCTCGGCCCTCTACGCGGCGGACACCGACCAAAGCGGTGATTCGATGGAACTTTCGCTGCGGGCGTCGGATGACCAGTTGCGTATCATATCCGTCCGGGCGCAGACGGTCGAAGTCGGCGATGTTCGCTATCTCCGGATCACGGGCTTTGACCTGACAAATCAGAAGGCGGCGGAGCAACGTCGCGCCACGCTCGAGTTACAACTTCGCGAGGCTCAACGCACGGAGGTGGTGGCTCAGTTGGCCGGTGGATTGGCTCACGACTTTAATAACATCCTTACGGCTATCATTGGCAATGCGGAGCTCACTGCCCGAACCATTGATTCCCAACACCCCGCCCAACGCTCCCTCGCCGTCATCAAAAAGGCCGGCCAGCGGGCGGTGGACCAGATCCGTCAGATTCTCAGCGTGGGCGACAAATCCACGGGTGAAATTCTCAAGGCCGACGTGGTAGAGGTCGTGAATGAGTGCGTCGAACTGTTCAAACCGCAGTGTCCGGAATCGATCACCCTGCGGGTAGAGCAACCGAAGCGTCGTGCTGCCGTTCCTGCAACTGGATCCCGATTGCACCAGATCGTGATGAACATCCTCACGAATGCGCTGCAAGCGATTGGCGACCACAACGGAACAATCGTCATTCGCATCGACCCAGGCCAACAGGCGGCGCCGCAACCGCTCACTTCAAAGGACCCGGTTCTGGTCGAGATCGAGGACGACGGACCCGGCATCGACCCGGTCCACCTCGAACAGATTTTTGAGGCATTCTTCACGACGCGGGGATCGCAGATGGGTTCGGGAATTGGCCTCACCTTGGCCCGCACCTTGGCTCGCGGTTTTGGCGGCGACATTGACGTGGAAAGCGAATGGGGGAAGGGGGCAAAGTTCCGGCTTTGGCTGCCCCGCCTGGAGCTGGGTGACCAAAAACGTGTATCAACAAACGATCCCTTCGGACTGAGGTCGGATGGAAGTTGCGCCCGCATCCTCATGGTCGATGACGATGAGCAGGTCCTCACCACCGGCCGCCTCATGTTGGAGCAACTTGGGTTTCATGTTTCTGCGACCATCAGTCCGCGCTCAGCGCTGATCAGTCTCCGGGACAAACCGGAGGGTTACGACCTGTTGATCACGGACAACCTGATGCCGGAGATGACAGGAGTTGAGTTGATCCAAACCCTTCGCAGCGAGGGGAATAAAATTCCCGCTGTTCTGGTGTCGGGCTACGGCACGGCCAAGGCGCAGATCGCGAGATTGGCCGACAATCGGGCGGTGTTTTTGCCCAAACCGTTTTCGATGTCCGAAGTCACCGATGCGATTGAGCGCGCGTTAAGGGTCGATCAACCGGATTCCTGATCCGCCGCAGATTTCCGCGAGTAATAACGGATGTAGTCGATCTCGTAACGGTGCGGGAACAACGATTCGTCCACTCCTTTTTGCCCGCCCCAGGCACCACCAATCGCCAGGTTCACGATCAGGTATTGGGGCGCATCAAACGGCCACGCCCCCACATCATCTCCCGGTTGTCGATTGACCACGAGGTAGCGCTGGTCGTTGAAGAAGAACTCGACACGGTTCTCATACCATTCGACGGCGAAAACATTGAAGTGCAACCAAGGTTCCCTGGCCGTCGTGATGCGGTTCCCGCGGCCGTTTTTGTTCTTATGGTTATAGGTGCCGGTGTGCACATTGGCGTGCACCGTCATCGGGTCGTAGCCGACATACTCGAGGATATCGAGTTCACCGCACTCCGGCCAGGACACTTCGCCGATGTTGGTCCCTAGCGTCCAGATGGCGGGCCAAGTCCCCTTGCCGGTGGGGACACGGGCGCGGGCCTCGATCCGGCCCAGGTGAAACTCTTGTTTTCCCTTTGTGTGCAAACTCGCGGAACTGATGCCGCGTTCAAATTTCCCGTCGAGATGAGCTTCGATGATCAATCGGCCGTCCTCGACCCGCGCGTTGCGCGATTGATCGGTATAGAATTGGCGCTCGTTGTTGCGAATGTAGCCGATTTCGTGACTCCAGTTGGCGGGATTGGGAACACCGGGAACATCGAATTCCTCAGCCCAGACCAATTCCCAGGCGGCGGGCTCAAACGGCACGCTTTCAATCACCGTGTTGGTGGTGCCGGCCAATCCTTTCGGCACATCTTCGGCGGCGTTGGCTGGCATGCCTCCCAATATCAAAATGAGTGAGGCAACAACCGGGATGGGGAAGCGGGGCAATGACATGGACATCAGCAAGAAACGTTCTCTCCATCGACTCAAGAACGACCACCCCTTGACGCCGCAGGATGGTTTGCGAACGTTGGCTGAACTTTTTCCGCCTCCGCGCGTCTCATCCCTTTCATGCTCATGACTTTTGCGCTCATCGACATCATTACCGGTGCCGACATCCTCATCTACCCGCTGGGTCTCTGCTCTCTGGTAATGGTCTTTATCCTTTGTGAACGCGCCTACGCACTCCGCCGCGATGCTGTCATGCCGACCGACTTGGTTGAGGCTGTGGTCGACGGACGTCCCTACGCCGGAGGCAAGGAATCGGTGCTGGCTCGCATCATTGAATTTTCGGAGCGGCACCAGGGCGACGAGGACGCCGTCAAGGCCTTTGCCCGCCTGGAGGTCAATCGGATGGAACGCGGCATCCCCTATCTGGATATCATTTACGCGGCGGCGCCCTTGCTGGGGTTGACGGGCACGGTGTGGTCTCTGCTTCGCGTGTTTTCCTCCATCTCCGGCGAAACCGGGTTGCCCGACCCGGTGGCGTTTACCAGCGGTGTGGCCTTGGCCCTGTCGGCCACTTTGTTGGGTTTGACGATTGCGATCCCGGCACTTGTCGGGGGTGGTTACATGCAGCGGCGTGTCGAGAACTACGCGGCCCAATTGGATGTGATTCTGGAGCGGGTTCTGGGACGGAAGGGATTGGTCAAGGACGAGACCTCGGCATGAGCAATCTTTACCAACGGCGCCGCAAACGCCCGGAGATGAACCTGCTCCCGCTGATCGATGTCTTGGTGATGCTGATCTTCTTCGCCTTCGTAACCATGCAATTCCGTTCGGCCGCTACGCTGAATATCACGCTGCCCAAGGTGGAGACGGCGGGCAAAAACGAGTTCAAGGGCACCATCACGATCGGCGTCGATAATGAAGGCACCATTTCGTTTAACGGGCAGGTGGTCACGGAAGATGAAATCGAAGGGTTGCTTGAACAGGTGAAGGAAATCGACCGTGACATCCCGGTGCTGATCGCGGCAGACGAGCAAACGCCGCTGAAGACCGTGGCATTCCTGATGGATGCCTGCCGCAAAACCGGTCTTAACCGATTCAGCCTGCAAAGCCGGTAATTTCCCTTCATCGTGCCGGGATGAAGATTCTGATTACCGGAGTATCGAAGGGACTCGGCCGGGCCTTGGCCGACACTTACATGGCCGACGGGCACCAAGTGATCGGTTGCGGGCGCGACCCGGAACAGATTCTGGATCTGCGTTTTGGTTGCGACGAGGCCCATCGATTCGACATCGTCGACGTGTCGCAGGCCAACAAAGTCAACGTGTGGTATGAGACCGTGGATGCTTCCCATGGCACCCCGGACTTGATCATCAACAACGCGGCCTTGATGAACGCCCCGGCGAATCTTTGGGAGATCCCCACCAAGGATTTTGAGCAACTTGTGAACGTGAACGTGACCGGGGTTTTCAACGTCATTCGTGCCTTCGTCCCCGACATGGTGAAACGAGGCACCGGCGTGATTGTGAACCTGTCATCAGGGTGGGGACGCGGGGTTTCACCGCAGGTGGCGCCTTATTGCGCGTCCAAATTTGCGATCGAGGGACTGTCGAAAGCGATGGCCGAGGAGTTACCCGATCCCATGGCCTGCGTGCCTCTTAATCCCGGGGTCATCGCGACTGCCATGCTCAAGCGGGCCTGGGGGGACGACGCGGAGCGCTACCCGGACCCGACCGAATGGGCCAAAACCGCCGCGCCCTACATTTTGCAACTCGGCCGCAAGGACAACGGACAGAGCGTCAGCGTGCCGGGAGCATAGTTGGTTTCTCCGCGTAGTGCTGATGCCAATACGCGGCACAACGTCGCACCGTTTCGGCATGGAGGCGGGCGGTGTGAACCCGGTCTCGATTGTAACCCCCGCCGTAAAGGACCGCGGTGGGCACCTGGTGGCGCGTGACAAGTTCCAATACGAACTGATCACGAACCGCGAAGTCCGCATCGTCCAAGCCCATCTGGCCAAATCGATCGTTGTGATGGAGGTCAGCCCCGGTGATCCAAAAGCAAAAGTCGGGGCGGAATTCCCCGAAGGCCTCGGGCAGGGTGGATTCAAGTTGTTCGAGAAAGTCGGTGCCATTCACGTAGCGCGGAAGCGGCACATCGAGTCGACCCGGCGTCTTGACGGCGGGATAGTTTTTGCCGACATGAATCGAGTAGGTGAATACCCGTTCGTCCGCGGCAAAGATACCATGGGTGCCGTTGCCTTGGTGAGCGTCGGTGTCGACAATGAAGAAGCGCAAGTTTGGCGCCGAAGTTTGCCATCTCCGGATCGCGATCGCGACGTCGTTGAGCACGCAATAACCCAGCCCCCGGTCGGCAAAGGCATGATGGGTGCCGCCCGCCAGATTGCAGGCCAGGCCCTCGGCTTGGGCCGCCTCGGTGGCTTGCAGGGTGCCGCCCACTTCCAAGGCTGAACGAGCCAAGAGCCCGGCTCCGGCTGGAAGCCCGAGTTTTACCGCCTCCGTCCGTTCAAGATGACCACGGTGAATTTTCTCCAAATAGCCCGCGGTATGTACACGTCGCAGATCGGCTTCAGTTGCCGGCACCGAATCCTCAATGGAGAGGTGTGCCGTTCCTTCGAGCATCGCGGCGGAGCGCCAGAATTTGTCCATCGGAAACGGATGCCTCACCGGAAGCGGGAAAACGTAGTCGGGATGGGTAAAACAGCGCATGGAGACAGGCCATCAGTCTGCCGACGCGGGGGGTTGGCGGCGACCGATTGCCGCGGCAACACTCCCCAATCCCAGTGCAATCGCAAATGCGGTGAGCATGACGGGAAATCCCACTCCTGCCTCAAGGAGCAGGCCCGCCAGAACCGGGCCGGCCGCCGAGGAAAAGACCGCCAGGGATCCCGTCATGCCTTTGATCGCACCGAGTTGAGCACTGCCGTAAATCTCAGCCCACATGGCGGTGAACACGCTGCTGGCGGCACCGAACGTCAGACCAATCAAACCAAAGCAAAGCATCCCAACCGGAGGCGCATCGATCCATGCCAACAGTCCCAGGGCCGCGGCCGCCGGAATCGATACCCAGGGCACCAACGACAGGGCACCCACTTGGTCGATTCGTTTGCCGGCGACCAACGAGGTTCCTGCCCTGAATACGGCGAACACGGTGAACAGTGATGCCATGTAAGGCAGGCTCCAACCCTTGCTCGTGGCAATGGGAGCCTGGTAGAGAAACACCGCTGTCATCAACATGGGGATGAGCATCTGCACCGGCAACAACCACCAGAAGCGACGTTCGCCGGCCATGGTGCGAAAGGAACGGCGGAGGTGACCTTGGGGTGGAGGCGTTGCGGACGCGCCATCGAAGTCGCTGGCCACAAACGTTTCGAAGCGAGCTCGTCGAATCAAGGCGCTGAAACCCCATGGCAGCACCACCAGATAGAGTGCGGCGATCGCGAACCAGAGGGTCTGCCAGGGGACCCAAAGCAAGAGCAGGGCGACGACGGGAGGTAACAATGCTTCTCCGCCGGCGTAACCCAGGGAGCTGATTCCGAGCGCCACGCCGCGACGTTTTTCGAACCCCTTGGCCATGGTGGTATTGGCGATGTGCGTGACCAATCCCGGCCCGGTCAGTCTTAGTCCGATTACCGCCAAAACCAGCATGATGGGATGAACGGTAAGTGCCATCAACAGCGCGGCCAGTCCGAGTCCGCGCAGCACCCGGCGCGTGTAAAGCGCGAGTGGCGTCGTGTCATAATGTGCCGCAATAAAGGGCAGCAATGCCGCGCCGATCAGAGTGCCTGTTCCGTAGACGGTGCCGAACTGGCCTTCCGTCAAAGGCAGGGCGACCACCAGCGAAGGCACGAACAATGAAATAAAAAACGTTTGCCCGCAGCTGGTGAAAAACGTCGCGCCGAAACCAAAACCGGCTTCAACCGGCTGTTCCCGCATGAACCGGCGATAGCTCAAGATCGGTGCGCCTCCGGCGAATCGACAATGAGAGTGACCGGACCGTCATTCACCAAGGACACCGCCATTACTGCGCCGAACTCACCGGTGGCGACTGCGTCATGGCCCAGCATGCCGCGCAACCGCTCGACAAACTCGTTGTAGAGCGGAATCGCGTGTTCGGGGGGAGCTGCATCGTTGAACGATGGGCGGGTGCCCTTGCGGGTGCGCGCGTGCAGGGTGAACTGGCTGATCACCAGCGCCTGGCCGCCGACGTCGATCAAAGACCGGTTCATGTTGCTGTTGTCGTCGGGATAGATGCGCAACCGGCAGACCTTTTCCGCCAACCACGCAGCGGCATCCGGGGTGTCCGATTTGGCGATACCAACGAGAACCACCATACCGGGACCGACTGAGCCAATGGTTTCGCTGCCAACAGCCACGGATGCTTGGCTGACACGTTGAACAACGGCGCGCATGGTCCGGATTTAGTCCAAGGGCTTCACCAGCACCTTGGCGTTGCGGCCATTTGACTGGGCCGCCTCGCGCCGGTCAGCGGGCAACACCCTGTCATCACTCAGCGTGAAGCCACATACGGAGGTGAAAAAGCTCGAGCTCTGGGTGGAAAGGGCAACGAGCTGGCGCGCGCCGCGCTCCTTTGCCTGCAGGGCGGCGAATTCGACCATCTTGCGCCCTATGCCCCGTTTGTGGTGGAAGGGCATCACGCAGAGGGAGCCCAATTCAGCGATCTCCGGGGTATCCGGATCAAAGTAGAGCGTGATGCAGGCGATGATGTTTTCATCGATGGCAAAGACATAGAAGTCGTCGATGTGGGTTTCGATTGCCGCCAGATCACGATAAATCAGCTCCTCTCGTTCCACGGCACTGCGGATCAAGCTGTGGATAAAGCGGGCATCGTTGCGTTCGGCCGGCCGGATTTGCTGGTAGTCATTGCCATAGATCAGGGTGCCGATTCCATCGCTGGAAAACACCTCGTTCAGCAGTCCGTCATAGACACGGCCATCGATGAGGTGAACCCGTGGCACCCCGCTTTGGATGCCCCGGACGGCGTGTTCAGCTTTCGAATGAACATCGGCCGGGATGCGATGAGACTCGGACTTAAGCAGTCCGGCCAACTCCTCCACCGCAATGTCACGACGGAGCGATTCATCAACGAAGAGGCCTTCCCGTTGGCTGAGGAAAATGACTTTGGTCGCCTCCAGTGCCTTCGCGACCTCCACCGCCAGCAGGTCGGAATTGATGCGCAACGTGCCGCCATCGGGACCGAATCCGATCGGTTGAATGATGGGCACAATGTCCGCGGCGAAGAGATGCTTGAGTGTTTCCCGATCGATACGGTCGACTTTGCCGGTAAACTCACGGTCGGATCCCTTGATCACTCCAACGGGAAGTGCACGCACGGCATTGGTGATGGCGCACTTGAGACCGGTCTGGGTGAGTCCCTCCAGAATGAGGTGGGATACCCGGGAGGATGCGCGCACGGCAAGGTCGAGGGTGGCGGCATCCGTGGTGCCGGTGCCATCAGCGTCGCTGAGAACAATGCTACGGGCGCCAGCCAAATCAGTCAGTTGGGCCGAGATGCCGTGAACGAGCACCACTTTGATTTTCAGACTGCGCAGGACCGCGATGTCGACCAGGAGATTGGCCAGATTGTCGTCAGCGATCACGGCCCCGTCCAATGCCACCACAAAAATCTGATCCCGAAAGCGCGGGATATACTTCAGGATGCCCCGCAGGTCGGTGGGTTTAAGTTGCGGCTCACCGGAGGAGGGTGAAGGCGCGGAGGTTGATTCGTGGCCGGAAGTCATGGCGGTGGGCAGGTGCGGCGTTCTCGGGCAAACGAGGGAGTTCGTCAACCACGCGGGAGAGGCCGTCTCTAAACGGTCAGAGGACCGTGAGTGTCCAACGCAAGGATTCGCGTTCTCCCAGAAGGCTCACCTGGTAGGTGCCCGGATCGAGCGTATTGGCGGGCACGGTAAGCTGAGCCGTTGCGTTGAGATCACGGTTTTCCAACTCGCTGGACGTCGCATCATGGGCGACGACGATGACGATTTGAGATCCGCGTTGGTAAAGTTGAGCCGATGCTGCTCGTTCGCCGGGACCAGGTGGGGATCCGTCATAAGTGAGAACATAGGGAATGCCGGCTGGCACTGACGTTGGGGCAGAAACCCGCGGCAAACGGGCAGGCAGGGTCGGGCGATCGATCAACAAATCGCGAAGCAAGGGGGGGAGACCGCCGGCGATGCGCTCCGGTTCAGCCCTCTCCACGGGGGACTCATCAACGTCCTCCGGGAATTCGAGTGACACGTCAAAGCGGTAAAACCCGCTGTCGAGGAGCCGCAGGGTTTGAGCCCGGTCCTTGTTGTCCTGATAGGGCTGGTGGGCGGGGTTTTCCTTCCGATATGCAAGCGTGAGCCACGTGTAGGGGATAATGCATACGATGATCGCGAGCACGATCCACTTCATCGGCCATGGCTTTCGATTTAAGGGATCAGGTGAAGCAGCCATGACGGCGATTCAGCAAGCGGCGCCGGAGGCGCAGTCAATCAATAGGGCAGCGGATGGGCTTCGGCCAAAACCGCGACCCGTTTTTGAACCTGCAACAACACCTCCTCCAGCGCATCGGTATCTATCGCCTTCAGCACGGCATCGATACAGTCGGCCACTTCATCCATGTCTTCGAGGGTGAAGCCCCGGGTCGTCACGGCGGGGGTGCCCAGTCGGATTCCGGAAGCCTGGAAGGGCGAACGCGATTCGAAGGGCACGGTGTTTTTGTTGCAGGTGATGTGGGCGCGATCGAGGGTCTCCTGTGCTTTCTTGGCGGTGAGATCGGGCAGATTCTCCCGCAGGTCGATGAGGAACAGGTGATTTTCACTGCCCCCCGAGACCACCTTGTAACCCCGCTTGATGAATGCTTCCGCCAGTGCCTGGGAGTTGGCGACAACCTGGGCGGCGTAGTCCTTGAACTCCGGTTTCATGGCTTCGGCGAAGCAAACCGCTTTGGCAGCGATGACATGCATGAGAGGACCTCCCTGGCCTCCGGGAAACATCGCGGAGTTGATCGCTTTCGCGTGTTCGGCTTTGCACAGAATCAATCCACCACGGGGCCCGCGCAGGGTTTTATGGGTGGTTGTGGTGACAAAATCGGCGTGCGGCACGGGGGACGGATGCACTCCGGCTGCGACGAGTCCCGCGATGTGGGCGATGTCCGCGAACAGGTAGGCGCCCACGGAGCGCGCAATTTGTCCCATTCGTTCAAAATCGATAATACGGGAGTAAGCTGAAGCACCGACCGTAATCATTTTGGGTTGTTCGCGCTCGGCGATCACCGCGAGTTCATCGTAGTCGATGTAACCGGTCTCTTCGTTGACCCCATATTGGACAAAATTGTAGAGCTTGCCGGAGAAGTTCACGGGATTGCCGTGAGTAAGGTGTCCACCGTGTGCGAGGTTCATGCCGAGAACTTTGTCACCCGGCTGCAGGACGGCGGTGTAGACGGCGAAATTTGCCTGGGAGCCGGAGTGGGGCTGCACGTTGGCGTGTTCCGCACCAAAAAGCCGCTTGGCTCGTTCGATGGCGATGACCTCGGCTTTGTCGACCTCCTCGCAGCCACCATACCAGCGTTTGGCGGGGTAGCCTTCCGCATACTTGTTCGTCAGCACGCTGCCCTGGGCTTCCATGACAGCGGGATGGGTGAAGTTTTCCGACGCAATCAGCTCGATATGGCTGGATTGGCGGGAGCCTTCGGCCGCGATAATCGCGGAGATTTCTGGGTCGAGGGTGGCAAGCGGCGTGGCGTTCAACATGGGCGGCAAAAGGACAATCTCAGGAACGATTGTCCAAAATCCCAAATCGAAAATGCCCCGCTAACCGAATTCTTTCCGCAAAAATGCCACGACTGACGGGATCGATTCCACGATCTCATCCCGGCAGGCTTCATAGAGCGGCAACGAGCCGCCGTAAGGATCGGCAATTTCCTTGTCCGCCTCACGAGGCATAAACTCCCGCAACAAGTAAATGTGGCGGGGCGTCGGATCGAATCCGGCTTGAATCACCGCGCGATGGGTTTCGGTCATCACGAAGATGGCGGCAGCTTGGTCGATCAGATCCGGGGTCAGGGGCTGGCTCCGGTGATTGGTGATGTCCAAACCAACTTTCTTCATGGCGGTCACCGAATTGGCCGACGCTGGATCTCCCCGTCGAGCAGCCACTCCTGCCGAAACCACTTGCATATCTTTAAGAGGAGACTCTTCGGCCGCCAGCGCGTGAGCGAGCAATCTTTCAGCCATGGGCGAGCGGCAGATGTTTCCCGTGCAAACTGCCACGATAAGTCGCTTTTCGTCCATGATGTAGCGTTACTTCTGAAAGTACTGATTCGCAACCCGGTGGATTGATCAGCTCTGTCCGAGTTGGCGAGCCCCGATGTCCCGTCGGAATATTTTACTGGGGCATTCGATTCGATCGCACACGTCGTAGGCGGCATTGGCGGCAGATTGGAGATCAGGCCCGAGTGCCGTCACGCCCAGGACCCGGCCTCCGGCGGTCACCAGTTGTCCGGATTCGTTCCTGGCCGTGCCCGCCTGGACGATTGCCACCTTATCAGGCATGGGTTCAGGAAACGTGATAACGTCACCTTTCGGATAGCTCGCAGGGTATCCCCGGGCCGCAATGACCACACACATCGCGTGTTCCGGTTTTACCTGCAGATCGAAATCCTGCAGATCACCCTGCGCTGCTCGCCACAGGAGCTCCAAAACGTCACAACCCAGTCGAGGTAGCACGACCTGGGTCTCGGGGTCGCCGAAGCGGGTATTATATTCGAGCACGGAGGGGCCTTGGGCGGTGAGCATGATGCCAATGAAGAGGGTGCCGCGAAAATCTATGCCTTCATCGGCAATGGCTTCCACGGATGGTCGCACAATTTCGTCCTCAATTTGCTGCAACAGTCCGGGGGTAACCACCTCCGCCGGAGAGTAGGTTCCCATGCCGCCGGTATTGGGCCCAGTATCGCCTTCGCCGATACGCTTGTGATCTTGGGAGGTGGGGAGGATCAGGTAGTCGCGCCCTGAGACGATCACCAGAATCGAAGTCTCGTCCCCGACCAGGCAGTCTTCGATAAGGACCCGTGATCCCGATGCGCCAAATTTGTTGCCTTCCAGCATGTCTCGAACTGCTTCCTCGGCTTCAATGCGATTGGCGGCCACGATGACTCCCTTTCCAGCGGCGAGGCCGTCCGCCTTGATGACGATCGGGGCAGATCGGACCTTGAGATATTCAAGGGCGGGTTTGACCTCGGAGAACACCTCTGCCGGGGCGGTGGGAATCCCGTATTTCTGCAGAATCTGTTTGGTGCGGATCTTGGACGCCTCCAACTCGCCGCCATCTGCCTTGGGGCCAAAGGCGGGAATGCCGACGTCAGCCAAGGCGTCCACCAGTCCGAGGGCGAGGGGCACTTCCGGTCCCACCACCACAAATTCAGTCGCGGTGGATTGGGCCAGCTTCACCAACCCGGGAATATCGTCGGCTGCCACTTGGTGGCAGGTGGCACCCTCGGCCTGCATCCCCGGATTTCCCGGAGCCGCAATCAGTTGTGGCTGGGTCGGGGAGGCGGCGAGCGCGCGGACAAGGGCGTGCTCCCGGCCACCGGAACCGACTACCAAGACCTTGGTCGGAAGGGAGGTGCTGTCAGCAGGCGAAACCATGGAGGCGAAACTTCGGGATGGAGAAATCCACGCAACGTAGAAATGCGAAATCTACTTAGGAGTATGGGATTGATTCCTGAACGGGGCCTCGGATTATTAACGATCGTCGATGGTTAGCAGGCGAAAAAATAAGGGATTCACCCTAGTCGAAATCATGGTGGTTGTGACCTTGATCGGGTTTCTCGCCATGTTGGCCGTCCCCACTTTTAAACGGATCAAGCTGCGGGCACTCTCCGCCTCTTACACGGCGGATACACGTCTTTTTTCAGAGGCGTTTCAGCGCTACGCGCAGGAAAACGGCAGGTTTCCTCCCACCAGTGGAGTCGGCGTCATCCCCGATGGGATGGACGAATACCTCAACATCAACGATTGGAACAAGACATCATCAATTGGCGGTAATTACAGCTGGCTGAGCGTCCAGAATGCGGGCGCCACCATCGGAGTCTTGGTGGTGGCGGGGGCGACACTTTCGTTGGACGAGCTGGAGCTCGTCGATACTTGGATCGATGATGGAAACCTTAACTCAGGCAACGTGATTACCGCCGCCGCGGGCACGATCGTCTACTATATCGTCGAGAACTGAGCGAAATGAGTTCATTGCCTGTTTTACTTTCCGCTCAAGGCCTTTCCGCCGATTGCTCAACCCCGGAATCCGGACGCAAGGTGCCCATGTCGAAAATGGACATCGAGCAGGCGCTCGGTCGACTGCGTTCATTCGCCGCGCTCACATCCATTCAGTTGAATGGGGTTGAGGCGTCGGTTACCGTCGCACGCGGGGATCTTCGTTTGGTGGTAACCAACCAAGGCGGCCGACTGATGGCTCAGGACGCTCGCGATACTGCTGCGGTGCCCCAGGAAAAGTCTCCCGAAGAGATAGGTGCTTGGCTCATGTCGTCGGATGGGGCCTCGACCCCCAAAAAGAGTTCCGCAACCAGTGGAGGTGGTGAAGGTCGATTTGCTTCCCTCGCCGGAGAAGGCAAAAAACTGGCCTTTATCGGCGTGATGTTGGTGGGCATCGTGGTGATGGGCTGGTTCAACTTCGCCCCTCGCAAGGTAGCCGAAGGCATCGTGTTCATCGATCATCCCGTGCGTGTCGCCGGTTTGAACCAGCAGTTCTTGGGCCGCTACGGCGACCTCACGGATCCCAGCCAAGTTGTCTTTGTGGTGGAAGAGGAACAGCTCCGGGTGCACCTCATCAATGCCGGGATCATGGAGGCAGAGCCGCTTCGGGTGATGTCGTTCCGCTACGGCAGCCGAGGTTTGGAAGAAGTGATGGTAGCGGAGAATGGCGCCGTCATTGAGCGCGATACTTCCGGTAATTTGGTCTACAGCGGCACCACTTATCCGCGGATCAGGAGCTAATCCCAGCCCGGTGCAAACTCGGGAGCGGACCGGGGTCAAAGCACTTGAAGCTTGTCCCGGTAGAACGTGACAACCTCGTCCGGATCATCGGTAAACAAAAGGTAGTCGGACATCCACGAAGGGGCGCGCTTTTCACGAATCATGGTGGTGAACTGCTTGCGCAGGTCTCGGAAATAACGGGCATCAAAAAAGACGAATGGTACCCGCGGCCGGATGCCGAGTTTGAGATTGCACATCTCGATTCCGATTTCCTCGAGGGTGCCAACACCGCCGACGTTGAAGACACAGAAATCGGCGACTTCAAACCACTTTTGCCGGAAATGCCGGGAGGACTCCTGGAAGGTATTGAAGAAATCCACGCCCAATTCCGGCGGTTGGGCCTCAAGTTCGAGGAAACACGCCCCGGTCAAGCAGCCTTTTGCCCTGGCTTGTTCACAGGCGAGTCCCATGACCCCACCCCCGCCGCCAGTGATCATGCCTACATTGGGCGCCATGTAGTCGGTCAAACGGTCAATGAGATGGGTGATGCGCTGCGACTGTTGTTCATTGAGCCCCGCCGCGCTACCGTAAAAGGCGAGGATCGTTGATTCCTGGAATCGCCGACTGGCTTCCTCGCGAAGGAAGAATCCATGATTCTTTTTATAGACGTGAAGGTAAAGGTCGCCGAGTTGAGGAGTGAACCAATAGACGTCGATGCCGAGCGCCTCAAGTGTATCGAGCCGGGTGTGGGCGTTGTGGGAAAGAAAAAAGCCGTGGGTGCGTGAGGCGTTGCGGAAAATTATCCGCTTCAACTTCAAATCGGGCAGGGCTCCCAGCAACTCCACCTGCTCCAGCAGGTTGGGAAAATAGTTGGTCACCAGGGTGTCGCAGCCCTTCGGTGCTGCCGCGACGGCAGCGATGAGGGTGGGATGCGTCATGGCAGGATCTATCTGAGCCACGGCGGCTTGAATTCGCGCCGGGCTGTTGCCGAGATGCAGCAATACCGAAGGGTTCGGCATGGTGGAGTTCTGCCCCTTTACCGACACGCGCAGTCGCGGTTTTGGCGGTGACTTGGGTTTGGACGCGGGTTGTTGCGACGCTTCATCGATCGCGGCGAACGCTTGTTCGCTGGCAGCGGTCAAGTTCTGCCGGCGTTGGCGGCGGGTCTGTGCCCGTGAGCCGTCGGTTTCAGGTGCCCGGAAGATTTCGACCGAGACCATGGGGTTTACCACCGGCTGATCGCCGGGGTTGTAGATCTCCAGCATGATGTTGGTCCCAAACGTTTTCACCGGATCGAGCACCACCGCGCTAGTGTGGATCCCAAAGTTGCCGCGTCCCTGGTTCAGCACGACGTAGTGCTCTTTCAAATACATCGAACAGCTCGTGAGCACCCCGGCCTGCGGGGGGATGCTCAACGGCGACGCGGAGTGCCGCACTTGAACCTTGTCCAGCAGCGTTCGGCTGGCTTGGCCCGCCACCAATTGAGCGAAGGTCTCCCGCTCCAGATCGGCTTTGAGCGCATAGCGGACGTGATGGGGAGTTAAAAACACCCGGCCGTCGCGATCGATGGAGATCGTGTTGGGGAGTTTGATTACATTGGAGCGGACGGCCTGCCAAATCTCCTCGGTGGGCAGCTTGGCCTCGGGGGGCGCATAAAAAAGCCGGCCCACGGGGGTGCCGGGGCGAAAGAGTTTTCGCCAATAGGCCGCATGGGGCACCGTCGAATCGTAGACGAAGGCCTCGGCCTCAACGATCAATCGATTGCCGTCGATTTGGGCGGGCTGCGGGGTGAGCATTTCAATGCCGATGCGGGCCAGCGTGCTGCGTTCGGTGAACTTGAAAGACGGGTGATGCTCCTGCCAAAAGGTCCATTCGGAGTGGTTGCGCGGCCAAAAGGCGAGGGTGAGGGAAAGAGGGTGGTCATCGCCTTGGGGGCGGACAGCGAGCACTTGGCCGTCCTGACTGGTCCAAAACTGAGGGGCTTTCATGGACGGAACAAATCGGAGCAGAGACATCGTTTCAAGGGTTCCGACGATAAAGACCTCGTGTCGTTGCGATGGGCGTTTGCCTCGGGTGAGTGAAATGGTTCTCAATCCCGTGTATGCGAACTACCTTCCGATTTATTCTCGTCGCTATCACGCTGGGATGCAGTGCTGCAACCCTGGCGCAGACTGAAAACTCCCCTGCGGCATCGGTCACTTCGGATTCAATTCCTGTCGAGAGCCCGGCGTTGAGTGAGGAACAGATGCTGGAGATCTATGGTTGGATGGCTGGGATGCGAGCTGGTCTCAGTCGACTGGGATTAACCGAAACGGAGATGGCCGCGTTTCTTCGGGGGATCGAAGCAGCTGGAGCGGGCAAGAACTGGGAAGTAAACATCGCCACGGCAGGACCCGCCATTTCCCAAATGGTGCAAGCCAAGTTCGATGCCTACATGGCGGCCGAAAAAGCCAAGCAAATGGCGATTGCGGAAAACTTTTGGCAGACCCTGCGGGAAACCCCCGGTGTCACTCAACTGCCTTCCGGGTTGGCCTACAAAATCACCGAACCCGGAACGGGACCCAAACCCGCCCCGGTGGACACCGTGATTGCCCATTACACCGGCCGTTTGATTGACGGCACGGTGTTCGATTCTTCGCAGGGGGGTGGGCCTTTCGAGACGCAACTGAACCGCGTCATCCCGGGATGGACCGAAGGACTTGGATTGATTGGCGCAGGCGGGAAAATCACCCTCTACATTCCCGCTTCGCTGGGCTACGGCGACGCGGGCACGGACAATATTCCTCCCGGTGCCACTTTGATTTTTGAGGTGGAACTGCTCAAGGTGATCCCGGCTCCAGCGCCGTAGAGTCTTGCTGTGTTGATGACCTGACCAATTCTCCTCCCGGTTAAGCGGCGGGGTTGGTTTCAACGAGATCCCGCGTAAACGATTCCAAGTCCTCGTCGGTTGTATCCCAATTGCACATCAGGCGATAGCGCTCGGGGCCCAGGAAATTGTAGAAATGCCAGCCCCGCTCATGCATCGCTGAGGCGTGCTCAGGAGCCATGTCGACAAAGAGTGCGTTGACCTCCGGTTCGAGAAATACCGAAACCTCCGGTATGGGGTGCAACCGGTCGGCTAGCGACCGGGTCATGGCATTCGCATGTGCGGCGTGGTCCAGCCAGGCGCCGTCTTGCAGCATCCCCAGCCATTGGCTGCTGAGAAACCGCATTTTTGAAGCCAGCTGTCCGGCTTGTTTGCAGCGGTAGTCAAACTCTACCGCCTGCTCCGGATTAAAGAATATCACGGCTTCTGATGTGTTCATGCCGTTTTTGGTGCCGCCAAAACACAACACGTCGACACCGGCTCGCCAGGTGAAGTCCGCTGGCGAAGCCCCTTCTTTGTCCCGCAAAGCCACGGCTGCATTGGCGAACCGGGCCCCGTCCATGTGCACGGCGAGTTGGTGGTGGCGGGCCAGTGCGCTGAGTGCTTCGATTTCAGCGGTCGAGTAAACCGTGCCGAACTCGGTCGACTGGGTAAGGGAAAGCACGCGGGGCTTGGGGTAGTGGATGTCGGTGCGTTTGCGAATGACTCTTTCGACCGCATCGGCATCGAGTTTCCCATGAGTTCCCCTGGCGGTCAGGATTTTGGTGCCATTGGAAAAGAATTCCGGGGCCCCGCACTCGTCCGTCTCCACGTGGGCGACTTCATGGCAGATCACGCTGTGGTAACTGCGGCACAACGAGGCGAGGGCCAGCGAGTTTGCCGCCGTGCCGTTGAAAACGAAAAAGATCTCAGCCTCCGGCTTTTCGAAAACCTCCCGTATGAGATCACAGGCTCGATTCGTCCAATCGTCGGCACCGTAAGAAGGAAGGCGGCCTTGATTGGCTTGGCTCATGGATGCCCAGGCCTCGGGGCAGATTCCTGACGTGTTGTCGCTGGCAAAGTGATGGCGATGGATGGGAGAGGACATACTCGGCGTCGGTTGAGTCGGCGAGTCAGGGGGATTTTTCGTATTTGGCAAACGCGGGATCTGGCCGTTGATATCTCGCTGCCATGCCCCCAACCGATCGTCCCAGCCCCAACCTGTATCTGGTCGGATTCATGGGAACGGGAAAATCGACCATCGGTCGTGCGGTGGCCTATCGCCTCAAATATGGATTCTGGGACAGCGATCATGAAATTGAAAAAAGAGAAGGCACCACCGTGGCGGAGATTTTTGCCGCCAAAGGTGAGGATTCCTTTCGAAGGCTGGAGCGCGAGTTCATCGAGTCGGGTCATGACGCCCAAAGTTCGGTGGTGGCTTGTGGTGGTGGCCTGGTCGTGCAAGAGGGCATGCTTGATCGGCTGATGAGCCGGGGAGTCGTGATTTGTCTGCACGCATCGTTGGAAACGATTTTGCAGCGCACCTCCACCAACCGTAACCGGCCTCTGCTGCACGTGGATGATCCCATGGCCCGACTTCGGGAGCTCTATACGAAACGTGAGCCGATTTACCGTAAAGCCGGGGTGGTCATCCTGACCGATCAACGACCCACCAGCGATATTATATCACACGTGATGAGGGTTTATCGCCGGGAGGTAGCCGAGCGCTCGAAACCTCGGGGGAAACGTCAAGATGCGACCTGATCCCGAAGCGTTGCGATCGCGGTTGCACACCTTGGGGTTCGATGTCGTGCGCTTTGCTCCGATCGGTGAATTCACTCCAGGATCAAAAGCGTTCGCCGACTGGCTCGAACTGGGTTACCAAGGCGAGATGGCTTGGCTCGAGCGTTCGTTGCCCAAGCGCTCCGATCCCGATTTGGTGCTGAAGGGTGCCCAAAGCATGATCGTGTTGGGGGTGAACTATGGGGACACCCCGGCCCGCTCCGGTCGCCCGACTTGGGCACGATACTCGTTGTATCGAGATTACCACGACACCATCAAGCCGGGTTTGGTGGCGGCGGGACGGGAGCTTGAGCAGTGGGGTGGTCTTTCCGACCGGGACTATCGCTACTATGTCGACACGGGGCCGGTGTTGGAGCGCTCCTGGTCCGCCCAGGCGGGCGTTGGGTTTACCGGCAAGAATGCCATGCTGATTTCCCGTGATTTCGGAAACTGGCTTTTTCTCGCGGCTATCCTGGTCCGTACTGATTTACCCGCCAATGCGGCCGTGAGTCGTCGTTATCAGGATCAGCCGGTCGGAACCCTGTGTGGTGGTTGCACGGCTTGCCTCGAGGCGTGCCCGACGGGAGCGTTGCCGGCCCCGGGCGTTTTGGATGCACGCCGCTGCATCTCATACCTCACCATTGAGTTGAAGGGGGTGATTCCTGTTGAGTGGCGCCAGGCGATTGGAGACCGCATCTACGGCTGTGATGTGTGCGCCGAGGTGTGCCCGTGGAACCGTTTTGCCCAGGTGTCCCGATCAGTTCTGCTGGCTCCCAGGCCCGAGATTGCCGAATTGACTCTCCGGGACATTCTCGAACTCACCCCTGAACGGTTTGCCGAGGTCTTCAAAGGAACCGCGATCAAGCGTCTCAAGTTGCGGGGGCTATTGCGGAATGCGTGTATTGTTGCAGCGAATATCGACGCCCAAGACTGCATCCCGGCGATTCACCGCTTGGCCGGGAACCATTCCGAGGCGATGGTTCGTGCTCATGCCGTCTGGGCATTGCGCGTTTTTGGTCTCGAAACGGCGGAACTCGTGCACTTGGCCGAGCAGGAGGAAGATGAGGTGGTCTTGGCGGAATACCGCCGGGAAGAACTCAATCCGGGAACACCTCCGCGATCAACTTCTTGAAGACTTCGGGCGGGCGGGTGGGCCGGCCGGAGTGGTCCACGAATACGTGCTCAGTGCTGGCTTCCGCGATCAAGTCCGACCCCCTGGTGAGCACGTAGTCCAAACGGAAGCGAAAAGTAGGTTTCTGCTTCAACCGCACCTCAACGGTAATTTCGTCGTCGTAGTGCGCAGGCTGCTTGAACTGAAGGTTAAGGCCCAGCAACGGGAGCCGATAGCCCATTTCCTCCAGCTCCCGGTAAGTGAGCCCGGACTGGCGAAAAAGATCGGTGCGAGCCACCTCGAGCCAGGGCACGTAATCGCCATGGTAGACGATGCCCATCATGTCGGTTTCCGCATAACGGACGCGGATGGTGGATTGCGACTTCATCACGCGGAGACAGAAGCCCACCGCGCTCAGGCGTCAACTTGCGGGCTCACCAAACAGTTTTAAGGCGGAGTCTCGCCACGTGTGTTTGCGCGACCAAACACGGCCCTTTTCCCCGAGTTCATGACGCAATGCAGGAGTCGTGATAAGCTTGGTGAGGGCGCGAGTGAGGGCGTCGGCATCGTGGGGAGGAACCAGGATCCCAGTTTGACCACTGATTACAGCTTCGGAAACTCCGCCGACCGCATGGGCCACGATTGGCAGTCCGTGAGCCGATGCTTCCAAATAAACCAATCCGAACCCTTCAACGCTTTTACCGTAGTCGATGCTTGTCATCGCAAACACGTCCGCTTCGTCGTAAATTTTTGTCAGTTGGTCGTCGGATACTCCGCCGAAGAATCGGACGGTGAAATCGCACCACTCGGCGGCGGTTTTGAGTTCTTTTTCATAGGCCGGTCGAGCTGTCGTGCCGACGATCCAATACTCGATGTTCTCACGGACCGGCGCGGGGAGCCGGTGCAGGGCACGCAGGGTTTCTAGCTGGCCCTTACGTGGGTGAAGGCGCGCGACGGTCAGGATTCGCACCTTTGGTGCGCTCGAGCGAGCGCGTCGCTGTGGCATTTCAAAACCGGCTCGAAGCGCACCTGGGGTTTTCAGCAACTTGGATTCGGTTTCCGGAAATAGATTGGTCAGAAGCCCTCCAGTATATTCGGTGAGCACGCTGATCTTCTTCGCGTAGTTCATCAGTCGCTTCGCCATGGGGCGAATCCAAGGATTGTGATAAAACTTGAGGATTTCCGAGCCGTGGAAGGTAAGAAACAGATTGCGCGGGCGAAATGCATGAAACCGCTGCAAAAGCATGAGTGTGAGCATGGGGCCGGGCTCAGGCAGGAACACGGTGGCGCGTCGCAGGTCGCGTCGGCGTTTGATCAGCTGGACGGCCAGTCTCAGCTGACAAGTCAGGTCGTGCGTGCCTTTCAGGGGCAGTCGCCAAACGCGAAAAGGCCATTTTTTGTCATCCTTCTCTGTGGCATGTTGAGCCCACACTTCCACATCCCAACCCAACTGCTTCGCCGCCAGCGCCATTTCCTCCGTAAATGTGGCGATACCACCCCGTTTGGGGTAGAACTCGTGGGTAACAACGAAGACTTTGGAGGATTGAGACTTATCCTGCATCAGAAGTTATAGGACTTCGGAATATCGTGGCGGTGGGAAGTCGCCGGGCGACCGTGCAGATGCCAAGCGGCAACAACAATCCTACTCCGGTCAATGCGTTAATATTGCGCGACGTTTTTGAGAAACCGCTGACAAATGTTGCCAAAGTTCCGCCAAAACGTGACGAACTGACCCAGATTTAGGGATGTAGAATAGCGTTTACATTACCAAACACGAATCCTTAGTAGGGACCTCATGCCAAAAGCCGACACCAAGGCTCAAAAGGAATCCAAATCTGCTGGTTCAGCGCCCAAGCCGCTCTCGGTTGAAGAGGAATCCACTCTTCGCGAATCCCTCAAACGATGCTCTCCCGCCACAATTGAGGCGGCCATCGCCTACCGTAAAACCGAGGAAGCCAGCCACCTTCCGGCGGTGATCATTGGTGTCATTGAACGTTTCGTGGAGCCTGATCTGCGGGCTAAGCTGAAGGAAGCGGACGACGAACTCCGGCTCGTGGAGGACTTGGGTATCGATTCGCTGACGATGATGGAAATCGTGATCCTCGTCGAAGACGTGCTCCAGATGCAGATCAACAACGAAGATTTGCGTAATCTCCGTACAGTGGGTGACATCAAGGTCTTCATTGACTGCAAGGTGCGAGGCCTTCCGCCGCCCCAGCCGACCAAATTCCTCCCGATCGAACAGATTGTTTCGGTCATGCCCATTCAGGCACCGTTTCTCTTCCTCAACGAGGCATCGATCACTGGCAGCGGAGCCCAAGGCAAATACAAGATAACGGGGCAGGAGTTCTTTCTGCAGGGGCATTTCAAGGACAACCCGGTCATGCCTGCCTCGCTCATGCTCGAAGCATTGGGTCAACTTGCCGTGCTCTACCTTTTGGAGGGAGCGCCCCCAGAAGAGGGAAAAGTCGTCGACCAGACCAAGATTTTCTTCACCTCGTGTGAGGGCGTCCGTTGCCATCGTATCTGCCGTCCGGGTGACCTGCTTTCGCTGTCGATCAAGCCGAAGCGCACGAAAATGCCGCTGGCGACTTTCGAGGGATCTATTCGAGTGGGTCAGGATAAGGCCGCCATGGCTGAAGAGATCACGCTCACATTTGCCTATTCTGATGCGAAGACCAGCGACGCCGAGGTTGCGGCGCTCGATGCAGTGGAAGGCGATACCCGTCCCCCGACCATTACCGCGGCGACTGCCTGACCAACCTCGGTTCCTAGAAAAGGGTCCAGCGGAGGTTTTGGAGTCTTTCCGCTCATGACGATCGTTGACGACAGCGATGCGGATAACATGGTAGGGAAAAATTCCCAACTTGCGCCCCTGTCGGCACCTAACCATTCACTCTGGGCTCGGCGGCGGCCTGACCCGATCAGTTATGGCTAAAGTTTATGTAACCGGACTCGGTTTCATCACCAGCATCGGTAATGACATTACCAGCGTAGCTGAGAATCTGCGTGAGATGCGGCATGGGATTGTCGCTTACGAGCCGTTCGCCGCTTCGGAGATACCCGTAAAGGTGGCTGCGCCGGTGAGAGACTTCGACACGGATTCGCTGGATCCAGAGGACTGGACTTACCCGAATCGATACCGGGTGCGGCGCGAGTATCTTCGCAGCATGGGTCCTCATGGACTCTACAGTTTTTGCTCGATGATTCAGGCCATCGAAGACGCTGGTTTGGCCCCAGAAGACGTTTCCGATGAGGAGACCGGGCTATTTGGAGCCTCCGCGGGGTCTCCCAACCTGCTAACTTATTACGTGCGCCGGATGCACGATCTTGGCGTGATGAGATGTTCGCCCCTTGGGATTGTCGCATCGATAGCGGGCACGGTGCAGTTCAACCTAGTAGCCCACTTCAAAATCAAGGGAGCTTCCACCGGGTTTGCGTCGGCCTGTGCTTCCTCATCTCATGCGTTGGGATACGCCTATGATGAAATCGCGCTGGGGCGGCAAAAACGGATGTTTGTGGTGGGAGCCGAGGACGGAAATGTAGAGACGATTTTGCCTTTTGCCGGGATGCGTGCGCTCTCGCCCAGCGACGACCCCGACACGGCTTCACGGCCATTTGACCGTGGGCGGGACGGGTTCGTCGGAACCGGTGGCGCTACGACCTTGGTTTTGGAGAGCGAAGAGGAAGTCGCTCGCAGGGGAGTTGTTCCCTACTGCGAATTAGCGGGATGGGGACAGGCTTCTGATGGTCATAATGTCGCCATCTCGCACCCTGACGGACATGGCTTGGCGAACGCATTGTCGCGGGCCATTCAAAGTTCCAGCATTGAGCCGAGCGCAGTAGACTACATCAATGCCCACGCGACTTCCACGCCGATTGGTGACGTGTCGGAAGGCAAGGCGATCCGAACGGTATTTTCTCCTTCGGGCTCAAAGCCGGCTATAAGCTCTACCAAGGCCTTAACGGGACATGGTTTGTCCTTGGCCGGCGCCATGGAGACCGGCTTCTGTGCCCTGGCGCTGCGCCAGGGTTTTATCCCGGGATCAGCCCATGTCACAGACCTTGATCCCGCAGTGGTTGATTTGAACATCCTGCTCGAAACCGAAGAGCGACGTCCTCAAATAGTCATTAATAACAGTAGTGGATTTGGGGGGGCCAATGTTGCCTTGGTGATGCGTGCGGTGCCCTCCGTGGGATGAGCGAAAAAACCACATCCGTTCGGAATCGAAGTGCGTTTATTACGGGTGCGTCAGCCGGTATCGGCAAAGCCCTGGCCCTGGCTCTTTTGCGCGATGGATGGCAGGTTTGGGGCACCTCTCGGGATCTTCAGCGGTTGGACTCATTTTCGAGTGAAAGGGGATTTCACCCGGTGGAGTTTGATTTGGCGGAGCCTTCGCGGGCTTCCCACGATGAGTTTAAGAGCGCTGACGAAACTGCTGGTGGATTTCAGCTTGTGGTGAACAACGCAGGCTTCGGCCATTTCGGAATGTTTGCTGAAACGAAATGGCCCGAGTGGCAGACACAACTGCAGGCCATGATCTCACAAACGACCGCCCTTATCCACGAACAGGTCAGACTCATGCGGCAACGCGAGGGTGGGACCATCGTAAACGTGTCCTCGCTTGCGACAGAGTTTCCCCTTCCGTTCATGAGTGGATACAATATGTCCAAGGCGGCAATCAGCGCGCTGAGCGAGTCGCTTGTGCAAGAACTGCGAGGCACAGGCATTTGTGTCATTGATTTTCGTCCTGGAGATGTTCGGACAGGTTTTAACAAAGCGATGTCGGCAGATGCTCGAGATGCGATCAACGCCCAACCTGACTCTGATTTGGCGGCTGCGTGGCGAAAAATGGAAACTCACGTGGCGGCGGCTCCCTCCGCCGAGCAGGTTGTGGCGGCTCTATTGCGCGCCGTGAAGAAAGGCCGCCCGGGAGTTGTGCGATCGGGAGGTTTTTTTCAGGCGACTTTGGCTCCATCCCTTATTCGGCTGGCCCCGCAGTATCTCGCGCGTCACATCCGTTGGCGCTATTTTGGCATTTGACTGACTCGTGGAGAAAAAGCTTCGCATTCTCGTTTTAACTTCCAGCACCGGGGGAGGGCATGACGCCCGTGCTCAAGCCTTCGCGCAATGGTGTTTTGTGCTCTACCAACATGGCGTGGACGTGCGGATCGAGCAGATGCTGGAAAACTCATCGGTGGTGAACCGCTCCGGGGTTAAGCTCTATAATTGGATCCAGCTTAATCTGCCCGTCCTCCACAACGCCTTCTACGCTGCTGTGGAGTTGTTGAGTTTGCTCAATCGCAATCGAGTGACGCTCGGCAACCGCTATTATCGCGAAGTGCTGGAGGAGTATCGCCCCCATTTGGTGCTGAGTGTCCACGACTGTCTGAATCGAGGGTATTTCCAGGTGGCTCGGGAAGTGCTTGGTGAAGACCAGGTAAAGTGTGCGACCTATTGTGGGGAGTTTTCCGGAGGCTGGGGATATAGCCGCAATTGGCTGGAACCCTCCGTGGACCTTTTCATCTCCCGCACGCCGACAGCACGTGACTATGCGGTCAAAAATGGGGTGCCGGCGGATCACACGCTCGTGCGCGGCCACCTCATGCGACCGCGGGCCATGTTGGAGAAATTATCCGAAAAGGGGAGGGTGCGTTATCTTTGGCGGGAACTGCGGCTGAAACCGGATCGGTTTACGGTTTTCCTCGCGACCGGTGGCAATGGCGCCAACAACCACTTTGCGCTCTTGCCAGCCTTGGCGCGTCACGCTGACAAACTCCAAGTCATCGCGATTTGTGGCAGGAACAACGATACCTACAACCAACTGCTGCACTGGCGCGCCAACCACCCGGAAATGCCTTTCTTTGTCGATGGTTATTCGGATGTCATGCACCTGCTCATGCAGGTCAGTGATGTGATCATCACTCGTGGAGGCACTACCACCTGTGCCAAGGCCCTGCACTTTGGCTGCCCGATCGTGTTCAATGCCTTTGGGGGAATCATGCCGCAGGAAAAGCTCACGTGGAAGTTTTTCCGCAATGGCGCGAGGTCCCTGAAGGTCGAAAGTGGGGATGATTTTGGTCGAATCATCGATGATTGGATGCACGCTCCCCAAGCGTATCAGCGTTACCGGGACGACTTTGTGCGCATGCAGTATCCTGATGATCAGACTCTACTGATCGATGATCTGGTCAACTTGGCGAGACGGGTAACCGATCTGCCGGTGAAGCGTTTTCCCTTCCCACCGGAAGGGCATCTTGAGGATGAAGCGGGAGCAGAGGCTTCGGATTCATCTCGCCGGGGTGACGCGGCCGCGGCCAAGTAAGCTCTTGGCCGGGAGGACGAACTCCCGCAACGTAACCCCCCCAGTGTCGCGTCAATCCCTTCGCATCGCCTACCTGTTTACCACCTTCCCGAAGTCGACCGAAACCTTTCTCCAGCGGGAGGTTCGTTCGATGTTGGCGCGCGGATATGATCTGCGTTTGTATTCACTTTTTGGAGGCGGGGGCACTTTTGCCGGTGTCACCGTGACCAGGTTTTCCATGTGGAGGCTGCTGGAACTCATCTGGATCATCCCTTGGGTGGCGGTCTCCCGCTGGGATGTCTTTGGAGTGCTGTGGCATGGGCTGTGGACACGGCGGGCACCGGGTTGGCTGAATTTTTGGGAGAACATGCTGGGGGCGGGTTTCGCCGGGGTGTTTGCCCCGGCCTTTCGACGTGACCCGCCCGACCTGATTCACGCTGCTTGGGGCGGTGCGCCGGCGACAGCGGCTTGGATTCTCTCAAGGCTGGGTGGATATCGCTACAGTGCGGCAGCCCATGCTTACGACATCTATGAACACGGAGGAGATTGGTGGCTGGATGAAAAATTGGTCGATGCCAGATTTGTGCACACGTCCACCCGAATGGGACGGAATTCCTTGGTGGAACGAGGCCACAATCCGGATCGGGTTCATGTCGTTTGCCGAGGAATCGATGTCTTCCGGGCTTGCCGTGCGTTGCGGGCGGACCGATCCACCCTCCATTTGATCTGCATCGCCAGGCTGGTGGAAAAAAAGGGCCTGTTTCATCAACTTGAAATCTATCGGCAGCTTGTGAGTCGAAACGTTCCGTTCGAAGCGCGCATCATTGGCGACGGCCCTCTGCGTGATGCGCTGGTAAACCAGATCGGTCAATTCGACTTGCAGGACCGGGTTTACCTCTTGGGGCACCTTGCGGAGGAGGATGTTTGGGAGCAACTGGATTGGGCGGACGCGCTCCTGCACACCGGAATCGTCGCGGCCAGTGGCGATCGGGATGGACTTCCAAACGTGATACCCGAGGCCATGATGGCAGGCGTGTTGGTGATGACCTCGCCTGCGGCTGCCACGACGGAGGCCATTGACCACGACCGCACGGGCTGGGTCCTGCCGGTCGAGGAGTCAGGTCAGTGGTGCGATCGGCTGGCCGCGTTACGCGAGCAGAACCCGCGATGGGACGAGGTTCGCATTGCGGCCCGGCAATGGACCGAAGAAAACTATGACGGGCTGCGGAACGCCGACCGCTTGGCTGAGCTTTTTGAGTCGGCGGTATCGTCATGATCTACTTTGACGTTACGAAATCGGCCAAGTCTCGACACGTTTCGGGACTGATGCGGGTGAATCGCAAGCTTCAGCAAGAGCTGGGGGGCGACATCGTGCCCGTGGTTTGGGGCCAATGGGATCATCACGCGGTTAAGCCGGACGATTGGTATTTCACAACAGAGATCTTTGATGTGGTTAGTCGGCCGGGATTTGCCGATTTCCTGCGGTCGCGCACCTGTCAATTGGCGGCTCTCTTTCCAGATGCGATTCCGCTGAAGTTTCCTCGCATTGTTTGGCCTCATTCGGTTGCGCGGCATCCCCACTACATGCATGCGCTATCGCGATTCGACCACGTGTTTGCGATCTCTGAGGCCGTGCGCCGGGACTTGGAAGAGTTTTGGCGATGGCAGGGGAATGAAACATCAACGGAGGTGAGCGTATTGCCGTTGGGAGCCGACTTCGATGGCAGCCCTCGGCGTCCACAAGTTACCGGGACCCGCGCTGCCGAACTGGTCTGTATAGGAATTCTTGAGCCACGGAAGAACCAGGCGTTTTTGATGAAGGTCGCAGAAAGCCTTTGGGCGGATGGCGTGGAGTTTAAGCTGCACCTGATTGGTCGAGTGAATCCTCATTTTGGGCGCTCCATTGCCGACCACGCCCAGTTGTTGTCGAGCCGTCACCGCGATCGATTTCAGTATCATGCGGCTGCCACTGACGTTCGTTTGGCTGATTTGCTCGGTCGGGCGCGAGCAGTGGTGTTTCCGACCATTGCGGAGGGGTGCGGTCTGCCAGTTTTGGAGTCGTTGTGGCGGGGACTCCCGTGCGTTTGTTCCGATTTGCCGGTGTTGTTGGAGAATACCGACGGAGGTGGGTGTGTGCCTCTGCCGGTCAACGATATCGAGGAATGGAAAAAGGGACTGAAACGTCTTCTCGAAGACGACGCGTGGTGGCTTGCCCTGGCCCAAGAAGCTGCGGCGCGCTCGCTGCCGACTTGGGCTGACTCGGCGAACCAGGTACGCCGGACTCTTTGCTGAAAATCGACTGTGGCGAAGTTAGAGCTTTTTGACCGCGTAGGTCATGGCCTCGCCGATTTGATCGATCTGGTCCTCCGTGTGAAGGGCCGAAACCGCCGTGCGAATGAGGTCTTTGCCCGGGGGCACGGCCGGAGCAATGGACATTACCGTGAACACGCCTTTTTCCAGCAGCGCCTGCCAGAAACGATAGACCGCCTCCCGTGAACCCAAAACAATCGGAACCGCCGGAGTTTCACTCTCCCAGATATCCAGTCCCAACGATTTCAGAATATTGGTGTAGCGCTTGGTGTTGCGCCATAGACGCTCATGGTGCTCGGGTTCTTCCTGCATCACGTCCAGAGCGGCTGAAGCGACCGCAGCTTGAGAGGGAGGCACTGCTGCAGAGAAAATGGTCTGTTTGGAATTGGTGCGAAGATACTCAATGATCTCACGGGAGGCAGCGATGAATCCACCAGTGCTGGCCAATGACTTCGACATGCTGCCACAAATGATATCCACTTGGTCATTCAAGCCAAAGTGATCGACCGTGCCACGTCCTTGGCGGCCAAGAACGCCGAAGCCGTGGGCATCATCCACCACGCTGAAACAGCCGAACTCTTCGCCGATCCCAATGATCTCAGGCATGCGAGCGATATGACCCTCCATCGAATAAACCCCTTCGATCACGAGCATCTTGCCGCGGCGGGAATCGACCGTTTCGACAATGTCGCGAAGATCGGATGGGTTGTTGTGAGAGAATCTTTCGACCGTGGCCATCGAGAGACGAACACCGTCCCACAGGCACGAGTGAATATTCTTGTCCGCCAGGATCACGTCTCCCTTTTGCGCGAAGGCCGCCACGCTGGTCAGGCAGGATAAATAGCCCGCGGCGTGGATGTGGCATGCTTCGCGGCCGAGAAAGTCGGCCAGTTTTTGCTCAAGGTCCGTGTGATAGAGACGGGATCCGTTCGAGGGGCGCGCCCCGGTCGGACTCGTGCCCCATTGCGACATGGCTTTCTGCCCGGTTTCAATGACCTTGGGGTGAAAAGAAAGGCCCAGGTAATCATTGCTGGAGAGCATGATCATGTCGCGGCCGTCGAGGCGGATGGAGGTGCCTTTTTGGGCCTCCATCGCATGGTAGTAGGGTGCGTATTTGAGACGCATCTTCGTCGCGTAGTCGTCGCGCGAACGTTGCAAAATCGCCTTGGGGCTTCGCTTGAAGAAAGTCAGTGCCATGCGGTGACGAAGCTAGGAGGTTGAATCGGGTCGGGGAAAGGGGAAAGTTGCGGGCTGAATCAGCGGCCAGGTGGCAGCGTTTGGATCCAATCCAGCAATAAATCGGCGCAATCGCTCCACAAAGGGGACGGTCGTGCGGCTGCCTCACGGGCCAAGGATTCGCGTTTGGACGTATTGTGCATCAGCTCCCGGATCGCTTTGGCAACCGGCTCACGGTGCCGTGTGTCGATTGCCAAACAGCCTCCTCCTCGGGCGGTTTCGCCGGTCGCTCCGTGAGCGGAGCAAATGCAGGGTTTGCCGTGTAGGAGACTCTCCCACACGGGGAACCCAAATCCCTCCAACAACGAGGGATAGACAGTGAAGGCGCACTCCTCGAACGCCTGTTCAAGGCCCTGATCTGAGATCCAGCCATCGTAACGTAGCGGGCGACCCTTTGTTTGAAGGCCTCGTATTCGTTCCATGGCTGTTTGTCCGGTTTCACGCTGAAACATGCCGATCAAACGCAACTCGAATCTCTCGCCCGCTTCCCACAACAACTCGCAGGCCTCGAGGAGGGTGACGTGGTTTTTACGTCCTTCGATCGAGCCTACGCACAATATTGTGGGAGGTGTGGATTTTTTTCCCTCATTGATGTGGTTGGGGTTTGTCTGGTGGTGCGTAGCGGGCAAGTGATCCATTCCCGGGGGAAGCACCACAACTTCGGGGTGGTTGCTCCATCCCGCCCAGTCCCAATAGCCGAGCAGTGATGCCTTCGAATCCTCTGAAAGGGCGCAGATTCCGTCGAAATCGTGGAGTTCGGCCATATACACGGGAAAGCGGCTGACCGCGCCGGGCGGGGTCAAATCGGGCAGTCGCAGTGAGATGGCGTCATGGAACAAAGCCACCTTGGGGCAGCGCAAACCAGCAAAGAGCCCAAGTAGATTTCGTCCTGTCCGCTGGGTGAAGATTTCCGGAGTGAAAAACGCTTCGGCGTCGGATGGGATGTTGTATTGGGTGGCCGGACCAGATGTCAGTCGACGCAGCCTGCCGCGGATCTGAGCCGACAGCGGCCAATATGCTCCACGGCGTTTGGCCGGAGCGGGAGGGCATTCGAGGGTCGCACTTTCCCAAGCCTCCAAAAAGCGCCAGCTACGTTGGTGAGGGTCATGGGTGATTTCCCGTAATTTTGTTTTTTCGCCCAGCGCTTTGCGCAGCTCCAACGCCACCCTTTGCACACCGGTGCGAGCTCGGCTGTGGCTGGTATGCGACAGGTCGTAGAGCAACATTCCGCTTAGCGATGCCAGGTATTGTATTTGAGGATCGCGAAAATCGCACGAACACCGTCCCGCCAGCCTATCTTTTTGCCTTCAGCGTAAGTCCGCCCTGCATAACTGACGCCTACTTCATAGATCCGGCAATTCTGGCGGGATATCTTGGCGGTGAGCTCGGGTTCGACACCAAAACGGTCCTCTTCGATCTCGATGCGTTGGATGATCTCACGGCGAAAGAGCTTATAGCAGCACTCCATGTCCGTAAGATTCAAGTTGGTGAACATGTTGGAGAGCAGGGTCAGAAACTGATTTCCGAGGGAGTGCCAGTAGTAGAGCACTCGATGCGGTTCGCCGCCCATGAACCGTGATCCAAAAACGACATCGGCTTTCTCCGCAAGAAGGGGGGTCAACAACCGGGGATAGTCCTGAGGGTCGTATTCCATGTCCGCATCCTGGATGATCACGTAATCGCCCGTTGCCTCGCGGATTCCCGTCCGCAGCGCAGCACCCTTGCCTTGATTGACTTCGTGGTGAATGACTTTGGCTACCCGAGGAGCGATTTTGTCGTCCAATACCTCGCGAGTGCCGTCAGTGGAACAATCGTTCACCACGATGACCTCCTGTTCAATGTCGATTGGGGCCGCCTGCACGGCATCGATCAACTTCGCAACGGTGTCGCGTTCGTTGTAACAGGGAATGACGATCGAAAGGGTGGGCATGGTGGGAAGCGAGATTGAGCCCATCGAATTGAATCGCGCAATGCCAGAGCGCGGCCGCTTCTGATCCATTCCGGCAGTTGACCAAGCGGCGCGTCCCCTTCTGCCTAGGCGCCAAGCATGCTGCAAAATGTCTGGTCATGGTTGTCGACCCCTTGGGGAGAGCGCGGTTTTCGCCCGGGCTTGCTGCTGCTCTATGTCTTCGCCGGGGTGGGATTGCTCTCCAAGTTATCGGAGTATCATATTCCCGAATACGGGTTTACCTACCTGATCGGCCAAGGTGATGAACCGGCGCGGGAGTTTGATTGGATCGAAGAGCGCGACGTCACGGTTTACCGCCATTTTCGATCTTCGGGTTACGATGCCCAATACTATGCTCAACTGGCAATAGACCCCGTCCTGCAGGACCCGACGCTGATCCAGTCGGTCGACAATGTGCCGTATCGTGCCCGCCGGATCCTACTGCCTTGGACAGCTTATCTCTTTGGCTTGGGGCAACCCAATTGGGTGCTCAACGTGTTCGCGCTGCAGAACGTCGTTTGCTGGTTTTTATTGGGCTGGGTCCTGCTTACATGGTTTCCCCCAACGTCGATCGATCGAGCGGTGCGCTGGCTCGGCGTCATGCTGTCGGGGGGGATCTGGTTCAGCGCTTTTTCTTCGTTGGTCGATGGCCCCAGCCTGCTTATGCTGGCACTGGCATTGCGGTGGATAGACCGGGGGCAGACCTGGCGTGGAACCGCGATACTGGCCCTCAGTGGTTTGGCGAAAGAAACCAACATCATGGGAGCGGCTGCGCTTTCGCCGCCAAATTGGAAAAATTGGCGCGGGTGGGGAAAGGCTATTTTCCAGGGGCTGTTGGTGGCGGTGCCTTTAGTCGCTTGGTTCTTTTTTCTTCGCTGGCGTTTTATTGATTCGGGTTCGCTCGCGGGGGCACGCAACTTTGCTGCGCCGTTTACCGATTATTTCGACCGCTGGGCGTCACTTGTCGCCAGTGGCCTCAGTGGCGAGGTCCCCTGGAAATTCCTCTCCAGTGGATTGGCCACCCACCTTAGTGTTACGGTGCAGGCTGCCTTCTTGCTGCTTTGGTGGCAATGGCGGAAAGCCGCCTGGCGCTTGGCCGTGCCGTTCGCGGTCCTGGCCTTTGTCTTGGGGCAAGCGGTGTGGGAGGGATATCCAGGAGCCTCCAGTCGCGTGCTCCTGCCGCTTTTGTTGGGATTCAACTTATTGGTCCCGGTTGGCCGGCGTTGGTGGTTAATTTTACTGCTGGGCAACGCCACTGTATTCGTGGGACCGACAGCGCTCGAACCTCGACCGGGCGAAACCTATTCGGTGCGGATAATGAATCGGGAAATGCTCCCTCCGGAGACTATAAATGCGGCCATTACGGTTGAGTTTCCGCGGCCGTGGTATCGGGCCGAAAGCAACCGCAAACGGCAGTGGCGTTGGTCCGAAGACGACGCGGATATTCTGATCACGAATCCGTACTCCCGACCGCTGCAGGTGGAAATCCGGGGAGCGTGGTCCGCTCAGACCGATCGCACGGCACGCGTGATACAGGGAGGCAGCCTTCTCTGGCAACAGCACATCGGACTTGATCCCAAGGACTGGCGGCTTGCGGGTATTCGGTTGAAGCCGGGCCTCAATCGGCTGCGGATCGAATCTGATACCAACAACACCGAAGCCAGTCCGGGAGATGAGCGTCGGTTGGCGGTTTGCCTGCTCCGATTTGCGATCAAAGGCCGATTGCTCGAACCTGAGTCCTGAGCTTAATCGGGCCAGAGCCGAGAGGCGGCCAGTCGGTTCGCGTAGCGTCGTCCGATCGCAGCAGGCGAGTAGTGTTCCCGAATGTATGCCGCGGCCCGAGCCCCACGCCGCCGGGCTTCGCCAGGGTGTTGGACAACGTGTTGCATCAAATCGGCGGCCGCTTCGATTCTGGGGTTAGCCCAGATCTGCCCTTTTTCATAGGGGCCGTGAGTCTCGCTCAACTCGATCAGATCAAAGGGCACCGGATAGCCTGTCTCCCCACTCACAAACTCGGCGGTTGCCGACCAGTCTGTGCTTATCACCGGTTTCCCCAAAAACATGCACTCTGCAACTGCCAAACCAAATCCCTCCGAGCGATGTAATGACACAAAGGCATCACAGGCTGCTTCCAAATTATGGACGTCTTCTCGCGAAAGCGTTTCGGCAATCAGGGTAGTGTGTTCAAGACCATTCAGTGCTGTCTTCAGCTTGTGGTAGGCTTCCGGGTTGCGTTCGGGGTTTTGAGTCTTGATCACCAACTGCACGCCGTGTTCATCGGGAAAAGCGGCACGATATGCGTCGATCACCGCGTGAGGGTTTTTTCGCTCCTGATAGGAATTTAGATCGTAGAGAAAAAGAAAGCAGATCCGATCTTCGGGCAGGGAAAATCGCGGTTTTTGGCCACCGATCGGGGGCGCGAAGTCGATGGCATGCGGCATCACCAATACCGGCAGCGGAACCTTGGCGGCGATGGCGTCCCGCACAAAGGCCGACGGGCACCATACCTCATCGTAATACTGCACCGCATCCACCCAGGCGTCAGGAAACTCCGGCAGCTCCCACGCCCAATAGGCAACGTTGTGTCGATCACGCCGAAAGGGGACGCCGTGGTGATGATCGATGTCACCCGAAACAGGCGGATCAATGTGGAACACGTTTACGCGGTAGGGGTTCGTGCTCTGGAGCTTCGCGGCATAGGTGTTATCTCCCATCCGGTTCAGACATGGCAGTTTCATGTCGACCAACGCATGCGGCATTTCTGCTGCTGCGGTCGCCCGTGCCATGCAGCGGGCACTTTCTCCGATACCCAACTCGGCTCGAAACCATCCGACAACATTGAGCCCCAACGGATAGTCTTTCTTTTCCTTCCGATTAACCCGCAAGGGTTGACGGTGACTGAAGTCATAAATCGGTCGCTCGTCGCACAAAATCTGATTCACCCGCAACCGACGATTTTTGAGTTGCGGTCGGTGCGCCTCGAGGACGAGCCGCCATTTACGGGGCAGGAGCCAGCGCTGGGTGATGCGCCCCGCCCAGGCCAGGAAATCCTCCCGGGCAGTGCCGATGATTTCGACGGCCAGCTCTACCGGTTCGTCCATCACGACCATGGGGCGATCGATGCCACAGTTGTAGTTGGTGCCATCTATCGGGAAAAACTCCTCGGTTTGCACACCGTTGATCGTCAGACGAAGCCCCAGCTCCCCGTCCGTCTCAGGCCGGTCTTTGGTCGGCGGCATAATGAAGCCGTTGATGAAGACATTTCGTTCGATCGTGCCAGGCGCGAACACAACAGTGAATTTGTTGCGAAACGAATAGCTTTTGTAGTGAATGTCGTCTCTGCGAAGGCCTCGAAGTTCGTAGGCTGTTGGATCATCGCCGGCAGGAGGACGCTCGATCCCAAGGGTTTTGCGCCAGTGAATTTCTTCGTAAAAGATCGAGCTGCCAACTTCGACCCAAGCTTCCCGCGGCACGGCCTTGATTAAACCGGTTCGGTAGGCCAATGCACGCAGTAGCGTCCTATACGGCACCGACGTTATACCCGAGCGCCATTGCTGAATTTTCTGCCTCGCCCAATCCGCGGCACAAAGGTTGATGATTTCTCCGCGCCATCGTCCAAACAGGCGTCGGCTGTTGGCCTCATCGTGAGGCCGTGCCTTGCCCCTGGCCGCACTGACGTGGTGCCGCACCACGCTGTTTAGGGCAATCGCCACGCGTTGCCCCCGGTCGGCCAAGGCGAGGCAGAGGTCAACGTCCTCGCCGCCATTGATGAACTCCTTTTGGAAGCCGCCCCCGGTTTCGATGAAGACTTTCCGTCGCACCAGGCAGCAGGCTGCGGTCACGGCCGGGACATAGCGAATAGGCTTTCGCTTGATGCTGCTGGCCCGAGGCAAATCCCGAGTGTGCTCGAGTTTGGCATTGGCCCTGAATCGGATCCCGGCGTGATCAACTTCGTTGTTGTCCACCCGACGCTGCACATTGCCGATCAACGCAATCGAGCGGTCTTCCTCGAGTGCTCCCAGCATCGGTTCTATCCACCCGGGCAGGAGCTCGAGATCGTTGTTCAGGAGGGCCAGATATTCTCCCTTGGCGGCCTCTGCGCCACGGTTGTTGCTACCGGCGAAGCGGAGGTTTTCCTGATTGATCAAGTATCGGCAGGGCGGAGGCAGCGTTTGAATCCACTCGCGTGATCCATCCGTGCTGCCGTCGTCGACAAAAATGATCTCATGCGAAAGACCGGCGGGCAGGGTTTCCTGCAGGGTGCGCAGGCAGGTCTTGGTCAGTTCCAGCCCGTTGTAGAGAGGGATGATGAATGAAACCTTGATCAACGGAATGGGATGGAGGAGTCAGTCCCGCTTGCGCGGCCATGCCTTCAGGTAGGCTCCGTAAGACGATTTTCCGAGGCGCGCGATCTGGGCGTCCAGCTGCTCGTCGGATATCCAGCCGCGGCTGTAGGCGATCTCCTCCAAGCACGCGATTTTTTGCCCCTGGCGGTTGGAGATAATGCTCACGAACTCACCTGCTTCCAGCAACGAGTTGTGGGTGCCGGTATCCAGCCACGCCGTGCCTCGCCCGAGCAATTCCACATGCAGGTCGCCACGCTGGAGGTAGCACCGGTTGAGATCGGTGATTTCGAGTTCGCCTCGAGCGGAGGGCTTGAGCTCACGGGCAAAAGCAACCACATCATGGTCATAGTAGTAGAGACCGGGGATCGCGTAGTTGGATTTTGGTGACGAGGGTTTTTCTTCCAGGGACAGGACCCGGCCATCGGCCGAAAACTCCACCACGCCATAGTCCCGGGGATTGGATACATGATAACCGAAAACCGTGGAGCCCGTATCCCGGGCGGAGGCGGCGGCCAAGGCGTTCACGAAGTCGTGTCCGTAGAACATGTTGTCTCCCAAGATCAGAGCCGACGGCTGGGTGCCGTCGAGAAAACCAACTTGCTCGGCAATCAGGAAGGCTTGGGCCAGTCCATCGGGGCTGGGTTGTTCGGCGTAGCTGAGTGCCAGGCCAAAGTTGGAACCATCGCCCAGCAGTTTTTGGAAAAGCGGCAAATCCTGTGGAGTGGAAATGATCAACACCTCCCGAATGTCGGATAGCATGAGAACCGACAGGGGATAGTAGATCATCGGCTTGTCATAAACCGGCATCAACTGTTTGGAAACCGCGATGGTGAGGGGGAAGAGGCGAGTGCCGCTGCCGCCGGCGAGAACAATACCTTTTCGATTCATGATCTAACTTACGATGACGATGTGCCGAGGCGCTCCAGTCGATAGTCGCCACTGAGGATTTTTTCCGTCCAAGCCTGGTTATCGAGATACCACTGCACCGTTTTGCGAAATCCCGAAGTATGATCCTGCCGGGGCGACCAGCCCAGCTCGGTTTTGATCTTTGATGCGTCGATGGCGTATCGCAGATCATGCCCCGGGCGGTCGGTTACAAAGGTGATTTGTTCGGCGTAGGACCTGTCATCTTCGCGTGGCCGGAGCTCGTCCAAGAGGCTGCACAAAAGTCGAACCAGATCGATATTCTGACGCTCGTTGTTACCCCCGATATTGTAGGTCTCGCCGATTTTTCCCTGCGCGATCACGGTGTGCAGAGCCTCGGCGTGATCGCCAACGTAAAGCCAGTCGCGGACGTTTTCACCTTTGCCGTAGACCGGAATGGGCTCGCCGCGAAGTGCCTTGAGAATGACCACCGGGATCAGCTTTTCCGGGAATTGGTAGGGACCGTAGTTGTTCGAGCAGTTGGTGACCAGCACCGGCAGATCATAGGTGTCGGCCCAGGCCCGGGCCAAATGGTCAGAGGCTGCTTTCGAAGCGGAATAGGGGGAATGCGGATCGTAGGGAGTGGATTCGGAGAACAGACCTTCGACGCCGAGGGATCCGTAAACCTCATCGGTGGAGACATGCAAAAACCGGAAAACCTGCTTGGCTTCGCCCTCCAGAGACTCGTAGTGAGATCGGGCCGCTTGCAGCAGCGTAAAAGTTCCCACGACGTTGGTTTGGACAAACTCACCGGGACCATCGATGGACCGATCGACATGTGATTCAGCGGCCAAATGCATGATCCAATCCGGGGCAAATTCCGTCATGAGTTTGGTCATGGCGGTTCCGTCGCAGATGTCGGTTTGGGAAAAATGATAGCGCGGGTTGTCCGCCAAATCGGCCAGTGAGTGGGGATTACCTGCGTAGGTCAGCTTATCGATGTTCAGGACGGAATGAGATGCCTCCGCGAGGAGGTGTCGGACGAGATTGCTGCCGATGAAGCCGCAGCCGCCGGTTACCAGAATTTTCATACCGTTGCCTGTTCGGGTTGCCAGTTTGCGAGCGACTGCCGAATGGCGTCGTGGACTTCCGTCATCTTGATTCCAGCGTTTGCCAGCTTAGTGGAGTCCATGACACAGTTCGAGCGAGGGGTCTTCGCCGCGATTTGCATAAATTCATCTTCGTCATCAAAGAAATCAAAATCTTTGGTGCAGACCCCGCTGGCCTTGATCAATTCGACCACGTCTCGCGTCGTAACGTGTCCGGGGTTGGTGACGTTATAGGTGCCGAATGGAATGCGCTTCTCCCAGCACGCGAAGGTGCCAGCCACAAATTCGTGCAATTGTGAAATGGAGTTTTCCGCCTCAAGCAGGCGCTGGTATCGCATCAGCTTGGTCAGGTAGTTGCGCGGTCCCTCGCGGTGATCGAAGGGAATCCGTAACCGCCAGATAAATACATTGTCCACCCCCTGAAGGGTCTCCTCTCCGAGTGCCTTGGTTCCGCTGTAGAACGAACAATTATTGGTGCGAAAACTGAAATTGGGTTCGTCGTCCTCACGAAAACCGCCGCCATCCGGTCGGGATCCCGTATAGATGCACCCGCTCGAAACATGTCCCCATGGTATCCCAACGTCCGCACAGGCCTCGGCAATCCGGCCGGGCAACACGGCGTTGCCGAACAGGCACTCCGCCTTGTCCTGCTCGCAGGCATCCACGTTGGGTTTGCCGGTATATCCCGCTGCGTTGATCAGAAACTCAGGTTGATCTTCGGTGAGGGTTTTCCGCAGGGTGGTAACATCGGTATAGTCGACCTCAGCCCGCCGCAGGTTGCGAAACGGGATGTTCTTGTGCGTGAGCAAGGCTTGATAGGCCTGCCCCACATAACCGGAGCCTCCAAGTAGATAAATCATATGGCGCAGCGAATCGTTTGGAGCGGTGCGACCAATTCAACTCCCTTTCTCACAAGCGATCGTCCTGCCGGTGGTAATCCCCGCGGCTGAAATACTTTTCCAGCCACACATACATGCAGATGAAAAAGTAGCGGCTGCCCATTTCTTTGATCTTGAGCTTTGCCTCGCCAAACTGGCGGTTACGCCAAGTGATAGGTATCGTCTCCCAGGAAAAGCCACGCACAATGGCCTTGAGGGGAATTTCCACGGTCAGGTTGAAATGGGGGGAGAGAAAAGGGCGACAGCCGTCTATAACCGAACGTCGATAGGCCTTGAAGGCGTTTGTCGTGTCATTAAGCGGAATGCGAAAGAGACTTTTGATGAACAGGTTAGCGAGCCGGTTTACGAGCAGCTTCAATCGGGGATAGTCGTGGACCTTTCCGCCTTTGACAAAGCGGCTGCCAAACGCGCACTCGTAGCCTTGGCAAAGCAGCAGCCAATACTTCGCAGCGTCTTCAGGATCGTCTGAACAGTCGGCCATCATGATCACTACTGCATCGCCCTGACTGTGGTTAAGGCCATAAATGATCGCTCGACCAAAACCGTGCGGACCGGGGTTCTGCACGTGAGCCAGGCTGGGGTAGTTTTTTTTCAGCCCGTTGAGCACCTCCCAAGTACGATCGGTGCTACCATCATCAACCACTACGATTTCATGCGGAATCCCCTCTCGCTGAAACACCTTATCGATGGCCGCGATGGTGACCGGTAAAGACTCTTCCTCATCGCGAGCTGGAATGATAACCGAAAACAGCGTCGGGGGGGCGAGTGCAGTGGCGGGGGAGTTCACAAAGTATCTTGATCAAACGGAGAACGCATCAGAATGGAGCTGATCGGTCGAGCCAGTCGGGATGCTCTCGGGCGTGGGTCGCGATTTCCTCCAGGATGTGCAGCCCGGAGGTGGAAGGGGTCCAGCCCCAAACCGACTCGGCCTTACTCGAGTCCAATACCATCCATGGAATGTCAAAAGGCCGCGGGTTGGGTTCGGACGCAACGGCGTGAGGTCCGAATTGCTCATCGCACCATGCAGTAAGTTGCCGCAAAGACATCGCGGAAGCGGCGCCCCCGCTGGCATTCACGACTCGATCGTTTGTGGCCACGTCTTGCGCCGCCCATTGGCGATGCAGCAAATCGATCAAATCCTTGGGGTGCAAGCAGTCACGAACTTGGTGGCCTTGGCCATCAAACCCGATATATTTCAACGGGCGCCGGGCCAAGTGACTGTTGATCCAGAAAGCAAATATGCCCTGATCAGGGCGCCCAAACTGACCAGCCCCGGCCAATACGCCGCAACGGTTGATAAAGACGGGAAAATCGAACGTGGCACCGTATTCAAGGGCCAGCGATTCACTGGCGATCTTGGTCGAGCCGTAGAGCGAGACGGGAGCTGTCGTGTAATAGGTCTCATCCACCCCTGCCTCCGTGATTCCCACCGGCAACGGTTTGGAGATATCAGGCCGGAAAGCACCGCGATGAATTTCGACGGGTAAATCAACCAATCCCGGGATGGAGTAAACGCGACTGGTGCTAAGCAGCGTGAAACCCGCTTGATGGGCTTTGCAGAATTCAAGCAAATTGATGGTGCCACTCAAGTTGTGCTCAACCAATTGCCGTGAGCTGGTCTTACCGTCCACACCTGCCAGAACGCTTGGGTTGGCTGCAGCATCGATTACCCAGTCGACGGTCGGCAGGGATTCGAGATCTGAAGCATTCCGAATGTCACCATGCCAGATTTTTGCACCCAGCACATTTAACTCGGTTCGGTTGGATTCGCTACCGGGTCGAATAAAGTTATCCACCCCAAATATTTCGTAATCACCGGCCTCCTTAAGGGCTCGCACCAAGGAGCTGCCCACAAAGCCACAAATGCCAGTGATCAGAATCTTCATTGGGCAAGGCAAACGTGGGGGTGCGCCAGTAGAAAGCCGAAAATCCGCAAATCCCACGGTCGCACCGGATTCGAGGTGCTACGCACTTTACTCGCCGGCTTTTTTCCGCTCCTCACGCTTGGCGGCGACCTCCTCCTTCTTCGCCTCCTCGTAGGCCTTTCGTTGAATCATGCCGATTTCAAGCAGATCGCTAACGAGCATCCGGGCTTCCGTAGCTTTTTCTTTGGGCGTTAATGCGACTTGCTCGGCGAGTCCCGCCATCGGGGCGGGGCTGGCGGAAGTGGGCTGAAACGCCACGAGATTTGCCGGATCAAAAGTGGGCTTTTTTAATTCCAAGGTGTTTTCGCGCCCGGCGCGGCTTACAGTAACGAGGTTCGATTCGGACGAATAGGAAACCACGCGGATACCAGCCACGGTCTGGCCCACCTTAATCCAATGGCTCCGTTTGGCCGCCACATCGGTGATGCAAACCATCTTGTCAGTCCCTAGGGCGACGACACCGGAGAACTGAAGACCGCTTTCCTCTGTCTCCGCGGTGGCAGTGGCGCCGGGTGCCGCCTGGGCCGCCCGTTGAAAGGGAGACGGCTGGGCTGAGGCCGCGATACCCAGTCCGAGCGTGATGAGAGTGAGGTAGCCTGCCAGTTTAAGAGTCATTCAAAAAAAGTGGGACGCCGTCCGTTGAGGAAAGTTTCAACTCACTTGGCGGGTTTTCCAAGCCTCAACGATTTGGCGAATGGTCTCTTCCAACGACACGCTAATGTCCCAAGTCGGGTAGTGGTCCCTCATTTTTCTGAGGTCGGAATAGTAGCAGATATGATCTCCGATTCGATTTTCGTCCACGTAGGTGTAGACCTGCTTCTGCCCGGAAAACTTCTCGGCCCACTGGAAGGCCTCCAAGATCGAGCAGGAATTGTCCTTGCCGCCACCGAGGTTGTAAACCTCACCAACCCGGGGGGCTTCCACAAAAGCGGCCATGAACCGTGCCACGTCGAGGGAGTGAATGTTGTCCCGGACCTGCTTGCCTTTGTATCCAAAAACACGATACTCCTTGCCTTCGAGATTGCATTTCACGAGGTAGGAGAGAAAGCCGTGGAGCTCTACCCCGGAGTGATTGGGTCCGGTCAGGCACCCCCCGCGCAGGCAGCAGGTGGGCATTTCAAAATAGCGGCCGTATTCCTGCACCATGACGTCGGCAGCAACCTTTGAAGCACCGAAGAGCGAGTGTTTTGATTGATCGATGGAGAAGGTTTCGGCGATACCGTGGCGGTAGGCGGGATCGGCGTAATCCCATCGTGTTTCCTGTTCCGCGAGTTCAATGCGGTTGGGGGCATCGCCGTAGACTTTGTTGGTGCTCATGTGCACAAACGGTGCTTCGGGGCAGAATTGGCGGGCTGCCTCCAGGAGGTTGAGCGTTCCTACCGCGTTGGTATCGAAATCATCGAAAGGGATCGCCGCGGCTCGGTCGTGCGACGGCTGGGCAGCGGTGTGGACAATGACGTCCGGACACACGTTTTTCAGCAGTTCCAGCACGCCGGAGCGGTCACGAATATCGACTTCATGGTGCACGAACCCCGGCAGGTCCTCCGCCAACCGCTGCTGGTTCCAGCGTGTATCACCCTGGGGGCCAAAAAACACTGCGCGTTGGTTGTTGTCCACACCATGGACGGTGAAGCCGAGCTCGCGGGCGAAATAAGTGCAGACCTCGGACCCGATGAGCCCAGAGGATCCCGTTACCAGAAGTTTTTTAGCCATAAGGAAAGTGGAAAAGGGGACTGGAGCATTCCGTGCCTCGACAAGCAAGGATGTGATTTACCCGGTACTGCCGGTGCCGGAATCTGGGCGCGAGTGTTTCAGATGCAAGCCCACCCGGCCAAAGAGCCCGATTGTGATCAGCACCACCCCGGCACTAAACCACCAGAAGTGATGTTTGATCAGTTTTTCGGCAGCCCACGACAACCAACCCAACTCAACCGGCGCGGCCAGGGCGATGCGGTCGACGGAATCGTTGTCCTCCAGTTCCAGCCACCACTCGCCCGCGGGACGCACGACGTTGATGGTCTTCCAACGGTTGCGGGCCGGACCGTCAGGCAAGATTTCCCAGCTGTCTTGATCGTTGCAGATGCGCAGGCTGAGTGCGGTCTCCGGGTCACCCAATCCACCCAAAATTCGGAAACGCAGGATGGGAGCGATGGTTGCTGACTGGCGTTCACTCCGCCAGGTCCAGGGTTCGGTTTGGGGACCCCGAGGAGACGCTACTATCACCGGGTAGGGTGCAGGAGGCAGCGATTGGTCATTCACGATCGGGGCGGAACTGATTGGCAGCGCCTTTCTGATGGCAGCCGGCATAACGTCCTGGATCGTTGGGTATTGCCAACGCATGACCAGAGTCTCAGCGGATGGATAGGGCAGCGTGCGAGGGTCGGCTGAGAGCAGGCGTTGGGTATCTTTGGTTGCGAAATAGTCCCGCAGCACCACGCCTTGAGCCTCCTGTCGTTCGGCAATACCGGGAAGTCGTTTTTGCAAGATTGTTTTGGCACCCGCACCAAATCCAACCGTGATGAGCGCAGCCCAGGCAATGAGCAGTCCCGACCGTAGAAACCCGGGTCGGAAGGCAGCCAAGGCCAATCCCTGCACCAGCACAAGGAACACATAAGCGGTGAGGTATCGCGAGATCAGGGGCGATCCTTCGCCTCGCAGCCACGCGGTGGCCGCGATCGTCACGACCATCCAAAACAACACCCCCAAATAAATGCGATCGGACGGGGTGAAATCAGGCTTCCGCCAGATCAAAACCGCCATGGCGACGGCTGGAGCACAGGCGACCAAACTCCAAGGCAGGAACGACTGCCACGGCCAGGCCAGCACTTGAACGGCTGCTGCGACAAACTCCCCCAAGCTATCGGCCCGCAACGACTCATGGCCGGGCACTGAGACTCGCGAGATCAACGCGATAACCAACCAGAGTCCGGCAATCCCCAGCGTGATTCCAGCAAACCGGTCGAACGTGCGCCGGCGTATCACCCGGGCGGCTACCACCAACATGATGGCCACCGAGGAAAACACGCCGGACGCCATCGCTCCCATCGAGAAAAGCCCGCATATCTGTCCGCTAATCCACCGTCGATCAATCTGATCGGTTCCCAGCACGCCCCGCAGGTGCAGGAAGGACAGGATGAGGACCAGGTAAACTTGGGATTGGAATCCGCCCAAAGTGTTTTCCCAGTCGAGGGGCAACAGCCACATCAAGACCGCCAGGGATCCGAGCAAAACGAGTCGCCAGCCGGAGACCACTTCGCTCATCCAGCGCATGACCAGCAGCAGCAACAGGGCATGCAGCAATGCATTGGTCACCAGCTGCACATAGGCGTCCCATTGGCCGTTCAATGCCACTCCGGCCAGCGCGAGGAATTTGGTAAAAATGACATGGTGTTCGTTATGCGGAGCAAAGAGTGCCCCCATGCTCAGCCGGCCCTCGGTCCAGGGTCGGATGATGGATTCGCCCTCGGCGTCGATCTGGTCGCGGTAGGGCACACTCGAACCAGCCATGTCCACGACCCAGAGCTTGGCCCCCACTACCAGCAGGACCAGGCCAACGGCCAATACAATGCGGGAGAGTGCGATCCCTCGGCTCATCGGTCTCTAGTGGCGCGGAGGCACTGCGAGCGAAAAGTCCTCAAATTCATCCGTGAGGTTGGGATTGTAGGCAGGATCGTGGTCCAGAATCTTACCCCATCGCTCACGCATGAGGCGAATCTCCGCCGCGAAGCGATCCAATTTTACGGCTGAATCTTCGACCCCTCGGCTGGCCGACTCGTGGTGGTAAAGCTCCGCGAACGGGGTCCAAAGGTTGCGATAACCGGCTTGGCGCACCCGCAGGCAGAAGTCGATGTCGTTGAAGGCTACGGCCAGTCCCTTTTCATCGAACCCACCCATCGACTCGAACAGCTCGCGGCGGATCACCATGCATGCGGCCGTCACGGCGGAGTAGTTCTGCGCGAGTCGCAGGCGATTACGTTGTCCTTCGCTGCCGCGCGGTGCCTCCTTGAAGGCATGTCCGGCAACCGAGGGAGTCCCGTTCAGTCCGCCGATCCCCAGGATGACGCCTGCATGCTGCACGGAATCGTTTGGATAGTAGAGCATCGCACCCACGGCCCCAATCTCCGGTCGAACCGCCTGTGAAACCATTTCCCGCAGCCAATCACCTTCGATGGCTTCGAGGTCGTTGTTCAAGAATGCCAGAATCGATCCCCGAGCGTGCCGTGCCGCGTAGTTGTTGATCGCGGAAAAATTGAACTCACCTTCGAAGGAGAGCACCGACACGCCTTCTGCTTCGATCTCGCGAAAATACGCCTGAGCCACGGGATCGTCAGAAGCATGGTCTACGACCATGATTTCGTAATCCGGATATTCAGTGCGACTGCGAAGCGAGTCCAAACAGGTTTTCAGCAAATCGTGGCCGTTGTGGGTGGGGATGATGATGCTGACCTTCGGAGGCTTGACGGGAACTGGATATCGAATCCGCCAATGTCGCCCCTCGACAGCAATCAGTTCCGCGGCCTGCTCGGTCTGTTGCAGGTGGTCCCGCAATGCCCGCTCGGCTGCGCGAAATGGATAATCGTCCTTCTGGTCGATAACCAGGGCGGTGGAGCCGGGAATGGCCCGCCAATGATAGAGCACCCGAGGGATGTGATGAATCTGTTGAGGAGCGAGGCCCGCCGTGGCCCGGAGTGTAAGGTCCCAATCTTGACTACCTTCCAGTCCCTCTCGAAATCCGCCAATCCGGCGCAGCAGCTCCGTGCGAAACACTGACAAGTGGCAGGTGTAATTCTGACCCAGCAACAGGTCTGGATTCCAATCCGGCTTGAAGTAGGGGTCTGATCTATAACCGCCTTCATCAATCTTGTCCTCATCGGAGTAGATAAAATCCAGGTCAGGCTTTTCAGCGAGGGCGTAGACAACCTCGGCCAACGCTTGCGGCGCGAGTTCATCATCATGATCGAGCAGGGCAACAAACTCACCGGTCGCCAGTTTGAGGGCGGAATTGGAAGCGGCCGAAATGTGTCCGTTTGTCGTCCGCGTCACCACCTTGATGCGTCGATCACGTTTTGTGAAGTCAGCGAGCAGCTCGGCCACATGTGGTTCAGTGCTGGCGTCGTCAGCAAGGCAAAGCTCCCAATTTGGATAATACTGTTCGCGGACCGATTCAATTGCCCTGCGCAGCCAAACCTCCGGGGGATTGAAAACCGGCACGATGACGGAAATCAACGGTCGCGCTTCGATGGGCAACGCCTCGATGCGAGCCCGATGATTGATCGTGTCGGCCAAGGTCAGAGTATCGAAACGCTGCACCCATTCGCGGTAGTGGTGGCGCAGGCTGTCGGCACTCCCTGACATGACCCGGGTGTGCCGGGCCGCGAATCGCCGCCATTGGCCGTCGGCCGTAAGCGCTTCAAAGGTGGTTTCGCCCTCCCAACCGGGGGGCAGCTCGTAGTCGGCGGTGAAGCCGGCATGGGCACTCCACGGGTTCTGGGCGTGAAGCGTGGCGACATCGGGTCGAGGCACCCCCCAGGCAACCTCCCAAGTCCGATCCTCCGATCGGATCCTCACCTCCACGATTTCCTGCCCGTCCTTCGCGACGACCCAACCGCGGATTCGGCCGCGTGCGGGAACGGCCGCCCAATCGGCCGGTTCATCAATGGAGTGGGGTAACCCGGGGTCGATCCTAAGCTCCCCTTTCGGTTCTTCGACCGATGCAGGCTGCGAGTCAACCGATGCGATGGTTTCCGCTCGCAGGAGCGGGTCCAACAATCGGCGCCGGAGCGCTCGAAGGGGTGCCGTGAAAACCCACGAGCCCGACTCGGTGACGCGCTGGAGTTTGCCCTCCAACGCATCCACTCGACGACGATGTTCCCGTTCGTTGTGATCGACCAGATTACGCAAATCAGCGTTCTCCCGCTCAAGCCGATTGACCAAGGGCAGCAGCTCCTGTCGTTGCGCAGACAGCTCTTGTCGCAGATTTTCGGATACATGACGCTGCGCCTCGACTTGAGCGGCATTGTAGCGCTCGCCGGCGGCGTGCCGATGGCAGGAGGACAGGAGGGTGGCGATCCGGGTCTCCAGACTGTTGATCTGGGCCACCAGTTCCCGCACGCGGGCGCCGAGCTCCTGGTCATGACCCGCTACCAGCAGGGCGGTCTCATCCGATGACGGGGGAAAATCTGCGAATAAATCCGGCTGTTCAAGCAACCGGCGGTAAAACCCCAGGAGAGTGGCCGTATTGGTCGCCAGCGAAAAGTGAAGCCGGGCAAAGCTCCGGGCGCCGCGCCCCAGGTTTTCCGCGAGGCTTGGGTCCTTAAAAACGAGGCGGCACTTGGCGGCGATTTCTTCCGGCGAATCGTTGGAGAGCAGCAGGCCTTCACGCCCGTCGCGGATCAATGCGCCGATGTTTGCCGCCGGCAGGATCACCGGTTTTCCCGCCCACAGGAATTCGGGCAGTTTGGAGGGAAGGCGGTAGGAGTTGAACGCGTCGACTGCTCCCGGTTGCACGAGCGCATCCGCCGCCGCCAAAAGCCGCGGGAGGCGGGATTTGGGAACAAAACCCAAGTCCGTGACGAATTCGCCCCCCACCTCCGCCAGCACCGACTGATACTCGGCGGGTTGGAGTCCTGTGCGTACCAATCGGGTCGGCCAACCTTCCTCGTTCAGCATGCGCACCGCCAGCGTGAGGACTTTGACGTCAGGCAGATTGGCGAAGGTGGTGCTTCCCGTGTAGACGATCAGCTTTTCCCCGGCATCCGCGAGCAAGGCGTTCCGTTCTTCAGCAACGGTTTTATCATCGATCTCCGGCAACTCCTCGAGTCCCGGAAACAGCAGCTGTTTGATCGGGCCGGCCGGGATGGTTTGCTGTAAGGCCTCCGTGATATGCGTAACCCCGTGGGCGACCTGCAGAAAGTGGCGGGCCCGGTTGGGAATCGCCAGGTTGGACGGCAGGAGTTTCTGCCATTCAGTCGGATCAAGCTCTTCGGCTTTGCGACCGGTCCGGCGCAGAAACGCGGACGTCAGGTGCTCCTCGTTGTCCTCCAAGTGAAGACAAAGGCGCGTTGACGGCGCGGCCGCCACATAAGCCATGGCGAATCGCCGCACATTTTCCCGCGGCGTCCAGGCGTGCAGAACCGTTGCCGCGCTGCGGTCGGGAAAAAGCCGCGGTGACTCGAGGGCTTCGCTAAACGTCACGACGCGAAACAACGGATTCAGCAGGACTTCACGGGTCTCGGCATGGTCGGGCACAGCGACGATCGCTTCGTGGCCGTGGCGAATCAGCTCATTGGCAAAAGCCCCAATGTGATTAAGGCTGTTGGACGTGCAGTCGCCGTAGTTTGCGAAAAGGATATTCACGGTGCGGAGGAGCCGGTCACGTTAGGGTCACGGACTTGGCGAGTTCGAGCACGGTTTTGGCGGTTTTTGTCCAACTGAAATCGGCGGCCCGGCGGAGACCGGCTTCGACCAACCGCCTGCGCAATGCGTCATCCTGCTCGAGGCCAAGCATGGCGTCGGTCCAAGCGTCCGGTTTGTCGGGAGGGCAGGTCAACCCGGCTCCGCCCAATACCTCGGGCAAACTGCCGCGATTGCTGCCGATAGCCGGCAGGCCTTGGCTGAATGCCTCCAGCACGGGCAAACCGAATCCCTCGTGCCAGCTGGGTTGCAAAAGGGCGAAGGCGTTGTGATAGAGGCCCAACAGATCCCGGTCGTCGACATAGCCTTCATATTTCACCGGCAAACCTTTGCTTTTGAGCTCGGAGATGTGGTGATGAGTTGCCTCGGAGTGCCAACCCCGGCCTCCGACGATGACCAACGGTCGCCGCAGATTGGATCGTGTGTGGTAGTTTTCGTAGGCCACCAAGGCGCACTTGTGGTTCTTTCGTGGTTCAACGGAGCCCACCATCAACCAGGGGGCTGTTTCGCTGCGGTCCGCTACCTTGGCCACGGTTGGCCAACGGCTCGCGCCTCCGGCGATCACGTGGGGTCGACCCGAAGATTTCAACCAGTCAGGGAAGAATTGTTCGAAGTCCGCGCGTGTTGCTTCGCTGACAAAGACAAATCCCGCCGCCCGGACGATGGCCTGTCCCAGCTCGCGCTGGCAAACCACTCGGGTGGCATCGGTGGCGAAATCAGGGTGAGTCCAGAAAACCATATCGTGGACGACATAGAGCAGCTTGGCCTGACCGACCCGGGGGGCGTGAAAACTTGAGGCAACCACGACATCCGGTTCGCCCGGCAGGGGGGCTCGCCCGGCCTCGATCTCCCGCCAGCGCGCGCGCGCGGGAACGGGCAACTCCAGACGCAGTGGCATCTCGACATCTTGTCCGGTCAGGTAAGTGCCATGACCAGGCTCGCCATTGATCCAGTCTCCAAATTGGTGATACAGGACAAACTGGTGGCCCTCGGGGCGCGCCACGTTCACCAACGCGCGAGCCAAGGCATCCGCATACCAGGCGCAGCCCGTTCGCTCTGCCGCAGTTTGTGCCACGTCGATCCCGATTTTCATGGTACCTGCCTCCGTCCCGCCGCGTGCAGAAAGTGATTCAACTTGGACGCTTCGAGGTGCAGTGAAAACCGTTTCACTTGCTCCTTCCCCTGGGCAATAAGCTCATCCCGTAAACTGGGGGTCTGGGCTACCTTGGCGAGAGTATCGGCGATGTGGCGAGGATCCCGGGGGTCGATCCACGCGCAGGCATCCCCGCCCACCTCCGGTAAGACCGAGGCATGGGCTGCGATTACTGGCAAACCTGCCTCGAATGCCTCCACGAGCGGAATACCAAATCCTTCGTGCAATGAGGGAAAGACCAGGGCGCCGGCTCGTTGCCAAACGGTGCGAAAAGCATCGTTGGGAAGATGACCGGCAAAGTGCACGTGTTCGCTGAGACCGAGCGCATCGCGTTGTTCGATCAGAAGATTCATTCGATCATCGGCATGCCCGGTCAGGAGCAATGGCCAGGGGGTGCCTTCGACTTGATGCACGTAGCGAAAGTAGGCGGCCAGAAGCACTTCGTGGTTTTTGTGCGGCCAAAAATTAGCGGGATAGAAGAAGAAGGGCGATGGAGGTATGCCGGCAGGGTCGTCGGTCGCGTCGGATTCGTCAGTGAGCGACTTTTGCACTGCCGCGTAGGTGTGGAAACACCGGGTTGGATGCACGCCGAAATGGTGGGACAGGCGTTCGATGCCATGATTGGCCAGTGTCTGGATCCAGTCAGCCTCGGCAATTATGCGCTTAAAATTATCCTCGCGAAAATTCACCTCCTCAATCGGCAGGGCCGCGGGGAGATCGCGGTGCAACGCATCGACCAACAGGGCAACCTGCGGCAAATCAGGTTGAGCAAATGCGGACGTGCCGAACGGGCAGTAGAGCACCTCGGCAGGATAGGAGCGGGCAAGCTCCTCTGGGTTCATGTGCTTGATTTCGTTTCCTTGGGTGGTCTGCCAAGTCCCATCAACTCGAGCAGCGATCACATCCGCATCGGACAGAAATTTGAGCTCCTCAATGAGGGCCTGTTGGATCAGCACGATGAAGCGGAGAGGCTCCCAGCGAAGAGCTGCCATTTCTTTTAGCAGGCCGTAGACCAATGGCTTGATTCCTCCGTTCGCGCCACCCGGCTCCATTCGCAACAGGTCGACCCAAACAACCACGGGTTCGCGCTTCCGCGCGTTGGTGGCTTCCCGATTTTGTCGAATTTGTGTCCGGGCGTTTTGGATGACCGGAGATTCTCGAGCGGAGTCTGTTTGTGCCCGCTCGAAGCGAAAAATCTCAGCCAGACGCTTGTCCTCCGCAACTTCGAGGGCGGCAGACCGGGGCCCCCAGCGTTCCAAAAACTTCCGGGCGTTGCGGTATTCGAATCGTCCCCGTCCCTCGCTGGCCGAGACCGCGTGTTTTACCACGCTTCTATTGGCGATCATGATCTGCCAGCCAGCTTCCCGGGCTCGCAGACAGAGATCCACGTCCTCAAATCCGTTGCGATAGCGATCGTCCAGTCCACCCGTGCGATTGAACCATGCTCGATTTACCAGACAGCAGGCTGCAGTGACCGCCACGGCGGATTGTGCGTCGGGGCGCGCCTTGAGTTGATTCAGGGGCGGCCGAACATGCACGGGATAGCCTCGGTCGACGAACTTGATCCCCGCGTGGTCAACCTCACCGGAATCGGCATACAGCTGCACGTTTCCGATTACTCCGGCCCGAGGGTGTTGGTCGGCCACGGAGAGCATTTCCGCTACGGCTCCGGCAGCCAGTTCAACGTCATTGTTAAGCAGACAAAGCCAAGTTGCCTGAGCGACCCGGGCACCCGAATTTGTCGCCCGGGCGAATCCACTATTCTTTTCCAGAGTCACCACGCGGATAGCCGGATCCAAGTCCTGCAAGAATGAACGGGTGGCTTCATCGCTGCCATCGTCCACCAGTATCACTTCGTGATCCACTTGTTCGCCGACGTGCTGCTCTATCGAGCGCAGGCAGGCGCGCGTATGGTCGACCTGATTGTAGACGGGAATGACGAAGGAAACCTGCACGCGGCGGAAGGGAAAGATGTGGGCTTATTCGATGCGGAGCTCACCGATGGCCGACCAATCGTAGCCGAGATTGTGATCGGGCCCGGCGTCGATCCAGAGTTCGAGTTCGGTGTGGGCGGGAAGGTCTACCTCAACTTGCAATAACTGCCGATGCATCGGGTTTTGCAGGGGTTGAACGAGATCGCCCCACAACTCGCGTTGTTTCCCATCAGCTCCGCGGCCAAATAACCGGAAGCGTACGCCGTCGGTTTCGTGTTGGTTCTGCCAGATTTCAGGTCGCAAGCCGTAGGAAAAATGGATCGTGCGATCGCGGGAGAGGGCACCAAAGCGCAAACCCCCGGGCGGATGAATATGGAGAATGGATTGATCAAATGCCGGTAGCCGCGCGGGCGGAAACTGGGTAAACAGTGCGTCCGGGAGTGGTTGGCACACGTCGAACAATGCCCCTTGGGTGGCGTAGTCTATGGGTTGCCAATCGGCTTTGATGAATTCCACCCGTGATTCCCCTGGTCCCATCCGGTTGGGGCGTGCGGACAGGATTCGGCCCGCGGTCCTCGCTTCGGAGATGAACGACTTCGTGCTCTCGACGGCTTGGGGCCGAAGGTAGATGTCAGCCTGGGGTGTGGAGGCGGTGGCAGTTTCCACCAACCCTAACTCAGCGCACCGATGTCGCACAAACTCCATATCTCCGGCTACGGATTCCATCGCGACCAAAACGGTATAGTCATGCGGTGCCAGGCCTTGGCGGGAGGCTTTCCAAGCGTCTTCGTCGGTCTCGTAGGTTTCGCGCACAAAGGTGACCGGCCGGTCAATCGCCCAAGTAAGGAGGGGGCTCCATTCCGAACCGAAGATCACAACATGATCCTCCGGTTGAGTGATCTCATTGAGGAGTAAACCCAATGCCGGCAACGGCCGATCCCGCACCTGGCCACGCCCCAGCCCGTCCCGGTAGGCGTCCCACTGCGTGGCACCAATGCCCAGAGCAACCAGCACTACGGCAACGCGGCGACCCGGGTTTGTGCCAAACTTCTGCCAAATCACGCCAAGGGAAATGCCCACCACAGCCACCGCTGCCGGAACAACCGCCATAAAGTAATAGTTGTGGACGTAGTAAAGGTTCGCAAATGCCAGGGGACCGGTGGCTACTGCCACGGTGCCGAGCGCCAGAGCCAGGCGTTGACAGGCATTGCCGAAGCCCCAACCGGCAATCACCAAGCCGAACCACCAAAAGGGCATGACTTGCTGAAAATGTGACCAAGTCTGCTGCCACCACATCGGGTCAAATCGCTGCTCCCATGTGCCCCAGTTCCACGATTGGAGATTCGTTGAGGTGAGAAACTCGGCATAGGGATGTGCCGCTTTGGCCGCGTCGGCGTAATGGGTCCAGGCAAAGGCTGCCACCACACCGGGCAGTGTGGCGATCGCGGCCCGAACCGGTATGGATCGACCTCTGTGGCGCCATAACCAGACCGTTACAGTTGCGCCGACCGGAAGCAGCACAGCGAAACTCGTGGCCTTGGTGACAGCAGCTAGCACCCCGATGCTCAACGCCACCGCGAGCCAACGCACCTCAAGTTCATCCGCCACCATCGTTTTGAGAAATGCGGCCAGCCACCACATGGCCATCGCGGCCGCCCATGATTCGATCAAAACCGATCGCGAAAACAACATCCACAAAGGAGATGTGAGCAGGAGCGCGACGGAGAAGCTTCTTCCTGTGAAGTCCAAACCGACAAATCCGAGCACGATCCAAAGCGCAGGAATCAACACCAGGGTGCCAAGTATCCCAGCCAGTCGACCTGCGGCGACGATGTCTCCGCCGGTCAGGTGCGCCAAAGAGGCCGTCAGGATCTGGTAGAACGGAAACTCCATCGGCACGTTCCACGGCGGGCCCAGGCCGTTGAACGGGGTGAGTGGATCCAGCCCGTTTTCATAAATGAGCTCGGCGGTAATCGCAGTCTGAGCCTGCCGGGTGCTGTGTGCATCCGTGATCTCATTATTCCAGCCCCGTTGGGCGGCCCAAAAATATACGACCAAGACTGTCGTCATGAGCAGCCAGCCCAGCCATTGGGATCGCGGAGGAAGTGAAATCATGAGTCGGAGGTATTGAAGGGGTTATGGATCCAAGCGAGCCATGGAGCCAACACCCAACACACCATCATGAGAGGGGCGGCGGGCCCCAGATATGAACCGATCAGCGCGGTGAAGGCGGAGGCTTGGATCAGGGCGACGACCAACGCCAACGCTACAACTCCTCCCCAAAATGCCAAAAGCGCAGCGAGGGCGTATCGGGCGCTGACTTGACGGAAGGATCTCACCGCCAGCCATCCGGTGGCCACCAGCGCGAGAGCGGTCAATGGCCAGCCCATCCACGCGTAGACCTGATAGATCATCAATCGCATTTTTACATCCACTGCGGCTGAGCTGATTTCGTGGACGGGTTTGGCGTGGAAAAACTCCGCCATTTTATTGATCTCGTCCTTGTCCCCACGCGAAGGGCCGCCATGGGCCTTGAAGTCATCCGAGCGCGCCACCAAGTCGATGGCTCGAAACCAAGCGCGAACGGCCGGGGCGTTGAAGCTGGGATCCCAAATCGGGAAAAAACCATGACGGGGAGAGGAGCCAGGAAGCCGCCCTTCCTCGACGGCTGTATTCACCTCATCCGCCACGTCTTGCCAGAACCGTTCGGCGGTTGGGGCATCAGCGTAAACCCCTGCTTTGTGGGCGGCTTCTCTGATTGCCCAGGAAAACCAACCATGTCGTATTTCCTCGCCGGCCCGCGCATGAGGATACCGTTTCCAGCCGGCTCCTCGCCACTTCGGCAACATCTCGTTTTCGATCCGGGATTTGAGCTGGGCAAAGGTTGGGCTCACTTCGTAGATCAACTCCCGGGTAGCTCGGGTGGTGGGAACGCCGGGTATCGGGTCGGGATTTGTCACTCGAGTGAGGGCCCCATAGGCTGCCGGAAACGAGCCCTCCATAACGTCCACTCCGATCCATACTCCGTAGTGATGGTGGTTGACGGCTCGCAGTAAATTCTGGCCGCCCAAAAACAGGATGGCGGGAAGCACCCAAACCGTGCCAAGAAACCGGAAACGCTCGACCCGTTCTCGCGCTTGCCATCCATGCAGAGTCGCGACGCCGAGCAGCAGCAAAACGGATGGGACGGCCCATACGCCTTCTTCACGCGAGAACCAAAAGCACACCCCGGCCACCGCGGTGAGCGTTGCCCAACCGACAAGATGCTTTGGCAAATAGCGGGCGCGCGCCACCAATCCTGTCAGGCCGGCAAACATGAACAACGTCAGCGCGGGGTGGATGCCGCTTCGCAGGACCCTTCCCATCAACTCGGCGGACATGGAATGAGGATCAAAAAGCAATACCGTAAAAAGACCGATGCGCCAGCCCGCCCGGCGAAACCAGGGGCTTACAGCCCAAATGAAAACCAAACAGGCAATGCTGTGGAATATCAGCTGATTAAGTTGCAGCGGCAGTCCGGATGCGGCCGACAGGGCGAGAAACATCGAGTAGGTTGGTCCCTTGGCCAGAGTCAGCTCATCGAATTCCCCCAACCATTCTCCGGCATGGATCGATTGCGCCTGATTCATGAACAGTCGGTCGTCATGCTTCAGATGCATCATGAACGTTTGACCGAGACCTTGGGCTAAAAGCACCTTGATCACGATCAAGGTGATCATGAAAGCCAGTTGGGCTCCGGGACGGCGCCAGTGCCCGCGAAGAGCTGTTGCTACGAAAAACAGAAATGCGGCTGCGGAAGCGAGGATAGTGCCCATGAAGAGCGGGCTGAATGAACTGACGTAGTCGGTGGTCAGCACAATGCGCTCAAGGGTCATCGGGGTGTTCAGTCCGTCGGGAAAATCAATGCGAGCGATCCGGCTGCCCTCCATGGTCCACACCAACGCGTGTCCGGTTTTGGTTGCTTCAGCCTCGGCGGTCACCACCCAATCCTGATTCAGGACCAGCGTCCTCAGGTGTGCGGGGGAGGGGTAGACATACCAGCCACCGGGTTGGGCGGCCCCGGCAAATTCCATGCGCAATTCGCGCAGGGGAATGGAATGAGCCGGGAGTTCAAGGTAGCCAAATGGATCGGGGGCGGTGACCTCAAAAATGCCGGTAGTGGGATCGTAGGTGAGATTCTTGATCTCGGAAAAGGCAACCCTTGTCGGGTCAATCACGGTGTAGGCCTGCCGGTAGCGCAGACCGCCCATGACCCCCGCTGCCAGGAGCAGTAACAGGATCCAGATAATGGATACACGGACCGACATCAGCGCCGTAGCCGCAATCTGATCATATCGACAAAAAATCCTGCCAGCATGAGTTGAAGTGACAACACCAGGCAGGTCACTCCTGGCACCACCCACCGCAGAATGCGGGAGGGAGACAGGCCGCCAAACGAGGTTTGTTGCCACTGTAATACTGCTTCAATCGACAGTCCGAGTCCGAGTGCCGCCAAGGCCACCGCACCCACAATGCCGCGTTCCAGGGAGAACCAAGGGAAAGGTGGTCCGGCGTGTTGTTGGTGGGGAGGTGCGAGGCCCGCTTCATACACAAATACCTTGGATATGACGGCGAAGGCCACGGCTTGGAACCCGCAGAGGATGGCGGCGCCTGCGTAGAGCAGGGTATGCACATCAAAGGTCACCGGTCCAACGGGCAGGGGACCTCGCAACAAAAGGCCAAACCCCATCAAGCCAGCCCCGAGCAACAACAAACCAGGCAGCATGAACAGCCACCGCGGACTGAAGAGCAGCATGAAGCGCAGGTGGCGCCATCCGTCGCGCCAAGGGCGCAAATGAGGTGGGCGATCCCGTCCATCCGGGCGCAGGGAAACCGGGGTTTCGGCCATGGACAGACCGGAGAGTGCGGCCTTGATGACCATTTCAGAGGCGAACTCCATGCCACCGGTGCGCAGGTCGAGTCCGACAAGGGCGGTTCGAGATCCTCCCCTCAGTCCACAATGAAAATCTCGCGTTGGAATCCCGAACAACAAGCGACCGAGATAACTCAGCACCGGGTTACCGATATACCGATTTTTCCATGGCATCGCGCCTGGCTGAATGCCGCCGGCGAAGCGATTGCCCATCACCAGTTCAGTGCCTTGGCGCATCTTTTCCAGCATCGGACCGGACTCCCGGAAATCGTAGCTGCCATCGGCATCGGCCATGATCACAAAGCGTCCCCGTGCGGCTTGAATGCCCGCGTTGAGAGCGTGACCATAACCGCGTTGTTCTACGGGCACGACTCGCGCGCCGGCTGCTTCGGCGATTTCCTGGGAGCCGTCGGTGCTGCCATTGTCGGCGATGAGAATTTCTCCTTCGACACCGAGTTTGCTCAGGGCCTCCTGGGCCTCGCGCAGGCAGCCCGGCAAGGTCAAAGCTTCGTTCAGGCACGGCATCAGCAAGGTGAGTTCCACTGCCGGTTCTGCTGGTGTTGCCAAATCTGTCATCGACATGGTCTCAGTTGAGCTGGACGTCCGACCATGCGGTCCAGTCCCAGCCGGGGTCTTGATTGATGCCTATCTCAAACTTCAATTCTCCCCGTGGAGGCAGGTTCGACACATCGATTGAGAAGTCATGCAGTCCGCGATCGGTTGGTTCATTAAGTGGATCGAGTCGTCGCTCGTAGAGTAGGCGATGGTCTTCGTCATCGACCCAGGTGATGCTGAAAATGGCTCCATCGGTCATGCCACCCTCGGAGTGGGCTCCGGTGGGGTAACCATGAGAACCGGTCAGTTTCTCGCCACCCGGGAAGTTGAATGTCATGAAACTCGGCGCATGCAGAATCAAGGCCTCGCGGTCGCCGATCTTGCCCCGGTTGATCGGGGTTTTCGCCGCGAACTCGGTGGGCAAATCAAAGAATCCTTCGAAGTTCAGGCGTTCCAATTGTTTGGCATACTCCGCCTTCATTTCGGTTGATGGCAGGATGTAGAGTCTGATCAAGGCACTGTCGGCGAACAGGAAGCGATCTTCTTCAGCGATATCGATGGAGATATCGCGAACCTGAACCGGCGAATCTCCGCCGTGGGCTTCGAGGTAGTTGGTGAAGTCGGTGATGTGGGGATTCAGTTGAAACCCTGCCAAGCCGAGGGAGTGGGGAATCCGGTAGCGGGTGGTAATGCCCGTCACATCGGTGATCAACAGATCGGGGATAACGGGTTTGTAGAGAAACTTGTGGATGCGGCCGACAAGACTGAAGGGCAGGTCGATTTCGATCCAGATATGGTCGGAGCCAAACTCACTCAAATTGATGGTTTCACCGACCGCTGCATCCAGCGATCGGACCAATCGCGGCTTGAGTTCATCAACGGGCGGGTGGGACGCGCGGCGTTCGAACAAGTGAAAATCATTCTCGGTGAGTCGATAGGTATACAGGTTGGGGAACAGCGCCATCAGGTGGGAATCGTCGGCCATGAGGGGACGCCGGTCGATGGTCTGCATTTTGAGGAGAAGGAACTCCGGGGCCTCATTACTGCCTACAAAGGCCGCATTCATCTCGGCCAGTTTGCGGGTATAGACAGAGTAACTTTGGAAAATGGGTCGCGGAGTGTAGTTGAATTCGTTAAACAACGCGATGGCCTGTTCAAATCCCAGCACATCCAGCGAGGACTCGCCCACCATGGCCTGGGTTTTTTCCAGCTTGGCCTCCCGTTTCCAATGATCGACTTGTCCCTCCAGTTCGGAACGCGTGCGGGAAAGGTCACCGAATTGTTTTACCCGCTCGATCAGCCGGTTGTTGGTGATGGCGGCGGCAT
>JANQKV010000062.1 GCA_028280945.1 Opitutaceae bacterium
ACGTTGGACACACAGAGATGAAGATCAGCGTGCCTAAGGAATACATCGACTATATCGAAAAAGGCGGGCGCAACGAGTCGCTAACGAAAGATGAGCCAGGCTATTTCGTACTTTGGCCACTGGCGGACATCGAGAAGATGAATGCCGAATATCAGGTGTCTGAGTTTATGCCCGGATTTCTTGGCTTTGGGAGCGATGGTGGTGGCGAGATGCTGGCATTTGATGCAGCTGGTGTGGTTTGGAAGCTTCCATTTGTAGGTTACTCATCGACAGACGACGCTTGGAAGGTCGCTGATCGCTGGGAAGATGTTGTTACTCGCATTTCAGATGAGTAAAAAAGAGTCCAACCAGCCGCCTTAGACAAGGGCCACAAGTGGCTCTGTCTGGGGCCCGATAAAGGGTCAGGCTTTGTAGTTTGTTGTCAACAAGGTCGGAGATGGTGACTCGATAGCGACCGCCCTTCCGCGCTTGTGCTCTCCACGCGGCCGCAGGTCTTCCTGTCTGTATCTTTGCGACCTTTGCGCTCTCATTGGTGGTCTTCACGTTAAAGCCAGCAGCAGAGTGGAATCATTCCTCCCTCCCATTCACTTCAAAGTTCCCCTTACAAGACGGTCCACTTAAGTGCTTGTTCCACGACCCCGAGTCGTGCGTTTCGCTGGTTCAACCCCATGCGATCCCTGCCTCTCTTCCTTCTCCTCGCTTTAACGTGGATCTGGTCCACCGCTGGAGAATCCCCATGGCAGCCCGCCGAAGCACCGCTCATGACTCCGCCAGCCGCCGTATCTCACTATAATCTTTATCCATAATAAATGAAAAAGAGCCTAACTGCTGTTTTAAGCTCTCTATTCCTAGGACTGTATTCATATAGCGAAAATATATTCGTTCCGTTTACCAAGGCCCACTGGACTCTTCAAGGAAAGTCAGAGATCGTTGAGTTCGATAATCGGACTGCACTTACAGGATCTGCTCTTCTAAATGATGTCGAACTACTTAATGGAACAATAGAAGTTGATATCTATACAACTGGACAGAGGAATTTTGGTGGTATTACCTTCCGTGTTCAGTCGCAGAGGGAATATGAATGGTGCTGGTTTAGAATTCATAAATCAAATGGAGCGGTGCAAGATGGATTGCAATATGCTCCCATTTTCAACGGAAATTCCTGTTGGCAGCTGTTTGGAGGCGAAGGAGGCATACAACCAGTTGATCTTCCCAAAAACCGTTGGGTTCATCTTAAAATCGAAATAATGAATGAAACCGCAAAACTCTATGTTGGCGATATGTCTGATCCTGTAATGGTTATCAGAGACCTTCAGGTCGGACTGAAAAAAGGGGGTATAGGATTACGAGCCAACAGAACCGGCAGTATCTATTTTTCAAATTTCTCATACAAAGTAGACCACACGGAAACGAAACCGATTCCCCCGCGAGCAATTGATCCAACAATCATTGCGAATTGGGTTTTATCGAATAAGTATTCCGTGGAAGAGTTTTCAGACATAAAAGAATATCCCAAAGACCAGCTGGAGAACGAGGACAACTGGATAGAACCAGAGTTAGGATCGACGGGGTTGGTGAACATCACCAAATACCATTACCATAAGGCTGGAATGCCCCCATCATGTGCAATTCTGAAATCAGAACTTTTTAGCAAAGAAAGCAAAACGGTGCAGATGAATTTCGGCTATAGCGATGCAGTTGCAATTTTCCTCAATGAACAACCGCTATTTTGGGGCAACAATGCTTGGCGTGGTCGAAATATGGCAGATGGTGGATGGATAGGTTACAATGATGCCGTGTTTTTAAACCTTGCTAAAGGTAGGAATGAACTAGTGGTTGTAGTAGCTGAAGTATTTGGCGGTTGGGGATTTCAAGGCAATATTGAGGGATATTCAAATATCAAAAATGGTTTTAATAGAAATTAGCATCTACATTGGGGACCAAAAGAGACCAAAAGGGGTCAGGCTTTGTAATTTGTAGATCGTGAGGCTAATTGGGCGTCGAGCTCGGTATTCTCGCGATGCCCGTTGAGGTGTCGTCGCATCGCTCCTCGGTAGTAGTTTGTAATTCAAGATCGAAGTGAATTGTTCGACGGTGATCGCTCTACCGCCGGGCGATCGGCGGTAGTGTCACGTCCCCCGTCGCCGCCCACTCCGTGCCATACTGCATCATCGCCTTGAATCCCGCTGTTTCCAAGGAAGCGACGGGCTCCTCATCGCCGGGTGAACAGTGCCCCAAGGTAGTGTGAAACACCCGTCCCTTCCCATAACGGATCACCATCAGCATCGGTTCATGCTCGGCACTTCCCCGGGGTTGGCTGGGATCAGAATAAGCCGTTGCCAGTATCTGCAAATTCTTCGCCGGTCCCCGCATGCTGGTGTAGATTTCGTCATTGGGCTGCAACCACGTCTCCGGCAATCCGCGGGTTATCGGGTGCCTTCGATCCCGCACCGTCACCCAGAAATCCCCCCGCGGCGGGTGCCGCGGCCGGCTCTCATGGTCGAGATGTACCGGTGCCCCGTCGCGCCAAACCACCATCCGCCCTTCGTCGCTCGATCGTCCCCCCCAACCGCCAACTCCCGACATTTCCAGGAACGGCAACCAGTCCGGGAAGCCGTTGTTGGTCGAGTGTTGAATCACGAGTCCTCCCCCCTCGCGCACGTAGGATTTGAATCCCTGTTTGGTGGCATAGGACCACTCCGACTGCTCTGTCGGATCCTTTGCCCAATTGCCATCGTTGTAGACCATCACAATCACATCGTAAGCCAACCAGTCCGGGCTGAATGCCCGCTTGCCCTCCACATCGGCCGGACAAATCACCAGCTCTGTTTGAAAAATCCCCGCATCATCCAAATGCCGCTTCACCACCGCACTTGTCATTTCCCAACTATGATATCTCTCGTCCGAGACACCCGTCAGGAGCATCACTTTGATCAGCGGTGAAGCCGTCAGGCTTCCCCCCGCCACAACCCACGCCAGCAAGATTTTAGACCAATATCGCATCATGACTTTTGAAATTACTTTCCCTCGAATCACTCCCCCAAGCCGTCCGCCAGCCAACGCCACACCCGGTTGCGGCTATTCTCGATGTCAAAGTCGATGCCGTGGCCGGTGCCGGGCACGACCATCAACTCATGGTTGATGCCGAGCTCCCGCAGGAAGATGCTCCACTGGAGGTTGCCCACGTAATTGCCATCCTCGTCACCAATCACGATCATGAGGTTGACCGGCGGCACCTCGTTGCCCCGCTCGGCGTAAGCCCGTGCGTTATCGAAGACGTTGTTGGTGCCGTCGGGAATCACGATACCCGACTGCTCATCACCGTCGTTTTCGCTGATGATCAATTCGCGCTGATGGCCACCAGCGATCGACACACCGGTCGCAAACCGGTCGGCATACCGAAAGAGGTAACGCCCCACCCCGCGCCCGCCTTGGGATCCGCCAATGAGAGCCCGGCCGTTCCGATCCACAATCGTGCGATAGGTCGCGTCAACATGCTCGACCAATTCGAGGAAAGCCTGCACGCCCAACGCGCCGTCTCCATAGTCGTAGTGGCTTAGTCTCCCACCATTCACCCCGACAAAGATGTGGGGTGGCATCGCCTTGCCCGCCCGCATGGCGTTGAAGTTCAGGTAACCTCCAAATGACTTGTATTCGGCACCCGGTCGGCCGCCGTGGAGAAAATATACCACCGGGTAGCGCTGCCCGGTGTTCGCCGCATCCTCGTAACCCAGGGGCAGATTGATGTAGTAACCCACCTCGGCCTCGTTGGCCTCGCTGAAGTAGGTGCCGTGTTCCAAACCCGGTGGTGGTTGGCGCTCGCCCCCATGGTTCCACTTGAAAGGCGCCAAACGTTCCGCCCAGCCCTCCGGAGTAGTCTGGGCAAACGCACTCACGGCAAAAACAAGCGCGACCAGGGGAATCAGAGGAAGGGGTAACATACGGGCCAATGTGGTCGCTTCATCGTCGCCAGAAACTTCCCCGCCACCGAACCGTTAGACACCACCTCGAAGTTCTCTCACTGGCTTATGCTCTCTACGCGGCCGCAGGACTTCCTGTCTATATCTTTGCGACCTTTGCGTTCTCCTTGGTGATCTTCGTGTTAAAGCCAGCATCGGAATGAAATCATTCCTCCCTCCCATTCATTTCAAAGTTCCCCTTACAAGACGGTCCACTTAGGCGCTGGTTCCACCACACCGAGCCGTGCGTTTCGCTGGTCCAACCCCATGCGATCGCTACCTCACTTCTTTCTCCTCGCTTCAACATGGATCTGGTCCACCGCCGCGGAATCCCGATGGCAGCCCGCCGAAGCACCGCTCATGACTCCGTGGGCCGCCGACGTCGATCCGGACAACGTCCTACCCGAATACCCCCGCCCCACGCTCGTGCGAGACCGGTGGCTTAACCTCAATGGCATCTGGGAATTCGCGCCCGCAACCGCCGCCAGTCCCCTGCCGACTGGCGAGTCCTTGGCCGAACGCATCCTCGTACCCTTCCCGTGGGAATCCGCCCTCTCCGGCATCCGCCGCCAGATGCCTGATCACCGCGCCGTCTACCGCCGGCCTTTTGAGATTCCCGCCACTTGGGCAAAGGAGCGTGTCATGCTGAACTTTGGGGCGGTCGACTGGGAGGCCACCGTGTTCGTCAACGGTCGTTTCGCCGGCCAACATCGCGGTGGTTGGGATGACTTCAGTTTCGACATAACACCCCACCTCAAGGAACACGGTCCCCAGGAACTCATCATCCAGGTCTTCGACCCCACCAACCATGCGGCCATCGCAGTGGGCAAACAGAACCACGGCAAGTTTGCGGATCCCGGCCGCTACACCTACTCGCCCGCCTCCGGCATCTGGCAAACAGTGTGGCTCGAACCTGTGCCCGACCGTCACATCGCCGACATTCACAACGATCCCGATATCGATCGGAGTGTGTTGGAGGTAACGATCAACCCCGATGAGCTGGACGAGGAACTGACCGCCGTTGCCATCGCCAAGATCGGCGAACGGGAGATCGGCCGGGCTGCCGGTCCCGTCAATGCACCCCTCGTGGTGCCCGTGCCCAATGCCCGGCTGTGGTGGCCCGATGATCCGTTCCTCTATGATCTCGAAGTACGGCTCATGCGGGGCGATGAGGTGGTCGATTCCGCCACCAGCTACTTCGGCATGCGCAAGATCAGCCTCATGCCGGTGGTCGAAAACGGCCGGGGACCCGTGCAGAAACTGGCGCTCAATCACACGTTTTTCTTCCAGATGGGTCCGCTCGACCAGGGCTACTGGCCCGACGGGCTCTTCACCGCCCCGACCGACGAGGCCCTGCGCTGGGATGTCGCGGAAATCAAGGCCTACGGCTACAACATGATCCGCAAGCACATCAAGGTGGAGCCCGAACGCTGGTTCTACCACTGCGACCAGCTCGGCATCCTCGTCTGGCAGGACATGCCCTCCACGTTCAAGCAACGCACCGAGGCTGACAAAGCTCAGTTTGAGATCGAGCTGGCGCGCATGGTCCGCGCCAACTGGAATCATCCCTCGATCGTCAACTGGATCGTCTTCAACGAGCACTGGGGAGCCTACGACGTGGAGCGGCTCACCGAGTTCGTCATGGCCCTCGACCCCGACCGGCTCGTCACCGGCAACAGCGGCATCGACGCGGGCCGACCGGACGTCGACTACCAGGTTGGCCACATCAAGGACAACCACAGTTACCGTCCGCCTCATGCGCCGCACCCGCCCCACAACCGCGCCGTGGTCAATGGGGAGTATGGAGCGATTGGATACAAAATCCCCGGGCACATCTGGGACGTCGACGGCGACTGGGTGCACCACAATTACGAGGGCCGGGAAGCCGCCACCGCCGAATACGTGAAGTTCGTGAACCAACTGCTCGAATATCGCGACAACGACGCACTCTCCGGCGCCGTCTACACCCAGTGGACCGACCTCGAGAACGAGATGAACGGCATCTACACCTACGACCGCAAGGTGGAAAAACATGACCGGGCCGCCATCACCGCGGCGAATCGTTCCCTTTGGGTCGATGCCCTGGCCAATGCCCCGCGTCGCAATACTCCCTCTCCCGGCAATACCACCCCACTCGACCAAAGCTCCGCCCCGCCGCAGACCAACACCGACGGCGGTCCGGATGTGATCAATTAAACCGATATCCTTGAGCCGGAATCCTGGGATCGCTCCAAACCACGAAGGGCACACAGAACCCGGCGAGCCGGTCCCGCACCTCTCGTTCTCTGTCTCCTGCATGGTCTGGCGCCCAACCCAAACCGGCTTTCGCTGAAACCAACAAACTCCTGAAGCGTCTCTGAGAAACATGAACACCGTTTTGGGTCATCTTCTGTTGGGTTTGTTGGCAATCGGAGTGACGTTGCCGCTCACGGCCAAACGGGGCCCGGCGGTTTTGGTGGTGTCGGATACTTTTAATCGACCGCTTGAAGAAACGCGTCCCGATCGGGAAAACCCGATCCACTACTTCCTCTTCGATGGCATGCAAATGGACATTGGCGGCTCCGTGCGTGGCGCCGACATGCCGTCCAAGGAGGACCTCGGTCGGCTGATTCACGAGACCCTCGAATCACAAGGGTTTCGCCGCACCCAGGTTGGAGGCCCGGTTCCTGAAATCGTGGTGATCTACACCTACGGCACCGCCGTGGCGGAGTATTATGAATGGGACGAGGACGAAATTGATACCGAGACGGGAGAGGTGGCCGGAACCACCACCTACACCGAATACATGAACGGTGATGACATGATGCGCCTCGTAGGGGCGGCGCGAGCGCGCTCCCGGTCCATCGATTCCATCACCGCCAACGAAATCAACGCCGCCCTCAATTCCAGTCGGGTCTACATCACATTGGCTGCACTGGAGGCGAACGCATTTCGCGAGGGCAAACATAAGATCATCTGGCGCACCCGCATGAGCATTGATTCCAACCGTCGCCAATTGCCCGATTTCATGAACGTAATGCTGGCAAGCGCCGCCCCCTTCCTCGGGGCTGAAACCGATGTGCCGGTGTTCATGAGCGACAACGACCGCCGCGAGATCGATGTGCAGATCGGCGACCTTCAGGTGGTTGAGGAAGACGCGGACTAGACCGGCAATGACAACGGGTGGCCGGATACCGATCATTACGGTGCGACCCGTCCGCGCGTGAGCGAACCCCGCGGGTTCGCTTCGCTGGCAAAGTGTTTCCCCCACTGAAATCCCTCGTCTGTCTGTTGCTTCTCCTCGGCCCGTTCCTCGCCGCAGGCATGCCCGCACCCAAACCCCACCTCTGGGTCTACACCGACATGTCGGACCCCCGGGTCACCCGTTCCGGCGGCCATCCCTACAACGATCCGGACGACATCTGTACCCTCGCCGCTCTGCTGTTGCAGGCCAATCGCTTCCACATCGCGGCGGTGGTTTACTCCTCCAATCATCGCAAGGGCCTCGGCGGCGACACGGATTTTGTGCCGAACATTTTCGCGGGCGCTTACGCGCACGACCGGCCGCATCTTGAGGCAGCGTTGGGTGGTTACCAGGAGAAGATCAACTTCGTGCGCTCCAGTCTACGCCGCACCGACCCGACCGAGCGTTTTGACCCGGAAAGAGACTACGCAGACCTGACAGATCTGCCGACAGTCCAGGCACTGGTGGATTACGCTACCGAGAATCCCGTCTACGTGCTCCTCTGGGGGCCCACCACCGAGGGAGCCATCGCCGCAAAACACTGCCTGACCATGGGCAATGAAACTGCCCTTGAAAACATGACCTTCATTGCGCACTGGACCCGTTCCTACATCGCCCAAGGCACCCCGGAAGCCCCCCACAAGGTGGCCAACTGCAACGATGACGCCCACGCCTGTCTCTGGCTGCACCAAACCGCCCAGCGCGACCGCCGGGTCAAATTCATCGAAATCGGCTCCACCGGCCAGACCGGCATCGTTAACGGCTCCGCCGGCTATGCGCACTTTCCCGATTTCCAAAAGAGCCGCCTCGGCCAAATTTTTGTTCACGGCAAATTCTACCACGGCAAACCGGACCAATCCGATGGAGCCACGTTCTATACGCTCGTTGACGAGTTCGGCGCCGGCCTCGCCGACTTCACCACCGACGGCACCTTCTCCCAGGCTCGCGAGGAAAATGCCCGCGACAAGTTTCTTGCCGACGGACACGCCATCTTGAACGACCTGCGCCTTCGTTCCAACGCGGCCGCCACCGCCGGCAATCCCTTCCCCGCCGCCACGATCCTCGAGCACTTCACCTACGTGTATCAATTCATTCGCGGCAATTACGGCATGCACCTGCCGTTGCCCTCCGAAGTGGAGATTCGCACTCCCTCCGGCACAGTGCTTCACACGGGTGACTATGCCTCAGGAAACCACAAACTGGATTTCATGTATAACCAGCCGGTGGGTGACTACCCAGTGACGGTCACTCACGGCAACCACACCCGCAACTTCACCCTCACCGTCTACCCGGGTGGCAAAGCCCCGCGCGACTGGTAGACACCCGTCCAACTCTTTCTCTTTATTCCTTATCCTTCTCTTTCGTCAGGTGCACTCGATGGCAGGGATAAAGAGAAAGATAAGGAATGAAGAGAAAGAACGCCAACAGGCTCCCCCCGGCGTCAGGTCTCTGTCGCTACCCGCTGGAATGTCGTCTGATCCTCCGTGATCTCCGTTACCCCTCCATAAACTCTGTGACAAAAAACGTTTCAACCTGGTCGCGGCATCGTTTCACTTCGGCAGTCCATGGACGGAAAATCCTGTTGTGTCCCCGCGCATTCGAACCCCACCGCGACCGCGGCGGCTAACCCCGGATTTGTGCGGGTGGCGACTGGCTCGGTTGATGGCATGCGCCGACTCGAAGGGGGCACGTTTCAGATGGGCAACGAACGCGATTACGGTTTTGAGGCCGACGGTGAAGGCCCCGTTCACGAGGTCACCCTCGACCCATTTTACATCGACGAGACCACGGTGACCAATGAGCAGTTCAACGACTTCGTGAACGCGACCGGCTACAAAACCGAGTCGGAGGAGTTCGGTTGGTCCTTTGTTTTCCACGGCCTGCTTTCCGCCAAGCAGCTCGCCAAAGTGACGCAACGCGCCACCGGAAGTGAATGGTGGTGCCGGGTCGAGGGGGCGACTTGGCGCAATCCCGAAGGTCCCGGCACCCACATCAAAAAACGCAAGCATCACCCCGTCGTGCACATATCCTGGCACGACGCCCTGGCTTATGCCCAGTGGGCGGGAAAACGCCTGCCCACCGAGGCCGAGTGGGAGTATGCCGCCCGTGGGAATATCGAATTCGGCAACCGGTATCCGTGGGGCGATGACCTCGAACCCGAAGGCAAACACCGCATGAACGTTTGGCAGGGCGATTTTCCCAACACCAACACCGAGGCCGACGGTCACTACGGCACCGCCCCCGCTCGATCCTACCGCACCAACGGCTACGGGTTGTCCCAGGTCACCGGCAACGTCTGGGAGTGGTGCTGGGACTGGTTCGACCCCTCCTTCTACAGCAAGTCTCCCGCGACCAATCCCCTGGGCCCCGCCGAAAACCTCACCAACCGGCGGGTGATGCGCGGCGGTTCGTTTCTGTGCCACGCCAGCTATTGCAACCGCTACCGGGTGGACGCCCGCAACAGCAATACCCCCGATACCGGGGCCTCCAACATCGGCCTGCGCTGCGTGCGCGACGTGGACTGAGTCCGCTTCCGGCGGCCAAACCGCTTCACTTTACCGGCCTCCCATTCCGGGCTCTGCTTTGCCTGGGAACCGGCCTAGAACAAAGGAGCCTCATGAAAACCCGCTCCTTGTTCTCAACCCTCAGTGCCCTGCTCCTTGGTTTGGTTCTCGTTTCCGGAGTCCGGGGACAAGCCGAACTGCAGGGCGAAACGCTGTTTGGCGCACGGGTGCAAAGCATGCTGCAGGATGGACCGGATGCCGACGCCGATCTCTCCGCCTACGATCACGACATCAAAACCGCCTACCAATTCTTTGTGGAGGGCAACTACCAAGAAGCGTATCGACATCTCAACTACGCCCTCAAACACGACCCCAACCGCCCGGAGGCCTATCTGGGCTTCGCCATGGCCGCCCGGGCGCAAAAACAATTCGCCACGGCGGAGCGGGCGCTGCGCAAGGGACTGGAAGTGGCTCCGGACCACCCGAAGGTGCGGGAGGAACTGGCCCGCCTGCTCCTGCTTAAACAAACACCCGAAGATGCCCTGGCCGAAATCGACTATGCCATCCTGCTCGATGAGGGTAAAAACTGGCGCACGCTCGAGGTGCGGGCCGAGACCCTGATCGCCCTAGATCGATTGGAGGAATCCGCCGAAGTGTATCCCCGCATCATCCGGATGCTGGAGGACAACGTCGCCAACATGCGCCGGACCATCAGTCGCGAGGAAGCCAAGGGGGAGATCACCGATATGGTCACGGATGTGGAGGTCGTTCGCAACTTTGACGGCACCGTTCAAGAGGTGGAAGTGACCCGCATCGACACCACCCCCAAGGTGGCCCCTGACGAATGGTATCAACTGCTTGATCGCCTCAAGGTCGATCTCGCCGAAGCCAGGCAGCGCTTGGCCGAAATCAATGCGGCCATCGCTTCTTCCTGACTCTCCATGCCCAATTCAATCCGTCTCCTGGCACTCCTCCTTGGGGTGAATCTCGCTCCTTTTCTTCACGCTAGTCCCGGCCATTGGCGGATTGCCACCGATTGGGCCGATGGTTGGCCGACTGCATGGCACAACGTTGAAGCCACCGGCGAAAGCACCGTCGGCGAATGGCGCATTGTCACCGGCAGACTGACACTTCCCACCGGCACCTGGGAGCTGCGTGACGCCTACCGTCCCGCCAGCGAGCCCGGAACCACCGAAATTCGCCGCCGTTGGCACTGGACCGGGGAAGAACAGCTGGACCGCGTGACCCTGAGCTTCGTGCTGGAATTACCGGGGCTCCGGGATGCCCGCCCGTTCCTTCCAGGGATCAGTTACTACGACAATCCCGCCGGCCAAAAGGTCGACGCCACCCGAATACCGGTGATCGTGGCCGATGCGCCAGCCCCTCCCCTTTTCGCCGAGGACCACCGGGAACCCGGTGACACCTACTTCGAACCAAGCGAGGAAGTCACGCCCCCCGTGTCCAAACTGCACCGCGGTTTTTACGAAGAACACCGCTATCCCCTCCCGTTCGCCGCCATTGAAGGGGTAAATGAAGACACTCGCCACACCTTTGCGCTGCACACGGTTCCTTCGCCCGCCCGCTACGGAAAACGCGAAGACCAATGGTGGTCGCTGGGAGTCGACTACACCGACAACGGCATCGAGATCGCCGCCTATTCCGGGCCCGTCGCCTCCAACGGCCGGAACGCCATCATCAAGGGCCATCAACGCGCCTGGCATCTCTACGATGAAACGTGGATCACGGTTCCACCCGACACCATCATCGAGAAAACCTTCTTCGTCCAAACCAGCAAAACTCCGCAACGGGGACATGGGTTCAGTGCGCCCCTGTGGACCTCGCTCGCCCTGACCGATCCCTACAACCCCGATGGCTTTCCTCCACTTCGTGAAGCCATCCGCAAAAAACTGGCCGACACTGAAAGCCGCTGGCGCGAAGGACCGGGTTATGCCGGCATCAAGTCCTTTCCCGAGGACCATCGCGCGATCCGCAACTGGATTGACCTTGCCTGGGCCGGCCAGTCCGAGGCCTACGCCTACCCCTACCTGCGCCTCGCCGATCGTTTCGAGATCGTCGAGCCCATCGATCGCATCCAACGCGGCTACGATTTCATCACCACTTCGCCCTTCACCGATGTCGGGTTTTCCATCCGCTACGACTTCGACCAGGGCGAGTGGCAGGATGACCGCCGAAACTTCCTGTCCCAGAGCCAGGCCATGAACAACATGCTTGATGCCCTGCGGCTCGCCCGGGCCGACGATCGCCTGGACACCGGTAAGTGGGAGACATTTCTACAGCAAGCAAGCGACCTCCATGCCGAGCGCATCCTTGCCCGCGATTGGCATCCCGTTTCAACCAACGAAGGTTTTATGATCGCGCCCTTGGCCAAGGCTTCGCAGCAGTTCGATCGTGCTCGCCACCTCCAGGCCGCCATCAAGGCAGCCGACCACTACATGGCACGCCACCTCTCCATGGATGAACCCTACTGGGGTGGCACCCTCGACGCACGGTGTGAGGACAAGGAAGGCGCCTGGGCCGCCCTGCAGGGCTTTCTGACCCTTTATGACGTCACCGGCGACGAACGCTACCTGCATGCCGCCATCCACGCCGGTGACGTGGTCATCAGCTACGTCTACGTGTGGGACGTTCCTCTCCCGCCCGGCCGCCTGACGGATCACAACTTCAGGACCCGCGGCTGGACCACGGTTTCCGCCCAAAACATGCACCTCGATGTTTACGGTGTGCTCTGCGCCCCGGCCCTCTGGCGCCTGGGCGACATCACCGGGAAAGCCGAATATCACCAGCTCGCCCGCCTCATGATTGTGGCCTGTTGCCAGATGATCGATCCTTTCGGCCGCCAGGGTGAACAGATGCACCAAACCAACTACGCCCAACACTACGACTACACCGATCTCGCCGGCGTGCGCGGCGATTACGTCGAAAGCTGGGACATCTACTGGATCAGCGCCCACTTCCTGGTCGCCGCCGCGCAGCTCGACGAAATGGGCGTCGATTGGATCGATTGGTAAGACCTCGTTCGCCAGCCCCCACGCGGGAGCGGGAATCCTACGGCCAACTCCCCTTACGGTCAAACAGGTGGCCTTTCGTCAGAGGCCCATCCAGCCTTGAGCGTCTTCGCTCTGTTTCCCCATGAAGATCACCGGTATTACCCCCCTCGTCCTTGGCACCGCCTGGCGCGATCTTGTATTCCTCCGTGTTGATACCGACGAAGGCATCTCCGGCTACGGTGAAGTGCGCCCGCTCAACAAGACGGAAGCCGTGCTCGGTTATGTCAGCGAGTCGGCGCCACGTTATCTCATCGGGCGCGACCCCTTCGATACCGAGGCCCTGGTTTATGAGCTGATGAACAGCGACTATGGCCGCCCTGGAGAGGTTGCCATGTCGGCCCTTGCCCTCATGGAGGTCGCCTGCTGGGACATCAAGGGCAAGGCGCTCAACCAGCCCGTCTACAACCTGATGGGCGGAAAAGTCCGCGACCGCATCAAGCTCTACGCCAACGGTTGGTATCGCACGGAACGGAAACCGGAGAACTTCGCTGAGTGTGCCCGCGCGGCCGTGGCCAAGGGTTACCGCGCCCTGAAGTTCGATCCCTTTGGCGGCTCGTTCTTTGACTTCTCTCTCGCTGAAAAACGCCTTTCCATCGAATTGGTCGCAGCGGTGCGCGAAGCCGTCGGCGACGATGTGGAGCTGCTGATCGAGATGCACGGCCGGTTTACCCCGGCCGGGGCCATCGAGATGGCGCGTGAGTTGGCCCACTTCAAACCGTCGTGGTTCGAGGAACCCGTTCCCCCGGAGAACCTCGAGGCCCTGCGCCGTGCTTACGAAGGTATGGCCCCACTGGGAGTACCCGTGGCCACCGGCGAACGCATTCACACGCCCTGCGATGTGCAGCCGTTGTTCAGCCTGGGAGCGGTCGACATTCTGCAGACCGACATCACCCACTTCGGCGGTCTCGCCAATACAAAAAAAATCATGGCGGAGGCCGACTATCACTACGTGCGCGGTGCTCCGCACAATGTGGGTGGGCCTGTTTCCCTGGCCGCGGCCCTGCACCTCAACGCCTGCACAACCAACGTGATGATTCAGGAAAACTTCAACGACTTCGACGTGCCCTACGTGATGGAAGCCGCCGCCGGCCTGCCCGCTATTGAGGAAGACGGCTGTGTCGCGCTGCCCGGAGGTCTCGGCCTCGGGATCACGGTCGATGAAGACGTCATCAAGGCTCACCCAAGCGAGGGCGTTCACTTCAACCTCTTCAAAGACAACTGGCAAAAACGAGAAAAGCAAAGCTGACGAATTTGAGTCACAGAGAACACCGAGGTGCTCTCCGTGAAGAAAAACCTCCTTCCATGAACCTCATCCAATTCACCGACTCCGACGGCACGCGTCGGGTGGGCACCGTTACGGGGGCCGATTCCGTCACTCCTATTACGGGCGCGCACACGCTCCGTGAACTCGCCCTCGAAGCCATCGCCCTGCACTCCGGCCTGGCGGACCATGTCGCTTCACTGCCCACCGCAGAGGCCATCGCCTACGCCCCTATTCTTGCTGAAGGCCGGGTGCTTCCACCGGTCGATCACCCCGACGATGCCCACACGTTGGTGGGCGGCACCGGGCTGACTCACCTCGGCAGCGCCAAAGCCCGCAACTCGATGCACCGCACGCTTGAAGCCGACGAAGCCACCCTCACCGACTCCATGAAAATGTTTCGCTGGGGAGTCGAAGGCGGCAAGCCGACTGATGGTTCGTCTCCCGTGCAACCGGAGTGGTTTTACAAGGGTGATGGCAGCATCCTCGCCGCGCCCGGCCAACCGCTCGACCTGCCGCCCTACGCCGACGACGGCGGAGAGGAAGCGGAGATCGCTGGACTCTACGTGATTGCGGACGACGGCACGCCCCACCGCATCGGCTTTGCGCTGGGCAATGAATACTCGGACCACGTGATGGAGAAGAAAAACTATCTCTACCTCGCTCATTCCAAGCTGAGGGCGGCATCGATTGGCCCCGAGGTTCTGGTGGGTGACCTGCCTCCCGCCTTTGAAGGCCGGGTTCGGATTTTCCGGGAGGGCAAGGAAATCTGGTCTGCTCCGGTTCCGACCGGCGAAAACAACATGGCCTATACCTTCGCCGGACTGGAATATCACCACTTCAAATACGATGCCTTCCGCCGTCCCAGCGACGTGCACGTGCACTTCTTCGGGGCCGCCGTGCTCAGTTTCGGCGATAAAATCGAAATCAAAGACGACGATGTCATGACGGTGACCGCCCCGCCCTTTCATCTGCCCCTGCAAAATCCCCTTCGCCGCGTTCCGGGTAAAACCTACGAGGGTGTCAGGGTGCTCTGATCACGCTTCCCTGCCGGCCAACCGGCTGCCCAACCGCTTCAGATCCTCCCTTGAAATTCCGGGGAGATACTCGAATCGGTCCGACGGGGCAGGCGGCACGGGGATGGCGTCCACCGAGTAAATTTACCTCATTGTAAAGGGACGGAAACGTTGATCGAGGTAACCGATGATGGGCGGGTTTTCCGGTTGTTGTCCGGAGCTGCCGCCACGTGGCAGATCCTGAACCAAGGCCGTGGCGAAGGCATCAAAACCAACCATTCGATCCGCACCGCAGAAATCGCCAACCGAGTTGAAAATCGGTCCAAGTCGTGACCCTTACTCGTGCCAGCCTGATCTTTGCTCTGCTTTTCAGCTCCGACCCATATCTCATTTGTCCCTCGCCGCTCATCGCTCCATCGGTCAGGTTGCCCACTTCGCTCTCGCGGCGATCTTGTGGGTTGGCCTGGGAATCACAACGTCATCCGCCGCCGAACAAAGGGACTGGATCGTCACCGCTTTCGGGGGACAACTGACCAACAACGTCTGGGAAGAAGCAATCAACCCAAGTGAAACAAAATTCATCGATTCCTACGTCGTGGGTCTGGGGGTGGCTCGGGATTTTGCCCAACGTGGACGCTTTGACTTTGGATGGGAGATTCAGGCGGTGGGCCACTTTGGGGATCAGGATCATTTTGAGTTCAACACACCTGTTTACGCCCGCTTCAATACACCCGAGAGTTGGCGGATCTTAAAAAGCCTTACCTTTGGTTTGGGCTTGAGCTACGCCACCAAAGTCCCGTCGACCGAAATTGAGCGCGGCCGTGATTCCACTCGCACCCTCGTCTACTGGATGGGCGAAATGGAATTTCATCTGCCGCCGGAGAATCTTGATTTGGTTTTCCGACTGCACCACCGTTCGGACGGCTACGGTCTGTTCCCGCACGACACCGGCAGCAATGCCTTTGTGCTCGGCTTGCGCTGGCGGCATTAAGTGCGCACCAGCAAGGCCCCGCGCCCATGCGGGACTGACTTCAACTTCAGCGATGATAGGTGCCGTCATCCGCAAGTTTCGCGTCGATCCCAAGCGGCTGCGCAGATGGTTCGACACTGATGTTCCCGGAAAAGTCCAAACGCTCAAACTCGTATCCGCCCACGGCCGGTTGGTGGGGCAGCGGCACGATCACGTTGTCGATCACCCGACTGCCCGCCGAACGACCGATCTCGATTTCGTGGCGGCTGCCTTCCCGTTGACTGTTGTGGATGAGGGTGTTGCCGACCACGTCGATGTTGTCGCTTTCGTAGATATTCACACCCCGGCCTCCGTTCTGGAAACAGACGTTCTGTGTTACGAGCACCCGCCCCGTGTAGGGTTCATGGTAACCGTCCTGCAGGATCTGCTGGTCGATGCGCAGCGCATCAAGAATGATGCCATTCCCATCGGAAAAGGTTTTGGTCATCCAAAAACGAACCTTGTTGTCGTTCAGATAGCAGCGGTTGCCGCGAATCACCGTGCGATAAACATCGTTCCGGTCATCATGATTCCGGCTTTCCCAGATCGAAATGGCGCTTTCGCCCCAAGGCGAATAATGACTGGTTTTGAAAATCTCGTTCTGTTCGATCAGAAGGTAGTCCGACCGGGCGGTGGCAATGCCCCCTCCGGCAGTGTGGTGAATCCGGCAACGTCGAATAATCACGTGATGGGAGTGTTCTCCGGCGTCGTTGGTCTCCACGCGAATTCCCACCCCAAAGTATTGGGGCACACGGGGGCGATCGTCATTGTTGAAGGACTCCGCGTATACGAAAGCCTCCGGGAAATCGATGAGATCGCTTTCGCCGTAAATCTCCAGTCCCTCGACCACCAGGAAACGCACCCCGCTCAAGATGAGCCCGCGTTGGCCGTTGAAACGAATAACCGGTTTTTCTCCCGGGGCATTGGCGATCCGGATCCAGTTTTCCGCCGTGCCTTGGGCTCTCACCTGCGCAACCGCCAAAGCATCTCCTCCCGTATGAACTCCCTCGTGCAACCATACCGAGTCTCCCGGTTTCAGCCGGTCAACCGCTGCCTGAATTGTTGCCAACGGGGCCGCCGAAGTGCCCGCAGCACTGTCGTCACCCGTCGGGCTGACATGATGAACCGTGCCGTCGAGTCCCCGGGGAACCGCCGACCAAGTAGGCAACATTCCCGATGGGGCCGGATCGGCATGGATGACCTGGCCGAAATAGCCGGTGATAAAAACACCAAGAAAAAACAGGGTTCGGAGTCTCCGGAACGACGGCAGGCACACATGGGGCATGGTCCAATCCTAGGCCAAGCCGCATCATCCGACTAACCGTTTCTTGCTCGCCAACAATCACCCCTTTGCTGTTCGCCAGGAAACCCGACCAATCAGCCTACATTTCAGACCGGCGATTTGAACCTGTGGCCATCGACACGGCTAAAGCACGATCCAATGCCTTTGTGCTCGGCTTGCGCTGGCGGCATTAGTCCCTCGGGGACTAAAGCGACAGCTGGTAAAACTCCACTGCGTTGTCGCGCATGACCCGCCGGGTGGCGCCCATGCCTTTGGATTCCAAAAACTCCCGTGCCAGCGAGGCGGCCAAATCATAATCGGCAAAGCGATCCACCACCGGCCAATTGGACCCAAAAACCAGCCGTTCCGGACCAAAACACGACCAAACATGTTCGAGCATGAGGCGGTAGAATGCCAAGTCGGTGGGCGAATCCCCCGGCCTGCCCGCCGATTCCACCACTCCGGAAAGCTTGCACCAAACGTGAGGAAAGTCCGCCACCCGCTTCAGCCAATCCACCCATTCCTGATTCGGCTGACCATCGACAATTCGCGGCTTGGCGCAGTGGCACAGCATCAGCGGCGTTTCCGGCAATAGCTCAGCCAGGAGCGGAGCTTCCCGCACCGCCTCGAAGCGTCCCCCCAACTCGATTAGTTTGCCGGTCTCTGCAAAAAACTTCAGATCACGCCGCCCGGCCGGGTTGTGCAGGCACGCATAGCGATCCCGCTCCCGCAGTCGAAGGCCCATAAAATGGGAATGGTCGCGGATCTCCGCCCAAGTCTGCGCAAAATCCTCCCGCCCGGGATACAACCGCGCCACATACCCCGCCACCGCGGGTTCCCGCTCGGCCAACGCCAAGGCCCAGGCATTGTGGGCGGGATCATGGGTTGCCTCGATCACCACGGTTTGGGTGATGCCCCACTTGGCCCCGCGCACAACGAAGTCCTCCACCGTATGCATGAACCGCTCGGCCCCCTGCCCCATGCTGGCCAGTTGGTCCACGCTGACAAAATGGGTGTGAGTATCAACCCAACCATCGCGACCGGCGGACGGAGATGCCGCCCGCAGACCGAACCCAGCACCCCATGCCGCCCCGACTCCCGTGCCCAAGATCCGAAGTGCGGTGCGGCGATTCATGTGTGATCCTAGATCAGAGCACGAAGCCAAAGACCACGATGAAGACGAACATCAGGATCACGCTGCCGCTCCACCATAGAGTGACATTCTTCCAACCGCGACCGAGCTGTCCGCCGATGTTCATCTTCGCCCAATTAAAGGTCAGGTCGTCGGAAACCTGCTCCGGTCGGGGCGGGGCTGTCATGAGGCTGACCACCGTGCAGCAGACCATGCAGAACGCCCAGTTGAGCACACCTTGGTTGGCGTAGGGAGCCAGCCAATCAGGGGCGGTGCCGGACCCCACCCAGGCTTTCACGGCAATGCCAAGGGCGAATCCGGCAAGCACGGTGAAGGTTGCCCCCGGGCCGTTGATACGGCGCCACAAGGTGCCGAGCAGGAAGACAGCGGAAAACGGCGGCGCAAAGAACGTAAACAGCACCTGAATGTAGACGAACAGACTCGCTTGCAGCGTGCTGATCCAAATGCCGAACAGGATGGAAAACACCAGCAGGCCGGCCGTGATCCACCGTCCAAGCGCAACCGTGTCATGCTCGGATACGTCCGGCTTCAGGTAGCGCTTGTAGAAATCGAGCGTGAGGATCGTGGAGGTGGAATTGAGCACCGCCGAGACGGTGGATTGGATTGCCCCAAAAAGCGCCGCCAGCAGAAGCCCCTTGATGCCCATCGGCACCAACTCGCGGATCAGGTTGACGTAGGTCTTGTCGGCCTCTGGCCGGATCGAATCGATGGTGTCACCGGCCAGGACGATGTCCGGTCGCATGGCGAAATAGATGAGTCCCGGCACCACCACAATGAACGGGAGCAGCAGCTTCAGGTAGCCGGCGAACGTGATGCCCATGCGCGCGTGATACATGTTTTTGGCCGCCAGCACGCGTTGGATCATGAACTGGTTGATCACGGTATACCACAGGCCGATGTAGAAAAAACTCAGCACCCAGTGCGTCCACGGTGTCGTCTCGTGCGTCAGCGGCTGAATGACCGACAGTCGGTTGTAGTCCACTTCTCCCGGAGTGATTTGCGGCTGCAGGCGTTGCACCGCCTCGGCCCAAAGGCCCGTCTCGCCGCGGTTGCGCTCCACCATGACCCGGAAGCCGTCGAGCAAACCACCGTCACCCGCGAGATAGTTGAGGCCCAGCACGGTCACGGTCAGTCCTCCCACCACCATGATGCCGATCGTAAGCACGTCCATCCAGGCGACGGACTTGAGACCGCCCCAGATAGCCCACACACCGGCGGCAAAACCGATGATGCCGATGCCCAGATAAAGCCCCCAGTCGGTCTGGGTTCCGGCGGTGATGGCGGTGGTGTCGAAACCCAGCAGGCCGTTGAGACCAATGACGCGCTCCAGCGCCAAGCCCCCGCCGTAGATGACCGGCGCGAGGAAGGCGACGACGTTGGCGATCACGGTCACCAGTGCGAAGAAGAAACGCATGGTGCCGTTGAAGCGTTTCTCCAGAAACTCCGGCGCGGTGAAGACGTTGGCGGAAAGTAGGAACGGAATGAAAATCCAGATCAGAAACGAGAAAGCGATCACCGAACTCCACTCCGGCGTGGCCACGCAGATCCCATAAATCATGGCCGCGCCGATCATGCCGATGAAGTGCTCGGTTGAGATGTTGGCCGCAATGTAGGATGAGCCCACCACATACCACGGCAACGAGCGACCCGCCAAAAAGTAGCCTGAGGAGTCGTCCTGTTTTTTGCGACCGGCAAGGTAACCGATGACGCTGAGGGCGATGAAATAGCCGAAAAAAGTGACGTAATCAAACGCCGCCAGTGGAATGGTCTCATTCATACCAGCCGAGTCCCCGGTTTAGCGTTCAAGGAAAATGTCGCCATCCGCATCGGTGACCCAGAAGGCCGCGGCCACTCGACCGTCGGAAACGCGCTTCATTTCGTCTTCGAATTCAACGCGCTGCGTGCCGTTGCCAAGGTGGTTGTAGATCACGATGCCCCGTTCGAAGTGCCGCTCGGCCAGTCCATCTTCCCGATCGATCCGGGGGCCGATTGGATCACCAATATCCGCGTCCCAAAAGGCATACCAATCGTGCATGTGGTCCGGTTGCGGCAGGGGATTGGGGTCCCCAAAAAGCACACTGCCATCCCCATGCGTAAGGGTCAGGGTCGTGGCTGCCCGCATCCGACGCAGGTCGTCACGATGCCCCCAAACCTCCAGGCAGTTGAGCCGGGGCTCGCGCAGGTGGGTTTCCATAAAAACGTAACCATCGCGCAGTTGGTCCCAGGTGGTGCCGTTCCGACGTGTCGGGAGTCCGGGGCCCTGGGGATTGCACTCCATGAAGGAACCGTTGATGAGCCCGGCGTAGGTCTCGGCGTCATCAATGTGGTCATGGATATTAACGATGATGAGTGCTTCCTCGCCAATCGCCGACCGCACTTCCTGGATCACCTCGAGGTGACCGCTCCAATCGATCATGATGCCATCGTAAATGCCCGACTCGATGGCGATGCGCGCCTGGCGGCCAATGTTCTCGCGGAAGTCCGGATTCTCGGGATCAAGCATGTAGTAGGGCTCGGGGCCATTGTCCCAGCCCAGCACACGCGAGCCGTCCGGGTTGCGGCGCCAAAAGGGACTGTCTTCGGGCAAAAAACTCCCGGGGGCATCCCGCCACCGCACCTCCAGCAGGAAGATCATGGCCGGGTTCATCTCCAGCATTTTGGCCCGATTTTCCAACGCTCTGGCCGTCGTGAGCACGGTAAACTCCGAAGCCAGCCCTGCGTGTTGCCCTTCCCACTCGGCCCCCAGAACCAGCGCAGTGTTGAAACCGAGTTGGCTGACCGGTTCCTCCCATAAAACGTCGTGTTTGGCGGCCGCCCTCAACCGATCTTCGTTCGTCCACAACGGATAGGCATCCGGCATATCAATCGGATTCCAAGCTTGGAAAACCGAGATGCCGGTGCGGGCCGCGAGGCGTTTTTCGATCGCCGGTTCCAAGGCAGGAAGCACGACCGTGCTGGCCACCAGCCAGGTGGCAATGGGTAGGGATTTCATCTAAAAACATGAAAAAATTCCCTCACCCATACCGAAAACGCCCCGCCCGAGTCCCGTAATGTAATTTTGGACTACCGCCAGGTGTTACGGTCCCAGTTCCTGCTCCCTGTGCCCAAGCTGGCCAACGGTTTCGCTTGGGTCTTCTTTCTCCCCATCGCGTCTTCCCCCCATGCCAGACCGCCCCAACATCCTTTTCGCCATCGCCGATGATTGGTCGTTTGGCCATGCAGCCGCCTACGGCTGCAACTGGGTCAAGATGCCCGCCTTCGATCGCGTTGCGCGCGAAGGGCTCTTGTTCCATCGCGCCTATACGCCAAATGCCAAGTGCGCCCCCTCGCGCGCGGCAATTCTTACCGGACGCAACTCCTGGCAACTCAAGGAAGCCGGCAATCACGGTGGTTTCTTCCCGCCCGAATTCAAAACCTTCCCCGAAGCCCTGGCCGAACAGGGCTACCACTGTGGCCTGACTGAAAAGGGCTGGGCCCCCGGCATCGCCCTCACGGCGGAAGGCGCCCCTCGGCCGCTTGTCGGTCCAAGCTACGACCGCCATCAACTCGTTCCCCCCACCCCGGACATTTCGACCAACAACTACGCGGCCAACTTCGTCGATTTTCTCGACGACAACCCCAACCACAAGCCGTGGTTTTTTTGGTATGGCGGCATCGAACCGCATCGCGCCTACACCTATGGCAGCGGGGCTGAGCTCGGCGGGAAAAAGACGTCCGACATCGACCGGGTGCCCGGCATCTGGCCCGACAACAAAGAGGTGCGCCACGACCTGCTCGATTACGCCTACGAGTCGGAGTATTTCGACATCCACCTGGGTCGCATGCTGGACGAACTCGATCGGCGCGGCCTCGCCGAAAACACCATCGTTGTGGTCACTTCGGATAATGGCATGCCCTTCCCCCGCGTGAAGGGACAGGAATACGAAATGTCCAACCACCTGCCGCTCGCAATCCGCTGGCCGCGGGGGATCACCTCGCCACGGCGGGACGTGCACGACTTCGTAAGCTTCATCGATTTTGCGCCCACCTTTCTCGAAGCAGCAGGAGTGTCTTGGTCCGAAAGCGGCCTCGCCTCCACTCCAGGCACCAGCCTTTTTGACTGCTTCCACGCGAAGGACACGTCGAACCGTGATCACGTGCTCATTGGCAAGGAGCGCCACGACGTGGGGAGACCGTTTGATGCGGGCTATCCGATCCGCGGCCTGCGTGAAGGAGACTGGCTCTACCTGCACAACTTCGAACCCAAGCGCTGGCCTGCCGGCAACCCGGAGACCGGTTATCTCAACTGCGATGCCAGTCCCACCAAGACCGCCATCCTCGAGGCCCGCCGCGATCCGTCCACCCGCCATTATTGGGACCAGGCCTTCGGCAAACGCCCTTCAGACGAACTCTACCACATCGTAACCGACCCGGACTGCCTGACCAATCTGGCCTGCGATCCCGGTCAGTCCACGCGAGTGAACGATATGCGCGATCGTCTCTTCACCGCCCTGCGGGCCCAAAACGATCCCCGTATCATCGGCGGGCCTCAAATCGATGAGTATCCCCCGGCCCTCGAGAAGTGGCGTAACTTCCATGAAAAATACCAACGCGGCGAAGCCTTCCAACCCGAGTGGGCCGCGCCCTCCGATTTCGAAAACCTGAACGAAATTTGATTTCTCAATTTCCCGCTTACTCCTCCTATATCTCCCACAGGAGGAAACAGAGTTAAGCAGAGCCTGCGCACCGCCGAGAGTCCAAAAAAGACAACGAATTAAACCAAGCTACTCCTCTGCCTCCCTCTGCTCTCTCCGGTAAAATCAAAACAACTGCCTCTCAGTCCCCTTTGTTACCTTGGTTTCCTTTTGTTGATGAACTCCCCTATCATAAAACTGATGCGCCTTCCCTCAATCTTGATCCTTGGCACTTGCTACTTGGCACTTGGTTTGTCGGCCACCGCCGACAAACCCAACATCCTCTTCGCCATTGCCGACGACTGGTCCTATCCGCACGCAAGCATTCACAACTGCACGTGGGTCGACACCCCCAACTTCGACCGCGTGGCCCGTGAAGGTGTGCTCTTCAACCGCGCCTACACACCGGTCGCCAAGTGCGCCGCCTCCCGCGCCAGCATCATTACCGGCCGCAATCCGTGGGTAAGCGAATCCGGTTTCGTGCATTGGAATTACTTCCCGCATCAATTCGCCTCCTTCGCCGAGATTCTGGGCAAGAACGGCTACACCACCGGATTTACCGGCAAGGGCTGGGTGCCAGGCGTAGCCGAGACCGCCAGCGGCAAAAAGCGCCAACTTCTCGGCAAGGCTTATCAAAAGCACCGGCTCACGCCTCCCACATCAGAAATCAACGCCAACAACTACGCCGCCAATTTCAGCGACTTTCTTGATGAGGCGGGAGACGAGCCGTGGTTTTTCTGGTGGGGCAGCCACCAACCCCACCGCGCCTACGAATACATGTCCGGGGCCAAGGTCGGCGGCACGAAACCCGAGGACCTGCCCGGCGTGCCTGCCTACTGGCCGGACACCCCAGAGGTGCGTCATGACATCTTGGACTACGCCTTCGAGGTCGAGTATTTCGACACCACTCTCGGCAAGTTTCTCACCGAACTGGAACACCGCGGGGAACTCGCCAACACCGTGGTCATCGTGACCTCCGACAACGGCATGCCCTTCCCTCGCGCCAAGGGCCAATGCTACGAGATCGCCAACCACCTACCCCTCGCCATTCATTGGCCGGACGGCATCAACCACCCTGGTCGGATCGTGGATGACTTCGTGAGTTTCGTTGATTTTGCGCCGACTTTTCTCGAACTCGCCGAAATCGAATACGCGAGTTCCGGCATGGCGGAACCCTCCGGACAATCCCTGCTGCCCCTGCTCACTTCCGAGGCCTCCGGCCAAATTGATCCTGCCCGCGATTACGTCTTGATTGGCCGCGAACGTCACGATCCCGGCCGCCCCCACAACGCCGGTTACCCCATCCGGGGTATCGTATCGGGTGAGTTCATGTATCTGCACAACTTCGCGCCCGATCGCTGGCCGGCAGGAAATCCGGAAACCGGTTATCTCGACGTTGATCGCAGTCCCACCAAGGACATCCTCATCGCCGACCGTAATCGTAAGAACGGCGACGCCTATTGGTCGCTGAACTTCGGGCGGCGTGATGCGGAGGAGCTCTACAACGTGGTCGACGACCCCGACAACGTAATCGACCTGTCGCGCAGTCCCGCGCATGCGGCGACCAAGTCCGCCCTGCGCGACCGCATGTTCAAACTACTGGAGGCGGAAGGCGACAGCCGCCTGACCAGTGGCGATCCCGACTACTTCGACAGATTCCGTTTCGCTAGAGACAGCTTTAACGACCTCTACGAACGTTGGCAGGCCGGAACCCTGGACCTCCCCCACTGGGCCGACCCGGATCCAGAAGCGGCCGACTGATCCAGTCGGTCAAAACGCTACGCAGCAAACCTTACCTCAAACCGATCTTTATCTTTCGCGATCGGCCCCTTCGGTGCCATCCGAATGCACAATTTGGTGAAAGACAAAACGGTCCCACCACGTTATAAGAAGTGCACCATGACGTTATGCCTTTCTCAGGATAAATACCGCTACAAGGCAAGTCATGATGGCACATCGATCGGCAATCTAACTGCAACAAGTCCACTTTTTTGGACTTTTATTCAATTAGGTCCAATTTAATGGGCCTAAACAACGTTAGGCAAAAATGAAATTCCTGCAATACGACTTAGGCCATCGGCAGCGTGGAGAAATTGTAGAAATCACGCTCACGAGTGGTGCGAATGTGCGACTCATGGACAGTTCGAATTTCTCTGCTTACAAGAATGGGCGGCGTCATAGATACACTGGAGGATTAGCGAAGCGTTCTCCAGTTCGACTTCAGATACCAAACTCGGGGCACTGGCATGTAGCAGTCGATATGCAGGGATTGAGAGGAAGCACCCGAGCTTCCGTAAGAGTAGTTCCTGGAGCGTTGCCAGATATCAGGGAGACTCCACTATCTGAAGTTCCTAGTTTGGTTCGTGAACCAGCGCCACGTGCACCTGAAGAAAATGGAAAGGTTTACGATGTATTCATATCTCACGCATCAGAAGATAAAGACGAGATAGTAAGACCTCTCGCGAATGCTCTTATTGCTCGCGAATTGGATGTTTGGTATGACGAGTTGACTTTACGAATAGGAGATAGCTTAAGGCAAAAAATCGACCAAGGACTCGCAAGTAGTCGAGTTGGCCTTGTTGTGCTTTCCAAGTCATTCATTTCCAAAGGTTGGACGAATTATGAATTAGATGGAATTGTGACTAGGGCTGTCTCAAGTGAGCAGATATTACTACCGATATGGCATGGTCTCACTAAGCAGGAGGTCGTCGACTATAGTCCTTCACTCGCAGATAAAGTAGCGAGAAGCACAGCTACTCATACAACCGATGAAATCGCAGGCGAAATTGCAGACCTCTTGGAAAGTCACAACTAACAAAGGCCTAACCAGACGTGTGAGGCAACGCCTTTGGCGCGCCTCCACTTGACGTTAGGAAATTATGAAGCTCTACAAGTTCACCAAACGTAAATTTGTCGACAGCGCCTCCTTCCGTTTCGGGACTCTCTATGATTTTAGGCGAGAAGAAAAGTATGGCACCGAGATTGGTGACAGAGCTGAGGGCACATCCCGATTTCATCAGGAGGTCTTTCACTATTGGGAGGAGTTTGATCCGCATATATTGCTGAGGACTCAACCTTTCGGTTATGCATACGCAAAGGGGCGCGAAGCCGACGGACTAAAGAGATATACGCTTTCGATTACATCGCAGGATTTACTCATTTTTTGTGTCAGTGAAGTTTTCGATGAAGGTCTTTTTTCAGCATTTAATGCCGATGTATGCCTAGAGATTAGCGACTGGCCGAAGTTCGCTGAAGCACTGGTTTCATCCCTTCACCTGCCCGTAGAAAAATTCCATGTCGAGCATTGCTCATACCTCGATAAGGATTTCTTCGCAGCGTCCCGAGGCCTACCTTCATTACCTTACTGGAAGGAGCCGCGGTATGAGTATCAAAATGAGCATCGCCTGTGTGTTAGTGTAGCGATGGACCCCATTCATCCGGTGACGACTACGTCGCCAGATGCGTTGAAGCTCTGTAATATCATAAAAGAAAGCCTAACAAATCGGTGCAGACAAGGCCCATAAATGGGCCTGTCTGACCTCTTGACGATGGGCGAAAAGATGAAGCTACTCACCATAGCGATATCTGCTGCACTGCTCTGTGCCCTCGGATGCCAGTCCACATCTCAGAGCAGTCCAGTATCACACAAGAACTCAATCCTGCGCGACGGTAGCTCATATACCTCCGCGATTCTGATCAGTGCGCGAACCCAAGAAGAAGGTATCCGTGAGGAATACGCATACTTGCAGAAGCACTTCCCTGGCTTTCGGCAGGCGGAGGTTGAACAGGTTGGAGAAGAAGAGGTCGTCTTTGGTCATCACACCGACATCCATGACGGACGCTTTTTCAGCGTTCACACCCTTGTATTGTCGAACGGAAAGATTCGTTCAGTCTATTTCGACATCACCAGCTATTTCGGAAAGTGAAAGAGCCCATCCAGTCAGTAGAGACAACATCGGCCAGGGGGAACCAAAGGGGTCAAACGCAAAAGATAAAGATCGGTGGGAATGCGGAACTCTTCGATAACTCCGGATCCCTTAACCTACAGCAGGAAACCCGTTGGTGTTCGTTTCACCGCTTTGGCAAGGTGTTGCCCATGTCATTGCTTCTGGTTTCCCGCGTGGTCCGAACCTGCACCCTGCTCACAATTGTTGCGGCCAGCGCTCTGACGGCCGCAAAGGTCGATTCCAGCCGTCCCAATGTCGTGTTGTTTCTCGTCGACGACTACGGCTACGGCGACATTGGGTTTGAGGGCAATGAACACGTTGTAACACCCAACATTGACCGGCTCGCCCGTGAAAGCGTCCGGCTCACCAACTTCTATCAAAGCGCCGGGGCCTGCGCCCCCACCCGGGCCGCCCTGCTGACCGGCCGCGATTTTTTCCGCGTCGGCGTTTGGGGAGTGCACTGGGGCCGCGACTTCATCCACCGCAACGAGAAGACGTTGGGCAACCTCTTTCAAGATGCGGGCTACCGCACCGGCGTGTTCGGTAAATGGCACAGTGGCAAGACCGGAGCCTATTGGGGATGGAGCCGCGGTTTCGACACCAGTGTGCACACCAAACTCTACGATTACTGGGATTCGATGGTGCTGACCAACAATCGTGTGGTTGAGGTCGCCGGTCCCATGACGGATGTGGTCGGCGATCGGGCGGTCGCCTTCATCAAGGATGCCGGGAACCAGCCGTTTTTCTGCTACGTGCCGTTTCAGGCCGTGCACGAACCCTTCAACGCCCCCGGACATCTTTTTAGAAAATACCAAGCGCGCGGGCACAGCGACCATGTCGCCCGGCTCTACGGCATGATTGAGGTGCTCGACCAAAACGTGGGCAAGGTGCTGGACACGCTCGAACGCAACGGACTCGCCGACAATACAATCGTCCTGTTCATGGTCGACGACGGCTCATCCCCCGGCTTCGACCTCACCTACCAAACCCGGCGCATGAACGAAGCCGAACGTGAGGAACGCCGGGGCGCATGGGGGCGGCGGTTGCGCGGCACCAAGGCCAACCACTTTGAGGGCGGCCAAATTTCCCCCTGCTATATACGCTGGCCCGCCGGCATGGCCGGCGACCGGGATCTGGATGTCTTGGGCGGCGTGCTCGACATCTATCCGACACTCGCAGAGCTCTGTTACATTCCCCTCGCACGAAACCAAAAACCGCTCGACGGACGCAGCCTCGCCCCCGCGCTCCGGGGGGAATCCGACCCCTGGCCCGATCGCATCTACATCGACGCCACCAACCTGTATCTCATCGAACGACCCGCCGGAACCGATCCGCGGGTGCGGTGGATGACCGCTCGGTATCAGAATTTCAAATACCTGCGGGAGGATCGGTGGCTGATCGATGGCACCGACGTCGTGCACCATCGGCTTTTCGACCTCGCAACCGATCCCACGGAGTCCGACGACATCGCAGCGGAGTATCCCGCCATGACGGCCAAACTACGAGCGGCGGTGGAAAACTGGTACGACGAGATCCTTGCCACTCCCGGTGTCTTTCAGGAGACCGTGTTTCCCGTAGGCGATTGGAGCGAATACGCCACGCCCATCAATTTGGATGCGACAGTCAAAGTTTTGGGAGATGTGCAGCGCGATCCCGGACCGGGTTTTTATTTTACTGGCTGGGACGCACCGGGCGATGGCCTGGCCTTCAAAATCGATGCCTTGGAAGCGGGTGAGTATGTGGTCGAGCTCAACTACGAAAGTTCATCGGAACAATTCGGGGCGACCTTCTCTGCCGGGGTGGGTGAAAACCGTGTGACGGGATCAACATCCCATCCGCTAAACCTGCAGCTCGGTCCGATCCACTTGCCCGAAGGCGAGTCGACACTGGACATTCAACTGGAGTCGCTGGGCAAAAGCGACACGGCCGTCGATTGGCTACGATCGCTGGCAATTCGCCGGGTGCCCCAGCCCGGCGACTGGGTGCCACAGGGCGTGCAGTTTCATCTACATAGCGAGTCCGGCCAAACCCTCACGGTCGAACCCACGAGTGCCAGTTTTGCCTTCGCTGAGGGCATGCCACCTCTTGCATTTGGCGCCCTAGAGGGTGAGACGGTTTGGTTCACGATGTCCGCCGATAACAGCGATGAAATCGACCATTGGAGGGTCTATCGTGATTTCGACCCGATCCTCACCAGCAGTGGTGCCGGGACTGAAATGGGTTGGGCGTTCCCGGCTGGGACCGACGTGACCCTGAATCTGGTCGCCCACCATCTGTCCGGTAGTGAGGTGAACGCCCGGGTGTGGTTTGTGGTGAACGAATAGACACGGGCGCGAGCAGGATGCTCCCGCTACTCTGTCTGCAATGTAGAGGGAGCTTCCAGCTCGCTCACCTCACGGTGAAGGCCCTCCGCCTAAAACGAGCAGCCTACCTCAATTTCAGGTAGAGGCAACCGTGAGGCGCGATCTCGGCGGAGATCTTTGCGTCAGCAATTTCCAGGGGCTCGCCGGTCCACAGATTGGTCGCCGAATCAACGGGAAGACCATGGTCCGCCAACGAGAAATTGGCGGTCATTGATTCGTCACCGAGGTTAAACAACGCAACATACTTTGCGGATTCGTCGCGGGAATCCCCCGCCACCCAAACGCACAGCGGATCTTCGCGGAGCAGTTGCTCGCCGCCATCGCCATGGATGCCGACTTCCAGCACCACGTCAGTCGTCAGCAACCGTTTGGTTGCTTCGTCCAGATCCACCAGCGCCCCCCCAAACATCAATGGACTGCGGAAAATCGTCCACAACGTCATCAACGTTTCCCGCTCCGCCGCGGTAAACCAGCTGTCGCGCTCGGGCCCCTTCGGGCCGCGTTTGGACAAGCGGCCGATCGGCAGCATGTCGGCATCCGGCCAACGGCCGGCGCGCCGATGCGGCGTCCACCAATGCGCCAGATCAAACATGCGCTTCAGCTTCTTCCAATCGTCCCAAAAATCGGACGACATCCGCCACATGTTCGCATGTTCGACGACGTGATGGGCCGCCGAGCGCGGAGCATCACCGGGCGAGAGACTGAGCACCATGGGTCGCCCGCATTTTTCGATGGCCTTGCCGATGGCCTCGATCTCGGCGGCATGATAGGGTCCATCCGAATCGGCCATGCCATCGGCGAGGATGTCGTCAACTTTCACAAAATCCACGCCCCACGACGCATAGAGTTCAAAAAGCGAATCGTAATATGCCTGCCCCTCCGGCTTCGCGACGTCCACTCCCCGCATGTGGTTGAGCCAGGGGCAGATGCTGTCCAGCAGCGCAATGTCCTTGGCCCGCACGGTGCGATTGCACACCAGCATGTCCTCGAAGGCCACCTGGTAAGGAATACCGCGCATGATGTGGATGCCGAACTTCAGACCCTTGCCGTGCACGTAGTCGGCCAACGGCTTGAACCCGGCCCCGTTGGCGGAGCTGGGGAAGCGATTGGGAGCGGGCACCAACCGGCCCTGCTCGTCGCAGTGCAGCATGGGGCAAAACCCGACGCCTTGGTGGGGATTATGGCAGGGTCCGGGATCCGGATGCGACCAGCAAAAATCCACCACGGCATACTCCCATCCGTGCGGTTTGAGCACTTCCGCCATGACATCCACGTTGGCCTTGAACTCCTCCTCCGTGACGGCGGAACCATAGCAATCAAAACTGTTCCAGCCCATGGGCGGCGTGGGGGCTACCTTGTCCAAAAAACTCATAAAAGAGGGCAGCAATCCTCGGGTTGCCCTTCAGCACAATCAACCCTGAGCTTTTCCGTCATATGCGCGGAAGGGTTCAAAGTGCGCGATTGGTGAATTGGGTTGACCATTCCCGACCTCATCTGCCGCCACGGGTTTCTCCGCCTGTCCCATGAAGCTTTTTCGATTCGCCCTCCAAAGCTTGGTTTTGTCCGCCACCGTCCTGGCAGCCGACAACCGACCCAACTTCGTCTTCATCGCGGTCGACGACCTCAACCACTACGCCAGTTTTCTCGACGACCAGCCGGACAACTTCCTGCAGAAAGTCTACCCCGATCCCTCGGTGCGCGAAGCGGTCACCCGGCGCCTCACCCCCCACATTCAACGATTGGCTGACCAAAGCCTTATTTTTCGCCGGGCCTATTCCCCCTCTCCTCTTTGTGGTCCCTCGCGCACCGCGCTCTTCACCGGCCTTCCCGCCCATGTATCCGGCTACTACGACCACAATCAAGGACACTTCCGCTTGCACGAGCCCATCGCCGAGGTCGTGACCCTTCCGCAATACCTCAAACAGCAGGGCTATTTCACCACCGGTCTCGGCAAACTCTACCACCGGGGGGTGGTCACCGAGCAGAACGGTGTGCGCAACGACTGGCCGGACATGGACTACTCGTGGTCCCGCTGGATCGAACGCGACCAGGGCATCGGCGGGCCCGACGGACTGCCTTGGGAGTATTCGCCCTACAGTGAACAGGAAGGTTACTTCCGCTGGGGTCTGAGCCACACCCCGCTGAAGCGTTCGTGGGATTACCTCAACGCCGACTACGCAGCCACGTTGCTCGAAAACGGTCACGCCACCATCACCGACCGGCACCAGGTCGAACGCACCATCACCCTGCCCGAAGACCAGCCGTTCTTCCTTGGGGTAGGCATCTTCACTCCGCATATGCCGTGGTTTGTTCCGCAGGAGTTTCTCGACCTGTTCCCCACTGACGAAATGACCGGCATCGATTCCGCGTTGATCGGGTTGATGAACTACGATGCCCAGGACATCCCGGAGGGAATCGCCCGGGACTTTCTCAGCCTCAATGGGCAGGAGGATTTCAACACCATCATCGCGAACGGTGCCCGCGTCGACGGACCGGGCACCCAGAGCACGATCAACGCCTGGCGCAGCGCCCTGCAGGCCTATCTGGCCACCACGGCCTTCGCCGATCGTAGTGTGGGTCGAATTCTGGAGGGAATTGAAGCCAGCCCCGCCCACCAAAACACCGTTGTTGCGCTCTGGGGGGACCACGGCTGGCACCTCGGGGAGAAGCGCCGCTTTCGCAAACACTCACTGTGGGATGGGGCCAACCATACCGTCCTGTTGATTCGCGACCCCGCCCGCCGTCACGCCTCGCAGGGTCACGCCACCGAACACCTCGCGACCTTGCAGGACCTCTACCCCACCGTCGTGGCTCGTGCGGGCTTAAGGCGGCCCGACCACGTGCATGGCCGCAACCTGTTGCCCCTGCTGGATCAGCCTGAACGCACCGACTGGGAAGACGCGATTCTCATGACCTTTGGCGAAGGCAACCACGCCCTGCGGACTCCGGACCACTACTACATTCGCTACGCCGACGGCGGCATCGAACTCTACGACCTGGTGCAGGACCCGCTGCAGATCGAAAACCTGACCGATTCTCCGCCCTACCACAGCATCCGGGCGCAACTCGACGCCAAGCTCGACGAACTCCTCGCCCGCTCCGCCGCCGCCTTCAACTGATCGCCACCCCATGCTCCGCACCACGCTTTTCACCCTTGCTTTCGCCGTTACCACCCTCGCGGGCGAAAATACCTTCACCTACCAAAATCCCATCAGCACCGGACTCGACCCCAAGGGGGTGCGCGACTGCCATGTATTCCGCGTCGGCGACAAATGGTATATGACCAACACGTCGTGGCCGCATTGGCCCCGCCAGGAAGATTTCGGCCTGCTCAACCCCGGGGTGCCGCTGTATTCGTCGGACGATCTGCTCAACTGGAAGTTCGAAAAGATCATCGTGCATCGGGGCGGACCGGACCAATGGTATCATCGCCGGTTCTGGGCGCCGGAGGTTCACGAAATCGACGGCAAGTTCTACGCCCTCTTCAACGCCCGCAACGACGAACTCGGTTACGTGGGGCAATGGACCGGTTATGCGGTCGCGGACCACGTGCGCGGGCCCTACACCGTGGTCACCGAGGACAAACCCTTGAGCCAAGGCAATGACCTGACCTTTTTCCAGGACGACGACGGCAAGGTCTGGGCCTTCTGGAACCGGGGCAAGGAATTCGGCATCGGGTTCGCCCAAATCGACCTGGCCACCGGCACCTTGTTGACCGAACCCGTCTCCGCCATCCAACCGGGCAAGGTCGACTATGCGATGAACCCCGATGGAACCCGCCAAAAGCGGCCGGGCTACGACGGCCGCCCCATCGACAAAGTCGAAAAATACTACGCCTGGGACAGCATCGGCATCGAGGGTGCCTATGTCATAAAACGCCACGACACCTACTACCTGTTTTACTCGTCATGGACCCGTGGATACGAGATCGGCTACGCCACCGCCCCGGCCGTCACCGGCCCATGGACCAAGGCCGCCGACAACCCGTTCTACGGCGAGCAAAACGAAAGGACCTGCCGCGAACGCAACTTGCCTTACACCGGCAACCCCAACCACCCGTTCAATCACGTGGGCCACAACGAGGTCTTCACCGGGCCCGACGGTCGGTTGTGGCTATCGTGCCACGGCATCCTCAAGGCGGAACCCGACCGGCCCATGCTCGTGATCGATCCCATCGATTTTGCCGCCGACGGCGGCATCATCCGGAAAAGCCCGTCCCACACGCTGCAGACGATTACCTGGTGACACCGCCGGGGCGGCGGCGGCTGATGCGTTCAGTCGAGCGCGGTGATTTCGATATCCTTGTAGCGGATCGTCATGATATCGTTGTTGTGCACCTGTAGTCCGATGTGACCGGCGACGGAGCCCACCTGTTTTGCCCGGTGGTTGGCATCATCAAACAGGCCGGTGCCATCGAAGTCCGTGACAAGGGAACCATTGATCCAAACCCGCAAACGCAGGCCGCGGAACTCGATCTCCATCTCGTTCCAAGCCGGAGCCCATCGGGTGTGGGCGGAAGTGTCTCCCCGCTTCAACCATTCGCGCGATCCCACCGTTTCGTTGTAGATGGCCCCGTCCATGCCGCGGGAAGAGATGTCGACCTGGGGACCATGCAACACCCCGCCGCCGGATTCGTCCCATCGTCCGCGAAGCACAACCCCACTGTTGCAGGCGCTGCCCTCCTCGACTTGGTAACGCAGACGCAACCGGAAGTCATTGTATTCGCCATCAGAATACAGCCAGACCTTGCCATGTTCGTTGGATTTGGTCCGTCCGACGATGGCTCCGCTCTCGACAAACCAAACCCGCTTGCCCCTGTCCGCTTCCGTCGACTTCACCGACCAATGGGTGAGATCACGGCCGTTGAACAGCGACTGGGCTTTCGTGATTCCGGCCTCTGAGATGGGAACAACGATCAACAGCGCCAACAGAATGCTGACGTGGAAAGCAGTGAGACTTGCATCGGGAAATCGGCTCATCGAAATTGAACAACGGTGGTTCGAGGATCGCGCCGAGCTTGGGGAGAGAACCGCAAATGCGCGAAGCCCCGATCGAATCAAGATCTGTGATCATTAACTCCGGATCGCCATGACCGCCGAAACTCCCTTTCCTCAACCGGCCGTCGACCATTCGGTAACCCTCTTCAATACCGGGCGTCTCTGAACTTATGCCCCGCAGAATCCCCACCATCCTGTGTTTCATCAGTGCCACTTTCGTTTCCGCCGAGCTTGCTCCCCGCATCTGGACGATCGATGGCGATGAACGCACTGCCCTCGTATGGATTCCGGACTTCGCGCAGACCGATGAACCCCTGCCCCTGATCCTGGGATTCCACGGCCATGGCGGCACCGCTCAAAACGCCGCACGGCGGTTTCGCCAACATGAGCTGTGGCCGGAGGCCATTGTGGTTTACCCCCAGGGATTGCCGACCATCGGCCGCCTGACCGATCCGGAGGGCAAACGCGCTGGTTGGCAACAGGAGGCCGGCCTGTACGACGACCGCGACCTGCGATTCGTCGATGAGATCATATTCGATCTGGCTGAAGAGGTTCCCGTGGATCCGGACCGCATCTATTCGACCGGTCACTCCAACGGAGCCGGTTTCACCTATTTGCTGTGGGCGGCGCGGCCGGGTTTGATCTCCGCCATCGCGCCTTCGGCCGGCGGGGCCCGCGGTTTGCGAGAACTCGATCCCCATCCGGTTCCGGTCCTGCATCTTGCCGGAACCAACGATCCGTTGGTCCGCATCGAAGGTCAACGTCGGCTCATGCAATGGCTCCGCCGCTTCAACCTTTGTGCGCCCAACCCGGTCGAATGGGCGGAAGGCGTCGCCTTATACCCCTCACCGCAAGGCACACCGGTGCTGACCTACGTTCACGACGGCGGCCACCGCTATCGCGACGAAGCCCCCGAGCTCATCGCCCGCTTCTTCCGGGAGGCTCCATCGTTTTTTGTTCAGAGTTCGGCCGCACCCGACGAGGATCAAAAATCAGATCATCCAGGTCCGCCGGACGATAACCTCCCCAAATCCGACTGACCCCCAGACCCACGGCGAAAACCACCGCATGACCCAGCACCCCAATCATCATCGGATTAAGGGGAAAGCTCAGCGCACCTAAATCCACCAAACGTCCACGCGGTTCGGTAAGCACACCCCAAATCGTGAACAGCACGCACGCCCCCAAGCCGGCGTAACATCCCCGGCGGGTGGCCGTGCGGGTGAAGAATCCCAGGCAAAACAGGCCCAATGTGCCCGCCGACACGATCACGACCACCGTCAGCGCTTTTTCGGCAATGGGCCGGCTGGCTTCGTCGGGGACAAGCTGGAGTGCCACCCAGGCCGAAGCCAGTCCTCCTCCCAGCACGGCCAGCCGTCCCAGCCGCAGCGCCAGGGAAGCTGGCAGGTCGGACCAGATGCGCGGCAGGAAATCGGTCGAGATGACTGTGCCCACACTGTTCAAGTCCGACGAGATCGACGACATGCTTGCAGCCAGGATCGCCGCCAGCAATAGGCCCACCAGTCCACTGGGCAGGAAGTTCATGATAAAGTGCGGCAGTACATGGTCGCCGATCTCGGGCCCGGATAACCCGGCCGCCGAATAGAAGCCAAACAACGCCGCCCCGATCAGATTGAACATCAGCAATACCGGAAGTGAAAGGGCGGCGCCGAGCAGGGCGCCGCGACTGGCTCCCGCATCCGTTTTCGCGATCAGGTAGCGTTGCACCATGTTCTGGTCACAAACATAGCGGCGCGCCCACACCAGACTCATCCCGAACATGAAGATCCACATCGTGGTCGTATCACTGGCAAACCACGATTCGAGGGTGAACTGGGTGTCGCCGGGAGAGAATTTACCCGCGTTCCAAGCCGCCCCGACCGCCGCACCAAAACCCTCCAGTTCCGGTGCCCACAACAGCCGTCCCAGAATGAACAGGCCGCCGCCCATCAATATGATTCCCTGTACCACATCGGTCCAAACCACCGCCTGAATGCCACCGATGGATGTGTAAGCCACGGTGAACAAAGCTAATCCCAGCACAATCAGGGTGATGCTCCACCCGGTCATCACATTCAGCACGATGGCGGTGGTTACCAGTGTCACCCCGACATCAAACGTGCGGTCCAACAAAAACCCTCCGGCGGTGTAAAGCCGGCCGCCCAAGCCGAACCGTTTGCCAATGTATTCGTAGGCGCTCATGCCCACGACCCGGCGGTAAAACGGAACCAGGTAGCGCGCCACGGCCCACAATACAATCGGCAGCGCCAAAAAACCCGGCGCGAGAATCATGCCCTTTTGGTAAACCACCGCCGAGTGCGCCACCAGCGTGTTGCTGCTGATCAACGTGGCCATCAAGGTGAACCCGACCGCCCAAGTCGGGATCTGCCGATTCGCCGTGAAGTAATCCCGCGTGTTCCTGGCACCGCGGGCGTGCCACAGGCCGACAGCGGCGACCACAACGAAGTAAGTCAACACAACGGCACCATCGAGCGCACGCAGGGCAAAGGTATCCATGGGAAGGGGAAGGAAGCGGGGGCGGTGAGGCCCTTGAGGTTAGCACGCCGCGGCCAAATATCTTCAGGAGTATTTTCACATCTAAACTGAGATTTTACTCAATCCGGCTAAACCTCAAAAATACGCAAAATCTCAGCTCTTTTGTGTATTAGCTCATGGTGATTTGAGAGCCTTCGCGCTAAGTTCGGCATCGCCCTACCCCCCGCGGAACCTCGCGTTCTTCGTTTCCCCTCCGGCCGCGCATGTGGCCACACCCCTAACCCAACCCCTGAAAAGAGAAATGAAACCTCGCTTCCTTTCCCGGTGGCGGATGGTCCTGGCACTGGCGGCTTTGCCCGTTGCCGGATGGTCCCAGGACAGCGCCTCCACCTCCGAAGACATCCTCGAATTGCAGCCTTTTAATGTTTCCGCGCTGGAAACCGAAGGCTACCGGGCCACCAGCACGATCTCCGCCTCCCGCCTCAACGTGCCGCTCGCCGAAGTCCCCGTAAATGTGCCGGTCATCACCGCCGACTTTATCACCGACGCCGCCTCCAACATGCAACGCGAAGCCCTGGAGTGGCACTCCGCCGTGGAAGGCAAGGCGGTGCGTGGATTTGATACCGCCGAATTCTACCGCCACGGGTTCCAACACCTGTCCGACACCCAGGGTTTCCTGATCCAGCGCATGGAAGTCGTACGCGGCCCCACCGCCATCCTGAATGGACCGATTCAACCCGGTGGCGGCATCAACGTCATCACCAAGCAAGCCGTCCTCGGTTCGAATTTTGGCGAAGCCCGCTACCAATACACCGCGGGTGAGGGCCATGACTACATCTCGGCCGGTCTCGACCTCAATGTGGGCAACCTCGGTCCGCAGGCGGACTGGGGATCCACCGCCGCCGGCCGCTTCATTGTCTCCCACCAGAAGGACACCGGTCGCGCCATCGGCGTCGGCAATGACTACACCTCATTGCTCGGCAACATTCGCCTCCGGCCTCTTGAGGACACGGTGGTCACCCTGGAGTATTACTACTACGATCTGAACTCCGACCGCACCGATCACCACCTCGCGATCAACAACGGTGGCGTCCGCGCCATTTCGACCCCGCAAGGGGGGCGCATTCCCATGTATGTCGCCTACGACCTGCCCTACTGGGCCAGTTGGAACGGACCCGACGCCGAAGCGCCCGAAATCCTCAACGAGCTTTATCTCAACGTGAATCAGAAGCTGGGTGATGGATTGTATCTGGATCTGTCCTACAACCGCCATGATCGCGACCTGCACTTCCTCAACACCGCCTCTCACGGCGGCATCAGCGGGGGCTTCCGCCTGGTGCAGCGCGAAGGCTCCAACGGCGACCCCTACAACGCCGACAACTATGTGCTGCGCCGCGGCCTGCGCGATGCCTTCATCGGCAACGTCACTGATCAATACAGTGCCATCCTGAACTGGTCGCCCGAGATCGACGGCCAACGCCACCATCGCTTCATGCTGGGTTACCAAACGTTTGAGCAGGACCGGTTCCTGTTCTTCGCCGACGCCTTCCGCGTCGATGATCCTTCCCAGCGCTACTACCAGTTCTTCGAACCGCGCAATTACCGCAACGAGACGTCCGAATCCCTCGGTGTCGGCTTCGGTGACTTCTTCTACAACTACAACAACCCGGTGCTCAACCGCATCGAGTTGAACGAGCAGGACACCGCGTTCTTCAGCTATTCGGGCAAATGGCTGGATGAGCGTCTCGTCACCATGGCCGGGATCTTCCGCACTTCGATGAAGCAGGTGCAGTCCAACCAAAACGGCCCCCTGGTGGAGCGCGCCAACAGCGACGAAACCCTGCCGCAACTGGGCTTTGTCTACTCCTTCACGGAAGACTTCGGCATCTACGGCGCCTACACCCAGTCCTCCGCCATCAACACGAACCAGGCTCCGCCGGCGGACAACCCGGACTTTTTCTTCCCGCCCAAGTCGGGTGAAATGGCCGAGGTGGGTTTCCGCTTCGACCTGTTGAATGAAAAGCTCATCGGCTCACTCGGCTTCTACCAAATAAACCAGATCGACCTGGTGCGAGTGGACCCTGATACGGGGAACGTCATCCAACTGGGCGACGTGACGTCCGAGGGGGTCGACCTCGACCTGTTCTACTACCCCACGGAAAATTGGTCGTTCATCTTCTCCTACTCGCACAACGACAAGTCCGTGCCGGACAACCTCGGCGGTACCGCGGCCGACAGCAGCGTCTTCCGCAGCCCGCCCAACAAGTTCTCCATCTGGACAAAGTATGCCTTCACCGAAGGCGCGCTTGACGGGGTCAGCATCGGTGGCGGCTACCGCTGGACGGAAGGCACGCCGTTCTCCATCAGCGGTGTCTCCGGCACCAATCCGGACAAGACCCGGGCCGACATCTTCATCCAGAAGCACGGTCGCATCCGCGAAGGCCTCGATTACACCGTCGCCCTCAACGTGCGCAACCTCACCGGCAAGCACAACTTGTCCAACAACGTGACCGTCGGCAGCTCCACCTACACCGGAGCCATTCCGGGCAGCAGCAGCCGCTACGAATTCGGCACCGATCCCGAATACATGTTCACGTTCGGCCTGCACTTCTGACGCTCCTGGTTCGGAACCCGGCAGTGGCGGGGCCAGCCCCGCCAACCTAACCCCTCCGCGTTCCGGTGTTCACAGTCACCCCCGGCCCGGACCCATCCGGGCCGGGCGGTGTTTGGCCCGCCATTCCCGGGGCGTCTCTCCCGTGGCCCGCTTGAATGCCACCGTCATGTATTCGGGATGCGCATATCCGGTGCGTTCGGCGACTTCTGCAACCGTGGCTTCTGTTTCCGCCAAAAACGTGCGCACCCGCTCCAGCCGAATGCGTTCGATCAACTGCCGGGGCGTGCACCCCAGCGCCTCCCGGAACCGCCGCTCCAGGGCCGTTCGCGCCATGGGCACTTCCCGCAAGACATCCCCCACGTTAATCCCGGCACACACTTCGCGCCGAATGAAACGCACCGCATCAGCTATCCGCACATCCTCCACCGCCACGATGTCGGTCGACTGGCGGGTCGCCACCCCAATCGGAGCAATCTGATGGGCCTTCACCGGAACCTTTTGGCCGGCCATCAGCTGGTCGAGCAAAGACGCCGCCAGGGCTCCCGCCCGGGCGGCATCCGGGATCACGCTGCTGAGCGGCGGATCACACAGCTCACAGAGCAAAACATCGTTGTGGACGCCCAGCACCGCCACCTCATCAGGCACCCGCAGGCCGGCACTGTAGCACGCTTCCAGCACCAATTGCCCGCGAATATCGTAACACGCCATCACGCCCACCGGCTTGGGCAGGCGTTTTAGCCAGCGGGCCATCTGCCGCAATTCCGCCTCCGGCGTGCGGTCAGCCAGTTCAAACTCATGAAAACTCACTCCCTCCTCCAGCACCTGCTTTCGGAAAAACCTTCCCCGCTGAACGGCCCAGCGAAACCCCCGCGCGCCGCAATACGCCATGTGCGCCAACCCCCGGTCGCGAAAATGCTCAAAGGCCAGTCGCGTCACCTCCCAGCTGTCGGTCACAACCTGCGGAAACATCGATCGCTCCACCGCCGCGCTCACGTCCACCACCGGCAGTCCCGTCGCTTTCAGGGCCTGGGCGATCCCGCGATGCTCCGCCCGGGCAATGATCCCGTCGCCATTCCACGTTTTCAACCAACTGGGCACGGTTGCGCCCCTTCCCTGCTCCACCAGGCGCAACGCCCACGGGCCGTGCTCATGCTCCCATTGCCGAATGCCCCGCAGCAATTGCCGGCCGTAACGGTTCGAAGTTTCGATCAACAAGGCGACCCGGGGACGTTTTGGCATGCTGCTGATGTAGCCACCGCATACGTTTCAAGCGACGCAAAATCTCTGTTTTTTTGTTTTTTTGCTCATAGGTGATACCCCCGTTTTATGTTACGGTCCCGGCCTCGAATTTTCGTTGTGGGGGCTGCCGATTTATAACCCTCCTCTTCTCCCCTTTTCATGCCCAATTTCCATATTGCCCTGTTACCCGGAGATGGCATCGGCCCCGAGGTCGTGGACGCCGCCGTCAAGGTTCTGGATGCAACCCAGCAACGTTTGGCGGACGTTACCCTCTCTTATGAAACGCTCTCCGTTGGCGCCGATGAATATCTCGCCAACGGTGACCCGCTGCCCGCGGCTACGGTTGAACGCATGAAGCAGGCGGATGCGATGCTGCTGGGTGCCATGGGGTTGCCTTCCGTACGCTGGCCCAACGGCGTGGAAATGACCCCCCAGATCGATATCCGCGAGCAGCTCGATCTCTTTAACGGCGTCCGGCCCATCAGGCTCTACCACGAGTCCCACACGCCGCTCAAAGGTTATGGTGGGGCCGACGGCAAACCCATTGACTTCGTCATTATCCGCGAAAACTGCGAAGGCCTGTTCTCCGAGCGCCTTGCTCCCCGGGTCCCCGATCGTGATTTCGAGACGGATACGATGAAGATCACCCGCCACGGGGCCGAACGCGTCTGCCGCGAAGCGTTCAAACTCGCCGCCAAGCGCCGCCGGCATGTCACACTGGTCGACAAGGCCAACGTGCTGCCGTCCATGGCATTCTTCCGCAAGATCTTTGACGAGGTGGCCACCGAGTTTCCCGACATCACCACCGACCACGTCTACGTGGACGCGATGGCCCTGTTTCTGGTGCAACACCCCGAGAAGTTCGACGTGATGGTCACCGAAAACATGTTCGGCGACATCCTGTCCGACCTCGCCGCCGGCATCGTGGGCGGCATGGGCATGGCCCCCTCGGCTGATATCGGTCCGCAACATGCGCTTTTCCAACCCTCCCATGGCACGGCCCCCGACATAGCGGGCCAGGGAATAGCCAATCCCATCGCAACCATTCTCTCCGCCGCGTTGATGCTGGATTGGTTTGACCAGCCGGAAACCGTCCGGGGAGCCCGCCTGATCGAATCAGCCGTCGCCGTGGTCATGGCCGACCCGACCTGCCACACGGCCGATCTCGGCGGCGAAACGAGCACCACCGAGATCTCCGACCGGATCATCGCCGCACTCTCCGCTTAACTCCTCCGACTCATGCCCCAAATTATCGACCTGACCCTCGCCGTTGTCCCCGGTTTGCGCGGCGTCGAAACTGAACCCGCCTTCACCAAGGCCAAAGACGGCTGGAATGCGTCCACCTGGCACCTGTATTCGCACAGCTGCACCCACATGGATGCCCAGATCCACTTCGAGGCTGGCCCGGGCACGATTGATCAAACCCCCCTTTCCTCCTGCTTCGGCCCGGCCTGGATGATCCGAATTCTACCCTGCGAACCCAAACGCCTCATCACCATCGCCGACCTGGGCGACGTCGCCGAGAAATTCCAACCCGGGGAAAGCCTGATCTTCCACACCGGCTGGAGTGCCCACGTCAACAACCCGGCCGTCTACCGCGACCAAATGCCCCGCATCAGTGAGGATCTCGCCCGCTGGACCGTCGCGAAGGAAGTGCGATTGCTCGGTGTTGAGCCGCCCTCCATCGCCGACGTGACCGACCTGGCCGAAGTGACGCTTATTCACGAAATCCTGTTGGCCGGCCGGATCAACATCGTCGAGGGCCTGACCAACCTCGAGGCCATCACGTCCGATCGCGTGCTGTTTGGCGCCACCCCGCTCAAACTGCACGAGAGCGACGGTTCACCGGTGCGGGCCTTTGCTATCGAAGGCGTGGACCCCGATCTTTTCGCCTGATGCCGACCACTTCGCTCCCGCCCCATCGAAAATCTGCATTCGTAACTCGTAATTCGTAAATCCCCCCGCCATGCCCCGCCGATATCTCGTCGTTGTTGCGACCTTCTTTCTCTCCTTTCTCCTCTACGTCGACCGCGTCTGCATCGCGACCGCCAAGGACCCCATCATGGCGGACCTGAGCCTGAGCGAGAAGCAATTCGGCTGGATCCTGTCCATCTTCGCCCTGGGTTACGCGCTCTTCCAAACGCCCTCCGGCATGGCGGCCGACAAGTTTGGCCCGCGCAAACTGCTCGCCTCGATCGTTGCCATCTGGTCGCTCTTCACCGGACTGACCGCCTACGCTTGGAACTTCGTTTCCATGCTGGTCGTGCGGTTCCTGTTCGGTGTGGGTGAAGCCGGCGCCTTTCCGGGCATGTCCCGTGCGGTGTTCTCATGGATCCCCATGAAAGAACGCGGTCTGGTCAAAGGCATCAACCTGTCAGCCTCGCGCCTCGGCGCGGCGGCCACCATGCCGCTGCTGCCCTTCATGATCGCAGCCATCGGCTGGAAGATGTCGTTCATCGTTCTCATGCTCATCGGTTTCGCCTGGGCGGCCATCTGGTGGTTCTGGTTCCGGGATGAACCCCAGGATCACCCGACCATCACCGACGAGGAAAAGGCCTACATTGCGGCCAACGTGCAGGATTCTGACGCTCCCGACAAACCCGTCGGCAAGCTGCCCATCGGGCACATGCTGAAGTCCCGCAACCTGTGGTTGCTCATGATCCAATACGGGGCCAGCAACTACACGGCCTATTTCTGCCTATCCTGGCTCTTCGCCTACATCAAGACAACCTACGACCTCAGCTTCACGTCGGCCGGATTCTACGCCATGATTCCCCTGCTTGCCGGCGGCCTCGGTTGTGTGGCTTCCGGAGCGGCGGTGGATGCGATTTACCGGGCGGGCAAGATCAACCTGTCCCGCCGGTTGCCCGCAATCGTGGGCTTCGCCCTCGCCGCCCTGGGGTTGCTCATGTCGGTGGGCCAGGAAGGCGTTTGGGGAGCCGTGTTCTGGCTCTCCCTCGCCGTGTTCGGCGTGGACATGATCTTGTCGCCGTCCTGGTCCTTCTGCATCGACATCGGCGGACGCCATGCCGGGCAGGTTTCAGGCACGATGAACATGGCCGGCAACATCGCCTCGGCCGGCACCGCCCTGGCCTTCCCTTACCTCCAGGCCTGGACCGGCACCACCAATACCTTCTTTTACCTCGGGGCGGGACTCGCGGCTGTCGCCATGATCAGCTGGGTGATGGTTGACCCGACCAAGAAGATTGAGGAGGTGCCGGCGTGAGCCAACTCAAGGTCGTTTGCATCGGCGCGGGCTACTTCGCCCGTTTCCAATACAACGCCTGGACCCGTATCCCCGAGACGGAGATCGTCGCGGCGCTGAATCGGTCGCCGGAGAAGCTTTCCGCTTTCGCGGAGGACTATGGCATCCCGCGGACGGCCGCTCTGACCGACCTCGAACAGGTTCTCGACGAGGAAAAACCCGACTTCGTCGACATCATCACCCCGCCTGAGACACACCTCGACCTGGTGAACCGAATCGCCGCCCGGGGAATCCACGTCATCTGCCAAAAACCCGTCGCCCCCACCGAGGAGGAAAGCCGCGCGGTGGTCGCGGTCGCCGCCAGGCACGGCGTGCGCCTCATGATCCACGAAAACTGGCGCTGGCAGCCCTGGTATCGTGAAATGAAGCGGCAACTCGACGCGGGAGCCATCGGCGACCTCTACTCCATCGCCGTCCGCATGCGCATGGGTGATGGTTGGCCGGAGGACGCCTACCTGGCCCGCCAACCCTTCTTCCGCGACTACCCGCGACTGCTGGTGTATGAAACCGGTGTCCATTTCTTGGATACGTTTCGTTTTTTGGGCGGCGAGATCACGTCCATCTACGCCCGCCTGCAACAGCGCAACCCCGTCATCAAGGGGGAGGACGCCGGCCAGATTGTTTGTGGATTCGCCTCGGGTGCCACCGCGATGCTCGATGCCTCCCGCTACAACGAGGCCGACACGGCGGACGCCCGCTACACCTTCGGCACCGTGCGGCTCGATGGATCGAAGGGGCATATCGAACTCGATCTCGAGGGCGGTCTCACCCTGAAACCGCTCGGCGAGGAACCGCGCCCCATCAACTATTTTCACGAGCGCCGCGATTTTGCCGGCGACTGCGTGCATGCCATCCAACGCCACTTCGTGGACTGCCTGCAGAGCGGAGCTGAATTTGAGAGCACCGGCCAAGACTACCTCAAGACCGTCGCCCTGGTCGAGGCGGCCTATCGCTCCGCCCGAACCAACCAGGTTGAGGAGCTGTGACAGCTCAAAATCGTCCCTTGTAATTCGTAAATCCAAAATCCCATGACTCCCTTCGCTCACAATGGGCTCGATCACTTTGCCATTGCCGTCCCGGACACCGAGGAGGCGCTGAAGCTCTGGCGCGACACCTTCGGCTTTCCCGTGCTCTACAGCGAGGATGTCAACGGCGCCACGGTGCGGCTCACCCATCTCGACCTCGGCAATACCCACCTGCAGTTGGTTGAACCGCTCACCCTCGACCACCCCCTGCAGGCTTGGCTCAAAGCCAATGGTTCCGGCCTTCATCACATCTGCTTCAACGTCGATGATGTCGCCGCCGCCGGCGACGCCTCCCCTGTGCCCACGGCCCCGAACCCGCACCAGGGCACCCAAGGTAAACGCGCCCTCTTTCTGGATCGAAACGCCACTCAAAACATTCAAGTCGAACTGACCGGCCACTGATGCCCGACACCCTGGACAAAGCCGCTGCGATCGCCGCGCTTCTCCCGCCGTGGGCCACGGACGTGCTGCCGTCCATCCGCGCCGGCATCCCGCGCAATTGCCGCAAGCTTTGGATTCTCGATGATGATCCCACCGGCACCCAGACCATCGCCGGACTGCCGGTCATAACGGACTGGGGGGGGCCCACCCTGCAGGCCGAATTTAATGATCCGGCCCCGGCCTGCTTTGTACTCACCAATTCGCGGGGGTTGACGGCCGCGCGTTCACGGGAGCTCCACGAACAGTTCATGCACAACGTGCGCGAGGCCGCCGGCCAGCGATCGTTCGGAGTCGTGAGTCGCGGCGACTCCACCCTGCGAGGCCACTACCCGTTGGAAACCGATATCATTGCGGCCGGGACCGACGGAGAAACCATTACCTTGTTGGCGCCCTATTTTGCCGCCGGAGGACGTTATACCCTGAATGATACGCACTTCGTGGCGGAGGGTGACACCCTGGTCCCGGCCGGTCGGACTCCCTTCGCCCGCGACACGGTTTTTGGCTACCGGGCCTCCCACCTGCCAAGTTGGGTGGCCGAAAAAACCGGCGGCACCGTGGCCGCTGAAGACGTCGTCTGCCTGTCTCTCGACCTCATTCGAAAGGAGGGGCCGTCGGCAGTCGGCAAGCTTCTGCGCACCGTGCCCAACGGCGGGGTGGTCGTCGCCAACGCGGTCGACCAGAGCGACATCGAAGTGGTGGTCGCCGGTGTGCTCGATGCCGAAACGGCCGGGAAGCGCGTGGTGGCCCGCACGGCCGCATCGTATGTTTGTGCCCGTGTGGGCCAGCGCCCCCCGCCCTTGTTGGAGGGGGCTGAATTGATCAACGTGGCCGGCCGGGGAGGTCTCACCCTGGTGGGCTCCCACGTGCCCAAAACCACGGCTCAACTCGACGAACTCAAAGGCCAACCCGAAGTGGTCTCGATTGAACTGGACGTGACCGCGTTGTTGGAGGAAGCGACCCGCCAACCCACCATCGACCGTACCATCACCCAGTTAAATGAAGCACTGGCGGCCGATCGCGACACCGTCCTGCACACCAGCCGGCAACTAATCCACCGCTCCGGCGACAACGCCAATCTTTCCATCAGCGCCGAAGTTTCACGGGCGCTCTGTGATATTGTCAGCTCAGTCGTCCACACCCCCCGCTACCTCATCGCCAAAGGCGGCATCACTTCCAGTGATACCGCCACCAGGGCTTTGGGGGTAAAACGCGCCATGGTCACGGGCCAAATCCTGCCCGGAGTGCCGGTTTGGCGCCTGGGCGAAGAGACGCGATTTCCCGGACTCAGCTACATCATTTTTCCCGGCAACGTGGGCGACAACCATGCCCTCGCTGCCGCCGTTTCCAAACTAAAATCCGCTCAATCATGACCTCACTCCTCCGTTCTCGTCTCATCGCCCTGGCAGTGGGCGTGGCCCTGATCGTCAACGTCGCGAAGGCAGACGCCACCGCGCCCATCGCCCCGCCTGACTTGGTCTTCGCCGAGGTGGACGGTATTGTGGCCGTGGAGGCCGAGCACTTCGTGAAACAGGAACTCACCGATGTTCGGGCCTTTCACATCACTTCGACCGAGTTCACCCCGTCCCTGCTGCCCGATCCCGATCCGTCCCATGTGGTCGGCGCAAGTGGTGGCGCCTACCTTGAGGTGTTGCCGGACTCCCGCTGGACGCATGACGAACAGCTCATTCGCGGAGAGAATTTTTCCAACGAACCCGGCAAACTCGCCATTCTCACCTACCCGGTGAAATTCGAAAACCCCGGCCGCTATTATTTCTGGGCCCGGCACTTTTCCACCGGCACCGAGGACAACGGATTCCACGTCGGCCTGAACGGGGAATGGCCGGAGAGCGGGCAACGCTGGCAGACGGTCAAAAAGCGCGCCTGGGAGTGGGAATGCAAGCAGCGCACGGCCGAAGTGCATAGCGGTGTGCCCATGCAGCTGTTTTTGGATATCCCCTCCGCCGGAGTGCACGACATCCACATCAGCATGCGAGAGGACGGCGTGGAGATCGACAAGTGGGTCATGGCAAATGACATCGACTGGCGTCCGGAAGGACTTGGTCCCTCGTCTCAAGTCGCCGCGGGAGAATTGCCGCCGCCTTTCCAACCGGATGCCAACGCGGATGCAGGCGCGGAAGCAGCCGGGGCAAAATCGCTGCCCTATCCCGACCACTGGACCGAGCGCCCCCAGATTGAAACCAGGG
>JANQKV010000039.1 GCA_028280945.1 Opitutaceae bacterium
TTCCAGTATCGCCGATTCAACAAAATGCCAACGACAAGGATAAGGCCGATGATCCAGGGCGCCCCCACGGTCTCACTCCACCTTTGACCCAAAACTTGCCAAGTTTCCGGATCCAATCGCGACGACAGGCTGAAGGTGCCGAAATTACCTTGCGACAACTCGCTCGAAGTAAACTCGTAGGCCGCCGGGTGAGATCCCTTCAAGGCGTCTGTGTAAAGGATCCAATCACGAAACGCCAGGTAGGGTAAAACAACCGGCCCCACCCCCCAGCCGATGGTGCTGGCCACACTCTTCCATCCGGATCGAGCCCGGATGGCCACGAGCAAACACCAGGCCCCATAAAGTGCCGCCGGGAACAGCCAAACCGCAAAGACCAGACTCTTGATCAGGATGCCAATTGTCGCCGTGACCGTTGCCAAGACGAACCACCACCACTTTCTCAGCTGAAGAGTCAGGACAAACGAGGCCAAGAACCACGCGGAAAACATCGCCGCCATGGGATCGATCAAAAACGAACGGGAATAAAACAGATATATCGGGCACGCCAAAAGTGCGCTTAGTATTACCAGTCGCTCCGGGCCGCTCACTCGAAACGCGCCCAGCAGAAGGTAGAGTGCCGGCAAAGTAAGATAAAAACAGGTGAGCGACACGCCGCGGGCCGCTTGGAACGAAGGAATGTCTAACCATCTCTGCACGCCGACCACGCACCATTGGTAAAACGGTAGTTCGAGCGGAAAGGCCCACGGTTTGCCCAGAATCGGAGTCTCATAGTAGAGACTGAAATTATCCTGCTTATCGATGTATTCGGTAATGATTGCCGTCTGAGCCTGCCGAAACTCATGGCCGATCAAGAAGCCATACTTCCAGTTGGCCGTCGCCAAAAAGAAGTGCACCGCACATAAAACCGCGAAAACAGCGATCACCCATTTTGCTGAAAGGCTGCGGGATTGATTGCCCAAGGAAGTTGTCATCCAACCCTCAGTTGAAAAATTCCCCTCCCCGATCGTCAATTCCGAGTGTAGACGAGAGGCCAAAACCCGAACAAACCTGCATCACTATGGTGAGGAGACCACTATGGAAGTCAGGAACGCCCAATCAAACGCCGGATGCCCCAGCGGCTCAGTCACAAACAGAAGGGTCTCTCCTTCGCCTATATCGAAGGCGAACTCACTTGTTTGAACTCCGCGATCTGTGGGATGGTCCACCGGATTGACGTCGCGGCGGTGCAGTTCCCGGCGCTCTCCCTCGGCACCGACAGCGTAGACTGCAAAACCCACTCCGTCGGAAGCGGGCCCGTCCCGATCCCAAGCCATATCGTTTAAACCATAACTCCAGCTCACCCTCCCGGATCGGGACGTTGGGTGAATCTCTAATTCCGCCAATGGGTGAGCATTGATGCCCTGGGTTCCATCAAGATCGACCTGGCTGTAGCCATGCTCGCTTCGGAATCGAATGACACCAGGTGAAATCGAGGGAAAAGCCCGGGCCGATCGTCCTGGTGTCACCAGATATGAATGACGGTTAACACTGCCTTGCCCGGCCTGCTCATCCACAATCTTAATGCCACGATACCTAATCATATCTGAGCCGATTTTCTTCCGGATATCGGCGTATATGGTAGGGTCCAAATAGACATCCGAATCCCCGAATCGAAAGGCAGGCGAGGCCACTAAACCGATCCGATCCGTTAGGAATCTGATCAAGTCACGCTTGGTCCTCAGATCCCCGGAAACAATGAGGGTATTCAGGTCTTCGTCCTCCAAATCGCGGGTCGCTCCGATCAAATAGTCCCAATCATGCTCCAAGCCGTTGCGAACCATCAAAGCACGGCGCTCCGCTCGGTAAGGTGTGATCGCAGCCCAGTCTTGGCCCAAGACCATCAACACACTGTCCGGTGGCAAAAAATCCCGCAGGGCTTGTGTCATCGACGATCCCCCGGGACTGATGACCTTTTGCTGTAAAAAGTATCCGTTAAAGTAGGTCCCCAACATTCCCAAAATGGGCAGGCTCAAACCCAGCCATCTAACGACGACCCATTTCCTCAAGGTCTGCCAAACAGCCGCGATGATCAGTCCAAACGCCAGGCAAAGGAAAACCGCTCCCGCATAAAAGTAGTAATCCTGGTAGGCATAGGCATAGGGAATGATGAGTTGACCCGACAACCAGGCCAGAAGGGCTCCACAAATTCCCCAACGATAGCCCTTGCCCACCAGAAGCCCTGCCATCACAAAACCGCTCAACAACCACGGATAAATCAAAGCCTCCGACCATCGGTCGCTCATCGTTTCCCAAGTTTGCCAAGATAGCCGTGAGGATACCGAGAAGGTTCCGTAATTGTCCCACGCCAGGGCCTCGGAAGTAAACACCCACGCAGAGGAATGTGTCGCCTTGATGGCATCCGTATATCCTACCCACCATTTGGCACAGACAAACGGCAACACCATCATTCCGACGCCCCAGATGAAAGTGCGCAAAACCTCACTGGGAGCCTGCTTCGCCCTCCAACCGCTCCACAACTCCTTCGCGCCGAACACCGCCGCCGGCAACACCCAAACAACGAAGACCAGGCCTTTGACCAAAACCGCTGCAGAGGCGGTAACCGTTGCCAATCCCCACCAAGACCACCGTCGAGATTGCATCGAGCACAGGAACGCCGCCAGGAACCAAATGGAAAGCGCCAAAGCCAGAGGATCAATCAAGGCGGCACGGGAATAATAAATATGGACCGGGCAAACCAAGATTAGCGCCAGAACCAACCAGCGCAGCGAACGCCCGGCTCCCAAGGCGCCCATGGCTATCCAAACCGCGGGTAAGCCCATGTAAAAACACGCCAGTGAAACGAATCGAGCCGATTGAATTAGATCCCAATCCGTTGCTCGGTGAACCCCAACGACTGTCCATTGATAGAGGGGATATTCGAGAGGAAAAGCCCAAGGTTTTCCTAAAACGGGAGTTTCGTAATCGAGCCCAAAATTGCTGTCTTTATCAATGTAGTAAGCGATCAGAACGGTTTGGGCCTGGCGAAACTCGTGACCGGGCATGTAGCCTTGCTCCCAACGAAATGTGGACAGGACAAAGTTCAGCACGAGGGCGATACCAAACAACGGCAGGGCCCACCTTGCTGTGAAAGGCCCGCTTGATTCCACTTGATCTGATGCTCCCAACATCGCTTCAGAGAATATAAAAGGATCAGTTTAATTGATGATCGGAACTTCCAAGCTGCACTGCCCTAACAGCTTAAGGCAATTTTGAATTTCGTGCCGGTGTCCGAAAATCTGGCGTTACTGCTTTAAACTCCGAATCCTGTCTCCAAACGAAAACCGCGCTTTACTGTCTCAGTTTGGCCGGGTTCATTTACCGGTTTCATGTTTGAGACTGACCTCTGTCGCTACTTCATCGACCAGCCGATCGATTGGCACCTGGACCAAGAGATCGCCGATATTCGCGGCTGGGTGCTGTTCAAATCGGGCGACGAACTGCTCGACCTCCGGGCCACTCTCGACGGCGTGCCCTATTATGGCATCATTGGAAGCGACCGCCCGGACATTCGCAATACGTTCGATGCGGGTGGTCCCGGCCTGAAATCAGGATTTAGAGTCAACGTACGCCCTTGGCACGGTGCCAAAACCCTCACCCTTGAGGTCATGTTGCGCGACCAGACTTGGGTTGAGTTCTGCCGCCGCGAAGTGACCTGCGACGGCAAGGATCAACCGACCAAAAAACCACCGCCTTTCGTTCGCTCCGAAGTGCTGGAGGAAAGTCTCTTCTATCTCTACCGGCACTTTCATTCAGAAAGCGGTAATACTCTGAAAACAGAAGCTCGTCGCGTGCTGGAGGAGATCTCCGTCAATCAGACGGAAATGCTGCCCGAGAATGATTTGATCGGCTACCTCGACCTGCCTGATTTTTGGGTAAACGCCCACTATGAGAAATTTCGCGTCTCCGGTTGGGCCTTCTCCCGTAACCAAACCATTTCCAAGCTCCACGCCACCATCGGTTCCATTGACGAAAATCGCCTGGTTTGGGGCAAGGAGCGCGAAGACGTCCTGCACTACAACCCGGATTTCCCCCAGGCCCTGAAGTCAGCGTTCTACGGCTTGGTGGATGTGCGTCCCGGTTGTTTCAGTCCCGCCTGCCTCAAGATCTGGGTCGACTACCCTGACCAGCCTCGCCAACTGCTGCGTTCGAAGCGCCTCTTCATCAACCAGCTTGATGAAAACAGCGGTCCGATCCCCTACTACGGCCACTGGCAGTTTGTTCGCGTCATTTCGGCCTTCGTTTCGGCTGTGGTGCGGGGAGGCTATGAACTCGAAAGCTGGGGAGACTTTTGGAAGGCAGTCTGGGCTACCCGGGCTGAACTGGCCGACAAGATGGTCCGGGGAGGCAAAAAAGCCACCCCGCCTCCCCCTACCCCTTGGGAAAAGAAAGAACCATTCGACCTCTGGACTCACCACAACCGCCTGACCCCGCGGCTGCGGAAGTTTTTGGAGGAGGAAGCGAAGCCTGTCGCCGCCGACGGCCCGACCATCAGCATCTTGGTTCCGACCTACAACACGCCGGCCAAATTCCTGGATGAGCTTGTCGAAAGCGTGCGAGCCCAAGTCTACCCTAATTGGGAGTTGTGCTTCGCTGACGACGCCTCCCCCGAATCCCATGTTGCCAAAAAGCTGAAGGCGGCGGCGGATTCAGATCCCCGCATTAAATACACCATCCGCGACTCCAACGGGCACATCTCTGCCGCAACCAACTCGGCCTTGGAACTCGCGACGGGAGAATACGTGAGCTTCCTCGATCATGACGATCTGCTTCCCGCCGATGCCCTTTTGCATGTCGCCGAGGCCATCATCGCCCACCCACACACGGATTTCCTCTACACCGACGAAGACAAGATCGATGCCTCGGGCCGACACTACGATCCCCAGTTCAAGGGCGACTGGAACCCCGAAATGGCGATCACGCACAACTACACGCACCACCTGCGCACCATTCGTCGTCGCATCGTGGAAGAGGTGGGGGGATTGAGAGTAGGTTATGAAGGTGCTCAGGACATTGATTTGATCCTGCGCTGCGTCGAAAAGATCGATCACGCCAACATCCGGCATGTGCCTTTCGTCTGCTATCACTGGCGGGCGCACGAGGAGAGCACGGCGCAACGTGGTGACCAGAAGGGCTACCTTTTCGGCGCTGCCCGTCAGGCCATTGAAGACGCCGTTGAACGACGTGGATTACGGGCCGAAGTGATGCTGCCGCCGTTGATGGAGAACAACGCACTCTGCCTTCATCAACTCAAATGGAGCCCCGAGCTTCTCGCAGAAAACCCCGTCACCATCATCATCCCCACGCGCAACCACGCCGAGTTGCTCAAGGATTGCATCGATTCACTGGAACGCACGGTCAATTGGAAGCATGCCAAGCTTATCGTCATCGATGATGGATCGGAAGAGCCCGGAGCTGTTGAACTCATCAACGAAATTGAGCAACGCGAAGACCGACCATGGCGCATCCTCCGCCCGAACCGCGAGCCCACCGGTTTTAATTACTCCCGCCTCGTCAATCTGGGCACCGAGGCTGCGGACACTCCCTTGGTTCTCCATCTGAACAACGACATCGAGGCCATCGAGCCCGGTTGGCTGGAGGACATGGTCGGCTGGATGAGTGTTGAAGGGGTTGGTGTGGTGGGCGCACGCCTGATTCATCGCGACGAAACCCTCAACCATGCCGGCATCTGGGTCGGACCCAACGGCGGTCTTGCCCATGCTGTTTTCGTCGGCCTGCCCAAGGACGATTTCGGTTATCTCTTCCTGCCGCACGCCGCACGCGACACCACCGCGGTTACCGGTGCCTGCTTCCTCACCCGCAAGGATCTCTACCAACAACTCAGCGGTTTCGACACCAACGACTTCCGGGTGGCCTACAACGACGTCGACTTCTGCCTGCGCGCCCTCGATGCCAGCTACCGCACTATCTACACTCCCGGCGCAACACTCGTGCATCTCGGCTCTGCCACCCGCGGCATTGCCTATACCGAGAAGGAACACCTCGCCTTTGTTCAGCGATACCCAGGCTTCCGCGATCCGCACTTCTCCGAATCGGTGGAATACGCCAATCCCAGTTTCCGGATCAATGCCTACGATCATCGGTTCGCCAGTCGCGAACTGAAGCTCCACATCGGCATTGTTTCCCACAACCTCAACCTTGAGGGTGCCCCCCTCTTCATCGTTGAATACGCCCGTCATTTTAAGCACGTAGCCAATTGGAAAGTCACGGTCTTTGCCCCCACCGAAGGACCCTTGCGTGAAAACTTCGCCGCCGTCGGGATCGACGTGGAGCTGATCGACATTTCCGCCGTGACCGGCGCCGAAACTGCCGCCGACTTCCATCAGGCCATCGACACGTTGTCGAAAGAGTCGCATTGGCAGGACCTCGATCTGATCGTGGGCAACACGATGCTGTCCTATTGGGTCGTGCCGCTGGGCCAAAAACTCGGCCTGCCTACTGCCCTCTATATTCACGAGAGCAACCTGCCACGTCGCTTCTTCTCGGAGCACCATCTCGCGACCGACGAGGTCATCCCACTCATCGACAAGGCCATGAGCGAAGCCACCCGCGTCGTCTTCATCGCCGAGTCCACGCGCAAGATCTACGCCGAGCTCAATCGCTATGACAACTTCCGCCTGATCAACAGTTGGATCGATATTGAGCGCATCGAAAACTACATCATCGATACCAATCGCGAGAAGCTGCGCGAAGAACTCGATATTCCCGCCAATGCCACCGTAGTGGTGAACGTGGGCTCCGTCTGCCAGCGGAAGGGGCAGCACATCTTCATTCGAGCCATCGATCACCTGCACAAGACGCACGGGGCCGAGCTCGATGCCAAGGGGCCCCTTATCTACGTCATGGTCGGCGCCCGCGAAGGCCTCTACCTCGAGACCATTGAGAACGATATCGAGCTCATGGAGCTCCAGAACACGCGACTGATCTATGAGACCCAGGATGTATATCAGTGGTATCGCGTGGCCGACATCTTCTGCTGCACCTCCTTCGAAGAATCCTTCCCGCGGGTGCTGCTGGAAGCCGCCTCCTTCAAGCTTCCCATTGTGAGCACCGATGTGAATGGCATCACCGAAATGCTCACCAACAACGATGAGGCTTTCCTCATCAAAGCGGGTGACTACCACGTTCTCGCCGACACCTTAAAAAAGGCGTTGGATCGACACTATGCCGGTGACACCAAGATGGTATCGATGGCCTTTACCCGCATTTCCCGCTTTTACGATGCTCGCATCTCCCAGCCCGCCCACGTTGAAATGGCGCGCGAGATTTACTTTGGCTGACCCTTCGCCCGTTCGGCATGAACGAAAACGAATCTTACCTCTTCCACATCGAGCAGCCCGACGAATGGCACCGCACACCGGACCATTTCTGGATCTACGGATGGTTTGTTCCCAAGAACAACCAGTTCTACACCGACATGCGCGCGTTCATCGACGACGTGCCGTTCACCGGCCTGCTGGGATTGCCGCGTCCCGACATTGAGCAGGCCTATGCCGGCTGGACCAAGGGGCGAGCCCCGGGATTCGCCTTCCGTCTGGAGCCTTGGGTAGGAGCCAGGGAGATCCGCCTCGAGATCATGAATCGCGACAACGAGTGGGCGGAGTTCTGGCGCGTGAACATTGAGATATCAGGCAAGGGCGAGTGCAAAAAGCATAACCCCAGGATCCCGCACGAGCTGCTCGAACTTCTCTACCTTCGCCTGCTAAAGCATCCATCCCTCCACCCCGACGCCCCGCTTGCCGCCCACGCGACACGCATGGTGCAGGACTTTTCGATCGGTTTGGTCGATGTGTTGCCCAATCCGCCCTTCCGCGGCCAATTCGAACAGCCGAAACTCATCGCCCATTCCCAATATAACAAGGTCTCAGTGCTGGGATGGATCTTCCACGAGGAAAAGCCGATCAAGCGCCTGCTAGCGACCACCGATGGGGTGAACTACAACGAGCTCGTTCACGGCATTGAGCGAAAGGACGTCGCCAAAAAATACTCCAAGTTTCCCCAAGCCCAGAAGCCACGTTTCCAAGGCATCATCGACATCAATCAAATCGCCGCGAATCCGATCCCGATCATGATCTTCGCGGAATTCGAGGACGGGGTTCGTGAGTTGGTTTTTGCCAAACGCGTCTACCAGTGGAGCTGCCTCGAAAAGGAGACCCGCCTGCCGCCCTACGACGACACGCACTTCAACAACGTGCGGGAAAGTATTGTCCAAGCTTGCAAGACCCTCGGCGTCGATCCGGGTGGATGGCGCTTCAAGCTTGAGACCAAGCGGATGCAGAAACTCTACCGCGATGAGGCCCAGGATCCGCTGCCTTGGTATAAGTGGCGCACGCAATCCCACTACGAAAACTGGGTGGCCAACCACCGGTTGCGCCCCCGTCTCGAATTGGAGTTGAGACGCTCCGCCGAGACACTGACCAAGGCCGCCAATCCTTCTTTCTCCCTGTTGCTCGACTCCCGCAAGGCGACTACCGCACAGATCGACCACCTTGCTCAATCGTTGAGTAAACAGATCTACGCCACCTGGGAACTGTTGATTGTAATCCGGGCCGAGGCCGACCCTGCGCTCACAGCTCACGCGCAGGCACTCGGACAGAAGGACGCCCGCATTCGTTTCGTCCACGGCGAACCTGCCGAGAATTTCGCAACCTCTCTCACCAAGGCGGTCGGCGCCGCGAAAGGCGAATGGCTGATGTTCCCCGAGCCTGGATCCGTGCTCGCACCGGAGGGACTCTTGTTGCTCGCCGAACAGGTGGCGGAAGACGTCGACATCGTCTTCGCCGACGAGGACCATCAGACCAACGATGGCAAGCGCCTGAATCCGGTCTTCAAAGTGCGCTGGAGTCCCGAGCTCATCTTCTCCGGCACCCATCCCGGCGAGTGCGTCGCCATGCGCCGCCGCGTATTTGAGCAAACCGGTGGTTACGAGGAGAAGTTCCAGGACCTGCTGCGGCTCTCGCTCTCGCTCCGCCTTCAGGAAGTCGTCGACCCGCGCCGCACCCGGCATGTCGCCGCCATCGCCCATCACCGCGAGTGGCCGCGGCCCGAGCTCGAGTCCTCCTCCGAATACGTCGAACAGTTCTCCGTCGCGGTGACCGAGAGTCTCGCGCGTCGCGGGCTCCCGGGGCGCGGGTTCCAGCCCCCGTTCGCGGTGAACGCGAAGTTGCCGGTGCAACAGATTTTTTGGGACCACGACTACCTTGCGAAACACAACGTCACCATCGTCATTCCGACACGCGACCATTCCGATCTGCTGGAGCGCTGCATCGAGGCGCTGCTGCAGACCGTTAATTGGCAACATGTAAAACTCATCATCGTCGATGACTTCTCCCGGGAGGAACAGGCCGTCCGCTTCCTGAAATGCCTCGCCGCCCGTCAGGATTTTAATTGTCGCGTCATTCAACCCGACGTCGACCCACTCAAGCCGTTCAACTACTCGCGGCTTGTCAACGCCGCTCTGCCCTACATCGACACTCCTCTGATCCTCCACCTCAACAATGACGTTGATGCCTTGAAACCCGGTTGGATCGAGGAAATGGCGGGGTGGTTCTCGATGCCCGATGTCGGCGTCGTGGGCGCTCGCCTGCTCTATGCGGACGACCACATCAACCATGCCGGAGTGATTGTGGGACCACACCATGGTTTGGCCGATGTACCACTGGCCGGGCTTGGGCCCAACGAGGACGCGCCCTACGAGTTGCATCGCCTCGCCCGAAACTGCTCTGCCGTCACCGGCGCGTGCTTCATGACCCGCACGGATCTTTACCAGGAGTTCGGTGGTTTCGACGAAGGTGAGTTCGGCGTGGCTTACAACGACATCGACTACTGCCTCCGCTTGGAGAAAGCCGGGCACCGCACGGTCTACACACCTCAGGCCGAACTCTGGCACTGGGGCAGCGCCTCTCGTGGCACTTCCTATCATCCCGAGGAACACATCGCCTTCGCCCGCAAGTATCCGGGAATTGAAGATCCTTACTGGAGCCCCTTTCTGCAGTCGCGCGACCGTAACGTCTTTATCGATCCCTATGAATACGCGCACACCAAACGGCTCGGAAAACTTCATCTGCTCGCGGTCACGCACAACCTCAACTTCGAAGGCGCGCCACTCTTCCTGTTCGAATACGTTGCCTTCCTGATTCGCGAAATCGGCTTCAAAATCGATGTAGTTTCCGCCGAAGACGGCCCCCTGCGCGACGCCTATGAAAAGATGGGCATCAACATCGTGTTGGTGGACCGGCATCCGCTGCACGGCAGCCGCACGGACAAGGAGTTTGCCGAACAGCTGGAGGTCATGCGCCACGACTTGCAGTCGCAAATCGACCTCGGCCCCGTCGATGCTCTGATTTGCAATACCATTGCCTGTTGGTGGGGCGTGCATCTGGCCGCGGCCGTCAACAAACCGTCGTTGTTCTACATCCACGAGAGTACGTCGGTGAAACGGTTCTTTTCCGGGGCGCTAAAGAAAAATCGCCACCACGTGACGCGGCAGGCCTTCCGCCTCGCCACCCGAGTGTGTTTCCTCTGCAAGGCCACCCGGTCCTATTACGAGGAGCTCAATGACTATAACAACTTCCGCTTCGTTTCGTCATGGATCGACCTGCCGCGGATCGAAGCCCTCAAAGCCGCCACGCCGCGAGACGAAGCCCGTACCAAACTCGGCTTCGCTCCCCATGATCAGGTCATCGCCAACATCGGCACGGTCTGTGAACGCAAGGGCCAACACGTGTTCTTGCGCACCGTCGAATACTTCATGAAGCGGTTCGCCGCCAATGGCAGTTACAAGTTCCTCATCGTCGGTGGACGACCGGGTGAATTCCAGAGCTCGCTGGAAGCCGACATCGCCCGGCTAGGACTCGGCAACGTCATCACGATCGTCAACGAGACCGATCGTGTCTACGAATACTTCCGCGCGGCCAATCTCTTTGCCTGTTCCTCGTTCGAGGAGTCCTTTCCCCGCGTCCTGCTCGAGGCCATGGCCTTCGAAACCCCCATCGTGAGCACCAACGTGCATGGAGTGCCGGAAATGGTGACCAACAAGGCCGAAGCCTACCTCGTGCCGCCCGGTGAGCCCATCGCGTTCGCCAAGACCATTAAAACCTGCCTCGACAAACTCCTGCACGGCACCTCCACCGTGCCCATGGGTTATTCCAAAGTGGTGCGCGCCTATGGTATGGACGCGGTGTTGCCCAAACACGCGGACCTTGCCCGCGAGGCCGTGCTTGACTACGATGCCAACCCCGATCGCAAGGATCCCCGCCGCCTCTCCGGTCGCGGCGACCGTGTCGAATCCAGCTGGTGAATCTTCGTCCCTTCCTGCTCCAAGCCGCCTTGCTGATCGCCTGTATCGCCGGCGTTTGGGTCAGCCGGGCTCCGTGGCTGGGACGGGAGATATGGAATCTTGATGAAGGCTCAACTTTCATCATGGCGCATCAGGTCATGGATGGCGACGTGCTCTACCGCGACGCTGCCGATAATCGCAGTCCGCTCGTTCCGTATATCAAGGCGATGGTTTTTGGTGTTTTCGGATCTTGGAATGCCCTGGCGGTGCACCTCTTGATCACAGTTTTAATTGGTCTTTCCGCTTATTGCGTCAGCATCGTCGCCCGCACTCTGGGAGGATGGCGACTGGCCTTACCTTCACTGGTAACCTTTCTTTACCTCCAGATTTTCTGGATCGACCTTGGCGATGCCATGTCGGCCAACACCGAGTGGTTTGTGATCGCTTTCTCGACCACGGCCTTCGCGGTGTTCGTGAAGTCAGTTGATCGACCATCCCTTCCTCGCGGACTTTTGGTCGGAGCTTTGTTTGGTGGCGCCGTATTGTGCAAACAACCCGGCTTGTTGGACATGGTGGTGGCGCTTGTGCTGTTGGTTTTGATCGGCTGGAAATCATCAACCCCTTCTCGCGGCCAGTTGTTTAAGTTTGGAGCTTCTCTGGTGACAGGAACGCTTCTGCCCTTGGGATTTTTCAGCCTTTATTTTGCCCTCAAGGGAGCGTGGGCAGACTACATCTACTACGCATTCACCTTCAACACGGAGGTCTACATCCCTGAGGTGTCATTTTGGGAACGGAAAGCAGCAATTCGAATGCCGTTCCTCATGGCTTACCACAATGCGCCTCTCTTTGGCCTACTGGGAATCATAGCTGCTGGTAGTCTATTGGCCCGAGCGCTGCCCCAATTGCACCCTAAGCGATCATTTGAACTGGCCCCTTGGTTGATTCTTGGGTGGACGTTTTCTGGGTTGGTTTCTACGACACTCAGCGGTCGGGAATTTGCTCACTACAGTGAGCAAGTTATTCCCGGATTGAGCCTAGCCGTAGCATGGTTGGTGGCGGGCGTCTGGAACCGAACGACCGCGAACGGAAAACCCTGGGGAAAAACCCTTTTGTTGAGCGGCAGCCTCGCAGCGCTCGTTTTGGGATTTATGCGGTTCCATCAAATTCGCTCCGAAGTTGCCGGCATCGCGGACGAACCTCACCCGATGGGCAATTTGGCTCAACAGTTTAGCAAACCCGAGGAGCGGCTTTTCGTTTGGGGTTACTTCCCCGAGATCTACTTTTACGCCCGTCGACTGCCATCCACCCGGTTCATCTACACCAATTATTTGACCGGCATGATCGCCTGGACCAATCTGGATCCCTTCATGGGGGTGGAACACGGTATCACTCCGGGAGCCCAAGACCAATTTGAGTCGGACTTCTCCCGCCGACCCCCGGCGGTGATTGTCGATACGAACGATCTGCGAGGCTACGTCCGATTTCCTATCGAAGAAAGATCCTGGCTTTGGCAACAGATTACCCAGAACTACGCTCAGGTTGCCGCTTACTCCATGCGCAACCATCGCATGCGCATATTTCGCCGACATGAGGTGTTGCCAATAGATCCGGCCACCATAGAGCAATTTGCTGCTAGCTCGGTGGCCTTATCGATTGGCGGCGTTAGCAGTCTGCGGCCGGGGGCGCTTACCCAACTTGAGGCCGAGGGCCCCAGCCAACTAGTGCTTGTCCATCTTTTTTCCGGCCAGGAAATACTTGCCTCCCTCCCCCACGCAGCTGCCGAACCGATGCATATACGGTTCTTCGCGCCTGAGTCGGGTCTCCGATCACAACAACTCTGGGTCGGAGCGGAGACCATCGACGGAAGGCTCCTACGCAGTCCCCTCTTCGATTTTGAGCAATTCGTCCGAGCATCTCACGTCCGGAAAATTCGCCAACCCAAATTGAGTTTTCCAGAAGTAGAGGTGGTGCCGGAACAGGTTGCCTCTCAATTGCCGACATTGCCCCAGCATAACAACGAGCCTGATCTCTGGAGGTTTAAGGCCCCTGGATTTGTCCGTTTTCGTATTTCCGAGGAGATCCAGAATGTCAGTTTCGAACACGGCATCGTGGAAGCGATGCGTTTTCACAGCGACGGCTATGATGTGTGGCTGAACTGGTTGGGAGACGATGGTCAGACCACCACGATTTGGCGACGACGGATGGAACCCCGCAAATTCGGAAAGGATCAGATGGCCCAGATCGAGTCGGTCGATTTACCTCCTCGCGGTCCTGGTCGCCTCGAGTTCCGTTTCACAAACGGAGCCGACGGAAACGCAAATGACGACCATCTGTTTTTTGGGCGGGTCAAAGGATACATTGATCGTCCCACCTTGCGCATTGGCTCCAACTGGCGTCTTAGCGAACGTGATTCCGAGGTCGATTACATTCGCGGCGACGGAGGCAATTGGTTGATGCATGCTCCGGCCAGCATAAGCTGGGCTCGGCCGCCCAATTTAATGCAGTTTTCCTTCAACTACGGAATCGAAGCGGGTGCCTACCAGCTTGGTGACAAGGGCCATACCGATGGAGTTATCTTCTCGCTCGACCTTGAAACAACGGATGGGGAAACGATTACGATATGGAGTGATACACTGACTCCATTCAATCATCCGGAAGATCGCGGCGTTCTGTCCGCCACTGTGGACCTGCCTCCCATGCAGCCGGGTCGCCTGGTGCTCTCCACGCAACCGGGGGCAGCCGGAGATACTTCATGGGATTGGGCGTTCGGCGGAGATTTTCGCGGAACCACCCCGGGACCTCCCATCAAGCTCGCCGATGGACGCGCCCTCTACTCCGTCGCCAACCGGGGATACAATGAGGGCTGGTCCGATCAATTCGATGAAAAGCACTGGGGGGCTCAATCCCCCCAGGAGTTGGACTATCCCAAACCTCCGGAACTCGCCGCGCTCACCATCCGTTTCGGCATCAACCCGGATGCAGCCCAAGATCCGGAAGGGAACCGCCGAAGCGATGGTGTGCACGTTCGGGTGTTCTTTGATTCGGACACGGGAGAAACCACGGAGGTTTTCGAACGGTTTCTCGATCCCTATAGCAGACCTGATGACGCGGGCGAACACGAAGCGAAATTTGCCACCCGGCCCGGGGAATCCGGAATCTTGCGTGTCCGCATGGAACCCGGGCCACACAACAACAACAGCTTCGACTGGGCTTTTTGGGGAGCATTCGAGGGCAGCACCATTCCATGACCTTCCCCGCCCAAAACAAGGTTTCGGCAGTTGGCCGTCTTATCAAACTCCCCACCTTCGGAGTGTCCCTTGGTTTTGTCCTGCTCGCAATTGCACTTTTTTGGCTGCGAGGACCGAGCCTGAGCGTGCCGGTCTGGAACGTTGATGAGACGATCCACTCCACCATCGCCGAGGTGTTGTTGGACGGTGGGACGCTTTACACCGACGCGATTGATCAACGCTCCCCCCTCACCTACTATGCAACGGCTTTGGTTTTCGGACTGACGGACGGAGGCCTGCCGGCACTCCGGGGATTTGTCACGCTGATGCTGATTGGTGCCGCGTTTGCTTTGGCTCGGCTGGTGGGATCCCAGAGTGGGGGCTGGGCCGGGGTGGCTACAGCCTTCGTTTTCATCAGCCTGAGTCAGGCCCTCTTGCACCCCTTTGACGCCTTTGCAGCCAATACCGAGTGGTTTGTGCTTTTATTCACAACCATGGCGGCGGTGCTCTTCCTCCGGACCGGAGATGAGCCCCCTACCATTCGGACCTGCCTCGGAACAGGGGCTTTGCTGGGAGCAGCCGTGATGAGCAAGCAATCGGCCCTCTTGGAGTTGTTGCCCCCCTTCGCCGCGATTGCGGCCCTTTGCATCGATCGACGGGGGGTGCTCGCCGGTTTGCGCTGCAGCGGCGCCTTGTTGACCGGAGCGCTGGCGGTATCAGTTGCGGTCTGCCTGCCCTCAATTCTGAGCGGAGCTGCTCGCGATCTTTGGTTCTATGCCTGGACCTACAATCTGCAGTTTTACGGCGCTGAATTCAGTTTTGGAGAAAAACTGCAATCGGGTTTTCGCCTATGCGGTCTGCTAACCGATTTCTCGCTGATTTTGACCCTGTTTGCCGGGCTGGGCCTGCTTTCCATTGCGGTGCGAAGTGTGCAGCGTCCGAGTCAGGAAACGACGGCCGATCGTCGCTATCGCGACGTCTACCTGTTTACTTGGGTGATCGTTGCCTGGGGCAGTGCTGCCGCTGGCGGACGCGGTTTTGATCACTATTTCATTCCTCTCATCGCACCGCTGACCCTGGTCATCATGGAGGTTTCGGTCCGACTGCCAAAACTGCGAATTTCGGCCGGATCCGCGGTAGGCCCCACCATATCCGTGGTGATTTGTCTGCTGGCAGCTTTACCGGCATGGCGCTCCCGTAGAAGTGAGCTTCCTCCCCCCGATCCCGCTCTACGGGTGGCGGAGTGGATGCAGGCGCAATCCGTTTCTTCAGATCGCATTTTTGTTTGGGGATTCAATCCCGACATCTACCACTACACTGATCGACTTCCTGCTTCCCGTTTTCTCTACTGCACGTTCCAGACGGGCCTCATTCCTTGGACCAATACCGACCCGACTATCGATACTGCCTACGCCGTGGTGCCCGGATCACTCGAAACCCTCTTGCAGGACCTCGAAACGCACCAACCACGCTTTATCATCGACAGCTCAGCCGGTCCCCACCGTTTTTTTTCGAAATACCCGCTGCGAAACTTCCCGCCCTTGAACGAGTGGATTCGGCAAAACTACGTCGAGGTGGAATCCGCCCGATTCGGGGCCCAGGGATTCAGACTTTTTGGCCGTGCCGAAACGCAGGAATTCGATCCGCAACTTGTCCCCCAAATCCCACCTGAACAGCTATCGGTTTGGATGCAGGCGGCGGGAACAAAACATGGGCACATGATGGTGAGAGTGGGAGCACACTCCCATGACCAGCCCCTGACGGCGCTCGGCTTTCGCCGCGAAGGCGACTCACTGATTCACCACACTGAATTTGTTGGCGTGGATCGGTCCAATGTGCTCATTCGCCTGCCCGCCTCGGCAGCCGACACGGAAATCGTCATTGAGCCAATTGCCCGATACGGAACCGACGATTGGATTGTTGGTGAGCCTCAAACCATGGTGGTCAACAACACTATAACCAACCTGACTCAGGCGCAGGAATATGCCCTGCCCTTGGTCAGTCGCCGCGTCCCCGCCACCCAATTATCGGCCATGTTTGGTGCGCGGGTGGAAGCATCCATGGGAGTTCGCCAGTTCGCCATGCACGCGCCATCGCTCCTCGCGTTTGATCTGCCGGCAGATGCCAATGTCATCAGTGGCCGGTTCGGCCTCCCTCCCGAGGCTTACGCAGAGGAAAACCCCAGCCCGTCGGACGGTGCTTCGTTCCGGATCACGGTGCAGATTGAAGGACAACAGTCCAGGGAGCTGCTCAATCGAACCTTGCGACCGCATATAGAAGATATCGATCGGGTGGAGCAATCCTTCCGCATCGAACTTCCCTCCTCCGATTCAACCCGACAACTTACGTTGGAAATCGACCCTGGACCCTCGGGCGATGCTTCCAGCGATTGGACCTATTGGACCGACGTGAGGCTTGAAACTTCACCGTAATCAATTGCTTTTCGATGGTTTGCCGCCACCAGCCATGACCGAAGTCCCAGCTCAATCGAAAGTTCGCCCCACTCTGGGGGAGGTCCTGCTGGGCTTGGTGCTTTTCACCCTGGCATTCACATTCCCTCAGAAACCCGTGCTGGAGCTAGACTCTTCCTGGCGACAGGCGCTGGCCTATTTTCTCCACCGTGGGTTTCCGTTCGGCGAGTCGGTCGTGTTCACCTACGGACCGATGGGGTTCCTTCTGGGGAACACCTACGCCGGCCTTTACTATGAGGCTTACATCCTTTGGCAGACAGTATTCTCGGCCACTGCCGCCATCTTGATTGTCGCTTTGGGGCGCCCTTTGCGGGGGCTATCACGGTTCGTATACTTCGCTTTTTTTGTCATCTGGGGTGTGTCCTATAGTGATGCCCTGCACATGATCTTCATCGCCCTATTGGGCTGGATGATGCTCAATCGCACCGCGTTCCCGCCACCCCGCTGGGAGGGAATTGTAGTGGGCTTCGCGCTCGCGGTGATGGGGCTGCTCAAATTCACCAATCTCCTTTTTGCCGGGTTTGTCATGGTGGTGGTGAGTGTGCACCATGCCCTGAAAGGCGATCGCGCTGCGGCAATTCGTCTGCTCGGGGCGTTCTCCATTACATTTCTGGCGGGATGGATGGGGCTGGGACAATCCCTCCTCGCCCTCCCCGCCTATGCCTTCAACTCGCTGGAAATCAGCTCAGGTTACCAAGCGGCGATGGGGGTACCGACCCCTGACGGCCAGCTTGGCCGGGCATTTGGCGTATTCTTTGGACTGGCGGGATACGTTGCCTGGCACGTTTGGACTCAGCGCGACCCCATTCGGACGGGAGCACGCATGCTCATTTTCGCGGCCTTTATTTTCCTGAATTGGAAACACGGTTTTGTTCGTTCCGACGGGCACATGCTCGGTTTCTTCTATTGTGCACTGGTCCCCGTGGTGGCGTTTCCCGTGCTCCTCCGCGAGGAGGCTACTCGAACGTGGATACCACGGGCCTTTCTGTTGGTGGCCGGCATTGCCTGCATCCTCGGCATGCGGGGAACCTTCACGTCCAACATCGACTATGCCGCCGCCATCACCAACAACCGGCTGATCGAGCGGGTAAAACAATTCGGTGACCTTTCCCGCACGCGTTCCGAACTGGAGGGACAAGTCGATCATT
>JANQKV010000069.1 GCA_028280945.1 Opitutaceae bacterium
ACCTCATTGGTGATGTGAAGTTGTCCGGTCCGGAACATGCGCTCCTCCGTGTCGATGCTTTCGATGGGATAGAAGTGGATCTCGTCCAACTTCACCGTATCACGATCCCAATAGGTCGGCGAACGTTCGACGACCAGCTTGCGGTTGGGTTGCCAGGATTTGAGGCGAAACGATCCGTTCCCCACAAAATTCTCCGGACGGGTCCAGGCGGAGCCTTTGCGCTCGAGCCCGCCGAACTGTTCCACAACTCGGATGGGCACGGGATACCATGCGTAGTGATTCATCGCGTGAAGGAGAAACGGCGTGCGTTGCCGCAGTGTGAGCTCGAGCGTGTGGTCGTTGATGGCTTTGAAGCCCGTTTCGCTGAAGTCCTCGATCTTCCCGTTGAGGTAGTCCTCGGCGCCGACGACTTTGAACAGCATGTAGGAATATTCGGCGGCGATACTCGGAGTGAGCATGCGTTTGTAGGTCCCCACGAAATCGTGAGCCGTCACCGTGTCGCCATTGGACCATTTGGCCTCGGGGTTGAGGTGAAACGTGTAAACGAGCCCATCATCTGAAATCTCCCAGCGCTGGGCGACTCCCGGCACAAGATTGAGATCGGGATCCTCGGAGACGAGCCCCTCCATCAAGGCCTTCAAAATGCGATGTTCAACCACTCCGGTCACGGTGGCGGGGTCGATGTCCTGCGGTTCGGCTCCATTGCCGAAGTGGAGCACTTTGAGCCCGTTATCGGAGCTGGAGCCACCTCCACCACAGCCGGTAAGAAACGTCAGAGTCAAAAGGCCGAAGACCAAGGAGATGAAAGAGAAAGCACGCTGCATATCCGGGACGGTGACGAGACTCTCCAATCTGGCAACTCGGGTCGACAAGTCAGGACGAGGTGACCGAAGGCCTAAAGGATGGAAAAACGGAAAAGCTGGAATCGACCGGTCGTGGCGCGGCACAGGAACCTCGGGGTGACGTCGGCTCCTACAGCATGGGATCGCCGCTACCCAGACACCCGGACCGTCTCTTGCAGGCTTTCAGTTGTTTTGCTCTTTCAGGTCCTTACCCCTCCGGTTCCAGCCAAACATGCTTGTAAGGATGGTGGTCCAGCAGAGTGGGGTGCCAGCCTTGCACGGATGGCTGGATCGCAAACACGTGGGTAAACGAGTAGAGTGGCACGATTGGGGCTTCGGCCAGGAGCAGGGTTTCCGCCTCCCGCAGAAGGTCAAATCGCGCATCGGGGTCCGTGGTGCGGTCAGCTTGGAAAAGCAACCGATCGTATTCAGCGTTGCCCCAGCCTGTGTAGTTGTTGCCGCTGTCCGATTTGAAGACATCAAGGAACGATGCCGGGTCCACGTAGTCGGCGATCCATACCGAACGGAGCATCTCGTAGTCGCCCACGCGGCGCGACTCGAGCACGGTCTTGTTCTCCATATTTCGGAGTTCAATGATCAGTCCGAGGTGCTGGCTCCACATTGACTGCAAAGCCTCTGCCACCAAACGATGGTTTTCCGACGTGTTGTAGAGCAATTCGATCGGAGGAGCACCTTGTCCCTGGGGATAGCCTGCCTCTGCCAGCAATGCGCGGGCGCGCTCCAAATCGAAGTCCAGACCTGTGGGAGAACGGTAACCCGCCGTACCGTCGGGTGTGAGAGTCGATGCGGGAATCTGACTGTCGCGCAGCACTTGTTTCACAATCGTCTCACGATCGAGTGCCAGACTGAGCGCACGCCGGACCTCGACTTTATCGAGGGGAGGTTTGCGGGTGTTGAGTCGGAAAAAATAGGTGCCGAGATAGGGATCGATTCGCAGTAATTCCGGGGTGTCGTTGCGATAAGCGTCGATTTTGGCAATGGGCAGTGCGTCGGTCAGATGAATCTGGCCGGAGCGAAAGGCCCGTTCCTCGGTGTCCACTCCCTCAAACGGGTGAAAATGAATCGCGTTGAGTCGGACAGTATTCGCGTCCCAGTAGTCCGGGTTCTTGGTTACCACGATTCGCTCCCGGTTTTGCCACGATTCGAGCACAAACGGTCCGTTGCTCACGAGGGTGCCCGGCCGAGCCCACGGTGTCGTGCGACTGTAAGGTGATCCTACTGCTTTGATCGAATCAAGATGCACCGGATACCACATCCAATGTTGCAACAAAGAGAGGAAATACGGGGCGGGATACTCCAAATCGACGCGCAAAATATGGTCATCAAGTGCCTTGACCCCAACTTCGTCGAAATCGTTGCTGGACCGTTTGTGGTAAGCCTCGGCACCGCTCAAAACGTAGAGCAACGATGCGTAGTCGGCCGCCAACTCCGGGGTCAACACCCGTTTCCAGGAAGCGACAAAATCGTGGGCGGTAAGGGGATCGCCATTCGACCATACCGCATCGGGGCGCAAGTGGAACGTGTAGGTCATGCGATCGGCCGAGATCTCCCAACGGTTGGCCATGCCGGGCACCGGGCTCAGGTCTCTGGGGTGCTCTCCGACGAGACCTTCAAACAGCGCTGACAATACGTTGTAGTCGGTGGTGCCCGTCGCCAGATGCGGGTCGAGATCGCCAAGACTGGGACCTTTTCCACGGTGCAGAACTTGGTCGCGGTTGCCGCGTTCGACATTGGTTTCCCGGGGAGCGCAGCCAATTAGGAAAAGGCTCAAACCCAGGAGACTGATTACCTGAAAAATGCGACGAAAAGATGGCATGAAGTTTTAACCGTGGCTGAACCGGGATCATGAATGCGTTGAGGTCGCTTCGATCTGATTTGCTGTCATAAAGCGGGGGTTTCCCGGTGGATTAGCGCCACCGCGTGGGCAGCGATGGCTTCACCACGCCCCAGACTGCCGGCGCCTTCGTTGGTGGTCGCTTTTAACCCTAGTTGCTCTACCTCGATCCCCGCGGAAGCGGCTAAACGTGATTTTATGGCCGCAAGCTGAGGCATGATCTTGGGCTTCTCGGCGACCAGCGTGGCGTCGATATTGTCGATGCTCCACCCGTGTTCGGACAACTTTTGGGCAACCTGCTGCAGTAAAATCTGCGAATCAACCCCGGCGAGCTTCGGGTCGGTATTCGGAAAATGGTGACCGATGTCCGGCAGCCCGGCCGCGCCGAGAAGCGCATCACAGATGGCATGGGTCAAGGCATCGGCATCGGAGTGGCCTTCGAGGCCGTAAGGGACATCAAACGTGATTCCTCCCAGCACCATGGGTCGGCCCTCGACGATCCGGTGTATATCGTATCCGTGACCGACTCTAAACGGTGGGCTCATTTTTAAGAAGATACTCGAACCATGCGAGGTCGGCCGCGGTGGTGAGCTTGGGGTTGGGCTCGGGGTTTTCCAACAATGCGACTGGGTGACGAAGCAATTCCACCGCCGCAGCATCGTCGGTCAACTTGATGCCTCGATTTGCGGCGGTATTGTAGGCCCGGATGATGAGTTCACGTTCGAACACCTGGGGCGTTTCCATCGCCCAGAGCGATGAGCGGTCGAGGTCTTTGAGGCGTCCTTCTTCGCGGTGCTGTTTGATCGTATCCGTTACGCGGTGGGCGAGCACCACCGCTGATTCGCGGCGGACGATTTTATGCAGACCGACCAGATGTTCCGAGCGCACGAAGGGACGGGCACAATCATGTATAAAAACATGGCTGATATCGGAGGGCAGTGCTTCCAGTGCGTTGGCGACGGAATTTTGGCGTTCCATCCCGCCGGGCACAAACACACTGGGGGTAGGAGCCAGGGCGGTGAGATCACGCATCTGTTTTTGGTCGCGATGCACGATGACAAAGAGATCGGCCACGCCGCTGGCGACAAAGGCAGCCGCACTGTAAGAGAACACGGGTTTACCCGCGAGTGGCACCAAGATCTTGTCCGATACGGCGTCTCCCATGCGTCGGCCGGATCCGGCAGCGAGGAGAATGGCAGCGGTGCGAGACATGTCGGAACTTTGGAATTACGAATTCAGATTTACGAATTTAGAATGAAGATTCCTGCCGCTATTCAACCGACGCGAGCTCGGCGGCGATTGCTTGGGCAGCAGCCAATGGGTCAGTCGCTGCCGTGATCGGCCGACCGACCACAATATGCGTCGAGCCAGCGTGGGCGGCGTCGCGGGGAGTCATCACCCGGGACTGGTCGCCGAGATCGGCACCAGCCGGGCGAACCCCGGGAGTAACGAGTCGAGTATCGGCCGGTAACTCGGAACGGAGGGAAGCGACCTCGTGTGGTGAGCATACAAACCCACGCAGGCCTGCTTCACTGCCGGTTTGGGCCAGTCGCCTTACTTGGGTCAGCGCGTCATCGTGCCAGCCGACGGCCTGCATCTGCTCTGTGTTCATTGACGTCAGCACGGTGACTCCCAAAAGAAGCAAATCCGGTTTGGTGGCCTGTTGCGCAGCGCACGCCTTTGCGATCATGGCCGGGCCACCCGAAGTGTGCAGGGTGAGCATGTCGATGGGGAGGGGCGCCAGCGATTCGACGGCCTTGGCCACGGTATTGGGGATGTCGTGGAGTTTGAGGTCGAGGAAGACCTTGTAGCCCGCATCGGCGACTTCCCGAACCCAGTCGGTCCCAAAGGCAGTGAACATTTGCAAGCCGACCTTCATCCACGGCACGGTGCCTTGCAGTTGTTTGAGAAGCGGTCGGGCGGCTTCTCGTGTGGGCACGTCGAGCGGCAAAACGATTTCAGTAGGCACAGGCACAAGAGAGCTGAAAGTCTGTAGACCTGAAAAGCTGAAAAGCTGTTCCGAGGCCGGAGGCCGACATCCGAGGAGCGAAGCGAGGAGGCAAAGCTGTTCCGAGGCCGGAGGCCGATTCGGGACCCAGGGCATGAAATCTGGACGAGATGGACTTTCGCCTTTCGAGCCATGCTTCCGTCAGCCAGCCTTTTCCAGTGTCATCGTCGCTCACCCTGTTTTGCCCGGCAAAGATCAATCCGTATCTGGCGGTCACCGGCAGGCGAGATGATGGCTTCCATGAGCTTTTGTCGTTGGTGGTTCCGATAACTGTGGGCGACACGCTCGAGGTCACGCCTTCGACAAATGGCGTGTTTTCGATGCAGTGCGACGATCAGACCCTGCCAACTGACGAATCCAATCTTGTGATCAAAGCAGCCCGGTCTTTTCGGCAGGCTACGGGATGGACTGAAGGGGCTCATTTTTCTCTTCGGAAAACAATACCCAGTGGCGCGGGGCTTGGCGGAGGCAGCAGCGATGCCGTTGGCGCGCTTAAAGCCCTCAATGAGATTGCGGGGCGCCCGTTGTCGAAGGTCCGATTGGCGGAGGTTGCCGCCGAGGTGGGGTCAGACTGCCCGCTGTTTCTGGAAACCGGTGCCGTGGTCATGCGGGGAAGAGGAGAACGGGTCACTTTGTTGGAAGAACGGGTGCAACACCGGTTCTCAGGGCGATCTCTTGTCGTCATAAAACCTCCCTTCGGAATTAATACAGGCTGGGCTTATGGCCAACTTAAGGCGGGAGCGCCAAGCTCTTACTTGGAGCCCAAGCTGGCAGAAAACCGCCTCTCCGAATGGCTGACCGATTCCGATGCCGACTTGGATTCTATCGGTTCTAATTCGTTTATGCCGGTAGTGAGTCAGAAGTTTCTGGCAATCAGTGTGTTCTCGAATCTCGTGCAACGGGAAACAGGTCACCTGGTGAACCTCAGTGGGAGTGGCAGTGCCTGCTTTGTTTGGACCCGGGATGGGCCTGCCATTCGCGACCTGGCCGAGCATGCCTGGGGAAGCGAAGTCTGGGTTCGGGCGGCTGAACCATGGCTGGAAAGTTAGACAAAACCGGATTGACCCCGAATCAGAGACACGAGTTATCGTGACAGGCTGGTCCCGTGAGCTCATGTTGAGCGAACCGGCGACTTCGTTGCCCAAACCACCACTCAAGCCTCCCGTGTCCACCACTTCAACCAAACCGGAAATCGTATTCGAGGGTATCTCGGCGTCTCCCGGTATCGCGCATGGTCGGGCCTTTGTTTACCGCAAATCAGAGGTAGAGGTCCCGGAGTATCAGGTGCCGAAGGAGGAGCGAGCCAGCGAGATCGAGCGGTTCAACGATGCCTTGATGCAGACTCGCGGTCAGATCAGCGCCATTCGCGACGAGGTCAGTAAGAGTCTGGGAGAAGACGAGGCGCGGATTTTTGACGCCCATTTGCTGGTGCTGGAAGACCAGGCCCTCATCGGTGAAACCGAACGTGAAGTGGAGGTTTCCGGCAAAAATGTCGAAGCGTGCTTCAACACGATTGCCCAGCGTTACATCAAGGCTTTCGCCGAAATCGACGATGAATACCTGCGGGAGCGGGCGGGCGACATCCGCGATGTTACGTCCCGGGTGCTTTTGGTGCTCTTGGGGCAAACAGTAGAAACTCTGAGCAAACATTTGGGTGAACACGTTGTCATCGCCGACGAAATCGCGCCGTCGGATGCCGCTTCGCTGGATCGGTCCGAAGCGCTTGGTTTGGTCACCACGTCAGGCGGCAAAACCAGCCATGCCGTGATCGTTGCCCGATCGATGAAAATTCCAGCCGTCGTTGGTGTGCCTGGTGTGATGGAGGACCTCGAAAACGAAGAGGAGGTTATCATCGACGGATACGATGGCGTGCTGATCCTCCGGCCCTCGGATGAAACGCTGTTCCGCTATGGCAGGCGGCGGGAGGAAAAAGCCGTTTTGGAGCGGCGGTTGCTCAATGCCGTGCAAGAGCCGTCGATCACCACCGATGGCCATGTGGTGCCGCTGCGCGCCAACATCGAAAAAGAGGACGAGTGCCAATTGGTGAAGGACCACGCCGGAGAGGGAGTGGGGTTGTTCCGCTCGGAATACCTTTACCTGGCCGTGCCGGAAGTCCCGGACGAGGAGTCACAGTATCTGGCCTACCGCACGGTGGCGGAGGCATTTCCCCACGAGCCCGTGGTCATCCGCACGCTGGATCTGGGGGGCGACAAGCCCATGAGCGGTGCGCCGCATCTTTTCCCGCGCGAGGACAATCCGTTTCTGGGGTTCCGCGCGATTCGCTTTTGCCTAAAGCATCGCGACATTTTCAAAACGCAGTTGCGGGCTATTCTCCGGGCCAGCGCCCACGGCAATGTCCGCATGATGTTTCCCATGATTAGTGGGGTATCCGAGTTGCGTGAAGCCAAGGAGGTTTTGGAGGAGTGTCGCCAGGAGCTCATCGCCGAAGGTGTGCCTTTCGATGAGGATCTGCCGGTCGGGAGCATGATCGAGATTCCGAGTGCTGCGCTCACGGTGGACCAACTCGCTCCCGAGTGCGCTTTTGTCAGCATCGGAACCAATGATCTCATCCAGTATCTGATTGCTATCGATCGGGTGAATGATCGCACCGCGCATCTTTACGAGCCCACTCATCCGGCGGTCGTTCGGGTCTTGCATGAAATCGTGGAGAAATCTCATGCGGCAGGCATCAAGGTAAGCGTCTGTGGTGAGATGGCGGCTGATCCAGTGTATGTGCCGCTGTTAATTGGGCTTGGCGTTGATGAGCTGAGCATGACTCCGCCGCTCCTGCCGGCCGTGAAATTCCTGGTGCGAAAGACTTCGTTGACCGAAGCCAAAGCCCTGGCGCAGTCGGCGCTGGCTACACGATCGGCCAAGGAGATCGAACAGAGTTGCGTCTCGTTTTACCGCCAGCGTATGCGGGGCGCTTGAGTGGCGTTTTGCGGGGAGTCGTTCTTTCGGCTAGAGACTTGCAACCCATTCGCGAATAAAAGAGCGTGGGATGTTCAATCGGCCGACTCCTAATCTCTTCGATCATGCGAATTCTCCGTCCTTTTTCTTTTTGCTTCCGGCTGCTTGTCGGCTGGGGAGTCCTCACCAGCGCCACCTGGGCGACGACGATTCGGCCGCCCAGCTTCGAAGAACTGGTTGATCTTTCCGGTCGCATCGTGAGGGCCGAAGTTGTCGAAGTGCGCCCATTCGAAGACAGCCATGAGGAGGATCGCATTGTACGCACCGAAATCATCCTGAACGTTTTGGAATCGTTCGATGGCAACGTGCCGGTTGGCGAATTGAGAATTCGCCATCTGGGGGGCGAAGTAAACGGACTACGCTTGGAGGTTGGCGCGATGCCGAAGTTTGAGTCCGGCAAAGAGGTCGTCCTGTTTTTGCACAGTGAAGGTCGGTTCATTTGCCCAACGGTAGGGTGGGGCCACGGGAAATACCGGGTGGACCGCACTGCCAGCGATGGGGTGGCACGGATTATTCGGTCCAATGGATTACCCCTGCAGTCCATCGCTCAGGTTGCCGAGCCGATCCATGGAGGGCCGATGAAGGCTCAGTCATTTGATCCGCTCAGCCAACCGGATGGGTTGTCGCTGGCGCAGTTCAGGCAGTTGGTCAGCAATCAGATCCAAGCTGGAAGGCAGGATCGATGAGTTGGCGACGTCTCGGGGGTGCCTGTGTACTCTCGCTAATTTGGGGCAGCGCCGCACCTGCCTTTGTGGCGGACGACAACGAGTGGCCTAATGGCAATATCAACTATCAGATCCGACTCGGAGGCTCCGCTAGTGGGCCGCTGATTGATGGAGCGAACAGTTGGACCACAGTCGCGCTCGACGCCATGGCGGAATGGAACCGCCATATCAATGATGTACAGTTTACCGGGCAGGAGGCTTCGGTAGGAGGTGAAGGCCAGACTAACTTGGTCAACGATCTGTTCTTCTCCTCGACGATCTACGGTGACGCTTTTGGCAGCCAAACCTTGGCGGTGACGCTGAGCTTGTTTCAGGGATTCTCTCAACCCCTGCCGCGGGTCGAGTCGGACATTGTCTTCAATAACAAGTCTGAGTTGAACTGGAATTCATACCGAGGGGCACGACGTTTTGACGTTGATGATCTGCGTCGGGTTTTAATCCACGAACTTGGTCACGCCCTTGGGCTCGATCATCCGGACGACGCCGGTCAATCGGTCAGCGCTATCATGAACGCTTTGGTCAGCGACATTGATACGGTTGTCACCGATGACATCCTTGGCGGCCAATCCATGTATGGGGTGGGCGTCGCGGGCGTGCCCGATGGTGGTGGTGGCACGCCTTCCGGAGACGATTTCGAGGATGATGACGTGCCCGCTGATGCCACGACCATCACCAACGGCGTTTCACAAACTCACTCGATCCACGAGATTGGCGACAAGGATTGGGTGAAGTTCACGGTGGGAGGGCTGGGTGCCGAAGACGTGGTCATCGAAACTACGGGGGTAACCGGCGATACGGAGATATTTCTCTTTGGCCCGGACTCGTCCGACACTTTCATCGATAGCGACGATGATACCGACCGGCCGAATGGAAATTTCTTCTCCCGGATCAATCGGTCGTCGCTCGGAGCGGGCACCTACTTTGTGCGCATCGAGGAGTTCAGCAACAACGCCACGATTGGCTCCTATGACATCACGGTTTCGTGGACGGAGATCTCACCGCCTTCAACCTCCACAGCCAAGTTGGCCAACTTGTCGGTCCGCGCCAAAACGGGTGGCCAGTTTGGCACGCTGATCCTTGGATTTGCCACCTCCGACGCCAGCAAGGATGTGCTCGTGCGAGGGATTGGTCCGTCGCTGGTTGACTTTGGTGTCACCGGTGCGATCGGAGATCCGGTGGCACGCATGTTCAACTCCAGTCAGGTTGAGATCGCGTCAAATGACGATTGGGTTGATGCAAGCAACTCGAATGAAATTGCAACCCGTGGTGCGACCCTGGGTGCCTTCGCCCCCACCAGTGGCTTGGAGGCCATTCTCCTGCAAAACGTATCACCTGCGCCTTACACCGTGCTCGTCTCCGATTTTCAGGATCGCACGGGTGAAGTATTGATCGAAGCCTACGACGCCGACTCGATGTTCGCGACGGGACGATTGGTGAATCTTTCCACCCGAACGGAAGTGGGCGGGGCGGCCGGCACGCTGATCGCGGGATTTGTCATTTCGGGCACGGGTGAAATGACGCTACTCATTCGCGGCGTCGGCCCAACGCTGGCTGCATTTGGAGTGTCAGGCGTTTTGAGTGATCCATTCATTCGGGTGCTGAACGCCAGTCAACAGGAAGTCGGTGGAAACGATGACTGGAATTCGAGTGGTGCCGCGGCCAAGCGCTCGGCGACTGCGACCGTTGGGGCATTTGCTCTACAGGAAGGCAGTCTGGATTCCGCGTTGCTCATCACGCTGGCTCCCGGTGCCTACACCGTCTTAGTGGAAGGGTTTGGCGGGGCCGCCGGCAATGCCCTCGTTGAGATCTACGAGGTGCCGTAGGTAGCATTCGCGGATTCGCCGGTCTAGAACGTTGCCGTGGTTTCGAGCTGCGTGCCGGGCTTGAGATCGATTTCTCCCAACGCGGCACATTGCTCTTCGTCATTCTTCCAGAGCGTTACCTTCATCGGACCCGTTGCGGAATCGGTCTCCCACCGCCACTTGCCGATGGAAACGAACTGCAGGGGCACGCCTTCGTCCGGGCTCAAACCAGGACCATCACCGCGAATGAAGAGCCGGTTTCCAATGCCGATATAGGCAGTGACGGTGAGGCGGGTATTGCCGTCAGCTGACAGGGAAGGTTCTTCAGGCGCAGGCTCATCGAGTATTTCGGCTTCAGGGTCCGCCGCGGCGGCTGCCGCAGGGGTTTCGACCTCGGGGTCCTCGAGCGGCGGCGAGGACTCGATGGGTTCATCCACTTGCGTGACATCATCCTCTGGTTCCGACGAAGCCGAAATGGGCTCGTCCCAACTCACGGCTTTGGGCTCAGGTTCAGCCGAATCGGAGGGTTCCTCACTTGAAGCCCCGGACAATTTTTGTCCTGCGACCGGCTCATCAGCAGGAGGCGGGGCGGACACAACCGTCGCTTTGGTTTTGCGCGCCCGTTTTTTTCTGGGCGGTTGGGGCGACGCTTGGGGTGGTGCAGGCGCAGCGGAGTGTCCCTGGCCCTCAGTGGCAGGGGCTACTGAAGCTTCATCCGTGTCCCCGGCATCAAACAGGGTGGGGACAGGTTCAGGTGGCGGCTTCGACTTGGCCTTGGCTGTCGTTTTCTTGGGTCTCTCAGGGGATTCTTCCTTGATCGGCGCCGCGGCAGGGGGGATGGACTTCACCGCTTCGTTTAATGCGGCGAGTCCGTCTTCAAGCTTTTGGTTCAGGGCCTCCGACTGAGTCTTGAGTTGCTGATCCAATTCAGTGATCCGGTTTCCCAGGGCGGCAATTTCTGATCTGGCTTCATCAAGTCCTTTGGTGGCTTCCGCCCGATTTGCTTTCAGCGCTTGGTTGCGTGCTTCCTGAACCTGAGCGGGCAGGCTTTCGATTGCCTTCAGGTTAAATTTTGTGGCTTCGGCGATCTCGTTAAGACCGTTGGCGGCGATGCTCGCTTGATCGGCCGCGGAGGCCGTGGAGCGCACCAGTGATTCCATGATCCGCTCACGATCACGCATTTGCAGATCCTGTTGCCGCGCATAGTCGAGAATGAATGGCGCGACACCCACAGCGACCCCCAGGCCGGCACAAACGATGATACCAAGCACGGCCGGCAAGGTCGGTGCTTCAGCGCTTCGGTAAGCCAAGTAGGCGGCGAAGCTGAGCAGGGCGATATCGCCGAGGAGGAAAGGAAGTTTGGGCAGGCGAGGGGAGTCGTCGGGTAAATCCATGGCGGGCAGCGCAATGAAGGCAGTGCAGTCCATCGGATGCCTTGGCACAAGATTCGAGTGGAGGAGGAGGCAGCCGGTGTTTGCCTTTTGAGATGGAAAACCAAGCTTCTTTCCTCAGGATTTGGGCGCCTCATGAATTACCCCCACTTTGTGAGCATCGAACAGGAAGATGCCGACGGTTCCACCCATCATTTTGTGGTTCACACCCGTGACCCCAAAATGGCGATCCGGTTTTCGGCGGAATGCGTGAGCGGGAAAGTGCGCCCCGGGACCATCCAACAGATCTCAGTGCCAAATTCATGGGCTGGCCAGTATTCCCAATATGCGAAGTTGGTGACCCGGGCGGAGCGCTTCTTTAAAGCTACCTTGTGTGGCGAGGAGCCTCATCCCGGTCGCTTGGCCGGCGGTTAGGCAGATTACCCGGGCAGGGAGGGACGATTAACTGTAAAGCGTGCGCCACATCCGCCCCATCAGGGCGAGCAGCATGCCAATGCGGATTGCGCCTTCGAACGTGAAGATCACCAGCGTCCACTTCAGCGGCAGGTTTTTTCGCAACCCGTAGCCCACCAAGGACACGACTATGATCACCAAAATGTGGGCGCGGCCGAATCCCGGCCACAGCATCATGCCCAGCCACAGCCAGTAGGCCAGATGCATCAGCACCCAAGCAGCGGCAATGGATTCGCGAGGGCCTTCGGTGCGGGGATCGGTGCCCTTTTTGATCTGCTTCACACCGATGAGGCGTTCCGCCATAACCAGTTGCACGATCTCAAAAATAAAGAAAATCGGAGCCAGGAAGGCGATTTCGGGCACGGAATACATCGACGGCGAGAATTGAGACGGTGAGCGGCTTTATCGTGGGGGCAACTCCGGACACGTTTCGCCGGTTCGTGACATTTATGACATTGCACGCCTTCCGAAGCATCGATGAAGCTCATTCTTTAATGGCGAATCCCGAGCTTATCGAGACATTCCAGCAGGCTGGCCAAAGCCAAGTCTTTGCGTTTTACGACCAACTTTCTGCCGAATCTCAAGCCCAGCTGCTTGCCCAGGCAGCCGAGATTGATTTGGCCGAAATCGCCCGACTGAAGCGGGATTTGATCGATTCGTCGGAGGGAGCGGCGGTCGACCTCACTGATCTCCAACCGGCGCCCTACGAGTCATTGCCCGACCATGGTGGTGATGCGGATCGCTGGCAAGAGGCTCGCGAGTTGGGCGAAGCCGCCCTGCGTGCCGGACGGGTCGCACTCTTCACTGTGGCCGGAGGGCAGGGCACCCGTCTTGGTTACGATGGCCCCAAGGGCACATTTCCCATCACGCCCGTGAGGCAGGCCACCCTCTTTCAGGTCTTTGCCGAAAAGGTGCAGGCTGCCGGGAATCGTTACGGTGCCACCATTCCTTGGTTGATCATGACGAGTCACCAAAACCACGACGCCACGGTTTCATTTTTTGCGGAGCATGACTTTTTCGGCCTGACGGTGGATCAAGTGCGTTTCTTTCGCCAGGGCCGCATGCCGGCAGTCGACCCCGATGGGAAAATCATGTTGGCTTCCAAGGACGCGATCGCGATGTCGCCCGATGGCCACGGCGGTTCGCTGCGTGCACTCGACCGGTCGGGTTCCCTCGACCAACTCGAGCGAGAGGGTGTCGACATCATCAGTTACATCCAAGTCGACAACCCGTTGGTGCGTTGCATCGATCCAGCCTTTATCGGTTGGCACCTGCTGGCGGGGTCAGAGATGTCGAGCAAGATGGTTCCCAAGGCGTATGCCGGGGAGAAGGTCGGGCACTTTTGCCGGCAGCGCGGCCGGGCGGTTGTGGTGGAGTATTCGGACCTGCCGGCTTCCATCCAAGAAGAAGTCGATTCTGCCACGGGACAGCTGCGGTATCTGGCCGGCAGCATTGCCATTCATGTGCTTGACCGGGAATTTGTCCGCCGGGTGGCCCGGGGAGGGGAGGGTTTGGAGCTGCCCTTCCATCTGGCCCGCAAAAAGATTCCCACCGTCGATGCGCATGGTGAAGCGGTCAAACCGACCGAACCCAACGGGATCAAGTTCGAGATGTTTGTGTTCGATGCACTGCCGTTCGCGGAAAATCCGATCGTCATCGAAACCTTGCGCGAAAACGATTTTTCTCCGGTGAAAAATGCTTCCGGCGTGGACTCCGCGGACTCGTGCCGCGCAGATCTTCTTCGCCAATATGCCCGCTGGGCCAACGCTCACGGAGCCGGTTTGTCGGTCGACGATTCCGGCCTGCCGGAAGTGACCTTTGAGGTCAGCCCTTTGTTCGGCTACGACGAGGTCTCTTTCGCTGAAAGCTGGGCGACGCGGAGCGCACCGATTACCACCGGTAAGGTTCTATCCTGAAATTTACCCCATTTCTTGACCAGATGAGTATTGAAGAACGTATCCAAAAAGCGGGCACTGATGGCGAGTTGCTCGAGTCGACAGTTGCCAACCTCACCGAGTGGTTGGCCGCGGATTTGCCCGAGTGGGTGGGGCAAAGTATAACCGAGTTGGTGGACCAGGCGGCTTGGGACGAGTTGAATGATCGGTTTTACCGCTACCTCGCTTTTGGCACGGGTGGAATGCGAGGCCGCACCATTGGCCGTGTGGTTACAGAAACCGAGGCAGGTGAGTTGGGACCCTTGGGCACTCCCACCCATGCCGCGGCCGGTTGCAACGTCCTCAACGATTTTACCGTCGTCCGAGCCACTGTCGGGTTGTTCCGGTATGTGAGCGGGTTTTTGAAGAATCAGGAGCGAGTGGAGATTCCGACCATCGTGATCGCGCACGACGTGCGGCATTTTTCCCGCCACTTCTGCGAGCTGGCTGCGTCGACCTGGGTGAAGTTGGGCGGAGATGCTTTCATTTTTGACGGACCGCGATCGACGCCGCAGTTGAGTTTCAGCGTGCGTTGGTTGGGCGCCAATTGCGGCGTGGTCATCACGGCCAGTCACAACCCGCCTCATGACAATGGCTTTAAGGCCTACTTCGAGGATGGTGCGCAGGTGGTGCCGCCGCACGATACGGGAATTGTGGACCAAGTGAATGCGGTGCCGCTGAGCGAGTTGGGCCAGTTCCTGGAGGTTTCCCCGGATCGCGTGGTCACTTTGGGTCGTGCGGCGGACGATGCCTATCTGTCGGCTGCGGCGGAAGCAGCGATCGATGAAAACGTTTTTGACAAGACGACGCTGGGCGTGGGCTACACCAACATCCACGGGGTTGGAGGCTTGGCTTCCGTGCCACTTCTTGCGCACGCCGGATGTCGAGTCTGCGAAGTGCCTTCACAAGCTGCGTTCGATCCCCGCTTCCCCACCGTCAAGTCGCCGAATCCGGAGAATGCGGAAGCGTTGGAACTCGCCATCCAACTTGCCGATGAGAAAGGGCTCGATGTCATCATGGGCACCGACCCGGACTGCGATCGGATGGGCTGCGCAGTGCGGGGGAGCGACGGCAAAATGCACCTGCTCACCGGCAACCAGATCGGATCGCTTCTCGCCGACTACCGGTTGGGCAAATACAAGGAACTTGGCTGGATCCCCCGGGAGGGCTCGGATCGGGTCGCCTTGGTAAAGACGTTTGTCAGCACCCCCCTGCAGGACGCCATTGGCAAAGCGCACGGTGTCAAAGTCATCAACACGCTTACAGGCTTCAAATGGATTGCCGGCAAGATTCGCGGTTACGAGGAGAAACTGCGCGCAAGCCTTTTGGACAACGGTATCGGTCTCGACTACGATGCGACCCCCTTCGAGTCTCGTGCCAGACTGCTGCAGGAACACAGCACCTTCTATGCTTTCGGCTCTGAGGAAAGCTACGGATACCTGCCCAACGACTACGTACGCGACAAGGACGGCAACGCCGCCTGCCTGATGTTTGCCGAGTTCTGTGCCGCGGTGAAGGCCACCGGCGAGACCGTGTTGGATCGTCTCGATGCCTTGTATCGCCAACACGGATACTTCACCGAAGGCACCATCAACCTCTACTACGAGGGGGCCTCCGGGGCGGAGAAGATCAAGCGAATCCTCAGCACCTATCGCTCCGATCCCCCGCAGGAATTTGCCGGTGTCGCCGTTTCTGAATTCAAGGACTTTGGCGTCCAGGATATCAGCGATGCAGATGGAGAACTGATTCCCAAACAGGATCTCTACGTGGTGAGTCTTGCCAACGGATTTTCTTATGCCGCCCGGGGCAGCGGAACCGAGCCGAAGATGAAATTCTACGTCTTCGCGAATGCACCGGTTCCGCAGGGCGCCGACCTGGTTCAGGTGAAATCCGATCTCGCGACCGAACTCAATCGGATCAAAGACGCCATCAAAGCCGACGCCCAAGCCCGCGCCGAAGGTTAAAACAACGACCATTCCCAAGTCGCCGTGCGACTCCGGTAGATGCCCTTTATCGGGAATGTCATTCGTTGAGTGGTGTCTGCGGAGCGCTTGGGCATTCAGAAAGGAAAGTGGGTGGCTTCGGTTTTGACCCAACGCAGCGGATGAAGCACTTATCGGAGATGAGCGCTTTCACCCGTCCCCTCGCACTTTTTGTCTGTTTTTTGTTTCTCACCGGTGGTCTCACCGCGGAGAAAGCGAAAGTGCCACCGGCGCAGCTCAAGGCGGGAGACATCGAGCACCTCCTGGAGACCTACCCGAAGATGGTGTCACAGTTGAAGGCGTTGGGCAAAAAATACGAGAATCTGAACAACCCGACGGCGTTGCAGGCGGCATTGGCCAACCAAGAGGTGCAGGCGGTGCTGGCCCGCTACGATTGGACGACCGAGGGGTTTCTCTCGAAGTTGACGACCATCGCGAGTGCTTACGGGTCGGCCATGATGCAAGCCGAGCTCGCCAAAATGCCCGCGGAACAGCGCGCAATGATGGAGTCGATGATGGGAGGACAGATGCCAGACCTCATGACCGTGCACCCGGATGATATGGCGCTCGTGCAGAAGCACATGGCCAAACTTCGGGTCTTTTTTGACTCACAGTAGATTGCCCCAGGGTAGCGGCAATGGAACCTGTCACTTGAATGGTTGCCACAAAACCGCCGATCTGGCTGAGTTCAGGAAAGGAACGGAGGTGCATAAACCGCTGTATTATAACGGCTAGGATTGCCCCCCACTAAACCATTGACAGCGCGATTCCGGCCCGGTGTGTTTTCCCTTTTTCCATGAAAGTCGTCTCTTCCATCAAGTCTGCCAAGAAGCGGCATCCCGCGTGCCAAGTGGTGCGCCGCAAGGGTCGCATCTATGTCATCAACAAAGTCGAGCCTCGTTACAAGGCCCGCCAAGGCTGATTACATCCCATCCCAGCAAGGAGAATTCCGTGAAAGCCGAAGGCCATCCCAAACTTAACAACGTATGCTTCATCGATGTCGCGACGGGTAAGAAGTTTCTCACCCGCTCTGCTGCCAGCTCTCCGCGCAAGGAGACAATCGATGGAGTGGAATATCACGTGATCGTGCGCGACGTCACCAGCGATTCGCACCCGGCATACACCGGGGAAAAACGCTTGGTCGACACCGCGGGCCGCATCGAGAAGTTCTCGAACAAGTTCAAGCGCCAGCGCGCCGCCAAGTAACTCCACTCCCAACCATCCTTTTCCCAACCCGCGTTTCTTCAGGCGCGGGTTTTTTTATCCCTTGCGAGCCGGGCAGGTTCCCATTGCGGTGCCGCTCGTGACGACATCACGGCCCCTGATCATCTTTGACTGCGATAGTACCCTGAGCTCGATCGAGGGAGTGGATGAGTTGGCCCGGGAGCGGGGAGCGGAGGTTTTTGCCGCGGTTGAGCGCATGACGCACGATGCCATGGATGGTCGGTTGGCGGTTGAAGCGGTATTTGGTGAACGACTCAAAATCATCCGACCTCTTCAGGAGGATGTCGCTGCCGTCGGGCAGCGATATATCCAGACGGTGGAGCCGACTGCCGCGGCCACGCTCGAAGTCCTTCGAGACCAGGGTTGGGAGACGGCGATCTTGAGCGGAGGATTCCGCCAAGCCATCCGCCCTCTGGCTCAACACCTCGGCATTGATAGAGTCGAAGCGGTCGATCTCTTTTTCGACCAAGCGGGAAACTACCAGGGCTACGACGAAAATTACCCGACAACGCGCTCGGGGGGGAAGCCAGAGGTGATTGCCCGGCTTCGCCAAGAGTTGATTCCCTCCCGTGTCGTGATGGTCGGCGATGGCGTGAGTGACTTGGAAACCGCCTCACAGGTGGATTCGTTTATCGGATACGGGGGAGTGGTCGCTCGCGAGAAGGTGCAGGCGGAGGCCGAGCACTTTGTATTCAGGTTGGAGGAGATTTTGCCGATCCTCCGCTAGTAAGGGAAATCAGCGAGCTTGCCCCATATTCGTCCAACCCCTTGTCTCGCGGGCTTATGGTTTCAGGTAACAAGTTTTCCATGCTCCTCCTTATTGGGGTGATCATGTGCATATTTCCGGCCGTGTCCTTGGCGGCAGGTGGAGGCGGCGGTCAGGAGGGGGACCATGGGGACTCCAGGGGCAGTGGGTTCGCACTGGACCCTTCGGACGATGAGAATTTCCCTCACGCGCTGGATTGGTATCACGACACGGCGGAAAGCAGTCTTTGGGAAACGCTGAAGATTCGAGTTGAGGACGAACCGTTCAACCTGATCGCCACAATCATCTTTTTCCTCGCGATCGTTCACACGTTTCTGACCGCTCGCTTCCGCCATGCGGCCCACGAGGTGGAAAAGAAGCACCGGGAAAAGATGCTCTCGCGATATCGCGATGACGATACCGACAACGACGAAAACGGGCGTCCGGATGAGGTGAGTTTTAAGGGCCAGATGCTGCATTTCTTCGGTGAGGTTGAAGCGGTGTTCGGAATCTGGGTGGTGGTCCTTCTCATCGCACTCTCTCTCGACGAGGGCTGGGGAAGGGCCCTGAGCTACGTAGATTATCGGGTAACCTATACGGAACCGATGTTTGTGGTCGTGATCATGGCAATGGCCGCGTCGCGTCCGGTCCTTAAGTTTGCCCGGCAGGTCATGTCCGGGATCGCCGCATTGGGCAAAAAGACCATCGCGGCATGGTGGCTCAGCATCCTGGTGGTCGGTCCCTTGCTCGGCTCGTTTATCACCGAGCCTGCGGCGATGACGATTTCGGCTCTCTTGCTCTGTCGCCAGTTCTACGATCTCAAGCCCTCCAGCCGATTCGCCTACGCGACGATTGGGTTGTTGTTTGTAAACATTTCGGTTGGCGGAACCTTCACCCACTTTGCGGCTCCCCCGGTGCTGATGGTAGCCGGAACATGGAACTGGGACATGATGTTCATGTTCACCCACTTCGGCTGGAAGGCGTTTTTGGGGATCATTGCATCAACGGCGGTCTACTATTACATCTTCCGGAAGGAATTCGCTGAAATGGAGGCCCGCGTGAAAAGCGATCCTTCAATGGCGCCGGAATCGGGCGACGGCCCCTCGGTTCCGGTGTGGATCACGGTTGTGCAGTTGATGTTCATGGCTTGGACGGTGTTGGTGGCCCACCATCCCGCATTCTTTGTTGGTGGTTTCCTCTTCTTCCTGGCTTTTGCGCAAGCCACGGCCCACCACCAGGATAAAATCGACCTCAAACCCCCACTGTTGGTGGGTTTCTTTCTGGCGGGCCTGGTCACTCACGGAGGACTTCAGGGTTGGTGGATCGAGCCCGTGCTTACCCGTTTGGGTGAAGCACCCCTCTTTGCCGGTGCCACGATTTTGACCGCGTTCAACGACAATGCTGCGATCACTTATCTTGCCACGTTGGTGCCGGGTTTTACCGACGAATTGAAATACGCCGTGGTCGCGGGAGCGGTGACCGGGGGTGGTCTTACAGTGATTGCAAATGCTCCGAACCCGGCCGGTCAGTCCATTCTCCAGCGCTACTTCCCCGATGGGGTTACCCCATTGGGACTGCTGGGCGGCGCTCTTCTGCCCACTCTCGTAATGGCCGCCTGTTTCATGCTGCTGTAATTGGTCCGGGCGACGGCTCCCGACTAACGCAGCTCGTAAACTTCGACCAGCGCAACGCCTGACGCGGAACCGCGGTCCTGGACGGTTGCAGTGTAGGCACCGGCGGGAATCTCCAAAACCACCGCTGCATCCCGGCTTTCCTCTGAGGTCAGTTCAAATGCACCGGCGGTGGTGAAGGCGGTTTTCAGTTCCTCGTCTCCGTTCCAATTGTCGTTTTCAGCCAGGACGCTGTCGGAATTCAGAGGTCGGATACTGAGCGTCGGATCCGGCAAGACCCCGTTGACACCGAAATCCTGAAGGGTCGGGCCAACGGCTCGAACAAGCAGTCTTATCTCGTCCTGCCCTTCGACGACAAACCCTGCGATCAGTGCATCCTCATTGGCTCCCGCCCGGCTCCTGGCGGAAAGGTTAACGAGTCGAGGCTCACGTTGTTTCTCCACATCGTAGACCTCTACCAGCGCTACACCCGCCGAGGTGCCCTTGCCGGAGACTTGCGCCGTGTAGGCCCCGGTTGGCACCGCCGAGAGCAATGCCGCATCCAGGCTTCCCGCATGGGAAAACGGAAAGGCGCCGACGCGGGCGCTCGCGGTTGCGAGAGGATCGCTCCCGCCCCAGTTGTCGTTGGACGCCAAAGCGGATTGATTCAGTGGTGCAAGGACCAGGGTCGGATCAGGTAAGGCACCTGTAACTCCATATTCATTCAGGGTCGGTCCCGCCGCACGAACCAGGAGTGACTTGGTATCGGGGGCTGTTCCTTCGTCGACGACGAAGCCCACGATGAGTGATTCATCGTCTTCACCGGCCCGGGTCCGAATCGATAGATTCACCAATCGTGAGGGCCCCTCCGGGACGGGAGTTTCACCTACTGCCGCCACCTGCTTGTAGACCCGCACGTAGTCGACCAGCATTTCCTGTGGGAAAACGGTCGTGTCGTCCGGCGAACCGGGCCACTCCCCGCCAATGGCGAAATTCAGCAGAATGTAAAAGGGTTGGTGGAACTCACTGAACTCGGGGCCGCTGATGTCGTGCGAGTGGTATTGGTTGCCATCCACAAACCATCTTATGCTGTTTTCGTCCCACTCGACACTGAACAGGTGGAAGTTATCGGCGAACTTTCCGGAAGATAGCCGATAGGTTTCGCTTGGAATCGATTTTTGGCCTCCATCTTCATACCAAGCGGTGGCATACACCACGTCGTCCCCGCAGCCCAGGCACTGGGTGCCCCCGACGAGCTCCATGATGTCAATTTCGCCGTTGGCAGGCCAGCTGCCGCCGCTTCCCATCATCCAAAAAGCGGGAAAAACTCCGTTTCCAGCCGGAAGCCGAATGCTCGCCTCGATCTTCCCATAATGGAACTCCCGCTTGGTTTGGGAATTGATCCTGGCGGAGGTGTAGTCCCGTTCAACCAAGGTGGAATCAAACGATGCCCTCGGCCCCGTGTAGGTTTCGCGCCGGCCGGTAAGGACCAAGTGGCCGTTTTCGACCTTAATGTTCTCAGGCCGACCCGTGTAGTATTGGAGCTCCTCGTTGTAGCCGCCCAGTCCGTTGACCTCGACGTTCCAAGTATTGAGATCGAGAGAGTCGCCATCGAATTCGTCCGACCAGATCAACTGCCATTCCGCGGAAGACGCGATTGGGTTGAGGAGCAGGCAACCGAGTAAAACAGGTGCTAGGTTTTTCATGGGAAAGCGGTTGACGTTTGGGTTTACGGAAAAAGCCCGCGGCCCTGTTTGGCGTCGGCGACGCGCTGGATCCCAAGGGTTTGGGCAGCCAGTCGCCGGCTGAAGCCATAGCGTCGCATTTGTGCTTCAACCGACTCTTTTGCGCGGTCGAGGATGCGGAACAGCTTGGTCATGACCTCCTCCTTGTCCCAATAGTAGTTCTGCCGGTTCTGCAGCCACTCGAAGTAGGAAACAATCACGCCACCGGCGTTGCAGATGACATCGGGAATCACCTCGATATCGCCCCGTTTTTCCAACACCCGGTCCGCTTGGTAGGTGGTCGGTCCATTGGCAGCCTCGGAGAGGATGCGGCAGCGGAGTTTCCCCGCGTTTTCAGGTGTGATCACGCGTTGCAATGCCGCCGGGATCAACACGGTGCATTCCAACTCCAATAGTTGCTCGTTGGTGATCGGTTCCCCGCCGTCGAAGTCGAGGAGCACCCTCTGCGACGCGATGTATTGGAGGGCTTTACGGATATCGATGCCCTGGGGATTATAGATTCCGGTCGTGTAGTCGGAAATCGCCACGACTTTTGCCCCATAGTCGACGAGGGCCAGGGCGGCTTCACTCCCGACATTGCCGAAGCCTTGAATCACCACGGTCGTTTCGCTCAAAGGGATCTTAAAGTCCTCGAGATACCGCTTCGTCAAGTAAGCGACTCCGGCGCCCGTGGCCTCCCTTCGGCCTTGGGAACCGCCCAGGGCGATGGGTTTGCCGGTTACAATCGATGGAGAGATGTGCCCGACGTGATTGGAGTAGGTGTCCATCATCCAGCCCATCAGTTTTTCGTTTGTGCCCATATCGGGAGCCGGAACATCGGTGTCGGGACCGATGAATGGAATGAGTTCCTGCATGTAGCGCCGGGTGAGTCGTTCCAACTCGGACTCCGACAGTTGGTTTGGATTCACAATCACACCTCCCTTGGCCCCGCCATAAGGCAGCCCTACCAGCGAGCATTTCCAACTCATCCACATCGCCAGCGCCGCCACCTCACCAATCGTCACTTTTTGGTGGAAGCGGATCCCGCCCTTGGAAGGACCGGTGGAGATGTTGTGTTGAACACGATAGCCTTCGAAAACCGTGACGCTGCCGTCGTCGCGTTGGATGGGCAGCGAAACCGCAAAGCACCGTCGGGGGTACTTTGTGCGGTCTCGCAGCGTTTCGGGCAGACTTATCGCGTCCGCGGCTTGGTCAAATTGCCGGCAGGCTTGTTTGAACACCGGCGAGTTATACAAAGACGAAACAATGACTTTGGACATGGGGTTTGGGCGAAGCGTGGACCGAAGCTTGGCGAAAGCAACCGGGATTGGCGGACTTGCGAAGAACCCCGCTTGAATTCCCCGGCTCGGCCGTTCCAGACTGATCCTGATGTATGCATTCCTCTACCGCTTGGGAACTTGGCTGCTGAGCAAACTTGGCGCGGCGGTTCTCATTGTGGTGCTCGCGCTCGCAGGGGTGGGGATCTGGCTCTACGTGAATGACCAAGTGGACGCCGAAACCCGGCGACTTGAGTATCTGGATACCCTGCGAGACACCCAGACCAGGTTGACGCTGGAAAAAGGCGCCGCGTTGGTGGAGCTGCAAAATCTGCGGGAATCGGCGAAGCAACAGGAGGAACGCATCGCTCAAGCGCAGCAGATCATCCAGAAACTGGAGGCCCTGCGCAGCTGGTGGCAGGAGTGGTTTGGTGACAGCGAACAACAGCAGGCCAATGAGGATCAGTTGGCGCGCATGACGATTCTTGAAAGCAAGGCGCAGATTGACCTTGAAGGCATGCTGCGGGACATCCGCAACGGGGAGATTGCGGTCGAGGACCTGCAGTTTCAGCTCCAGAGCGTCGACCGCGACATGGCCAGCGCGGAGAAATCACAGTCGGCCGCCGCGCACTACCTGCGAGATGCCTGGGACCGGTCGAAGGTCTATCTGCTCGTGGCGCTGATCCTGTTTTTTGTCGGACCGACGATAATCAAGGTGTTTTCGTTCTATCTCTTGGCCCCGTGGATGGCCCGGGGAAAACCCATTCGGTTTGCCGAAGACTACGTGGCCTTGCCCCACGTTCGCCCGAGTCACGTATCAACCATCGTCACCCTTTGGCCGGGTGAGGTGCTGCGGGTCAAGGAGAGTTACCTGCAGTCCAGCGATGATCAACTGAACCGCAAAACACGGTTTGTCCTCGATTGGGCCATACCCTTCACGAGCGTGGCCTGCGGCCTCACGGAATTGATCGAACTGCGCAACGGCCAGGCCGGTGAGCGCTCCGTGATAACGCTTTCCAACAGCGACGACCCCCACGTGGAGCTTTCGGTCATCGAGGTTCCGGAAGGGTCTTCTTTGATCCTGCGACCGAGCTTTCTGGTAGGCGTGATAACGGAAAACGAAGAGAACGTCGAAATTCGACGACGTTGGATGCTTTTGCGGTGGCAAGCGTGGATCACGCTGCAGTTTAGGTTTTTTGAGTTCGTCGGTCCGTGTCGTTTGGTGGTGGCCGGCAGCCGTGGGGTGCGGGGAGAGATGCTTCGTCTGGAGCGGGAAGGGGTGCGTCCCGCCCGCCGCACCAACCAGCTCGCGACGATCGGGTTCACCCCAAATCTCGACTACCTTCCCGTGCGCGCGGAGACTTTTTGGGGGTATTACCGCAACATGAATCCGTTGTTCGACGATCTTTTTGCCGGGGAAGGTCTGTTTGTCCTGCAGGAGACCGCCACCGAGCAAGGACGGGAAGGGCCACGACGATTTTGGTCGGCGGTTTGGAACAGCGTGCTTAAGGTGTTTGGCATTTAGCGGTCCCGTTGTTTCGTTGGCGGTTCATGAGCATTTCCACCTGCGAGTTGGGAGTATTATTCGATTGGGACGGTGTAATCATCGATTCGTCGCGACAGCACGAATTGAGCTGGGAACGTCTGGCGGCAGAGGAGGGCCGGCCGTTGCCGGCAGATCACTTTGTTCGTGGATTTGGTAAGAAAAACGAAGTCATCATTCCCGACATCCTCGGGTGGACGGAGGATCCGGTGGAGGTGCACCGCCTGTCTTTGCGCAAAGAGGCGATGTATCGAGAGGTTGTCGTTGAGACGGGAATCGAACCTTTGCCAGGGGTGCACCACTTTCTTCGAACACTCCAGGATGCCGCGGTTCCCGCCTGTGTCGGTTCCTCCACTCACCGGCTTAATATTGATACTATTCTGGAAGTCATGGGTTTTTCAGGACTGTTTGCCGGCATCGTCACGGCTGAGGATGTTGACCAGGGCAAACCGCATCCGGACGTGTTTTTGAAGGCTGCCGCCAAGATCGACCGGAGCCCGTCCCACAGTGTGGTCTTCGAGGATGCCTTGGCCGGCATCGAGGCGGGCAGAGCTGCGGGTGCGAAGGTTGTGGGAGTCGCTTCCACCCATGACGTTCCGACCCTGGAACCTTTGGTCGATCGAGTCGTCCATCAGTTGGATGAGCTCGCCGTTGCGGATCTTGTCGCACTCTTTGACTGAGCTCCTCGTCCACCATGTCCCTCTTCAAACTAGCCTCCGACTACCAACCGACCGGCGACCAACCTGAAGCCATAGCGGCGTTGGTGGATTCAATCAAACGGGGAAACCGCGACCAGACCCTGCTCGGTGTGACAGGGTCGGGCAAGACCTTCACCATGGCCAACGTCATCGCCCGGTGCGACCGTCCGGCCCTCATCATTTCGCACAATAAAACGCTGGCGGCCCAGCTGTATTCGGAATTCAAAAACTTCTTTCCGGAGAACGCCGTCGAATACTTCGTCAGCTACTACGATTACTATCAGCCCGAGGCCTACATCGCCTCGACCGACACGTTTATCGAGAAGGATTCTTCTATCAACGAAGAGATCGAGCGCCTGAGGATCGCCGCCACCAGCGCCTTGGTCTCGCGTCCCGATGTAATCGTTGTGGCCTCGGTTTCCTGCATCTATGGGCTGGGCTCGCCGGAAGACTTCTCCGAGTTGAAGGTTGAGCTGCGTCGCGGCGGCATCATGCCGCGTCAAAGGCTGCTCGAGCGCTTGGTGGACAATCTCTATGAGCGCAACGACATCGACCTTAAGCGGGGTCGCTTCCGGGTGCGGGGGGACGTCATCGACATCATGCCGGCCTACACCGAACAGGCGCTGCGTATCGAACTTTGGGGTGATGAGGTGGAATCAATCACCGAGTTCGAGCCCCTTACCGGCGAGACCCTGCGCCGCCTTGAACAATTCGATCTGTATCCGGCTACTCAATACGTGACGACCCGGGACAAGCTGGAAGTGGCGGTGCGTCGCATCAAAGCCGAGCTGGAGGAGCGGGTGGCGCATTTTGAGCACGCCTCCCAATACCTCGAAGCCCAGCGCATTCGTATGCGCACCAACTACGACCTGGAAATGCTGCAGGAGATGGGGTTCTGCAATGGCATCGAAAACTACTCGCGACACATGTCGGGCCGGTCGGCGGGTGAACGCCCCACTTGCCTGATCGATTTCTTTCCGGAGGATTTTCTCCTGCTGGTCGACGAAAGCCACGCGACCGTCCCGCAGATCGGTGGCATGTATAACGGGGACCGCGCTCGGAAACAAAATTTGGTGGAGCACGGCTTCCGCCTCCCGTCCGCCCTGGACAATCGCCCCCAGAGTTTCGAGGAGTTTCGGCGCATCACGGGACAAACGCTCTATGTTTCCGCGACTCCCGCTAAATATGAGTTGGAAAAATCGGCGGTGGTCGCCGAACAGGTCATTCGTCCGACGGGCCTGCTTGATCCCGAAATCGTGCTGCGTCCCATCAAGGGCCAGGTGGAGGACTTGATCGGCGAGGTTCGACAGGCGGTCGGTGCTGGGGAACGGGTAATCGTGACCACGCTTACCAAACGCCTTTCGGAAGACCTCACCAGTTATCTGCGCGAGGCGGATCTGCGGGTGGAGTACCTGCACTCCGACATTGATGCCATCGAGCGAGTGGAGATTTTGCGGAATCTGCGGCTGGGCAATTTCGACGTGCTTATCGGGATCAATCTTTTGCGCGAAGGACTGGATCTGCCGGAGGTTGCCTTGGTGGCCATTCTCGACGCCGACAAGGAAGGGTTCCTGCGGAGCGAAACCTCACTGATCCAAACCGCGGGACGAGCCGCCCGGCACGAGAAGGGGCGCGTGATTTTTTACGCCGACCAGCAGACTGAATCGATCAAGCGAACGATTGAGATCACGAGCGCCCGCCGGGCAAAGCAGCTCGCCTACAACGAAGAGCACGGCATCACGCCCCGCAGTGTGCAGCGTCCGGCCCAAGCCAGCCTGCACGTTTACGACGGCACCGGAAGATCGGGTTCGGACGTCGACCTTATGGCGGCGGAAGGGGACGAGGATGTCGCCGCAGTCATCGCCGAGTTGGAAGTGGAAATGACCGAAGCATCCAACCGACTGGAGTTCGAACGCGCGGCGCTGCTGCGCGACCAGATTGAGGCACTCCGCAGCGGTGAGTTTAAAAAACCCGCGACCAGTCGATCGGGCGGGACCAAGAAAAGCGGCAAGCGATACGCTCGTCGTAAGTGAAACTCATGTTTTCGCGATTTTCGTTACGTTTTCGAACTGGCCGGACCGTTTTGTTGCTCGGATTCGCGGTGCTGTATTTGGGGCCGCCGCATCGGGGTTCAGCCCTGCAACTCTCTCCGGAGCAGATGCGGCGTCCCCCTTCGGCCGAGTGGTTGGGCGAGATTCTGGCGGAAGAGTCCAAGCTGACGTGGCGTGCGGTCGAGAACGCCGCCGCGCAGGCGGCGATTACGGCCGCTCGCCACAACCTCTCGGAGACCATGGAAGGGTGGTTGTTGGTCGCGCGTTGGGCCCGCCTGCTTGACACCGATCAACGCGAAATCACCGGTCGTTGGATTGAGGCGATTAATGCGGCACGATTGGGGCACGCCAACATGCGCACGGAATACAGTCCGCCCGCGGAGCCGCTCAGTGCCTTGTTGCGGGCAAAATTCGTGACCGCCATGATCGTGGATCCGGAGCTTTCCAGCAGTTTTTTCTATCTACTATCGCCGTATGATTATGTGCCCGGAGTGCTGAGCATCCTGGATCGGTTGGAAGCCGAGGAGCCCAAGGCGTTTGCCGATTACCCCCAGCTCGCTCTCGCGATCTCTCTGGTTTACGACGTGCCGCCGCCCCCGCACTGGCCTCATGGACAGGTCACGGAGGACTTGCTTTCGAGGCAGTTGAGGGACCCTCTGGCGGTGTTTCGTTTTTGGGTGGAGGCGGACCGCTCGGGCACGACGTTGCACGACCTCAGGCGCTTGGCAGCATCCGAGCTGAAGTTTGTGATCGATGCGGCAGCCCCGTGGAATGAGCTGAACTGGGTTCGGGAGAAGGTGGAGTTCGATTTTGGCAGCCTGCCGCGGGCTTACGACGCGGTCGCCTACCGCCTCGATCGCATTGAAGCCGGACAATACGTCTGGCCGAGTGAGACCTACTCATTGCCGGCGATTCTTGGGCTGGGAGGAATTTGCATCGATCAAGGCTACTTTGCCACCCAGGTTGGCAAGGCGCGCGGGGTGCCAACACTGTTGTTCCGCGGAGTGGGCATGGATGGTCGGCACGCATGGTTCGGTTACCTCGATGGTCAGCAACGGTGGCAAATGGACGTCGGTCGCTACGCCGAGCAGCGTTTGGTCGCGGGCTTGGCGTTCGATCCACAGACTTGGGGTGACGTCAACGACCATGAACTCGCTTTTTTGGCCGAACGGTTTCATCGCCTGCCGCGTTACCGCCAATCCCGGGCTTGGCAGTATCTCGCGCATGAGCTTCTCCGGTTGGAAGACTATTCCGAAGCCATCAACGCAGGGCGCAAGGCCACCGGTTACGAATCTCGCAATGTCGCGGCATGGGAAGTGCGGATCATCGCCGAACGCATGGCGGAAATGCCGGTCGTTAAACGGGAGGGAACGCTGCGCGAGGCGGCCCGGGCGCTCCAACGCTATCCCGACCTCAACGTGCGGTTTATGCGCGAGGCAATTTTGTTGATGCGTGAGCGGGGGCAGATCAGCGCCGCCGACCACGAAGAGCGGATGCTGGCCAGGAAGTTCTCGGTGGAACGCACCGATTTGGCGATCTCCCAAGCCGCGGCCATGTTGAGTCGAACCTTGGCGGAAGACGATCCCACCACGCAGTTGCGGGTGTTCGAAAGTGCGCTGCGCCAGTTTGGCGTAGGCGCGGGCATGGACGCTTTCGATCGTTTGGTGCGGCCTTTCTTTCAACACGCGATCCGGGCTGGTCGACGTGATGACGCCATCACTATTCTGCGCCTGACCGCCCGATTGATCCCCATTGAGGAGAACACCCAATTCGCCGCCGAGATGGATGCCTTGGCTGCCAGTGTACGTCGGCGTTAGCGCAGCAGGGGAAGGATGCTCGAAAACTCGTCGGTCCAGAGAGTAGTGCCGCTGAGATCGGACGGTGCGGCGATCCCGGTCCAACCGTTGATGGCCGGGGTGTCGAGGGTTTCGTGCCGAGGAGAGAGGAGAATCCACTCGCTCGGAAACTGCCACCAATCATCGGATTCCGGGTGATGAATGATGTGCGCAAAATGTAGATCAAACGCCCTGGCCTGGGCCTCCACGACTTGGCGCAAGGAGATGAGCCGGTTGGAGATATTGACGGCGATCACCCCGTCCACATCGAGTCGCGCGACGTAGATTTCAAATGCCTCCCGAGTCAGCAGGTGGGTGGGAACCGCATCGCTGCTGAAGGCATCAAGCACAAGGAGATCATAAGGTGGTGTTACGCCTGCTGCTTTCTCCGCGGCCAATTTCAAACGACCGTCCCCAAGCACGGTTTCGGTTTCAGCCGATGTTTCACTTAGGAAATTGAAGTGCTCGTTGGCGATGGTGACGACGTTCTCGTCGATTTCGAAGAAGCGGATCAAATCGCCCGTCATGCCGTAGGAGGCGATGGTACCAATGCCCAAGCCGACGACGCCGATATGGCGGTTGGGGGTCTGGTTTTGCCGAATCAAGGCCCGACCGATACCACTGTCCGGGGTGTAGTAGCTCGTGGGATAGTGCCGATGGGCTTCATGACGCAGTTGAATGCCATGTGTTGTGGTGCCATGGCTCATGTAACGGGCGTTGGCTCGCTCATCCTCGTGGTCGTAGTCCATGACGGTGATCAATCCATAGAATCCCCGCAGGGTCTGGACGGTGCCGTCGGGTTGGCTCCACGAGGTAAAACTGTAGTAGGTCGCCGCGTTTCCCAGCACCATCACCACGGCGGCTCGGCCGAACCACCGACTCTGCGCCACGAGAGGCGTAAAACTCACCCCCAGCGCGATGACCGCAAGAACAAGCATGGTCAGCATCAAGGGTTGATGGCCGAGGAAGCTGCGCAGAACCTCAATCGCAGGAATACCAAAGTTCGGCCGAATCAGTGGCACCAGTAAGATCGCGGCAATCATTCCGGCCCAAAGGAACCGCGCCCGACCGCGGCTGGGGTTTTGCCAACTCGCCCCGCCGATCAACAGAAGCAAAAGCGACCAGAGGGTAGGGAGATCATTATCCACGTTGGTTAAAGCCGGGGCAACCACCGCAATGATTGACGTGCCGATGGCACCACCCAGCGACAGGGTGAGGTAGAAATCGGTCAGATGCTTGGCCGGCGGGCGCGACCGGTAGAGCTCTCCGTGACAGGTGATGCACACGACGGCCAGGCAGAATAGATGCACGAGCAGAAACGGCAGAAATGTCATCTGGGTGCCGAAGGACCGCAGGTCCATGCCCATCGCGGCGGCCAGAAAAACGAGTCCGGCGAAGATGACCGGGTGGTAGATTGACCGTGAAGTGAACGTGACGATGAAACTTACCAGATACACGACCAGCGGAAGCACCCACAGAAACGGCACTGGTGCCACATCGGCAGTGAGTGCGGTTGTGGTGGCGGCCAGGAACGAGGTTCCCAAAGCGGCGAGCAAAAACCACTTCAAACGGACGCCCCAAGTCACCCCTGCGACCTCATCCGAATCGGATGTCGGCGTTGTCGTCGCGCCGGGGGTGTTGGCCGATTGACTGCGCAGGCCCACCCAAATCATCAGGCCGACAAAAAGTCCGAAGCCGCCGGCCCAGCCCCACGCTTGAGCCGAACGGGTCAACCAGGGCTCGAGCACAAACGGGTAAACCAGTAACCCGAGCAGAGAGCCGAGATTGGAGAGTGCATACAGCCAGTAGGGGGATTGCCGGGGCAGGGCGCGGTAATACCAGCTCTGCACCAAGGGACCGGTGGCCGCGAGCAGGATGAAAATGGGCCCGAGATCACGGAGCAATGTGCCGAGAAGCGTGAGCACCGGAGCTTCGGCGGCCGTAACGGAATTCGGCGCATCAAGCACCGGCGGCAGCCAAATGAGTGCCCCCAGCAACAAACCCAAGTGCAAGGCGATCTGGCGACGAATGGACGACAATCGATTGAGCAGGTGGGCGTAAACGTAGCCGACAAACAGTGCGCTCTGAAAGAAGAGCAGGCAGACCGTCCAAATACTCGCCGAACCCCCAAACCACGGGAGGACAAAGCGACCGGCGAGAGGTTGCACCAGAAAGAGCAGGAATGCTCCCAGAAATATCGCACCAGCAAATGGGACCATGGAGAACTCCCAGATGTGACGCTTATGGATTACCTGCTCAAGGAGAAGCGACTCTTATTGGCAGGAAGTTGAGTGTGTCTAATTGCGCAGTGCCTCCTGGGCCATCACGGCGGCGGCGGCCCGCGTTTCGCAGCCCAGTTTGCGGAAAATGTTTTCAACATGTTTGTGCACCGTGCGCACCGCCGCACCGAGAATGGTGGCGATATCGGGATTGCTTTTTCCCTGCGCAATCCAAAAGAGCACTTCTGCCTCCCGGGGAGTCAGGCCCAGTGAAAGGAGTGCCCCTGGATTGGGCGAGGGGGCTTTCTCCTCCAAAACAATGAAATGCAGGTCCTCGCGGCCGCGTTCGTCGAATCGGCGCATCGTCAGGCCGCTGCCCGGCTGGCTCAGGCTGGGGGGAAGCTGCCCGGCAATCTGATAATCCTCGCAGTGGCGGTGCAGGAGGGATTCGGCGAGCCGGGTCGTGAACACGATTCCACCCGCTTGGTCGGTGATGATGACAGCTCGGTCAAGGGACTTGGCGAGTTGGTTTTCCGCGTCGACCCGCAGGGCCAGTTCATCCTCCAAGTTTCGGCGCAATCGCCGGATTTCAAGATGGGCCTTCACCCGGGCCAGAACTTCCGGTTCGAAAATGGGCTTCACAATGTAGTCCACGGCCCCGGCCTCGAAGGCCCGGACCTTTTGCTGTGGCTCGTCCAACGCGGTCATAAACAGCACGGGAATACTCCGCCACTCACGATTCTTTTTGATGTGCTCGCAGGTCTCAAATCCGTCCATGCCGGGCATCATCACGTCCAGCAGGATGAGGTCCGGCTCCGCGAAACCGAGTTGATCAAGGGCACTTTTGCCACTCTCCGCGACCAACACGTTGAAGCCGGCGGTTTCCAAGGCCTCGAGCAATACGCCGATGTTGGCCGGGGTGTCATCGACCACGAGAATGGTAGCTGCAGCAGACATGAGTTTAGGGGGGATCAAGCCGGGTTGGACGGGCGTGGCGCGTTGACTTCATCTGTCACCACTTGGCGAATACGGTCCATTTGATAGGTCGAGACCAGGGGGCGGAGTTTGCCGGCCAACTCCGCCAATTCGATGAAATCCAGCGACCACTCCTCGATCATTTCCCGAATCCCGCGGATGTCACCGCGTTGCGCATGTTCCAGCAAGTCGCGGTGGACTTGCTGCAGATCGGATTCAGGCAGGTGTTTTTGTCCACCCGCGGGTTGCTCTGATTCGGCAGCCGCCTGCCGCACCCACGTGAGTTTGAGTGCCCGCCCGATGCGTTCGAGCAAGTCCTGTTCCCGAAACGGTTTGGGCAGGAAGTCGTCGCAACCAGTGTCCAGCGCGATTTGTGGGTCAAAGGCCAATACCGAAGCCGACATTAGAATGATTTTGGGCCGGGGACCATAACGACGGCGGAGTAGTTGCGTGAACTCCAGCCCGTTCATGCCCGGCATGCGCAAATCCACAATGATTCCGTCGGGCAGGGCGGTTTCATCGTCCAGGATTGCCAAGGCTTCGTCTGCGTTGGCGTGGTCCGACACACTGAACCCGATTGGAGTGAGGATTTCGTCGATGAGTGTGCGGTTTACCTGAACATCGTCGATGACCCAAACACTGCGTTCGGGCCCCTCGAAACCGATGATTGGCTGGAGATCCGGGCTTTTGCCCGGCGCTTCCGCGATGGCGGGAATCGGGATCTCAAAATGAAAACAGCTGCCTTCGCCGGGAGTGCTCTCCACCTTGATCTCTCCGCCCATGAGACCAACAAGGTGTTGGCTGATCGAGAGACCCAGGCCCGTGCCAGGTTCGGGGGGGCGGCCGGAAACCGATTGTTTGAAGGGCACGAAAAGATCAGCGAGGTCGGCGGCGCTCAGCCCGACCCCGGTATCGTGAATGGAGAAACGAATTCGTTCCTCGTCCCGGGCTTCGACGCCGAGTGCGACCTCGCCGGCAGAGGTGAACTTGATCGCATTGCCCAAAAGGTTCTCGACCACTTGGCGGAGCTTTTGCGTGTCCCCCAGGTGTTGTCCCGTGATGTCACCATCGATTGAATACCTGAAATCCAGGGACTTGTGATCCGCTTTGGGTCGCTGGTTGGCCACGATGTCCTGGAGCAGTGCCGCGAGGTCAAAGGGGGCAGGCTTCAACTCCACGTGGCCGGCTTCGATTTTGGAGAAATCGAGCACCTCGTTGATCATGCGCAGGAGGTGCTCCCCGGAACGCGCGACGATGTTGACTCGCTCGCGATTGCGCGTGTCGAGTTCACGGTCCTTGAGCAAAATCTGAGCGTAGCCAATCACGCCATTGAGCGGGGTGCGCAGCTCATGGCTCATGTTGGCCAGGAACGTGGATTTCGCTTGGTTGGCGGATTCCGCTTCTTCCTTGGCCTCGGCGAGTTCGACGGTTCGTTTTTCCACCAACGTCGCCAACCGCCGGCGCTCACGTTCCGCGGCCGCCAGTCGCCAGCGCAGGCCGCCCGCGAATAGGGCTATGATTAGCAACCCGTAGCCCAGGTAGGCTGTTTGGGTGCGGTACCAGGGAGGAGTGATGGCAAACGTGAAGACAGCCGCATTGCTGATGTGACCGGATGCATCGCGTGCCCTCACTTCCAATGTGAAGGGACCTCCCTCCAGGTTGGTGAAACTCACTTGGGGAATGTCCGACCATTCCGACCAGCTGTCATCGAATCCCACCAGGCGACTCTGGTAATCAAACCCGTCGCTTACGTCGTAGCGTGGCACCGCCAGTTCAAAGGTCAGCGGGCTTAGCGAGAAGGGCAGGGAAAACGGCCCGCCGGCAGTACCTTTACGAGTGGCAAATGTCTCGCCATCCCGCCGGACGCTGCGAATTAACGCCGCCCAGTCCGGACTCTCGTCAGTGACCCGATCAAGTTCGATGCGAATGTGGTTGCCGTAGCCCCGGGCCCACAGCGCTTGTTTGGGTCCACGGTCGTCGACGTAGAGCACGGCGGAGCCACCAAATCCGATTTCGTCGAGCGCTCCTCCGGGAGCGGCTTGCCATGCCATCTTTCCCTCTGTCCCTGGGGGAAGAAATCGACCGAAAGCAAACTTCGCATTCATCGCGCTTTCGCCAAAGACCGACGTCCAGGTGGAACCGTCGGCAGTCACGATCGATGGAGTCAGTCCCAAGCCGGTTTCACCTTGGATGGGATAACGGTCATCGGGAACGAATTGTTTGGTGTTCTCATCAAATTCCATGCCACCGGCGTCGGTGAAGAACACGGTTCCGGCGGCACCAGCGGTGACCGTTGTCCACGTCATCTCCTCGGGCAAGCCATGACTGCGGAAATAGGTCTCATGGGGAATGTTGTCCCAATCCGTGATTTGGTGAGCGGCGGGAACCCGGGTGAATCCGGTGCTGTAGCTCCCTAGCCAGACGTCACCGTCATCTTCCTCGACAAAGAAAAAACTGGTGCCCCGGTCAAGCACCTCACCCAGGATTTCGAATCCCTCCGGCGTGCGCTGCAAAATGGACAACCCATCCTGGCCCGAGGCATAGACCCGGCCAGGCACGAGGCGGGAATCAGCAATCGATTTCGGGGGATTATGACTCAGATCCAGGATCAGTTTAGTGGTGTTGCCGGACAGCAGTTGATTCAGGCCGTATGAATCGGAAAAAACCAAATCTCCATCGTGTTGGGTGAAGGCAAAAACATTGGTCACAGAGCTCACGATTCGTTCGAAACGGGGCGATATGCCTGTGGCGGTGTCGGGAGCGCGCAGTTCATAGAGCCCGTCAAACGATCCGGCATAGACTTTGCCATCATGCCGAAACCAACCGTCGATGGTGCCGGGCGTGGGACCGTTGGTGCCGTCGAATACCGTGATGGGGCTGTCGTGGGCAATCTGAACCACGCCCGAGTTCATGCCTGCCCACAGGCCGTTGTTCCGATCCACAAACAGCGACAGGATAGCGTTGTCGGCGAGCCCTTCATTCCGGCCAATTTGGCGAATTTTTTGGCCGTCGTTGCTGGAAATGATCAGTCCTTGTTGGCTGGTTGCGATCGCGAGGGTCTTGTTGTCCAGCCGCTCGATGTCGTTGATGCGAGTGGTGCGCAGCATGTCGTCGAGCGGACCTTCGATACGAACCATCCGCTGCGATGCCGGATCGATTTCAAACGCACCCTTGTTGCTGACGGCCCACAGCGCCGGTTGTCCGGGCCGGCCGATGCCGCGGGTAGTGTGGCCGTCCAAAAGCTCTTTGTCCTCGAGCACCAGAATCGCGTCGTCTCCTTCTATCCGCAGCAATTGTCGGCCGCGGCTCAGCCAATACAGCTTGCCATCCACGATGCTGATCGATCCGCCATAGCGGTCTCCTTCAGCGCTCGGCCAGTGATACACGTCATCGCCACGCACTCGGATCAAGGCTTGGGGAGTGGAAAAGAACACGGCACCGTCATGGACCATAATGTCTCCACCTCGGTCAATGTTCCGAATTGATTTGGGCAACCGGGGCAGGATGGATTGGTAGGTGAGTTTTGTGCTGCCGGGTTTGGCCTCGAAGAAGCCGAGGTTGTCGGCGCTGGCCGCCCAGATGCGGCCATCCGGCGTCACTCGGATTCCGTAGGTAAACGTCAGTGGCGCCGGGTGGTGTTCCCAACGCACGCCGTCGTATTGAATGATCCCCTGTACGTTCGCTAGATAGATGAACCCGTTGGTGTCCTGGGTCACATCAAAGATCTGAGGGTGACCCAGATATTCCGTTGGCCGGTAGTCGCGAAAAATCGGGCGGCCCGCTTCGGGATCCAACAAGTTGGCCTGCGCCGACGGACTCAAACCTACCAGTAGCAACGTCATCAGGAGCATGCCCGAAGTCCGGACAGAATGATTCCGGAGGTGGTGAAAAGGGCCCGGCATGTCCCAAAAATTTGCCCCATGGATGGAGCCGTCAACCACGTGTCGTGGCGTCTACGCACCATTGCGTAGAGTGGCGCATCTACGCGGCATGGTGTTGGGCGGCTGCCAAAAATGCCGGTAACGCCGGCGGATTGTCGACGGAGTCTCGCCAAGCCAAGGCCAGCCGACTTTCGGGTGTGGGTCCGCGCAGGGGCCGGAACACGACTTCGCTTGGCAAGTTCTTCGCCTCGGACGGACACATCAGCGTTGCTCCCAGGCCCGAACGCACCAGCCCGACTGCGTTGGTGCGAGGCCAGATCTCCTCGACGATTTGGGGAGTTACGCCAGCTGCCGCAAAAGCGGAAAGCGTTCGGTCATAAAAACTCGGATTGTGCTCCCGGGGAAACAAGACAAACGGAACATCGCGCAGGTCCTTCAGTTGCAGGGAACGACGACGAATCAAAGGGTGGTCCGAGGGCAGCACCACGCCGTTGCGTTCTTGCAGAAGCTGTCGTGACTGGAATCCGTCCGGCAGCGAATCCGGGTGCAGAAACCCGCATGCGATTTCGCCCGCTCGCAACGTATCCACTTGGGAAGCGGTGGGAGATTCCGTGAGCTCAACCCGGATATCCGGGCGCTGTTGTTGGAACTCCCGCAGCACGCGCGGCAGAACCGTTGCCATCGCCAACCCCGTAAACCCCACGCGCAAGCTACCCGACCGGCCGTTTGCGATCGCGGCCATTTCCTGCGGAAAACGGGCGGCCCGGCGCAACATCGGTTCGACCTGATCCAACAGATGTCGACCGGCCGGGGTGAGCTCGACGCGGCGATTGGACCGGGTGAACAGCGCCGTGCCCATCGCCTCCTCCAGCTGTGCGACTTGCCGGGACAGCGCCGGCTGGGCCACTCCCAACGTCTCGGCCGCGCGGCGAAAGTGCAGATGTTGAGCCACTTCCCGGAAGTAAATCAGGTGGCGAAACTCAAAATCAAATTGATACTCACGAGGCATCAATGAGGACTAAACAAGTATTTCTTTGGTATCGCAAGTTCTGGTATGCTCAGTGTAATCCTTCGAAACTCATGGCTAAATCTCTGTTTGAAAAAGTTTGGGACACTCACGCGGTTCGCACCTTGGCCAACGGCCAGACGCAGTTGCTGATCGGCACTCATCTCATCCATGAAGTCACGTCGCCCCAGGCGTTCGGCATGCTTCGTGATCTCGGACTGCCGGTGCTCATGCCGACCCGCACGTTCGCGACAGTCGACCACATCGTTCCAACCGATGAGTTGGTCGAGCCTTATCGCGATTCCCTAGCGCAGGCGATGATGGATGAACTGCGGAAAAACTGTGCGGATAACAACGTTACCTTTTTCGATCGCGGCACGGGCAAACAAGGTATCGTCCATATCGTGGGACCGGAGCAGGGCATCACTCAACCCGGCACCACCATTGCCTGTGGCGATTCGCACACGTCCACCCACGGTGCGTTTGGGGCCATTGCGTTTGGCATCGGCACCACCCAGATCCGCGATGTGCTCGCCACGCAGACCATCGCGTTGGGCAAGCTGAAGGTGCGTCGCATCGAGGTAAACGGCGAGCTGCGGCCCGGGGTTTATGCCAAGGATGTCATTCTTCACATCATCGCCCAGCTGGGGGTCAATGGTGGCACGGGCTTCGCCTACGAGTATGCCGGCACGCTGTTTGACAGCTTCACCATGGAAGAACGGATGACGGTCTGTAACATGTCGATCGAGGGAGGTGCCCGGGTCGGTTACGTAAACCCTGACCAAACGACGGTGGACTACCTGCAGGGGCGTCCGTATTCACCGAGTGGTGACGACTGGGATGCGGCGGTGGAACGCTGGCTCAGCTTCGCTTCGGACCCTGGCTGTGCTTACGATGACGTTGTGGTGATCGACGCTGCTGACATCGCCCCATCCGTGACCTGGGGAATCAATCCCGGTCAGGGCATTTCGATCGAGCAATCAATTCCCCGTCCCGAAACCGCCGCCAGCGATGATGAGAAAGCTTCGATCGAGGAGGCTCTCGATTATATGAAGCTTCAACCGGGTTCGCCGATCAAGGGCACGCCCATCAACGTCGCCTTCCTCGGGTCCTGCACCAACGGCCGATTCTCCGACTTCCAGGAAGTCGCCAAATACATCGCCGGCCGCCAGGTGGCGGAAGGCGTGAAGGCCATCGCCGTTCCGGGGTCGCAAATCGTGGCGGCCCAATGCGAAAAGGAAGGGATCGACCGGATTTTGACCGAGGCGGGCTTCGAGTGGCGCGGCGCCGGGTGCTCCATGTGCTTGGCGATGAATCCCGACAAACTCATCGGTGACCAACTCTGCGCCTCGTCCTCCAACCGCAACTTCAAGGGCCGCCAGGGCTCTCCTACCGGCCGTACGGTTCTGATGAGCCCGCTTATGGTCGCTGCCGCTGCCGTTACGGGTGAGGTTGCGGATGCCCGGGAAGTTTTCGGCGTGAACTGATCAAATTTAAGGAAAGCAACATCATGGCATTGGAAAAAATCACAACGCTCACCGGCCAGGCGATAAACGTGCCCGGCAACGACATCGACACGGATCGCATCATCCCGGCACGCTTCCTGAAATGTGTCACCTTTGATGGGTTGGGGGAGTATTTGTTCTACGACGTGCGCAAGGATGCGGACGGCAACAACAAGCCTCACCCCCTCAATGAAGAGCGCTTCAAGAGTGCGACGATCCTGCTGTCGGGAGCGAATTTTGGCTGCGGCTCTTCCCGTGAGCATGCTCCGCAGGCGATCCAAAAGTATGGCTTCCGCGGCATCGTGGCGGAGAGCTTCGCGGAGATCTTCTTTGGCAACTGCACGACGCTCGGCATCCCGTGTGCGTGTGCTTCTCGCGAGGACATCGCGAAGATCGCGGCTGCCGTGGAGGTGGATCCCACGATCGAAGTAACGATTGACGTGGATCGGCAAGAGGTTCGGTTTGGTAACGATTCTGTTACAGTCGAGATTCGTGGTTCGGCTCGTGATGCGCTTCTCAACGGACGCTGGGATGCCATCGCCGAGCTCCACGAAGGCGTGTCGCAGGTGCAGGAAGTTGCCGGCCGGCTCGCCTACATGAGCGCTTAAACAATCTCCGTAGAACTTCCAGTTCTCGGTTTCATCGGGGGCGGATGCCGGTAGCGAGGCATCCGCCCCCACTTTTTTGAGGCCGTAGCTGGCAGCGGTGAGATGGGAATCCGGTTTGCCCTTTCCAAAGACCCGGGGACCGGTGCGCTTGACGGGCACGCAATATAATCCGATCCGCGGCTTGGAAATTGGATTTCAGGCCGGTGCACTTGCGGTTCGTTGCTCCTCAACCCCTTCCAAAGATCATGCCTTCAATTCGTTCAGCTGTTCTAACTGCAGTTTTCTCGTCCACGATGGTTTTATCCGGTGCCACCCAATCAGATTGGAGTCCGATCGGAGGCAGCATGCTTACCTCGTGGGGTAAAACCGTAACCGCGGAGAATGCCTGGACCGAATACCCCCGTCCCCAACTTGTGCGTGAAGGCTGGACGAATCTGAATGGATTATGGGACTTTGCCACGACGGGCCGCGGGGCCGCGCAGCCGGAATCATGGGCTGAGAAAATTCTCGTGCCTTTTGCGATGGAGACCCCGCTGTCCGGGATCGGCCGGCGATTGGAGGACAATCAAGCCATTTGGTATCGCCGCAGTTTCAATCATGAGGAATCCGCCGGGCGCACGTTGTTGCATTTCGAAGGCGTGGACTACGCCTGTCAGGTGTGGGTCAACGGGGAACAGGTCGGTTCCCATGTGGGGGGCAATCTCCCATTTTCGTTCGAGGTGACCGATGCGGTTCAACTGGGAAGCAATCAGCTTGTTCTCCGGGTGATTGACGACACCGATGCTTATGATCGTTACCAGCTCCGCGGGAAACAGAAGATCGATAATGGCGGCATCTGGTATACTCCGTCTTCCGGGATTTGGCAGACCGTTTGGTTGGAGCAGGTGCCTTCCACTTATGTCGAGGAGCTTCGTTTGGTGGCTGATGCCGAAGGGGTGTTGGATGCGCGGATCGAAGTCGTCGGGGACGGGGCCGCCAGCATGGAAGTGACGGTCAGTCGGGACGGAACCCCGGTCGCCGGTTCGGTGGCCCACGGCAACCGAGTATTGGTTCATGTGCGCGATCCGGAACTTTGGACACCTTCGAATCCGATACTCTTTGACGTTGTCGTTACCGTGTTCGATCACACGGGTGAGGTCATCGATCAAGTCGGTTCCTATGTAGGATTCCGCTCCGTCGGCCGGTCCAAGGATGCCGATGGACACTGGCGTTTCTCGCTCAATGGGGAAGAGATCTTTCACTGGGGGCCGCTTGACCAAGGCTGGTGGCCGGACGGTTTTCTGAATCCTCCGTCCGACGAGGCGATTGTGTTTGAAATGGAATTTTTGAAGGCGGCGGGCTTCAACATGATCCGGAAACACAAAAAGGTGGAACCCCGTCGCTACTACTACCATGCGGACAGGGTAGGTTTGTTGGTCTGGCAGGACCATGTTTCCGGCGGAGCGGGGCCCAATGAATGGCCGAAGTGGAAGAAACTTCGGGCGGACTTACCGGGCTACGAGCCACGCAACAACAACTGGTGGCGCGCCGAGCGTGACAATGCGCTCGATGCCGACTGGCCGGACTGGGCGCACGAACAGTCCATGCGGGAACTCAAGACGATGATCGACGTGCTGCACAATCATCCGTCTGTGGTCGTTTGGACGACTTTTAACGAGCGCTGGGGCCAGCATCGCAGCATGGAGATCGGGCAGTGGGTATTGGACTACGATCCCACCCGTCACCTCAATATTGCCAGCGGTGGTAACTTCTTTCCAATCGGCCACATCGCGGATGAGCACAATTACCCGGATCCTGTTTTCCCGTTCGAGCTCACCGAATTTGACGACTACATCAAGGTGATGGGCGAATTTGGCGGACACGGCTGGCTCGTCGAAGGGCATCAGTGGGATCCCACCAAACGCAATTGGGGTTACGGTGGTTTGCCGAAGACCCTTGCCGAATATCGCGAACGCTATGTTCGCACGGCCAACATGTTGGGGGAATTGAGAGCCGAAGGAGTTGCGGCGGGTGTCTATACACAGACAACCGATGTCGAAGGTGAGATCAACGGCCTGATGACTTATGATCGAGCGGTGATCAAAATCCCGGTCGAGGACTTGGCCAGGATCCACCGGGAGGCCGGCCTGACCGATTAGCCGGTCTGTACGATCATCGAGTCATCCTGTTTCCCTTGAAGATCAGGGCTGGTTGAACACAGCCCGGTAGGTGAAAGCGGTATGCATGGCCGGAATAGGAGAAGGATCTAAGGGATTGAACAAAGAAGGCTGGCCAGTGGGGTCACCATCCATGCAGCGGGTATTCGCGGTCCCTTCCGGTTTGGATTCCGAAACATCCGTTTTTACCAAAAAACCGCTTCCGTGGCGGGAAGCGGTTCAAAAAATGGTGGTGGGCTAGTCGCGCCATAGTCCCGCGTGGCGGGACGACGGCGGAAGGTGGATTGGCTCCGCTTCGCTTCGTCCTGCTGCGCAGGCCCGCACCTACGGCGCGGCCCATCTCCAGTCGGCTTTGCCTCCTTCCGTCGAACCAGAATGGTTCTCATCCACCGGGTTTTTTAGATAGAAAAACGCCTCCGTGGCCGGAGGCGTTTTAAAAGTGGTGGTGGGAGGTGGATTCGAACCACCGTAGGCATAAGCCAGCAGATTTACAGTCTGCCCTCGTTGGCCACTTGAGTATCCCACCGAGAGGAAGAGCGTAGTTCATGGTTCCGCACTCTGAGGGCAAGGGATTTTTTCAATTCTGTGACGATGCCCCTTGGCAACTATCCGGTTTCTTCCGTTTTTCCCTCTTTTACAGGACGTTCGCCATGTCTCCTTGTCATATTTACTACAGGCATACTGTCGCATGAAATCTTCCGTGCTCATCCGGGAATTCGATCCGAAAGCCGATCGCGATCAGGTCATTGCGCTCTGGAAACGCGTTTTTGGATACCCCACGGCTCACAACGAGCCCGGTTTGTCGATCGACAAGAAACTCGCAGTGCACGATGGCCTGTTTTTTGTCGCGGTGGATACGGATGGGGTTGCCTGCGGCACGGTGATGGGTGGCTACGATGGGCATCGCGGCTGGATCTATTCCCTGGCGGTTCTGCCGGATCGGCAGGGAAGCGGAGTTGGCCGATCCCTTATGGATCGGGTGGAGCAGGCGCTGATTGCCCGGGGATGCCTGAAGATCAACCTACAGATCACGGACGGAAATGAGGCCGTCCAGGCGTTCTATGAACGATTGGGTTACACCAAGGAAGTGCGCGTGAGCATGGGGAAACGAATTCCACAGAATGTGCCGTCTTCTCCTCACAACACCCCGGCGTCGCGGAAACTGTAGAAGCCCAGTCCGGTCGGATCATGGGCCTCCTCGCCGATGATGACGTGATCCAGCAGCGTGATGTCCACTGTCTGCGCGGCCTCCCGCAGAGTGCGAGTCACTCGAACATCGGCCGAGCTGGGGGCGGGATCGCCGCTCGGGTGGTTGTGCACACAGACGACGGCGGAAGCCGAAGCTTCAATAGCTGCCCGGAAAACCTCCCGGGGATGCACCAACGTGCTTCCCGCCGTGCCTGAAGTCACCTCGACTTGGCGGAGAAGTCTATTGCGTCGATTCAAGCAGATGACCCAGAACTTTTCCACGGCGAGTCCCAAACAACCGGGACGGCAGTAGTCGGCGATGACCGCGGGCTGATCCAGCACAGGCTGTTTGCCGCGCTCTTGTGAAAGCACGCGCCGGGCGACTTCCATTACCGCCAACAACTGCAGCGCCTTTACTCGGCCGATTCCTTTGCATTTCTCAAAATCACGCTGGGTCCAGCGCACCAGATCCGCCAACGATCCAGCCTGTTGAATCAACTGATGGGCGAGTGTCAGCACATCGTGCCCTTGGGTTCCGCTGCGAAGCAGCATGGCTAGCAATTCGGCGTCACTCAGGGCATTGGCCCCGAGTTGTTGCATCCGCTCCTGGGGCCGCTCTTTCGCTGCCATGGTGGCGAGACGGTTTGGGAGAGATTCGCTGGACGAGGCCATGGTCAAGGTCTGTGGCGGCAGTTTTCCGGTGAATATCTTTCACGTCCAGCCTGCGAATGCGCGTCTACCCCTCGTGGGTGGCTCGGGCCTCCGCCTCCGCTTCCGCGTTTTCGCTGGTGAGATAGCGCATGAAGGCCATCAGATCACGAAGTTCGGTCCGGTTGAGAACCATCCCAAAAATCGCAGGCATGCTCGACGGGGCGGCGGCGCGCTCGGTCACAAGCGGAGCGGCAAAGCTCTGTTTGTCTCCATTCGCATCGAAAATGGTAATCGTTTCCTCCGTCTCCTCCGCGACGATGCCAACGTGGAATCCGCCGCCGGAGAGTGTGAACGCCACCACATCGAAGCCCTCCGCAATTGTTGCGTTGGGATAGATGATGGCTTCGAGCATCTCTTCCGTGGACATGCGATCAGCCAGGCCAGTGAGATCGGGACCGGCGTATCCGCCTTCGCCATGCACTTGATGGCACCGGGTGCAGGCGAGCACGGGATGTTCATTAAACAGACGCCAACCCTCGCGGCCGTCGCCACCCTCCAAGGCTCCGCGAAACGCCGCCAGTTGGTCACCGGAAGCGGCCCATTTTTGTTTCAATTCGGCCATCGCGGATTGGACAATTTCCGATGGTGAGGCCTCGGCTGAATCCAACAGCTCAACTTGGGCGAGATAAGGGACGATGCCTTCGCCGAGACGTTGCAGGCCTTCGGCGAGGAGCAATTCGGCCTCGGGATGGTTAAGCTGGGCAATGGACCTGAATGCGGCCTGTTGCTCCCGTGGTGTGCCACGCTCCGCCATTTGAGTGAGAATCGGCAAGGCCTGTTCGGGCGAAAGCCGAGCCAATATGGGCAACGTGGCCAATCGTAGCTCCGGCGAGTCCGACGCCCCGGCTAGGTCCACGGCATCCAGCAGGCGGTCGTCGCCCAGATCGTCGAGCACAGCCAGCGCCTCGGCCCGCACCGCGCCATCCTCTTCGGCGGTCGCCAGAATTTTGCGAATGCGTGGGGTGGCGGCCGTCATCTTCAAATCGCGCACCGCTGCCAAGACGGCTCGTTTGATGAAATAGGGTGACGTCTCCAGCAAAAGATCGAGCTGACTTTCGAGCGCAGCGATGGCCGGTGCGGCGTCTCGCACGGGGAGGGGGCGGTAAAGACCAACGAGGCGATCGCGATGGAAGGGTTCCGGCCAGGAAGCGAGCTGGCGCAGTGCTTCGCGGCGCATCTCGCGGGGAACATCATTGCTGGCGGCATAAGTCGCGAGGGCCACCGCATCCTCGGGACGTCCCATGCGATGGCAGGCGTTGATGATGCGGAGTTGCAGGGCTTCGTCAGCGAGATCACCGCGTCCCAGCAGGGCGGCGAGGGATGGCAGGGCGGCCTCGATCGGAGTGTCGTTGATAGCGATGGCAGCCTCCCGCACGATAAATGGATCTGCATCGGTAAGGAATTGTGCTGCTCGAGGGCTGCCGAGTTTGCGGTAGGCGAGGAGGACGCCGAGCCGAACCGCAGCCGATTCATCCTTCTCGACTCCTCGGAGGACCGACCGGGCGTTCAGACGGGTTAATGCATGCACGGCCGCATGCCGCAGGTATTTGTCGGTGTCGTCATTGCGCCGCAGCAGTTCGACCAGTTCTCCGGCGACGCTGGGATCGTCGAATTTCCCCAGGCTTTGGGCAGCGAAGAACTGGGCGCGAAGCGCCTTATCCCGAAGGAGTGGCACCAGTTTGCCGGCCAACTCGAAGTGACCACGATCTCCAATGACTTTGGCCACCTGCGCACGAATTTCGGCATCAGCGTCGGTTAACAGGTTATCAAAACCGTTGAAGGCCTCCGCGGTCTGAGTCCGTAGCTGGGCGAGGGCCCAGATGGCATGAATGCGGTGGAGTTGTGCGCTGTCCGGATTCATCGCAATCGCTTGCAAGGCTTCGAGATGATCGATGCCCCGCTCGACGATTTCGTATTGTGCGCGCAGCCGGACGCGTTGATCGCGGTGTCCCAGCAAATCGAGCAACGTGTTGGTATTGGCTGCCAGGATGCCTCCACCGATCAGCGTTTTCACCTCATCGACCAGACCCTGGGCTTCGGCGCTGCGATCCGTCGGCCGCACGGCGTAGATCCTTCCCTTGTTGGACTTGGGCCAACCCACGACCCAGTCGACGAAGTAAAAATCGCCGTTTGGCCCAAAGGTGACGTCGGTGGGCAGGGTGCCCCAGAGAAACTGTTTGGATTCCGTGACCTTAAACGTGGCGCCGGCTTCCTCAATTTTATAGGTCTGGATGCCGGAAGTGGCGACCGTGCCTTTGAAGTGGGTCATGAAAATCGTGCGGTTGAAGCGGTCGTCAAAGCCCGATCCCGGATAGTAGGTGATGCCCGAGGGACCGTCCTCGATGTTGGCGACCGGAGGCAGCAAGTAGGCGGCGCGGCCAGCGAAATCTGGTTTCCACAGCCCCTCGCTCATCCAAGGTCCCGCCCGGCCCAATGGCGCATGTTGATATCCCACTCGCCAACCGGATTCGCCGCCTTCGACCACGTAGACCAAGCGCTCCATGTCGCCGTTGTCGCAGTCGTTGTCACCGGTGAAAAGGTTGCCGTATTCGTCGAAGGCCAGTTCCTGCGGATTACGCAGACCACGATGCACGAGTTCAAATTCAGTGCCGTCAGGGTTCGAACGGAAGACAGCGCCCTCGTCGGGTAAATTTACCGTCGCGCCATCCGGGCCTGTCACATGGGTGCCGCGATCGCCAATCGAGTAATAGAGCTTGCCGTCGGGGCCGAAGGCCAGGCCATGGAAGTCATGTCCCGTGTAACCGAAGCGAACTCCGAAGCCGCGGAGCAACTCGTGGCGTGCGGCTTCTTGGGTTCCGCTCTCATCGGTGTCGAATTGCCACAAGCTCGGAATGTTGGTGAACCAAACCTTCCCGTTCATTGCCAATACACCGGACGCGATGCCATCGAGTTTGCTTGTGAAGCCGTCCGCAAATATGCTCGACGCATCTGCCCTGCCGTCGCCATCCGTGTCCTGCACGAGACGCACGATTTCTCCCTCGATGGCGAGGTCTTCGGCTTGTTCGCCGAAGACCTGGTCAATCATGGCTTCACGTTCCTCGATCGTGCGCAGCGCCAGGTCGTGCTCGTTGAATTCCATGTAGTGTCGGATATCCAGCACGCTGGTACGGTAGCGGTGGGTTTCCGAAAGAAACGCGCGACCTTGCTCGTCGAAGTCGAAGGCAACGACGTTGGAAAGCATCGGCTCTCCGGCCCACAGGTCGATTTCGAATCCCGCGGGAACTTTGAATCCCGCGATGGCGTTTTTGGCAGCGTCGGTTGCCGGTGTGGTGACGGGTTCGGCCTGACGCACGTCGTCGGACAGTTTGGAGTCGGGATAAGGCGGCAACGCGGCGACGACGGACAGGGTCGTGATCGAGGCGGCCGCGAAGAAAAAGGGCGGGAAACAGTTCTTCACGGGTATTTGAGGCGTAAGCGGTGAAGGTTTCACACCGTGCCAAGGGAGGCCAAAACAAATCTCCCGTCCATAACTGATCGGAAGGCTAAACGATAAATGGCAGCCTCCGGGTGATGACGTGAAAGAGGGAAGGGGCTGCCGCGGATGCGAGGGTGGCTAGTTCTTTAGGGTGTTTGCCCGCCGAAGCCTCAGCGAAGATGGATACCTTCCTTTTCCAGCCGAACGTTCCAAACGTCACACCGTGCACAACTTGATCGCTCGGGCGAGGGCGGCCAGGGGATCGTCCTCGGTGGGCATGAACTCCTGGCCCACAAAGTCCGTGTAGCCGGTGTCGGCGATCGCGCGCATCACGGCCTTGTAATCAATTTCTTGATATAATCCATCAAGTTCGTGTCGCCCGGGATTGCCGCCGGTGTGGTAATGGGAGATCCACTGGTGATGATCGCGAATGGTGCGGATCAGGTCACCCTCCATGATCTGCATGTGATAGATGTCGTAGAGCAGCTTGAAGCTTTGCGATCCCACTTTCTCGCAGAGCTGCACTCCCCAGGGCGTGCGATCGCACAGGTAGTCCTCGTGATTCACGCGCGAGTTGAGCAGTTCCATGGAAACGGTGACGTTCAGTTTTTCCGCCAGGGGAATGAATCGAGCGATACCTTGCGCGCAGACCTCCAGGCCCTCTTCGGGGGATTGGCCCCGGCGATTGCCGGAGAAGCAAATCATGTTTTTTGCCCCGAGGTCGACCATGCGCGGCAGCTCCCGTTCCATGAACCCCGCAATGGCATCGTGATTCGCCGCATCATTGAGCCCTTCGGTGATCCCCCCGGGCACGCCCCAGACCATGGCGCACTTCAAGCCATTTTTGGTGAGAATCGGCAACTCATCGACGTTGACCAGTTCAATGGAATCGAGGCCCAGGTCCCGTCCTTTTGCGGCCATCTCTTCAAGGGAGATGTTCTTGTAGCACCACTTGCAGGCGGAGTGCTTGTAACGCCCGAGCTTCGAGGTGGATTTATGATCAGCTGCCGCCGCGGTTGAGGAGGCGAGGGTGCCTCCCGTGGCGGCCAGGGCGGACGTGGTGGCGATGGATTTCAGGGCGGTTCGGCGGGTAATGGGGTTAGACACACTTCAACACAAACGCATGAAACGGTTGGAATCCAGTTTGGATTCCTGACCGTTAAAATCGTGCCAATTCCAAAGTCCGGTTCAGGTGTGGTAGGCGAGAGCTCGGAAATATCCCGTCGTTTTGGTTACGAAGGGTTTCGTTTGGTTTTCTATTGTGCCGATTCGGTCTCTTCCACCTTGGGACTCACGGCATACTTCAGTTCAGGAAGGAGGGATTTGCCCTCTTGTTCATTGACGATCGTCATTGATGGCCTTCCTGCGAAGACACCCATCTCCACGCCGCACTTGATGTAGTAAGTCTCCCCTCCCTCGATTTCGAGGGTGCGCGAGACCTTGGCTTCAGTTTTGGCCGTAAACGTGTGGGTTCCGGGTTCAGCCCAATAAAAGAAATAGCTCCCGTTTTTGATCGCGCCGATGATCTTCTCGTCGCTGCGGATTTTGTAGGAAATCGCGGATCCAGCGAATTTACCTTCTCGGAAGAAATAAACCAGTCCCTTGTCGTCCCGGGGCTCGGGATAGACCTTGGTGTCTTGTGTCGGGACAGAGGCACACCCACCCGTCAAAAGAACAATTAGAATAGCGTAGATAAGGTACTTTGAGTTTTGGAGTTTTTTCATCTCAGGAAGGCACTGAAGTGTTTTAACCGGATGTGGCTGATTTGGAAACCAACCTCTGTTGGCTTCCTTTAGTGAGAGCGTTCGAGCCTTTTTCGATTATCCGCTGAAGACAGAAATGAAGTAGCCGGCGGCGATGGCCGTGCCGATGACACCCGCAACGTTTGGTCCCATGGCATGCATGAGCAGGTAATTGCGGGGATCGTATTTTTGTCCTTCGTGATGCGAGACGCGTGCGGCCATGGGCACCGCCGACACACCAGCCGATCCTATCAAAGGATTCACCGGATTCTTGGGGGTAATTAGGTTCATGACTTTGGCCATCAACACACCGCTGGCGGTTGATACGGCGAAGGCAACGACCCCCAGGAGGATGATTTTCATCGTCGCTGGCGCGAGGAAACTCTCGGCTCGCATGGTGATGCCAACACTCGTTCCCAAAAATATCGTCAGCACATTGATGATTTCGTTTTGAGCGGACTTCACCAATCGCTCCGTGACACCACATTCGCGCAGAAAATTGCCCAGCATCAGCATGGCGATCAATGCGGTGGCATCGGGCACGAGCAGCACGCACAGAACCATCACAATCATGGCGAAGATCATCTTCTCCAACTTCGACACCTCGCGCAGGGATTTCATCTTGATCTTGCGCTCCTTGTGGTTGGTGAGGAGGCGCATGATTGGCGGCTGAATCAGCGGCACGAGTGACATGTAGCTGTAGGCTGCAACCGCGATTGCTCCCAACAACTCGGGGGCAAGTTTGTTGCTCAGGAAAATGGCCGTGGGGCCGTCAGCTCCTCCGATGATGGCAATGGAGGCGGCTTGCTTGGACGTGAAGCCAAGAAAGGAAGAGCTGAAGAACGTTAGAAACAGGCCGGCCTGAGCGGCCGCCCCCAACAGCAGCGTGCGGGGCATGGCGATGAGCGGGCCAAAATCGGTCAGTGCGCCCACCCCCAGAAAGATGAGAGGGGGGATCAGCTCGAGCTTGATTCCCTGTGACAGGAAATCGTAGAGGCCGCCGTGCATCTCCGTGACCCGCAGTGTTTGGCTCTCAACCTGGCCGTCTTCACCCACCCGGGTTTCCAGGACATCGGTATGAATTTCAAACGTCGCGGACTGGTATACCCCCGGGGTGGTTTCCTCGACTGTAATCATGCCGCGAGTGGGCAGATTCGCGATAATCGCCCCAAAGGCTATGGGCACCAACAACAGTGGTTCGAATCTCTTCGCGATGGCGAGATAGAGTAGCACCCCCGCGATGCCCCACATGACGAGCATCGGAAGGTTCAATTGGCTGAACCCGGTGGTGTGGTAGAAATCAATCAGATTTTGAATCATGTTACGTCCTCAACGAACGCGGTGAGAAGAGAAGTGTTCGCGGCGGCCTTCCGCCGCCCAACTGGTGCTGCCGTTGGAAGCTCGAATGGAGACCACCCGGTGGGGTCTGCCGCCCAATGCCACATGAACCGCGGCCGCCACAGCGGCGACGGTGACGGGAGACAGACCGTCCTCCGCCGGTGCGGCGGGAGCAGGAGGCTCCGCTGCCTTGGTCCTGGCCTTGGCCACGGGCTGTTTTTTGATTGTTTTTTGAGCCTGACGTCGGCGGAAGAACACACCCATGAGCTCCAGGACCAACCAGAGGGTGGCGAGGGCGCCAAACACCACGATCAGACCCGTCAGCTGAAAGCCGAGGACTTCAGAAAGCGTGGGCTGATCCGGGAGTTGAGCCAAAGGGACTAAGGTCATGGCAGTGGAGGGTTAGCTGAGCTTTAGCAGGGCGGCCCCCTCGTCGACCATCTGGCCGGGTTCGGCCGTCACCTCGGCGACGGTGCCATCCGACTCGGCGTAGATGAACGTATTCATCTTCATCGCTTCGATGGTGGCGACCCGATCGCCAGCGTTCACGGCGTCGCCCACGGCGACATCGATGGAAACGACCTTGCCAGCCAGGGGACTCACCACGGTCCCGGGACCAGCGGCACTGGCGGCCGGCTTGGGCGCTGCAATCGGGGCGGCGACCGGAGCACGGACGACGGCGGAACGCACGGGAGCAGGCGCGGCCGGAGCGGTGTCTGCCGGGTTGCTTTCCTCAAGCACTTCGACGCTGACGTCGTAGGATTTACCATCTACGGTAATGCGGAGCTGTTTCATAAGAGACTAGGTGGAAGAGGTCGCGGGGTAGACGGTTTACAGGGGAATATTGCCATGCTTTTTAGGCGGCCGGGTCTCTCTTTTGGAGAGGGTGTTGCGCAGGGCCATGGAGACGATTCCTCGAGTCTGGGACGGCTCGATCACGTCGGTGATCATGGCTTTGGCGGCGGCTTGGTAGGGGGAGGCAAACTTGTCGCGATACTCTTTTGCGTATTCCGCGGAGGCCTGGGCGGGATCTTCCGCGGCTGCGATCTCACGCTTGTAGAGGATCTTGACCGCACCGTCTGCTCCCATCACTGCGATCTCCGCAGTTGGCCAGGCGAAGACCATGTCCGCCCCCATGTCGGCGCTGCACATTGCCAGATAGGCGCCTCCGTAGGCCTTTCGCATGATGACAGTGATCTTTGGCACGGTGGAGGCCGCATAAGCGAAGAGCATCTTGGCACCGTGGCGGATGATGCCGCCGCGTTCCTGGGCCACGCCGGGCAGGAAGCCGGGCACGTCGACCAAGGTCAGCAGGGGAATGTTGAAGATGTTGCAGAAGCGGATAAAGCGAGCCGCCTTGTCCGATGCATCGATGTCCAGGGTGCCGGCCTTGATCGCAGGTTGGTTGGCGACTATGCCGGTGACCAACCCTTGGATCCGGCAAAGTCCGACGACGATGTTGGGCGCGAAGTGCTCCTGCACCTCGAGGAAGTCGCCGTGATCGACCAATTGGGCGATGACTCTCTTCACATCGATGGGTTCGCGGGGATCAGCCGGCACCAGTTCGTTCATCACCGGATCGGGATTGAAAACCAGGTTTTCCATCGGTTTGTGCGGCGGATCCGAGACGTTGTTGGACGGCAGGAAGGAAAGCAGCTTGTGCGCAATCTCGATCGCGTGATCCTCATCCTCGGCCACGAAGTGGACATTGCCACTGATGGCGGCGTGAGCATCGGCGCTGCCGATCTCTTCCATGGTGGTAACCTGTCCGGTGGATGCTTTGATAACCTCCGGACCGCAGATGAACATTTGCGCGTTGCTGCGCGTCATGATCAGGAAGTCGGTCAGGGCAGGCGAGTAGGCCGCTCCGCCTGCACAGGGACCGGCGATGAGTGAAATCTGTGGCACGACGCCGGAGAGCAGGACGTTCTTGAAGAACACCTGGCCATAACCGGAGAGGGATTCCTCACCCTCCTGAATACGGGCGCCGCCCGAGTCGTTGATGCCGAAGACCGGCATGCCGGCTTGCCCGGCATACTCCATGAGATCGCAGATTTTCTTGGCGTGAATGCGGCCCAAGGCACCACCGCCGACGGTGAAGTCTTGGCTGAAGGCAGCTACCGGTCGGCCATCGATATAGCCCACCCCCGTCACGACGCCATCGCCCGGCATGGACTTCTTTTCCATGCCGAATTGGTGGCACGCGTGTTGGGCGTGTTTGCCGAATTCCATGAACGTGCCCGGCTCAAAGAGTCGGGCGAGTCGCTCACGGGCAGTTAGAAGTCCTTTCTCGTGTCGCTTGGCGATGCGGGCTTCGCCTCCACCGGCTTCGGCGGTGTTGCGAGCGTTTTCGAGACGTTCAAGGAGGGCGGGATCAATGCTCATGCGTTGGGTTCAGCACTTGGTGAGGCGTCGCGGGGCGGGCACTCAATCTTCGGCTACGGTGGCGGCGGGAGAATCAGCGGGAGCGCAAAACTCCGTGAGGACTCCGTGAGTCGATTTCGGATGAAGGAAAGCCACCAGCTTGTCTCCGGCACCCGGGAAGGGCTTGTCGTGGATCAGCCGGATGCCTGCAGCGGAGGCATCGGCGAGTTGCTTTTGAATTCCGTCGGTGGCGAACGCGACGTGGTGAATCCCTTCGCCGTTTTTCTCCAGGAACTTTGCGATCGGGCTTTCTGGCGAAGTCGGTTCCAGAAGTTCAAGGTGCACGTCGCCCACTTTGAAAAAAGCGGTGCGCACTTTTTGCGATTCCACTACTTCGATGTGCTCGCACTCCAGGCCGAGCCCTTTTTCGTAGTATTCGACCGCCGTCTCGATATTTTTGACGGCGATTCCGAGGTGATCGATTTGCGTGATCATGTAAGTCTAAGGATTGAGTGGGTTTGAATGACGGAAACTGTGCCGGAATCCATCGACGTCGGCTCACCGTGGATTGCGTTTGGGTAAGCATGATTTGGCCAAACGCTGTGCGCATTCCAAATCATGCGCCGACCATTGGCCAAAATCTGCGGAGCGAATCGCGACGAGCCCGGGCTAAGGTGGAAACGAACGAACCCGCAACTATGGGCCAAGAAAACAACGCCTCCACTCCCTCCGCCTCACTCGAAACAGCGCTCGAAGCCTGGCGCGCCCAGATCGAAAAAGACCTGAAGGGTGCTGACTTCAACAAGCGGTTGGTCACCCGCACTCCCGAGGGTATTGCGCTCCAACCGCTCTATACCCGGGCCAATCTTCCGGCTTCGGTGGATGCAGCTGAGAAGCCCGGCCAGGCTCCTTTTCGTCGCGGCTGGAAAGTCCGACCCATCTGCCGCCGTCTGCAAAAGATCAGCCGTCCGGATGCCGCTGCCTACAACAAGGCTTTGCTCGACGGGCTCATGAACGGTCAGGACGCGGTTTCGCTGCCGCGTCCCGATGCCGCCGGTGCCGACTGGGCTCCGCGCACGCTTGAAGAACTTGCCACCGCATTGGATAATGTGGACCTCACCGCCGTGCCGGTATCACTACCGGCCGGTGCGGATCCCCTCGGGGCGGCCGCCCTGTTATTGGCTTACGCCAAGGCTCAGGGCATCGCTTCGGAGAGTCTTTCCGGTAATGTGGCGTCCGACCCCATCGGTGAAGCCGTCCGCACTGGTGAAACGCCCGCCGATGACGAAGCCCTGTTGGACAACCTCGCCGGTTGGACCCGTTGGTGTGCATCGCATGCTCCGGGCCTGCAGTCGGTCGCCGTCGATGCGACGGTATGGCACGAGTCCGGAGCGCATGCCGGGCAGGAACTTGGTTTCGCCTTGGCGACTTTGGCGGAATACCTGCGCGAGTTTGAGAACCGCGACTTGGTTGAGCTCACCGTGTTGCAACACACGTTGGTGACATTTGGCATCGGTCCTCAATTCTTCATGGAACTGGCGAAGTTCCGGACTTGGCGAGTGCTGGTCAGCAAGCTTTTGGTTGGTCTCGGCGCCGATCCGGCCGCCGCCACCGGCATGAAGGTTCACGCCTGCACCAGTGAATGGAGCAAGACCCAGCTGGATACCCACGTGAACATGCTTCGCGGCACGACGGAAAGCCTCTCTGCTGTGCTGGGCGGCGTGGACGGTCTCGAAATTGCAACCTTCGATCAGCCCCTCGGAGAACACTCTGCGTTGGGTGAGCGCGTCGCCCGCAACCTCCACGCCGTGGTGGGCGAGGAGTTCGGTTTCACCAACCCGCAGGATGCGGGCGGAGGTTCCTGGTATATCGAGTCGCTTACCGACGAACTGGCTCGCACCGCATGGGATATCTTCCGCGAAATCGAAAAGCTCGGTGGCATGCGCGCCGCATTGCGCGAGGGCTGGCCGCAAAGCCAAGTCCAGAGCGTGGTGGTGGGCCGTGACAAAAACTATGCGGTGCGACGCAACGGTCTGGTCGGAACGAACATTTTCCCGAATCTGCACGACAAGCTGCCGGAACCGCCGGTTGCTGATCCAATTTCAACGGACGGACTCACTGGCGTGGGCCCCCGCAACTGGCCGGACTGTCTGTCGGGTGCGATCTCCGCGATTCGTGACGGCGTGCCGGTAGCGAATGCTGCTCCCCGCGCGGATGAACCAGTGTCGATGGTCTCTCTTAACCCCACAACCCCATATCGCGCTGCTGCGGTGTATGAATCCCTGCGCCGTCGAGCCGAGGCGATAACCCAGCGCCGTGGGCGAACCCCCACGGCGCTGCTCCTCAAGATGGGGCCGGTCAAACAACACAAACCTCGCGCCGACTTCTCGGCCGGGTTCATTTCGGTCGGCGGCTTTGAATCTTTGGCCAAAGATGCCTTCGCGACGGCGAGTGAGGCCGCGATGGCGGCTATCGCGGGTGATGTGGATGTCGCTGTGATTTGCTCCACCGACGATACCTATCCGGAACTTGTTCCGGAGATCAGTCGGGCGATCAAAGCGGCGAAACCGAACCTGCAAATCGTATTGGCCGGCCTGCCGCGCGAAGAGGCGCTTGTGCAGTCCTTCCGCGATGCGGGGGTGGATGAGTTTATCCACATTCGCGCCAACTTGCCTGACATCCTCGATCGTCTGCTTACGGCCGTCGAAGCATAACCTTTATTGGAACCCACCACATGAAAAACCTGGCAGATCTGGAATTCGACAACATCAAGGTCCCGGTCGGGGAGGCGGTTGAAACCCCCGCCACCACCGAAGAGACTTACGAGCAAATTCCGCTCAAATCGCTCTACGACGGCAGTGACTTGCCGGACAACGCAGAGCTCGACAACGTGCCCGGCATCGCGCCGTTCAAACGTGGTCCCTATGCATCCATGTATGTGATGCGGCCTTGGACCGTGCGCCAGTACGCGGGTTTCTCCACCGCCGAGGAGTCCAACGCCTTCTACAAGCGCAACCTCGCCGCCGGCCAAGCGGGCCTGTCCGTTGCCTTCGATCTCGCGACTCACCGCGGATACGACAGCGACTATCCCCGCGTGGTTGGCGACGTCGGGAAGGCCGGTGTTGCGATCGATTCGATTCGCGACATGCAGACACTCTTCAGCGGCATACCGCTGGACAAGGTTTCGGTCTCCATGACCATGAACGGTGCCGTGTTGCCCGTCATGGCATTCTACATCACCGCAGCGTTGGAGCAGGGCTGCAAGCTGGAGGACCTTTCGGGCACCATCCAAAACGACATCCTCAAGGAGTTCATGGTGCGGAATACCTACATTTATCCGCCCGAACCTTCCATGCGTATCATCGGCGACATCTTTGCGTTCACTTCGCAAAAGATGCCGAAATTCAACAGCATCTCGATCTCCGGCTACCACATGCAGGAAGCGGGAGCTACGGCGGACCTCGAACTCGCCTATACACTGGCCGATGGACTCGAATACATCCGCACGGGCGTGAAAGCCGGTCTTGATGTCGACAAGTTTGCCCCGCGGCTCTCGTTCTTCTGGGCCATCGGCAAGAACTACTTCATGGAGGTTGCGAAGATGCGCGCCGGTCGGCTCCTGTGGGCCGAGATCGTGGATCAATTCAACCCGAAGAACCCGAAGTCACGTGCGTTGCGCACCCACTCGCAGACTTCGGGTTGGTCGCTTACCGAGCAGGATCCTTTTAATAACGTGGGCCGGACTTGCCTCGAAGCCCTGGCCGCTGCCTGCGGTCACACGCAAAGTCTGCACACCAACGCTCTCGACGAAGCCATCGCGCTGCCAACCGACTTCTCCGCTCGCATTGCGCGCAACACCCAGTTGCACCTGCAGCAGGAGACGGGCATCTGCGATGTGGTGGATCCGTGGGGCGGAAGTTACTACGTCGAAAGCCTCACCAATGATTTGGTGAAAAAGGCCCGCGAGCATCTGGCCGAGATTGAAAAGCTCGGTGGCATGACCAAGGCCATAGAGGCGGGCATTCCGAAGCTGCGCATCGAGGAGGCGGCGGCCCGCCGCCAGGCCCGGATCGACTCCGGCAAGGAAGTGATCGTGGGCCTGAATCGCAATCGGCTCCCGGTCGAGGATCCGCTCGACATTCTTGAGGTCGACAATACGGCCGTGCGCGAAGCCCAGATCGCCCGCCTCAAGGAGCTTCGCGCCGAGCGCGACAACGCTGCCTGCCAGGCTGCCCTCAAGGCGCTCGAAGAAGCAGCTCGCACCGGTGAAGGCAACCTGCTTGAGCTCTCCGTTACCGCGGCGCAAGCGCGGGCGTCCCTCGGCGAAATCAGCGATGCTTTGGAGAACGTCTACGGGCGCTATCAGGCGCAGATCCGCTCCATCAGTGGGGTTTACCGCCAGGAATTTGGTGAAGATGAAACTGTGCAGAAAGTGCGGGCCAAGGTCGCGGAGTTCGAAGAATACGAAGGCCGTAAACCGCGTTTGCTGGTGGCCAAATTAGGTCAGGACGGCCACGACCGCGGAGCCAAGGTGGTTGCCACCGCCATGGCCGACCTGGGTTTCGATATTGATATCGGGCCTTTGTTCCAAACGCCGGATGAAGCGGCCCGCCAAGCCGTGGAAAACGACGTGCACGTGGTGGCCATGAGTTCGCTCGCCGCTGGTCACAAGACGTTGTTGCCGCAACTGCGCTCGGAATTGGCCGCCCTCGGTCGTGATGACATCATGATCGTTTGCGGTGGGGTCATCCCCGCGCAGGACTACGCGTTCCTGTTGGAAAACGGAGCCAGTGCGGTCTTTGGACCCGGTACGGTCATTCCCAAGTCCACTCTCAAGGTTCTGGAACTTTTGCTCAATCGCCTCCAACCCGCTTAAGCGGAATGAGCAAGAAACCATTGTCCAGCCCGACCACCACCCATGACGGCTGCCCACAGCCTCGTCCCGAGTGGGTTCCGGACGAAGCCGGGGCAGGTTTCGCCACATGGGTGATGGAAGGAGTGCGGACGGCCGGCGTCGAGGCGGCGCCGGCCAACCCGCGCCCTCGCCGCGCTGTCCTCGAGGTTGAGGACTACGTAAAAGGAGTTTCAGAGCGCAACCTCACGGTCCTGGGACGGGCCATTACCCTGGTGGAAAGCAATGCCTCGCGGCATCGGGAAAAAGCCCAGCGGGTGCTGCAGGAGCTGCTGCCCAAGACCGGCAGGGCCAAACGCATTGGCATCACCGGCATCCCCGGTGCGGGCAAAAGCACCTTCATCGAAGCCTTGGGTTGCCAGCTTATCAAACAAGGGCGAAGGGTCGCCGTGCTCGCGATCGATCCTTCCAGCTCCCGTACGGGCGGTAGTATTCTGGCTGACAAGGTTCGGATGGAAAAACTCGGTCGTGAACCCAATGCATTCATTCGTCCATCACCCGCGGGTGGGTCATTGGGTGGTGTCGCCCGCAAGACGCGTGAGGCGATCATGCTCTGCGAGGCCGCCGGTTATGATGTGATCATCGTGGAGACGGTTGGAGTGGGCCAAAGCGAGACCACCGTGCGATCCATGGTGGATTGCTTCATGGTGCTCATGATCGCCGGAGCTGGCGATGAAATGCAGGGTATCAAGAAGGGCGTCATCGAGTTGGCTGACATGCTGGTCATCAACAAGGCCGACGGTGACAATCGTATCCGCTGCATGGCTACCTTGGCGGAGATGAAACGCGTGCTGCCTTATCTGCATTCGGCCACCGTGGGGTGGAAGACACCGGCGTTGTTGGCCTCCGCTCTGGAAGGGCAGGGAATTGGCGAAGTCTGGCGGGTCACTGAGCAGTTCTTCAAAACCTTGCAGGCAACCGGCGAGCTGAACATTCGCCGGCGCGAGCAAGCGATTGAATGGATGCATGCGCTGATCGAGGAGAGCCTTAAATCTCAGTTCTACCAGCGGGAGGATGTGCGGGCGCGACTCGACAGAGTTGAACATCGCGTGGCGTCGGGCAGGATCCCGCCCTTGGCCGCCGCGCTCGCATTGATTGAAGGCAAGGAGTTGGAGACTGAGAGTTTGTCACTTAATAAGTGACAAACCGCAGAAAGAGAGACTGCTCCAACCGCGGTGGCTTTTCCGATCGTGGGTTTTGCAGATTGGTGCGGATGGAGAAGAGTCGCCGATTGAGTTTTGGGATTACCGGCGTCGCAGCACCGCGGCCCAAGGTTTTAAAGAAGGTGCTTTGATCGTTCCTGGCAGGGCCTGTTTCTCAGTGGGCTGCCAGACGGCCGATCCTACGTCGATTCCTTGCAAGGTGTAGTCTCCAGCCTTCAGATCCAAGTATACCTCTCCTCCGCTGGGAAAATACAGCAGCACTTCGCGATGGTCGGGTTGAACCAGACAATAGGCTTCATCCGCTTCGCGCTCACCTAAGAGTGCATTGGCCGGCTCCATGGTGAAAAGGTGGACGCTATCCGTAAGGCTACGGGCACTATGCAGGTTCATTTGGGCATCGGGATCGAAACCCATGCCGGTGGGAGGACGGTGAAATCGGGCTGACGCGTGACCGGCGAAGATATTGCGCCAAAAACGATCTCGTCCGTCATCGCGGCTGCCCGCCCAAATCTGATCGAGATCACCGCCGTAGATTTTTGTGTTATTGATGGGACGGAGGATGCCTGAATCGATCACCTGACTTCGCACCCAAATAGCGGTTTCATAGTGGGTCTGGCCTCGTTGTGCATTATGATTGGATACCTCAAGGAAGGCATACAGATCCGGCCTTTCCAAAGAGAACCGAAAGTTGGAGACTATGTGCAGGTCAGGGTTCGTGTGCTCGGCAAACCATCCCCCGAGATCGGGGCTTTGCATAAGCGCACCTTCGACTTTGCCTTCGGATGGATCCCAACTATCCCACATCTCGGTGACCAAGATCCGTTTCCCGGCCATCCCAGCTGCATTCTGAAGGTAGGCAGCCCAATATTCACCCCACGCGTAGTGAACACTGGTTTCGTTATCGATACAGTAGAGAACGTGATCGTAGGGCAGGGTTAGGGATAGGACTTTGTCGACGAACTGCTGTTGGAATTCTAACAGAAAGACATTGTTTCCCAAAGCAGGCACCGATTCGAAAAACGGATTTACCGCAGTCTGCGCGGGATGATCGATCACCTGCGGTAAGCCGGATTGGTCAGCCGAATACGTGCGGTTCGCCGTTGGGTTAAAGGGGTTTGATGCCCAACCATAGTCTCCCCAGTAGAAATCGTAAGTTGCCCAGATCTCGACTTGAACGATGATGCCGAGTTCGGCGGTCCAAGCCAACAACTGGCTCAGTCGGTTCCAGTAACCGGGATTGAATTCCTGCAGATCAAAAAGCCCTGCACCGTCAGTCGCGTAGGGTTTCACGTTGCCTTCATCCCGACTGCTCAGTGTGCACCGGATGACGTTACCGCCCGTTGCTTTTAATGCCCGCAAATGCTCGTGCAGGTGTTCGATTTGGAAAAGATTATCGTCGGCGGTGCCGCCAAGCAGGAGAGTCGGCGCGCCATCGACCTCCCAATAAAAAGGATGAGCGGAAGACTGCTCAATCGTGGTGGCATGGACGGGGATAACCAACGCCCCCGTCAACAGAATGAAAAAGACATGAGGTCTTCTCTGGGATAACCAGCTGATAAAGGAGTGGCAGGGGAGGCTTTTCATGAGTCTCGGGAGAAGGGTTTGTGCAACGATGCAAAGGAAACCGAAAAGAGAGTCGCTACAACTCCGGCCTTGTCCGGCCATGATGATCATTGACCGCAGAACCCGCGGATGGTCCCGGAAGCTCAAGGGACCAAAAAATCCGGCGGTTGGGCCGGGTAGGAAATGGGACAGTCTATCGAAGCTCAGTAGAGCTTAACGAAACTGTTGCGACGGAAGCATTCGAGCCCAGCTCGGCACTTCGTGACTTCACCTAGCAGCGATAGGCATAAGGGCGGTGCGCTCCACGAACCAGCGATGATGCACTCGTCCACGGGGGACAGGTCAAACGGAGTAGGAGTAGACAGTTTCAACTTGGTCGAGAAGAGACTCGTCGAGTTCGATGCCAAACCCGGGGATGTCGGGCGCAAAGCACCTGCCGTCGATGATTTCGTAGCCCTGTTTGCGCATTACCGGCACACGGATGGTGCCGGGATCGTGCTCAGCGCCGTAGTAATGGGGGATGACATTACCCATATGGATCATGACGTAGAATGCATATTCGCACCCCCAGTTGTGAGGGGCGATCAGAGCCCCGTGGCCCGCTGCTGCTGCGAGGTCCGCCTCGGCGAGGATGCCTTCGATTTGAAACATGCGCATGTCGCCTTGAAGCACGTCGATTACTCCGGCCTTGATCAATTCGGGCACGCCTTCGTCGTATGCGGTGGTCCAGTTTTCCCCGTCGGCCACCAAGGTGCGCAGGCCGAGTTCACGGATCGTCTCCTGCAATTGTTGGTAGGGGGTTTTGGCTTCGGGGAACATCTCCTCGATGAACTCCAGGCCCACATCGCCATGTTCGCGCAATAACCACAGCGTGTCTTCGAGGGAGTAGCCGTTGTTGGCGTCGACCCCAATTTTGAATTCGGAGCCCGCGTGACGTCGGATTTCGCGTAGCACGGCGGCGTCTTGGAGGTTTCCGGCGGTGCGGTCGAGATGGAGATGGCCGCGGCCTATCTTGACTTTGGCAAAATTATGACCGAGCGCCCGCGAAATATCGACGGCCTCCTGAAAGAGGTCTGTCCAGTGCGGACGTCGACCATAGGTCGCATTGGGATTGCGGTAGGCTGAGTTGGCATCGCGGTTAACGAGTTCTTCCATGTAGATGCTGCCGTCATAAACCGGAACGCCATCGGGACGCAGTTGGCCACCGAGCAATTCGTAAACGGGTCGACCGAGGGTTTTTCCGGCGAAGTCCCATAGCGCGGTGGTGCCAATCTCCTCAGCCGTAGTGGCGAGCAATTCGTCACTCATCAATTCGGCCACGGTCTTGCCGACAGGAAAGTCACTGGATCGGGGACGTCCATAGCGAGGGGCAGAGCCAAGGCCAACCACGCCATTGTTGCCGAAAAGGGCGATCATCCAGTCGCCCCGTTGGCCGCCGGCAAGTTTGTAGCCGGAGTTTCCGCCTACGATCCGCGGGCGGTCATACATGGTGCGGAAGCAGTGGATGCGTTCGATGCGAACATTCAGATCGGTAAACGGGTCCGAGGGCGCCGATTTGCGGGCAAAGAGTTGCGAGGTAACGGCTGCCGCCGCGGACGATTTGATAAACTTGCGTCGATTCATGGGGTGCTGGGGTATATGCGAGAATCGACGGTTGCGGTTCAATCGCCCGGCTCCGAGCGACAAAAAACCCGACCGTCATGTGCCGGTCGGGTTGAAAGATCAGGCGAAGGTAAGAGCTCAGTAGAGCTTAACAAAACTGTTGCGACGGAGGCGTTCGAGCCAGGCCTCTTGCGCCCGACGCGCTTCGCGGGAAATCAAGACGCGCTCGATCTGTTCGCGCACTTCGTCGATGGGTTGGATACCGGCGTATTTGCGCTCTTCGGCGTGCAACAGGAACACACCCTCGGGGAGCATGATGGGGCGCGTCGTTTCGCCTTCGGCGAGTTCAAAAAGCGGATCACTGAACTCGGGTTTGAGACCGGATCGATCCAACCAGCCCCAGTCACCGCCGCGGGATCGGCGAGAGTCCTCGGACACTTCACGGGCGATGTCGTCGAAATCGTGGCCCACGTCGAGACGAGCCTGCACCCGGGCGGCGAGCGCGATCAGGTCGCGATCGGTCCGGCCGTCTTTGCGCTGAAACTGAATCAGACGAAGTTTGACGGCGTCTTCTTGGTAAAATTCCTGTTTGTTCTCGTTGTAGAATTCCTGGACGCCGACGGGTGAAACGATGGTGGCGGAGCGGCGTTTTTGCCCGCGCATGTATTGATAAATGATGTCCTCTTCCACCTCGCGGCGATATTCGCGGAGCGTGAGGCCCCGTTGGCGCAGGTGGGCCAGAAATTTGGACCGATCACCTTCGAACTCGTTGATGAGGTTTTCGTCGACCGCGTTGTCGATGTAGCTTGGAGGGATGCGGCGTTTCTCGTCGCTGTAGAAATCCTTTACGATGAGCACACGGTCAACCAGGGCTTGGATCGTGTCGTCCTGCAGGGCTTCGAGGCGTCGGTTGAAATCCTGTTCGTTGCGCGCTTCGCGCTGCAATTGCGGGATCATCGGGGAGATTTCGCGGCGAATATCGTCGACCGTGATGATCTTGCCTTCCGCGATCGCGGCGATGCCGTTTTGGAAGCGGAGGTTGAGGTTGTCGCGAGCGACCGGGGCGGTGGGTTGGGCAAAAAGTGCGGGGGGGAGAGCCAGTATACCGACGACGCTGAGCGTGCGGTAAATCAGGGTTCGGAACATCGTCATGACGGGGACAAATTGTCTAAGAAGGTGGCTATTTCGGCTAAACGTAGGTGGGGGTCCGGGGCGGTCAACCTCGGAAAGCGAGTCCCGTGCATGACCCAGTCATCCCGGCTGCTGCCCGCGCGCAGACACTTCAGTTTGTTGTTATTCGTCTCGACTGAACTGATGCCTTTTTGTTCCGCCCGGACCCGGATCTCCGTAACTCGCAACAAGGCATCAACTTCGCCACCGTAACCTCCAAACCTATCCTGGAGATCATCTTTGATCTGCTGCAGATCCGCCAGATTCGCGGCCATGGCGAGTCGACGGTAAAAGTCGATGCGCAGGCGGGTTTCCGCGATGTAATCCGCCGGCAGACGGGCTTGAATGGCTGCGACCTCCACGGCTCCGCTGGCGGCGTGTTCGGCATCGCGCAGGGTGGTGTAGCCGTCCTGATGCCGACCCTCTGATCGAGCCGAGGACGCACCGTCACCCACAAAAACGAAGTCGAGTTTAACCGTGGCGCGAATGGCCGCTGCCGGTTTCTCGCCCTTGAGACGCGCCACGGATTGCCGCAACAATTGGCAATAGAGCTCGAATCCTACTCCCACGATGTGACCGCTCTGCTGGGCGCCGAGCAGGTTGCCGGCGCCGCGTAGTTCCAGATCACGCATGGCGATGCGGAAACCCGCGCCAAGTTGGGTGTGGGCACGCATGGCGTTCAGGCGCTCCCGGGCGATCTCGACCAAACGGGTGTGCCGATGCAGCAGGAGATACGCATAAGCCTGATGTTTGAAGCGACCGACTCGTCCCCGCAGCTGGTAGAGCTGGGAAAGGCCAAACCGATCCGCACCTTCGATGATGATGGTATTGCAATTGGGGATATCCAAGCCGCTTTCGATGATGGTGGTGCAGACCAACAGTTGATACTTTCCAGCGACAAATTCGGTCATTACGCGCTCGAGGCTGCGCTCGTCCATTTGACCATGCCCGACGCCGATACTGACATCGGGCAGGAGTTGCGCGAGGTGGGCCGCCACGACATCGATGGTCTGGACCCGGTTGTGCAGGTAGAAGATTTGCCCGCCGCGATCGATTTCCCGCTGCACGGCTTCGACCACGAGTTTGTCATCGTAAGTCCTCACCACGGTTTGGATGGGGTGTCGATTGGTCGGCGCGGTTTCGATCACGCTCATGTCGCGTGCCCCCGTCATGGCAAGGTAGAGGGTGCGGGGAATCGGAGTAGCACTCATGGAAAGCACATCGATGGAGGCCCGCAGATTTTTGAACCGTTCCTTGTGCTTCACTCCGAACCGCTGCTCCTCGTCGATAATCACTAGGCCGAGGTTTTTGAACACCACGTCCTTCTGCAGGATGCGATGGGTGCCGACCACGATGTCGACGTGGCCTGCGGCGGTGGCGGCCACGATCGATTTCTGCTGTTTGGGGGTGCGAAACCTACTCAGCATTTCGATGGCGAGTGGATAACCGGCCATGCGTTCGCGGAAGGTGTTCAAGTGCTGTTGGGCGAGGACCGTGGTCGGCACCAGGATTGCGACCTGTTTGCCGGATTGGACGGCTTTAAACGCCGCTCGAATGGCCACCTCGGTTTTGCCGAAACCGACGTCGCCGCAGATCAGGCGATCCATGGGGCGGGCCCGCTCCAGGTCCGCCTTGGTTTCCTTGATCGCTTTCAGCTGATCCGGTGTCTCGGTGTAGGGGAAGGTTGCCTCGAACTCCTGTTGCCAAGTGCTGTCCGGCGCGTGGGCAAAACCGGGTTCAGCTTCGCGGGCGGCTTGGATGCGGAGCAGGTCCGCCGCGAGATCGATGGTCGAACGCTCGGCGGCCTTGCGGGCTTTTTCCCAACGCCCCGTGCCAATGCGACCGAGCTGCGGTTTGGTCTTGGACAGGCCGACGTAGCGACTGATCAGGTGTGATTCCTGCAGGGGGACGTGCAGGGTAACGTCGTCATCGAACTCCAACGAGATAACCTCCCGCCAGCCGTCGCGGGATTCGATTTTGGTAAGGCCGCGGTAGTGGGCGATGCCGTGCTGGAGGTGAACGACGAAGTCGCCCTCGACCAAATCAGCGAAGTCGAGCAACTGGTCGACCTGGGCGCGCTGCACCAGAGCGCGGCGATTGCCGGCCGGGCGTCGGGGACGCTGGCGTCCAAATATCTCGGTCTCTGAGACGATGATCAAACCCGCACAGGCGGCTCCGATTCCGGGCCAAGCCAGCCGGTTCGTGTCCAAGAATCGGATACGAAACCCCTCGTTGATGGTGCCGACCACGTAGTCGAGGCGGAAGCCCTTCAAGTCGGGCTCTTCGGTCAGGATTTCATCAATGCGCTGAGTTTCGCCGGCCTTGGGCACCACGGCCCGCACGGCAAAGCCTTCGTGTTGCCATTGCCGGACCTGTTGCAAAAACTCAAGCCGGGCGGTGGCCTCGGCATGGAGACGGTCTTGGGCGACCAGACCATCGGTGGGGTAGCGGCGGTGGTGTTGCAGACTTTCGCTGTCCCAGGTCTCGGCTTCGTTGGTAGAATCTGGAAACCACCAAGAAGCTTCATCCAGGTCTTGAATCGCTATCAGGCTGCGGACCTTCGCCTCCACCGCTTGCATTGCGGCCGGGTTTCCCGGGATGGAGTTGTCTTTTTGCGCACGGTTGAAGGCAGTTTCGAGTTGGGCGGGTTCGATCAGGACGAGGGTGGTGGCGGGGGTGAGATAGTCGGCCAGGCCGGTTTTCGCGGGTTCGAGTTTCAGACGGGGAGAGGCACTCAACGTGATCTCCGGGACGGTGACACCGGATCGTTGAGTGACGGGATCGAGGACACGAATCTCCTCCAGTTCATCGCCGAAAAAATCGAGGCGGTAAGGCTCGTTGGCGGTGATGGGGTAAACATCGATCAATCCCCCGCGCACGGCGTAGTGTCCGGGAGCTTCACACAACGGTTCCGAGTCATAGTCCAACCGTTGCAAGCGCTCGAGCAACGGCTGAAAGCCGAGGGCATCCCCCGGCTTGAGCACCAACTCGTTTTTGCTGAACTGATCGAGTGCCGGCACCGATTGGAGCAGTGCCTTCGGGTGGGTAAGAATGACCAGCGGGGGTGCTGACTTGGGCAGGGACTTCGACCCACGGGTCGCCCGCAGTTTGGACAACACCGCGGTGCGGTCAGCCGATGCGGCAAAGGCTTCGCGCATGTCGGCATCAGTCGGCATCGAATCAGGCAGGACCAAGACTTCGGGTTCGGGAGGGGCGACTTTGCCCATCTCAGCAAAAAGCAGAACGTCTTCGGCAAGCTGCTCCGCTACTTTCAAGTCGGGACACACCAACAGGTAGACGGGCGTGGAGCGGCCGCGGAGGAGTTCGGCAATGGCCGCTCCACGCGCCGGCGGTGCCACGCCGATCAATTGACGGGAAGCCCTTGGTTCAGACATGGCCACCCGGGTAATCAAGGCGTTGCGGGTGGCACACGTTCCGAATCCAGTCCGCGGCGGGCGGCCTCTTCTTCAGCGCTTTTTTTTGAAGTGCCCCGCCCGGTGCCAATGAGGTGATCTCGAAGGTAGACCCGGGCTTCGTATTCGCGGGCATGGTCTTCGCCGGCGATGTGCATGACCTCGTAGCGCAGGGCATCATTTCCGAGGATGGGTTGCACCCGCTCTTGCAGGCGCCCCTTGGGATTGGCTGCGGGAATGACCTTGGCCAGACGTCGGTCGAGGTCGCCGTAGAGCGAGTGGATCACGCGTTTGGCTTCGTCGAATCCGCCATCTTGATACACCGCCCCGAGGACCGCCTCCAGGGCATCCTCCAAGGCGGACTCCTTGGTTCGACCGCCGGCTTGATCTTCCGCGGCGGAAAGTCGCAGGGCCGGGCCGAGCTTAACTTCCTCCGCCAGGCAGGCGAGATAGGTGCCGTTGGTCAGGGCCGATCGGCGTTGGCTGAGGATTCCTTCTCGCTCATCGGCATACCTGCTGAACAGCAAATCGGTGAGCACAAGTTGGAGCACGGCATCACCCAAATACTCCAAACGCTGGTTGCTCCAGGTAATCTTGGGATGCTCCTGCAGCCAAGACGGATGCGTCAGAGCCAGCTCCAGCAGTTCCAGGTTCGAGAACTGATAGTTGAGACGGGCCTGAACCGTTTCTGACGGGGAGGGCATGTTTTACGATGATGCGCTCGAGTAGCGCCGCAACCCGCGATTAAAAACGAAAATAGCCAATGCCAGCCATGCCAAGGTCGTCCCAATCAGCCAAACGGTATCGCTCACGACAAAACCGGAGATCAAAGCCCGCGAGGGCACGTTGCTCACCACCACGGTGGGCAGGATCCAAACAAAAATGACGTTGGCAACCCCACTGAAGGCCTGCTTCGGCAAACGCGAGAACTCGTAGAGGGTGAAGTAACCGCCTTCCACGCCCTTGGTGCCAATGGTCCAAAAACTCACCGAAGCCAGGAGCAGGAGAATCGCGTAGCTGATGAACAGTCCGCAGCCGATGAACAGCAGGTAGAGCGAGATGTCGGTCAAGGACGGTTGCAGCTCAAGTTTGCGTGCCGAGAAAACCACGATGGCCGCCGCCACGACCACATTGGCCAAACCATCGAGATCGAGTTTGCGGGTGGAGACCATGAACAGCAGCCGGCCGGGTTGGGCTAGGAAAAAATCGAATGAGCCCGTGCGAATGTTGCGTCCCATCTCGAAGAGGTTGCTCCAAAAAATCCCCATCAACAGTCGCTGAATCAGCATGGAGGTCCCCACCAGCAAAAGCATCTCATATTGGCTCCAACCCGCGATGGAGTCAGTATGCTGATAGATCACGGCAATGGCTGCGACATTCACCCCCATCCAAAACAGCTCGACCATCGACCACATGATGAAGTCAGCCCGGAACATCATCGAGCGCACCACCGAGTAACGCATCGAGGCGAGCCAGAGTCTGACATAGTGAATCATGCGAATTTTGGATTCTGGATTTACGGTTTTGGATTGGCAGGTCGGAGCGGTGGAAGTGCAGGCAAATCAATCCGCAGTCAAAAATCCACTTTCAGCAATGCAATCATCCGCCGACCGCGGTGTGTTGGCGGAGTCCACGCCTCCACAAAAGCTGGGCCATAACGAGCAGGGCGAAGACCCAGAATAACTGGATCCAGAGCCCTTGCACTGCGGAGTTGTAGTCGATCCGGCCGGTGAAGATCGCTGCGGGAAAATACATCTGGTAGTAGTAGGGCAGGAATTGGGAGATGCGATAGATCGTGGGAGGAAGCAGATCGAGGGGGAAAATCTGGCCGCCGAGCAGGCTCTCAATCGTCATCGAGAGGATGACAAAGGATTGGATTTCCAGAAACCAGAACGTCAGCAGGCCAAAAATGTAGGCAATGGTGAACTGGATCATGGCCGACATGAAGGCGGCGGGCAGGCCCACAACCAGCCGCCAGGTTTCCCCGGGAAAGGTCAGGTAGTCTGCAATCAAAGGGAGGCACAGCATAAGCGGCACCAGGGCGAGTAATCCCGAGACCAGTCGAGCCGATACGAAGATGGTGAACCGATAGACGAAGTAGTTGATCGGTTTGGTGAGAAACTGGTTGATCAAGCCACTGCGGATTTCCTCGCTGATCTCATAGTCCTCGCTGAACGCACCGATGAAGAATTGGAGGACCAGCAGGGAGATGAAGTAGGTGAGCGTTTGTTCCAGACTGAAGCCCCCGATGTGGGTTTCCCCTTGATAAGCCGCTCCCCACAGGATGAACACGAAGGCCAGATGCACGAGCGAGAAGATCGCGCGCATTGCAAAGTTCCACCGGTAGACGAGGTTGTTTTGCAGGCCGACGTTAAAGACGTGCCGATACTTGGCGAGGAGCAGCCGCATGTGATTTTTTGCTGGCTGATTCAGTCAGCCGGCGAGACCGAAACGCGTGATGACCTCGGCAGCGAGTTCCCGGTAGGCGACCGCTCCCGATGAGTTGTTGTCGTAGGCGAAGATGGGTTTGCCGAAGCTGGGAGCCTCGCTCAAGCGGACCGAGCGGGGGATGAGGGTCTGGAAAACCTTTTCGGGCAGGTGAGTGCGGACTTCCTCGACGACTTGTTTGGCGAGGTTGGTGCGGCCGTCATACATGGTCATGATGATACCACCGAGATTGAGATCGGCGTTCAGCCCGGCCTCGCGGATGCGATCCACATTGCGAAGGATCTGGCCTAGGCCTTCGAGGGCCATGTATTCGGACTGGAGGGCGATCAGCAGTTGGTCGGCGGCGGCCAGGCTGTTCATGGAAAGCATCCCCATGGAAGGAGGACAGTCGATGATGATGGCGCGGTAGCCATTGCTGGCCTTGAGGGGCGCCAGCACGTCGGCGAGGCGGCTCAAGTAGCTGTCAGACTGAGCGATTTCCACTTCGGCTGCCGCAAGATCCTCTTCGCTGGGAATCAGTGCCAAGTGTTCATAGTCGGTCGGTGTGATCATCTCGAACACACTGCCTTCTCCCTGAATCGGGCCGTAGAGGCTCTTGCCTTCTTGTTTCTCGACGCCCACTGCGCTGGTGGCGTTGGCTTGAGGGTCGAGATCAATCAGCAGGGTGTGGATTTTTCGCTCCGCCAGGCCGGCTGCCAGATTGACGGCGGTGGTGGTTTTGCCGACTCCGCCTTTTTGGTTAGCGATGGTGAAAATGGTGGTGGGCATGTGAAGCGGAGAGATGAAACCACGAAATGCATGAAAGACACGAAAAACCTGAGGCGCTGCATGCAGTCATGAAACGACGGGCGGTTTGGTGCGGCTCACGCTCGTCGAGAAAACTTGCGAATCAGTTGAGAAAGGCCCGCCTTCGTTCTGCGAACCTCGGCGTGGGAAATCTCAACCGAAATTGGATCAAAATTTGGAGGCGCGGGGCGGAATCGAACCGCCGATAGAGCTTTTGCAGAGCTCGGCCTTACCACTTGGCTACCGCGCCCTTTGGTAGGGAAGGCGGACGTTGCAGGGAATCCGGCGACCGCGCAAGTCCCGAAAATCATATTCCCTATTCAGCGTTATTCCCGGCGCCGGCGATGCTTCTTCGATGGCTTTTGGACTGGAAGCCCTAGGAACTTACCGGTGGCTTTGAGTCCCCTTTGAGATAGGTCATTGCCACGCTGAATCGGAAGGTGGAACCGATGTCTGGTTCGCTCTCCACCGAGATGGCCCCTCCCATCAGCTCACAGAGTCGTTTTGAAATCACCAAGCCGAGCCCCGTGCCGCCGCGACGGCGGGTGCTTGACGTGTCCATTTGATTGAACGGCTTGAAGAGTTCCCGGATCCGGTGGGAAGGGATGCCGATACCGGTGTCAGCCACCTCCGCAAACAAGCGCACTTGGCAGATGCCTTCGTTGTCGATTTGTTCGCCGCGGGCACAGGTGATGTTCACGTCGATGCTGCCCTGTTCCGTGAACTTGAACGCGTTGCCCATGATATTGTGCAGCACCTGCCGGAAACGAGCTTGGTCACCATTTACGATCATGGGAACGTTGGGGTCGACCTTGATGTTCAACTTCAGTCCGGCTTGGTCTGCAATGGGGCCGAAATGCTGCCTGAGATCATCAATGCAGTCGCGCAGGGTAAAGGGCATGGTCTCGACTTCCAGTTGTCCGGCTTCAAGTCGTGAAACATCAAGAATGTCGGCAATCAATCCCTCCAAAGTAACGCCACTCTGTTGGATGTTGTTAACATACTCGACCTGGTCGGCCGCCAGCTCGGTATCCCGGAGCAGTTTGGCGAATCCGATGACGGCATTGATCGGGGTCCGGACTTCGTGGCTGACCACCGTGAGGAACTCACTCTTTGCCCGGTCGGCTGACTCGGCCGCTTCCTTGGCTCGAATGAGGGCTTTCTCAGCCGCGATCCGATCGCTGATATCGTGTCCGACCGCTTGGTATTCCAGTATTTCTCCCTGGGCGTTTTTAATCGCCCGGTGCGTCCATTGATAGGTGACCGGCTCGTTCTGGTGGGGCGATGTCAGCTCTGTTTCGAAACTATCGCGTTCAAGGAAATGACCTTGAAAGTCCTTCTGGGGGTAGCCCTGGTCGAGAACAGGAAAGCGGGCGCCGACAAGCTGTTTGCGCTTGCGGTCGAAAAACGTGGCAAAAGCAGAGTTTGCGAAGGTCAAAGTCCCATCCGCCTTGTAGCGGCAAATCAGATCGACCTGATCCTCGACGATACCGCGATAACTTGCCTCCATCTTTTGCAGGCTCTGCGCCATCCGTTCGATCTGACGGGCAACGCCAATGATCTCATCCTGACTGCCCCTAAACTCATCTTCGTCCTCTTCTGTTTGGTTTTGGGAATCCTCCTCTTCGAGAGTTCCTTGAGCACGGGCCTGTTGGTTGATCTCCCGCAACCGATCCATCAGGGTGCGATCCCAAACATAACCCGCGAGCACCAGCAGGATGGAACCAATGATGGCCAGTCCCAGAACCCAGTAGGTAGTGCCCAATCGCTCGCGGAGTTCGGTGTCCGTGGCGAGCACGACAAGACTGATGGCGAGACTCAGTGACAGCGCCAGGATCATAGCCGTCTTGCGCTGCAGCAGTGCTCCCATGCCCGAAAGTGAATCTCTCGGGCTCTGCTGAGTCTAACTAAAAACCGGCCAGGCTATTACGTGCTTATACGTAGCGTGATGCTGACTGATTCGAGGCCGATTCTGCCCCTCAAGCCGCTCTCTTTTAGCAGAACACGGGATTATGCTGTTTTTCCTGAGCCAGAGTCGTCAACGGGCCGTGTCCCGGCGCCAGGACCGTGTCCTTGGGCAGGGTAAAAACTTTTCGCCGATTATTGGCAAGTTGCTCGCGGTAGTGGGTGGGACTGCCACCGACGGAGGACGCAAAGAGTGAATCGCCGATCACAGCCAGCGGCCAACTGAGGCCTTTCACAAAAAACGTGGTCTGTCCGGGAGAATGACCCGCGGTGAGCAAGGTTCTAATGGCCAGGGAGCCGACGTGAAAATGAACACCTTCGTCGAAATACTGAATGCGAGGATGGCTGACAGGTTCGTCCCGATGCGCCCAGATCTCAGCATCGGGATGCGCCGCTGTAAGGTTATGCAAATCCGCGACATGATCGGGATGATTGTGGGTTAACAGTATGTAGCGAAGCCGCAGTCGATCGGCTTCGATAATGCTCAACATGTCGCCTACCGAGGCTCCGGTATCAAAAGCGACGGCCTCATGCGATTTTGGATCCCAAACAAGATAGGCGTTCACTGTCATGTCGCCGAAGGGGGTATTAAACATCGCAAACCCTCGCGGGAAAACCGGGATCTCCGGATACCAGGACTGACGGGCGTGAGCCTCCAAGGTGGTCGGATTTAACCGCAGGTGTCGCGCCACTCGCCGGATCACCGCATAAATGGGTTCGCCCGCTTTTACGGCGGCCAAATCCTTGGCACTGACCTCGGCACGTTTGGCCAGGTCCTCATTGCTAATCTGCAGCCCGCGCTGCGCCTTGTTGATCACATCATCAAAATTGTCCTCAAGCGGAATCAGCGGCATGGCCGCACGATGGGGAAGACAGGGCGCCCAGCGCAAGTTCTGTGCTTGATCCGCAGCTTGGACGCACAGCCTACTTCAATGCCGGACCGTTCCGGGAGCGTTGATGGCTGGGTGGACTCACATGGACCGTGCTCCAAAACAAAACCGCCGGTGGACACCGGCGGTTTGCATAAGAGGAAGGATGGGGCGATGTCGGTCAGATCGAATCGATGATCGCATTAAATGAAGCGCTGGGGCGCATTGCCGCCGTGGCCCGATCGAAGTCGGGTTGGTAGTAGCCGCCAACATCGACGGCCTTGCCTTGCACGCCATTCAACTCGCCAATGATCGACTGCTCTCCCGCGGCGAGCTGTTCAGCGATCGGTGAGAAAACGGATTTCAGTTCGGTATCTTTGTGCTGACCGGCCAAAGCCTGAGCCCAATACAGCGCGAGGAAGAACTGGCTGCCCCGATTGTCGATGCCTCCAAGGCGGCGCGTGGGGGACTTGTTTTCCTGCAACAATTTTCCGGTTGCCGCATCGAGCGCTGCGCCCAGGACCTTGGCCCGCGGATTTTCGAACGCCTCGGAGAGGTGTTCGAGAGAGACGGCCAGGGCAAGAAACTCGCCCAACGAGTCCCAACGGAGGTAGTTTTGTGACTCGAATTGCTGGACATGCTTCGGAGCCGAGCCACCCGCGCCGGTCTCGAACAATCCGCCGCCATTCATGAGAGGCACGATGGAAAGCATCTTTGCGCTGGTGCCGACTTCCAGGATGGGGAAGAGGTCGGTGAGGTAGTCGCGGAGCACGTTGCCGGTCACGGAAATTGTATCCAAGCCATCCTTGATGCGGCTCAAGCTGTAGGCACAAGCATCGGCCGGAGCCATGATCTTGATCTCCAGGCCCGTCGTATCGTGTTCGGCCAAATACGTCTGCACCTTCACGATCAGTTGCGCGTCATGGCCACGGGTTTCGTCGAGCCAGAAAACTGCGGGAGATTGGGCGGCACGGGCCCGCTTGACCGCGAGTTTCACCCAATCGCGAATCGGGGCGTCCTTCGTTTGGCAGGCGCGCCAAATATCCCCGGCTTCGACTTTGTGTTCGGTAAGCACCTTGCCGCCGCTGTCCCGGGTGCGGATGATGCCGGCGCCCGGGGCTTCAAAGGTTTTATCGTGGGAACCATATTCTTCGGCCTTCTGGGCCATCAGCCCGACATTGGGGATCGATCCCATGGTGGTCGGATCGAGGGCACCGTGGTCGCGGCAAAAATCGATGGTGGCCTGATAGACCCCCGCATAGCTGCTGTCGGGAATGACCGCGAGCGCGTCCCGGGTCTTACCCTCCGTATCCCACATCTTGCCGCCCGCCCGAATCATCGCGGGCATGGATGCGTCAATGATGATGTCGGAAGGCACGTGCAGGCCTGTGATGCCTTTGTCCGAATTGACCATGGCAAGATCAGGGCCGGCCGTGTAGGCGGCGGCGATATCGGCCTCAATCACGGCGCGCTCATCGTCTGAGAGTTCGTTCAACTTTCCGACGAGATCGCCAAATCCGTTGTTAAAATCTACTCCCAGACGTTCGAGCAGTTTGCTGTGACGCGCGACGAGATCCTTAAAGAAGACCCGCACGCAGTGACCGAAGATGATCGGGTCCGAGACCTTCATCATGGTGGCCTTCATATGCAGGGAAAACAATACGCCTTCGTTCCGCGCGCGCTCGACCTGTTCCCCGAGAAACTTCACCAGCGCTTGTTTGCGCATAAGCGTGGCATCCAGGATTTCGCCGGCCTGCAAAGGAGCAGGACCGCGCAGTTCGGTTTTTTCTCCGGTATCCGACTCGAACTCGATGGTAAATTCCGTGGCTGCGGGGAGGGTGACCGAGCGCTCGTTGGAGCGGAAATCATCGCGCCCCATGGTGGCGACATTTGTCTTCGAATCCGACGACCACTCACCCATGGAGTGCGGGTTGGTGCGCGCGTAGTCCTTTACCGCTTTGGGGGCGCGGCGGTCAGAGTTGCCCTCCCGAAGAACAGGGTTTACCGCGCTGCCTTTGACCTTGTCGTAACGTGCCTTGATGGACTTGTCCTCATTCGAAGTCGGACTGTCAGGGTAAGTCGGAAGGGCGTAACCTTGCGACTGCAGTTCAGCGATCGCGGCCTTAAGCTGCGGAACCGACGCGCTGATGTTCGGGAGCTTGATGATGTTTGCTTCAGGTTTGAGTGTGAGTGCACCGAGCTCGGCCAGCGCGTCGCCGATGCGTTGTTCCTCAGTCAAATACTCCGGGAAAACTGCCAGAATTCTGCCCGCTAATGAAATGTCACGTGTTTCGATATTGACGTTGGCATGTTTTGCAAATGCCTGAATGATAGGCAGAAACGAGTAAGTCGCTAGTGCGGGCGCTTCGTCGGTTTTGGTATAAATTATGGTCGAGGTTGCGGACATGAGACGGATACGAGTCAGTTGAGAGAAGGAAGAGGCAAGCGCAGAGCTTGGTTCTCCGCAAGTCTCGGGTGTTTCGGAAGCTGGCCTCAGAAACCTGCGGACTGGACAAACGGATTCAACTGTTAGCACGGTGCTCCGGGTTGAACAGCGGGCTCAGCCGATCTTTATGCATGGTTAGCGTGCCACCGTCTCGGTTGGCTCAGCGTTACCCCCATCATCCTTCCCTCCATGAGCATCTACATCGGAATTGATTCTGGAACCCAATCCACCAAGGCGGTTGCACTCGACCTGGAGTCAGGGAAGGTAGTCGCCGAAGCCCGCGCACCTCACAGGCTTATTGCCGGACTTCCGGTCGGACACATGGAGCAACACCCGCAGGAGTGGATTGCTGCGCTCGACACGGCGATCGGTGCAGTCGCATCACAGATAGACCGGGCTCGCGTCAAAGGCATTGGAGTTTCGGGTCAACAGCACGGCTTCGTTCCCCTCGATGAAGCCGGCAAGGTGATTCGCCCGGCCAAGCTCTGGTGCGACACGTCGACGACAGAGGAATGCGCGATTCTCACAAAAAAACTCGGGGGCGAAAAGGCGGTGATTCGCAAGGTCGGCGTGGCCATGTTGCCGGGGTTCACCGCGCCCAAGGTGTTGTGGTTAAAGCGGCATGAGCCGCAGAACTTTAAGCGACTGCGCCACATCCTGCTACCGCACGACTACCTGAACTTCTATCTTACCGGGGAGTATTTCATGGAGCATGGCGATGCGTCCGGCACCGCCTTCATGAATGTTCGCACGCGGAAATGGTCAGCGCCGGTTATCAAAGCCATCGATCCCGACATCGCTGCTTGTTTGCCGGCTTTGAGTGCGTCGGACTCTGTTGTTGGCACCCTGCGCAAAGCCGTGGCCGAAAAATATGGCTTCAACTCCGACGTTGTCGTTTCCGCCGGCGGAGGTGATAACATGATGGGTGCGATTGGAACCGGTAATGTGAAGCCGGGGGTGGTGACGGCGAGCTTTGGCACGAGTGGCACGATATACGCGCATGCCGAAGAACCGATCGTTGATCCAGCCGGTGAAATCGCCGCATTCTGTGGATCCACTGGCGGGTGGATGCCTTTGTTATGCACAATGAATGTCACTACCGTGACGGAATACGTGCGCGGACTTTTCGACTTCAACCATGCGGCTTTGTCCGATGCGGTCGCCGCGACTCCCGCCGGAGCGGATGGCCTTATCATGCTGCCTTACCTCGAGGGCGAACGCACTCCGAACGTGCCTGATGGATCAGGCGTGTATATCGGACTTAACCAGAACACTCTCAAACCAGGTCACCTTGCGCGTGCTGCCATGGAAGGTGTTACCATGGGGATGAACTACGGTCTCCGTCGTCTTGCGGATCTGGGAGTTAAACCGAAGGAGATTCGTGTCACCGGAGGAGGGGCAAAGTCTCCGGTATGGCGACAGATCATGGCGGATGTTTTTGGCGTGCCGGTGGTCGCCATGATTGAGGACGAAGGTGCCGCGCTGGGTGGTGCGATTCAGGTGGCTTGGGCGGATGCTCGGCGGAAGCGTCCCAACGCCAAGATCAGCACACTCACCAATCGCCTGGTGGCAAAGGATGAAAGCACGCGGGTTAAACCCAACAAGGCTCGAGCGAAGCGTTACGCGGTACTGCAACACGTGCAGGATGAGTTGAGTGAGGCTCTGCGGAAGGTGTTTCCGCAGCAGCGAGCGTTGGCTTGAGAAAGCAGAAAACGAACCTGACCGCGACGTGTCGCGTGGCCGCGCAGCGCCTAGGTGCGATGCGGGTTGCAGTAAACGTCGGCGAGCAGGCCGACGAGCCCAGCAGAGTGTCACTTATTAAGTGACACTCTGCTGGGTGTCGCGCCGCTTTGCTGATGGTGCTGGATAGCAGAGAAGAGGAGCGAGTCGGGTGCGGGAGCGTGTTGGCGATCAGGTGCGGCAAGGAGTCAGGCCG